>JAYRJZ010000084.1:0-23828 GCA_041906015.1 Roseomonas sp.
GGTTTGCAAAGGCCTTTCGGCCTTTGCTGGGGTGGCTTGGAGGGGCAAAGCCCCTCCAATTCCACAGCGGAAGGTGCTGGGTAGGGCGGGGCGTCGCGAGACCCCGATGGCGGCATCCTTGGGGGTCCAAACAGCCAGGGCTGGAAAGCCTGTCAGCGCGCGCCGAGCATCCCGCGCGCCACGATCATACGCATGATCTCGTTGGTCCCTTCCAGGATGCGGTGCACGCGCAAGTCGCGCACGATCTTCTCGATCCCGTAATCGGCCAGGTAGCCATAGCCGCCGAGCAGCTGCAGCGCCTCATCTGCGACGCGGGAGCCCGTATCGGTGACGAAGCGCTTCGCCATGGCGCAGAAGGCCGAGGCATCGGGCGCCTTCGCATCCAGCTTCGCGCAGGCGCGCCACAACAGCGACCGCGCCGCTTCGAGCTCGATGCGCATGTCCGCGAGCTTGAACTGCGTGTTCTGGAAATCGCTGATCGCCTTGCCGAAGGCGCGCCGTTCGCGCGTGTAGTCGAGCGCGATGTCGAGCGCGGCCTGCGCCCCGCCCAGCGAGCAGGCCGCGATGTTGAGCCGCCCGCCATCCAGCCCCGCCATGGCGAAGCGGAAGCCCTGCCCTTCCTCACCGAGCAGCGCACTGGCCGCGACGCGCGCATCCTCGAAGATCACCTGGCGCGTCGGCTGTGCGTTCCAGCCCATCTTGCGCTCATTGGCGCCGAAGGAGAGGCCCGTCGTTTCCTTCGGGATCAGCAGAGCGGAGATGCCGGATGGCCCCTCCTCCCCCGTGCGCACCATGGTCAGGTAGAGATCCGACACGCCAGCGCCCGAGATGAACTGCTTCGTTCCGTTCAGGACGTAGCCCTCATTGTCCCGCGCGGCGCGCGTGCGCAACGCCGCCGCGTCCGACCCCGAGCCGGGCTCGGTCAGCGCATAGGAGGCGATGCGCTCCATCGTGACCAGCGAAGGCAGCCATTCGGCGCGCTGCGCATCGGACCCGAAGCGGTCGATCATCCAGGCGACCATGTTGTGGATGGACAGATAGGCCGCGACCGTCGGGCAACCCGTCGCCAACGCCTCGAACACCACGGCGGCGTCGAGGCGCGTGAGGCCCGACCCGCCTGACTCCTCGCGCACATAGAGCGCGGCCATGCCGAGCTTCGCCGCCTCGCGCATCTCGTCCACGGGGAAGTGGCGGTCCTCGTCCCAGCGTCGGGCGTTCGGCGCCAGCACCTCGCGGGCGAAGTCCTGCGCGACGGATTGCAGCTCACGCGTCGCCTCGGGCAGGTCGAAGGCCTGTGTCATGGTGCGTTTCCTCTCCGCCGCCAGGATACAGGCTGAGGCGGGCGCGTCACTCCGCCGCGATGGCCGGCGCCTCGATGGCGGCGAGCCTGCTGCGCGTTGCGGCCAGGTTGCGTGCCTTGATCGGACCGAAGCCCTTCACGCCGGCCCAGACCTCGGCCCAGTCGGCGGCGAGGGCGGGGTTCGCCAGCAGGCGTTCGATCCCGGCGCGGAACTCGGCCGGCAGCGTGCGTTCGGTGCGGCGTTCCTCGGTGCGGCCGAAGATGTCGAACGCCGTGCCACGCAACACCTTGCCATGCCGCAGCAGCCCCATGGCGCGGAACATCCACGGGCCGAAGCGGCGCTTCTGCTCGCCCATCGCCGGCGGGGCGAGGTGCATCTCGATCGCCTGCGTCCCGGTGAAGCCATGCGCCAGCGCGTCCTTCCATTCCGGCAGGGCATGCAGGCGGGCGACCTCATACTCATCCTTGTAGGCCATCAGGCGATGAAGCTGGGTGGCCACGGCGCGGGTCAGGCGCTCATCGCCCACGCCGCGGACCTTGGCGACGAAGGCCTCGTAGTCACGGGCGTAGCGCGCGTTCTGATAGGCGGTGAGATCCGCGACGCGCCGGGCGATCAGCGAGTCCAGCGTCTCGGCGACATGGGTCGGCGGGGCGAGGTCCTCGAGCGCGGCGGCCCGGCCGCGAGCGAAGGCTTCCTTGTTCAGCGTCACCTGAGCGCCGTTGAGTTCCAGCGCGCGGTTGATGGCCTCCGACGACAGCGGCACCAGGCCGCGCTGATAGGCGATGCCGAGCAGATAGACATTCAGATACACCGCGTCGCCGAGTTCCTCCTCGACCCGCGTGGTGCCAGGCAAGGCGATGGTGTCGCGGCAGGCGCTGCGGATGCTGTCGAGCATCTCGGCCGCCTGATACCGCGTGGCGGTGTTCTTCACGAACTGTGCGGTGGGGGCGAGGTCGGCATTCACCACCGCCGCGGTGCGTTCCGCCCCCAGCAACGGACGCGCCGTGCGCCCGTGCGCGACCACCATGTCGGCCGCGATCAGCAGGTCGGTGGCACCGGCGGTGATGCGCGCGCCGGCGATGGACTCAGGTGCCGCGCCCGGCGCGCCGATGCGCAGCTGCGCATAGACGCCGCCGCCCTTCTGCGCGAGGCCGAGGAAATCGAGGCTGCGCACCGGCCGCCCTTCGAGGTGCGCCGCCTGGGCCAGGATCGCCGCGAGCGAGGACACGCCTTGCCCGCCCACGCCGGCCATCAGCAGGTTCCAGGCCTCGCCCTGCACCTCGGGGCGCACCGGTTCGGGCGGCGCAGCCCCGATGGCGACGACGTGGTGCTCGGCCGGCTTGGCGCCGAGCAGCGTGACGAAGGACGGGCAGAAGCCTTGCACGCAGGACAGATCCTGGTTGCAGGCCGACTGATCGATCTTCCGCTTGCGGCCGAAGGGTGTGTCCACCGGCTCGACCGCCAGGCAGTTCGAGACGCGCGAGCAGTCGCCGCAATCCTCGCAGACGCGGGGATTGATCATCACGCGGCGCTCGGCCTTGGGCGCCAGGTCGCGCTTGCGCTTGCGGCGGCGTTCGGTCGCGCATTCCTGGTCGTAGATGATGGCGGTGACGCCCGGCTCCTCGCGCATCGCCTTCTGCACCGCATCGAGTTCCGAACGGTGATGGAAGGTGACGCCGGCGGGGATCATCGCATCGCCCTGATGCCGTTCCGGATCGTCGGAGACGATGGCGATGCGCTGCACGCCCTCCGCGCGAAGCTGTGCGGCGATGTGGGGAACGTCGATCTCGCCTTCGGGCGTCTGGCCGCCCGTCATCGCGACCGCGCTGTTGACCAGCACCTTGAAGGTCATATTGGCCTTGGAGGCCACGGCGAAACGCACGGTCAGCGAGCCCGAATGGCCCCAGGTGCCATCGCCGATATTGGCGAAGACATGCTTCTCGCTGGTGAAGGGCGCCTGACCGAGCCAGGGCATGCCCTCACCTCCCATCTGGGTGAACAGGTCCGAATTCCGGTCCATGTTCTTGGCGAGGTAGTGGCAGCCGATGCCGGCCAGCGCGCGCGAGCCCTCGGGCACCTTCGTCGAGGTATTGTGCGGGCAGCCGGGGCAGAAATAGGGGTCGCGCAGATGCAGCGGCACCGTCTGCAACGAGGCCTGCCGGTCGAGTTCCGCGATGCGTTCATGCAGCCGGTTCGTGCGGAGCGGCGCGGGCAGCCGCGCGGCAAGCGCGCGCAGGATCTGCGCGATGTCGAGCTCGGTGAGGTCGGAGAGCAGCGGGCGGCCATTCTCGTCCTTCTTGCCGGTGACGCGCGGGCGTGTCGGCGCATGGAACAGCGCGTCACGGAGCTGCCATTCGACCATCGGACGGCGATCCTCGATGACGAGGACTTCTTCCAACCCCTCCGCGAAGGCGCGCGCGGCCTCGGCATCCAGCGGCCAGGCCAGGCCCACCTTCCAGATGCGCAGACCATGTTCCCGCGCGAAGGCCTCGGAGATGCCGGCCTCCTCCAGCGCCTGGCGCAGCACGGCATAGGCCTTGCCGCGTACGGCGATGCCGAAGCGGGCCTCCGGCGCATCGAGCACGATGCGGTCGATGTCATTGGCGCGGGCGAAGGCGATGGCGGCCGGCAGCTTGAAGTGGCGCAGCCGTTCCTCCTGCGCGATGGGCGTATCGAGCAGGCGGATGTGCAGCCCATCGGGCGGCATGGGCAGCCCGACCGGATCGCGCGTCGCATAGCGCGCCGGGTCGAGCAGCACCGTCATCGACGCATCCATCGTGTCGGCAACGCATTTCACGCCGACCCACAGCCCGGCGAAGCGCGACAGGGCGATGCCCTTCAGGCCGAAGGCCAGCACCTCCCCCACATCGGCCGGATCCAGCACCGGGATCTCGGCATCCATGAAGCTGACTTCGCAGCCCGAGGTGATGGTGGAGGATTTGGACGAGGGATCGTCGCCGGCCAGCGCGATGACGCCGCCCTTCGGCATGGTCCCGGCCGAATTGGCGTGGCGGAACACGTCGCCGGTGCGGTCCACCCCCGGCCCCTTGCCGTACCAGATGCCGAAGACGCCATCGACGGTCGCACCCGGCGTCAGCCCGACCTGCTGGGACCCCCAGACGGCCGTGGCGGCGAGATCCTCGTTCAGCCCGGGCGTGAAGACGATGCCATGCGCCCGCAGCCGCTTCTGCTGGCGGCCGAGCTCCTTGTCGAAGCCGCCGAGCGGCGAGCCGCGATAGCCCGAGATGAAGCCGCCGGTCTTCCACCCCAGCGCGGCATCCATCTCCTGCCGCAGCATGGGCAGGCGGACCAGCGCCTGGGTGCCGGTCAGCAGTACCGGGCCGCCGCTGGCATCCCAGCGTTCCTCAAGCGTCGCGTCGGGTCGGATGATGCTGCCCATGACGGTCATGTTGGGACTCTCCGGACGGCCTGCCAATGACAGAATGATGGGGCCGCCGGCGCGGGCAGTTATTCCGTTTTCTGTTGTGCAGCGCCGAAGGAACGGAACATTCTTCTGCCATGGACGCGACAGACAGACGGATCCTCCGTGCCCTCTCCCGCCGCGCGCGGCTGACCAATGCCGAGTTGGCCGAGGAGGTGGGGCTCTCCCCCTCCCCCTGCTGGACGCGGGTGAAGCGGCTGGAACAATCCGGCGTGATCGAGGGGTATCATGCAGTGCTGGACCAGGCAGCGCTGGGATTGCCCGATACGGTGTTCCTCGAAGTGATGATGGAACGTCACGACGACGAGAACCTGAAGCGCTTCGAGGAAGCGGTCAGCGGCATCCCGGAAGTGCTGGAATGCTGGCTCGTGACCGGCGAATACGACTACATGCTGAAGGCCGCGGTGGGCGGCACGGCGGGGTATGAGCGCCTGCTGCGGGAGAGGATCTACCGCCTCCCCGGCGTGCGCCACACGCGCACGGCCTTCACGCTGCGCTGCCTGAAGCGGGTGCTGTCGCCGGTGCCGTGACGGCACCCGCCTGCGCTGCGCTCAGTGCTGCTCCTGCTCGTCGAAATGCATCCTGATCAGGTTGAACACGTTCAGCACGCCGAAGAACAGCAGTCCCCAGCCAAAGATCGTGATGCCGACGTCCTGCGCCGCCGCCGCCATGATCAGGCCGAGCAACGCGAGCAGCCCGTAGAGGATGAAGAAGAAGATGCGGCCACCGGTCATTGCGGTGTCTCCTTGCGGGGTTTGTCGTCGAACAGGATGCGTGCGGCCGCACCGTCCAGGTCTTCGTATTGGCGCGACCGCAGCGCCCAGAGGAATCCCAGCAGCCCGATCAGGCCGAGGAAGAGGGAAGCGGGAATGAGGTAGATCAGCACGTCCATCGCGCTCACTCCTTGCCCGCGCGCAGCGCGTTCAGCACGACCACGAGGGAGGAGGACGCCATCACCACCGCTGCGATCAGCGGCGTGACGAGGCCCAGCGCCGCCAGCGGCACGGCGAAGACGTTATAGACCAGCGAGAAGCCGATATTCTCCCGCGCGATGGCCTGGGCCCGCCGTGCCATGCGGATCGCCGCCGGCAGGGCGGAAAGCCCTTCCCGCTGCAGCACCAGATCCGATGCGGTCTGGGCGAGATCGGTCGCCCCGGCCGGGCTCGCGGAGACATGCGCCGCGGCGAGCGCCGCCGCGTCGTTGATGCCATCCCCCACCATCAGCGGTCGCCGCCCGGCGGCCTTCAGCGCGACAATGCGTGCCTGCTTCGCCGCCGGATCGACACCCGAGCGCCATTCCCTGATGCCGGCCTGCCACGCCACGGCGGCCACCGCACCCTCGCCATCACCGGAGAGCAGTTCCGCATCCAGCCCGAGCCCGGCCAACGCCGCGATCGCGGCCGGCGCGTCATCCCGCATCCGGTCGGCGAAGCGGAACAGGAGGGGTTCGGCATCGCCCTCCCGGAAGACCAGCGTCATGCCATCGGTCGCCGGCGGCAGGCCGCAGAAGGAAGCCGAGCCTAGCCGAGCCGCGCCCGCTTCCAGGCCCCGCCCCGGCACCTCGCGCACACCGTCGACGAGGGGGGCCTCGGGGCAGGCGCGCACCAGCGCCTGCGCCAGCGGATGGCGCGAGGCGCGGGCCATCGCCGCCGCACGGGCCAGCACCGCGTCATCCTGCCCTTCCGGGATCAGCACCGGCCGCCCTTCGGTCAGGGTGCCGGTCTTGTCCAGCACGGCATGGTCGGCCGTGGCCAGCCGTTCCAGCGCGGTCGCGGAAGTGACCAGCACGCCGCGCCGGAACAGCGCCCCCACGGAGACCACCTGCACCGCCGGCACGGCCAGGGCCAGCGCGCAGGGGCAGGTGATCAGCAGCACGCAGACGGCATTGACCAGCGCGACCTGCCAGGGCGCATCCAGCACCCCCCACCACACCGCGAAGGTCGCCGCCGCGACGACATGCACCACGGGCACATAGAAGCGCGAGGCCCGGTCGGCGATGGCGACGAAGCGGCCCTTGGCCTGTTCGGCGCGTTCGAGCAGCCGCGCCATGGCGGCGAGCGAACCGTCCTTGACCGCCGCCGTCACGGTCATGGTGAAGGCGGCCCCCATGTTCACCGCACCGGCCGGCAGCGTCTCCCCGGCAGGGAAGGAACGCGGCACGCTCTCGCCCGTGGTCGCCGCGGCGTCGAGCAGCGCATCGGTCTCCGCCAGGCCATCGAGGCGCAGGCGCTCGCCGGCGGCCACCAGCACGCGATCACCGGCCAGGACGGCTTCGGCCTGCACCGCCTCGATGCGCCCATCCGGCAGCAGGCGGCTGACCAGCCCTTCCTGCAGCGCCAGCAGTTCCGCCACCGATTGCCGCGCCCGCCGCCGCGCCGCCCGGTCGAAGACACGGCCGGCCAGCAGCAGCGCCAGCAGCATCGTCGCGCCGTCGAACCAGGTATAGGGGCCGTTGCGCAGCGTCTCCGACAGCGACATCGCGGCGGTGGCGAGCACGCCGAGCGAGATGGCGAGGTCCATGCTCGGCCGCCCCGCGCGGATGGCGCGCCAGGCGGAGGTGTAGAACGGCATGCCCGCCAGCAGCACCACCGGCATGCCGATCAATGCGGCGAGCCAGTGCAGCCCATGGCGTAGCGAAGGCCCCATATCCCCACCGACCCAGACGGCGACGGAGATCAGCATGATGTTCATCGACCCGAAGGCCGCGATGCCGAGCGCGCGGATGAGCGTGCGGCCTTCGGCATCCTCGGTGGCGCGCAGGCAGGCCGGCGACCAGGGTGCGACCCGGAAGCCAAGCCGCTGGAGCAGCGCCGCGAGATCATTCGCCCGCGCCGCCTCCCCTCGCCAGGTGACGGTGAGCCGCCGCGCCGACAGCGAGGCGCGCGCCGACAGCACATCCGCCTCCGCCGCCAGCGCCTGCTCCACCAGCCAGACGCAGGCCCCGCAGGTCAGGCCCGAGACGATCAGCTCGAGCCGCTGCGTCCCGTCCCGCTGCGTCGCGGCAAAGGGCGCGAGGTCGAGCCCCGGCGCCAGCGCCTCGGGCCGCAGCGCGCCGGCCTCGGTCTCCCGCCGGCCGTAGAAGGCGCCGAGGCCGAGCCCGGCGACCAACGCATGCGCGCCCTCGCAGCCCGTGCAGCAGAAGCGGTCCTGCCCCGGCGCCAGCCGCGCGCCGCAATGCGCGCAACTCGCCGCCGAGACCGCTTCCGAAGCGACAGGCCGCGCGCGCGCGATGATGCTCACCGCACGATCACCCGCTGGCGGATGTCGAAGGGCGTCTCGTTCGGGCCATAGAGGGTCAGCCGCGCTTCCCACTGGCCGCGTTCGGAGGGCCGCACCTCCGCCGCCCAGCGGCCGCCGCCGCGCGGGCCGAAGGCGAGCGGCAGTTCCGCTCCTTCGAGCGGCCGCCGCAGCACGCCCTCGACACGGCCAGGCAAAGGATGGCCATCGCGATCCGTGGCGACGACCGTCAGCGAACCGCCCGACAGCGTCACCGTCGCGCGCCAGCCGAGCGCATCCTGCCGCGCCGCTTCGGCCAGCACGTCATTGTACTGGCGGCCCTGCTCATAGGCGCGCGAGACGGTCACCCCCGTGAAGGTGCTGATCGCGAAGTAGATCAGCACGCCGTTCACCGAGAAGATCACCACGAAGGCGCCGAAGAAGGCCCAGGGGATCCAACGGCTGCGGCGGGGGTCGAACGGCGCCTGTTCCATGCTGAGGCTCATGGCTTGGGTCCCAGGAAGTTGCTCGACCGGCTCGCCTCCGCGCGGCCTTGAGCATCGACCAGCCGGAAGCTGACGGGCGTGTCCTCGGCGATGCGCTGGCCCCGCGGGACGGTGACGAAGACGCGATACTGCGCGATGCCATCGGCGCGGCGATGGAGCAGCGGGCGGCCCTGCGCATCGTTCTCGACATCCTGCACGGTCATGCGGAAGCCTTCTGGCGCCTGCAGCACCAGGGCGAGCGGCGCTTCCTCGCGCGTCTTGTTGACGATCTTGATGGTGTAGGCATTGCGCACCGAGCCATCCGACAGCCGCACGAAGAGCGGCGCGCGGTCGCGCAGCACGGTCACGTCCAGCGTCGAGCGCATCATGAAGGCGCCGAGCATCACCAGCGCGACCACGCCGAGCGCACCGGCATAGAAGATGGTGCGCGGGCGGATGAAGCGCGGGGTCTGGCGCGCCGCCATGCCGGCCGCATAGCGATCGGGCCCCGGCGCCATGCCGGCGGTCGCGGCCTCGGAGGCGGAGAGGTTCTTCAGCGTCTCGAAGGCGATCAGCCCCTTGGGCCGGCCGAGCTTGCCCATGACGCTGTCGCAGGCATCGACGCACAGCCCGCAGCCGATGCATTCGAGCTGCTGCCCGTCGCGGATGTCGATGCCGGTGGGGCAGACATGCACGCAGGCATAGCAATCGACGCAATCGCCCACGCCTTCGGCCTTCGCCTTGCCGCGTGGTTCGCCGCGCCAGTCGCGATAGGTGACGACGAGCGAGTTCTCGTCGAGCATCGCCGCCTGGAAGCGCGGCCAGGGGCACATGTAGGTGCAGACCTGCTCGCGGGCCCAGCCGGCGAGCAGATAGGTCGTGCCGGTGAACAGCGCGAAGAAGACATAGACCTCGAGGCTCGCGCGGCCGGTCAGCAGTTCCACCGTCACGGTCGGCGCGTCGACGAAATACATCACCCACGCACCGCCGGTCGCCGCGGCGATCAGCAGCCAGACGCCGTGGGTCAGCCCCTTGCGTGTCCAGTAGTTCGCGTCGTGCGGCCCCTGGTCGAGCTTCATCCGCGCATTGCGGTCGCCCTGGATCCAGCGTTCCACCCACATGAACAGATCGGTCCAGACCGTCTGCGGGCAGGTGAAGCCGCACCACAGCCGCCCGAACAGCGAGGAGACGGCGAACAGCGCGAAGGCCGCCAGGATCAGCGCGCCGGCGAGGAAGTAGATCTCCTGCGGCCAGATCTCGACCCAGAAGAGGAAGATGCGCGCGTTGGTGATGTCCACCAGGACCGCCTGGTCGGGCACGCCCGGCCCGCGGTCCCAGCGCAGCCAGGGCACGACGTAGTAGAGCACGAGGCAGAGCGCGAGCAGCGTCCACTTGACCGAGCGGACCTTGCCGAGGACCCGCTTCGGATAGACCTTCTGCCGCGCCGCATAGAGCGGCTGCGCGGCCGCGGAGGCGGGTGCCCCCATCGGCCGGTCAGCCTTGGCCCGGTGCGGGGCCTCGACCTCGGGCGTCATCTTCCCACTCCCGTCCGGCAAGGGTCATTCACCCCCGCCCAGAGAATGCACGAATACCGCCAGCATGTTGACCACGGCGGGGTCGAGGCGACCCTGCCAGGCCGGCATCACGCCGAGGCGCGGGTTGCGCACCATCGCGATGATGTCCGCCTTGCCCCCGCCATAGACCCACACCTGGTCGGCCAGGTTCGGCGCGCCGAACTCGCGGTTCCCCTGCCCGTTGTCGCCGTGGCAGGAGGCGCAGTTCTCCGCGAAGATGGTCCGCCCGCGTTCCACCGCGGCCGGATCGTTCGCCCGGCCCGACAGCGACAGCACGAATTCGGCGACATCGCCGATCTGCGGGTTGGTCAGCATGCCATCCGCCCCGAAGCGCGGCATGACGGAGGTCCGCGCCGCGTCGTCCTCGGTGTTGCGGATGCCGTGCGCGATGGTCTGGTGGATCGCGTCGAGCGAACCGCCCCACAGCCAGTCGTCATCCACCAGCGCGGGGAAGCCGCCCGGCGCGCCCTGCCCGCCCGCGCCATGGCAGGCGGCGCAGTTGTTGGCGAAGGCGACGCGCCCGCCGGCGAGCGCGAAGGCGCGCATCTCCGGGTCGGCGACGATCTGCGCCGGCGTCGCCGCGCGCAGCCGCGCCATCATCGGGGCGTTGCGGGCGTTGGCCTCGGCCACCTCGCCCACGATCGCCTCGCGCGCCACCCAGCCGGTGGTGCCGCGCCAGAACGGCAGGGATGGATAGAGCACCATCCACACCACGGCGAAGGCGATCGAGGCATAGAAGGTCCACAGCCACCACTTGGGCAGCGGCGTGTTGAGCTCCTTCAGCCCGTCCCATTCATGGCCGGTGGTCTCCCGCCCGGTCACGCTGTCCTTTTCGATCTTCGTCGGCATCCTCGGATGCTCCTCAGCGTCCGTCGTGGGCGGAATCGGTGTCCCGCAGGGGAATGTCGGCCTGGGCCTGGTAGTAGGCCTTCTTCGACGGGCGCATGACGAACCACAGCATCCCGAGGAAGAGGACGAAGAACCACACAACCCAGAGGGAGCGCAGCGTCGGCAGGTGCTCGATCAGCGTCTGCATGGCCTCCTCCTCACTGCTGGCGCATCTGCGCCGGCGTCACGTCACGGAAGTCGACGAGGGTGCCGAGCATCTGCAGATAGGCGACGAGGGCGTCCATTTCGGTCACCACCGCCGGGTTGCCGTCGAAATTACCCTGCCGGGCGCGGGCGTAGCGGCCCTGGAAGGCCGAGCCGTCCACCTCGGGGCTCGCCTGGGCGCGCAGGTCGGCCGCGGCATTGGCGATCATCTCGTCGGTATAGGGCACGCCCACCACGCGCAGCGCCCGCATGCGGTCCTGGATGTCCCGCGTGTCGAGCGGCCGGTCGAGGAAGGCGTAGGGCGGCATCACGGAGGCCGGCACCACGGCGCGCGGGGAGCGCAGATGCGCCGCATGCCAGTCATCCGAATAGCGCCCGCCGACGCGCGCGAGGTCGGGCCCCGTGCGCTTCGATCCCCACTGGAAAGGATGGTCGTACATGCTCTCCGCAGCGAGGCTGAAATGGCCGTAGCGCTCCAGCTCGTCGCGGAAGGGGCGGATCATCTGGGAATGGCAGAGGTAGCAGCCCTCCCGCACATAGATGTCGCGCCCCGCCTGTTCGAGCGGCGTGTAGGGGCGGACCCCCTGCACGCGCTCGATGGTGGTCTCGACCGCGAAGAGCGGGACGATCTGCACCAGGCCGCCGATCGAGACGGTGATCAGGGTGAGCACCGCCATCAGCACGACGTTGCGCTCGATGACGCCGTGGTCGCGAAGCCAGTTGAACATGGCGCGCCCCTCCTTATTCCGCCGCGACGGCAATGGCGGAAGCCGGCGCAGCTTCGGGCTCGGCGGCCTCGCTGCTGGAGACGGTCTTCCAGAGGTTGAAGCACATGATCAGCGCGCCGGAGAGGTAGAGGACTCCGCCCAGCATGCGGATCACGTAATAGGGATGCATCGCTTCCACCGTCTCGACGAAGGAGTACTGGAGGAAGCCGAGCTCGTCATAGGCGCGCCACATCAGCCCCTGCATGATGCCCGACACCCACATGGCGGTGATGTAGAAGACGATGCCGAGGGTCGCGAGCCAGAAGTGCCAGGCGATCAGCTTCTCGCTCCAGATCGCCTTCTTCTTCCACAGCACGGGGAACAGATAGTAGATCGCGCCGAAGCTGATGAAGCCGACCCAGCCCATGGCACCCGAATGGACGTGGCCGATGGTCCAGTCGGTGTAGTGCGACAGGCCGTTCACCGCGCGGATCGACATCACCGGCCCTTCGAAGGTCGACATGCCGTAGAAGCCGACGGCGGTGACCGAGAAGCGCAGCGCCGCGTTGGTGCGCAGCTTGTCCCAGGCGCCCGACAGCGTCATGAGCCCGTTGATCATGCCGCCCCAGGACGGCATCCACAGCATCACCGAGAACACCATGCCCAGCACCTGTGCCCAGTCGGGCAGCGCGGTGTAGTGCAGGTGGTGCGGACCCGCCCAGATGTAGAGGAAGATCAGCGTCCAGAAGTGCACGATCGACAGCCGGTAGGAATAGACCGGGCGATCCGCCTGCTTGGGGATGAAGTAGTACATCATCCCGAGGAAGCCCGCCGTGAGGAAGAAGCCCACCGCGTTGTGGCCGTACCACCACTGGATCATCGCGCCCTGCACGCCCGCCGGGGCCGAATAGGAATGCGAGGAGCCGAGGCTGACCGGGATCGAGATGTTGTTCCCGATGTGCAGCATCGCGATGGTGATGATGAAGGCGAGGTAGAACCAGTTCGCCACATAGATGTGCGGCTCGCTGCGCTTGATGATCGTGCCGCCGAAGATGATCAGGTAGGCGACCCAGACGAAGGTCAGCCAGAGGTCCACATACCATTCGGGCTCGGCGTATTCCTTGCCCTGGGTGATGCCGAGCACGTAGCCCAGCGCGGCCATCACGATGAAGAACTGATAGCCCCAGAAGAGGAACCAGCCAGCCTCCTCGCCGCCGAAGAGCCGCGCGCGGCAGGTCCGCTGCACGACGAACAGGCTGGTGCCGAGCAGCGCATTGCCGCCGAAGGCGAAGATCACCGCGCTGGTGTGCAGCGGGCGCAGCCGGCCGAAGGTCGTCCACTCCAGATCCAGGTTCAGGAGCGGGAAGGCGAGCTGGGCGGCGATCACCACGCCGACCAGGAAGCCCACCACGCCCCAGAAGGCGGTAATCGCCGCGAAGGCGCGCAGCGGCGCCTCGACATAGGCGACCTCCCGCACCCCTGTCGCCTGCCCCGGAACCAGGGCGGCGGTTGCCGTTGCTGCTGCCACGACCAAAATCTCCCCATGTGGCGGCACGGCGGAGTCGCCACGCGCACCATGATCGGCAATGAATACGTGAGCCCTCGCGTCGTCCTTGATCCGAATCAAGCTCGAAGCCGGCGTGGCGGGGCAAAGGGTTGAAACGTTACGGGGCGGAACAGCCCCTGGGGGAAAAGTCCATGATGCCGAGCGACGCGGAGTCCGTTGCCCGCAGCCCAGCCATCGTCACCGCAGTGCCGCCGGATCGGCCATGGATGTGGCTGACCGAGGGTTGGCGGGACCTGCGGGCCAATCCCCAGCTCGGCTTCTTCTACGGCGGGGCATTCACCGCCGCCGGCTGGGCCCTGGCGCTGCTGCTGCTGTGGGCGCGCACCGCCTGGGCGATCCTGCCGGCCTCCGCGGGATTCTTCATGGTCGCGCCGCTGCTCGCCGCTGGCCTGTACGAAGCCTCCCGCCTGCGTGAGGCCGGGCAGCCCGTCACCTTCGCCGCCTGCCTGGCCGGCTTCACGCGCAATGGCGGACAGCTTGCCTTCATGGGCGTCGTGCTGCTGCTGCTCCATCTGTTCTGGGTGCGGGTGGCGGCGCTGCTCTTCATGCTGATGTTCGGCGTGAACTTCGCGCCGGCGCTCGAGGACGTTCCCATGGCGATGCTGCGCTCGCCGATGCTGCTGCCCTTCCTGATCGTGGGGACAGCGGCCGGCGCGGTGCTGGCGGGCGCGGCCTTCGCCATCTCCGCGGTGTCGATCCCGATGCTGGTGGACCGGCCGGAGGCCTCGGCCTTCGAGGCGATCGCGGTCTCGATCCGGGCGGTGCTCACCAACCCGGCGGCGATGCTGTTCTGGGCCGGGCTGATCGTGGTCTTCACCGCGATGGCGATGGTGCCGTTCTTCCTGGGGTTGGCGCTGGTGATCCCGCTGGTGGGGCACGCGACGTGGCATGCCTATCGGGACCTGGTGCGATAGGCATGCTTCGGGGCCTGACCCTCAGCGCGTGTGGAACGGCCCGTCCAGACCCAGGGCGAGCCTACGCCGTTCCAACGGACATCGTCTGGCCCGCGATCCAGAGCCAGCGCCCCGAGAACTGGCTGAACATGCAGAGGGACCGATAGCGTCCATTCACCGTGCGTTCGTCAATCCTGAGTTCGTCGTCGAGGAGAAGGGTCGCTGTTGCGGCATCGCCGACCAGCTTGACGACGAGGTTGGCGAACCGCTGCTGCATGAACACCACCCTCCCGGACGTGCAGTAGGTTTCGATATAGCCAGCCTTGTCGAAGGTCCGTCCGCCCGCATTGACGTAAAGGAAATCCGTGTGGATCAGAGCGTCCAGGTCCCCGGCGTTCCTCGCAACGAGGGCTCGTGCCTTCGCCTCCAGCAGAAGCCGTATGTCGTCCAGTGCCGTCATGACGGTGAGTGAAGCACGGGCAGGAGCGCGAAGCCCAACCGCGAAAGGCCGCCTTCCACCCTCTCCGTTCAGGCCACCACCCGCACGGCCATCGCCGCCAGCATGACCCCATTCAGCACAAAGAGCGCGGCACCGGCGACTCGCATCCCCGGGCCCGCCCGTCGCCCAAAGAAGCGTCCAAGCAGCGCCACGCCCATCAGGGCCGGCACCGTCCCCGCCACGAAAGCGGCCATGGCGAGCGCGCCGCCCAGCACGGAACCCGTCGCCGCCGCCCCGGCCAACGCGCCATAGAGCAGGCCGCAGGGCAGGGCCGAGAGCATCAGCCCCAGCGCCACGCCGCGCAGCCCGGTCGGCGCGGCGATCAGCGCCCCCAGACGCCGTTCCAGCACCGCCGGCAGCCGTGGCGCCGGCAGCTTCGGCAGCAAGGCGGCAATCCGCGCCGAGGCCTGGGCGAACATCAGCAGCGCCGCCGCCGCCAGCAGCCCGGCCAGCACGAAGCGAAACCCGGTGCCGAAGGCGACCACGCCGGCCAGCCCGCCGGCCGCGGCCCCCAGCGCGCCGTATCCGATGGCGCGGCCCAGGTGATAGGGCAGCAGCGCCGCGCCCGACAGCCGCGCGACCCAGCCGCCGCCCGCGGCCCTGTCCGCCACGGCCGCCGCCTGGGCGATCACGAACGGTCCGCACATCCCGGCGCAATGCGTCGCCCCGCCGGCAAGCCCGGCCAGGAACAGCGCCGACATCACCGCCGCCAAGCCGCCCGGCCCCAGCGCCGTCAGGTCGTGCAGGCAACTCGCCACGAAATCCATGCCGGGCTTCTAGCACGGCGCATCGGGCCTGACTTGTCCTGCCGCAAGCCCTCGTCAGCCGGCGCGCCAGGGACTACACGCGAAGGACCATGCTTCCCCTCGCCCTGACCATGGGAGAACCCGCCGGTATCGGCGCGGAGATTTCCGCCGCCGCCTGGTCCGCCCTGCGCGCCACCGGCCCGGCCTTCTTCCTCATCGACGACGCGACGCGGCCCTTCGGCGTGCCGGTCCGCGCCATCGCCGCGCCGGAGGAAGCCGCCGCGGCCTTCCCCGAGGCGCTGCCCATCCTGCACCGCCCCCTGCCCCGCCCGCCGCAGCCCGGGCGGCTCGACCCGGGGAATGCCGGGGCGGTGATCGCCGCCATCACGGAAGCGGTGGACCTGGCGAAGGCCGGCCGCGCTGCGGGCGTGGTGACCAATCCGATCCAGAAATCCGTGCTGACCGCCGCCGGGTTCAAGCATCCGGGCCACACCGAATATCTCGGCGAGATCGCCGGCACCGGCGTCCCGCCGATCATGATGCTGGCGAGCGAGGAACTGCGCGTCGTCCCCGTCACGGTGCATGAAGCGTTGGCGAAGGCGATCGCGCGGCTGACGCCGGCCATGATCGTCGAGACCGCCCGCATCACCGCCCGCGCGCTGCGCGAGGAATTCGGCATCGCGAAGCCGCGCCTCGCCATCGCCGGGCTGAACCCGCATGCCGGCGAGGCCGGCACCATGGGGCGGGAGGACATCGAGATCGTCGCCCCCGCCATCGCGACGCTGCAGGCGGAAGGCATCGCCGCGCGCGGGCCGATGCCGCCCGACACGATGTTCACGGCCCTCGCGCGGCCGACCTATGACGCGGCGATCTGCCTCTACCACGACCAGGCGCTCATCCCGATCAAGACGCTGGACATGGCCGGCGGCGTGAACGTCACGCTCGGCCTGTCCATCGTGCGGACCAGCCCGGACCATGGCACCGCGCTCGACATCGCGGGCACGGGCAAGGCCGATCCGTCCTCGCTGATCGCGGCGATCCGCATGGCTGCGCTGATGGCATCGCGCCGTGCGGGTGCGGCGCCGACCGGCTGGCAGCCCATCGCGACCGCCCCGCGCGACGGCACGCGCATCCTGCTGACCGACGGGGAAGTCGTCACCGGCGGCCGCTGGGTGGTCGGCACGCGTCATTCCGGCGCGGCGGAAATGCCCGTCGAGCTCTTCGTCGCCGACAGCGGCAACGACGTGGATTGGAAGGGCGGGCCGGACATCCGCGAACCGCTCTACTGGCAGCCCCTGCCGCCGCCGCCCAAGAGGACCGCATGACGCATCTCGACTTCTCGGTGAACGTCGATCACGTGGCGACGCTGCGCAATGCGCGCGGCGGCACCTTCCCCTGCCCCGTTGAGGCGGCCCGTGCGGTAGTCGCCGCCGGTGCCGATGGCGTGACGATGCATCTGCGCGAGGATCGCCGCCACATCCGCGACCGCGACGTGGAGCGCGTGCGCGCGGAGATCGCCGCACCGCTCAACTTCGAGATGGCGGCGACCGAGGAAATGGTCGCCTTCGCCGAACGCATCCGCCCGCCCCACTGCTGCCTGGTGCCGGAGAAGCGGGCCGAGCTGACCACGGAAGGCGGGCTCGACGTGCTACGGGCGGCGCCATTCCTGAAGGAAGCCATCGACCGGTTACGCGCTGCCGAGGTGCGCGTGTCGATCTTCATCGAGGCTGATCCGGCGCAGATCGAGGCCGCCGCGAAACTGGGGGCCCAGGCGATCGAGCTGCACACCGGCAGCTATGCCGAAGGCCCGGTCGGGAATCGCGCCGCGCAGCTCGCCCGGCTGAAGGCCGGCGCGGTGGCGGCGAAGGCGGCCGGGCTGCTCTGCCATGCCGGACACGGCCTGACCTACGACACGGTCGGGCCCATCGCCGCCTGGCCGGAAGTGACCGAGGTCTCGATCGGCCACTTCCTGATTTCGCAATCCGTCTTCGAGGGGCTGGAGGCGACGGTGAAGCGCTTCCGCGCCATCATGGACGACGCGCGCAACGCATAAGGAAACGCCCATGCCCACGCTGACCGTCGATGGCTACCCGCTCTCCTACGCCGAGGCCGGGTCCGGCCCGCCGCTGCTGATGATCCACGGCACGCTGGGCGACCAGCGGAGCTGGGCCGGGCAGATGGAGGCCTTCGGCGCCAGGTACCACGCCATGGCGGTCAGCCTGCGCCATTGCTGGCCCGGGGAATGGACCGATGGCGGCGACTTCACCATCGCGCGGCACACCGCCGACATCGCGGAGTTCATCAAGGGCCTCGGCGAAGGCCCGGTGCGGCTGATCGGCCATTCGCGCGGCGGCCACATCGCCTTCCGCGTCGCGCAGCATCACCCGCAGCTCATCCACACCCTGGTCCTTCTGGAGCCAGGCGGGGAGCTCGATGCGAGCCTCGGCGGTGCGCCGCCGGCCGGAAAGCAGGGCACCGCCTTCTCCGCCGCCGCGGCGATGATCGCCGAAGCGAAGATCGAGGAAGGCCTGACCGTCGTCGCCGAGCACACCGGCGGCCCCGGCGCCTGGGAGAAGCGTTCCGAGGCCCGCAAGACGGTGAACCGCGACAATGCGCGCACGCTGCTCGGCCAGGCGAACGAGAACCGCAAGCCCTATGCGCGCGCCGAGGCCGAGGGGATCGGCATCCGGACCCTGCTGGCCGGCGGGGACCGCTCCCAGCCGCAATTCGGGCGTATCCTCGATGCGCTGGAAGGCGCGATGCCGAACGCGACGCGCGTGACCATCGCGAACGCGGCGCACAGCGTCCAGGCGGACAATCCGGCCGCCTTCAACGCCGCCGTCCTGTCCTTCCTGGAAAACCGTTGACGGCCGCGGCCGTCAACGCAACCATCCCGGCCATGCAAGCGCGCCCCGCCACCCTGACGCTGCGACGTCGTCGTTCCGCGACGGCAATGCGGTGGCGCGCGCCCGAACCGAAGACGCGAGGCATGCTCCCGGGCTGACGGCCCGGCTGCCTCCCTCCCGTCTCCCCGGCACCCCGCCCACCGCAAGGTCGGCGGGGTTTTTCATGTCCATCGCACCAGGACACGACCCATGGCACCACCTCCCCCCACGGCCCTGCGCCGCGCCACCCCGGCCGATGCCGAGGAGATCCGCGCGATCACCCGCGCCGCCTATGCGCGATGGGTGCCGGTGATCGGCCGCGAGCCGCTGCCGATGCAGGCCGACTACCACGAGGCCTTGCGGCGGCACCGCTTCGACCTGCTGCTGCGCGGCCTTCACATCCTCGCCGTGATCGAGACGGCGCTGCGCGACGACCATCTCTGGATCGAGAACGTCGCCGTGCGCCCGGAGGAACAGGGCGCCGGGCTCGGGCGGCGGTTGCTCGCCCACGCGGAAACGCTGGCGCGCGAGGCCGGACGCGCCGAAACCCGACTGCTCACCAACCAGGCCTTCGCGGCGAATGTCGCGCTGTACGAACGCTGCGGCTATGCCGTCACGGCATGCGCGGAATTCATGAACGGCGTGACGGTGTTCATGTCGAAGCGCGTGGGCTGACGGGGCCAGAGAGGGGCTTTGCCCCTCTCCGCACCTTACCCCACCAAAGGCCGAAGGGCCTTTGGAAACCTCGACCTGGCGCGATGCACCACTGGCAGAACGATCCCGAAGCCCACTCCTGCGGGCGGCGGAGGCATTCCATATGTCGCGCCCGGCGCCAATGGGCTGCGGTCCAGGATGCCCAGCATCCTGGTGGGGAGAGGCTTGGAGAGGGGCAAGGCTCCTCTCCCATTCCCCCTGTTGCGCTTCGTCGCACGCGGCGCCGTGATCCCGTGGCATTCTCCGTCGCCCTCACATCGGAGTCCCCTGTTGCCGCGTCTTGCGTTCCTTCTCGCTGCGCTGCTTCTCGCCTGCCCCGCCGCCGCGCGTGATCGCCCGCGCGACGCGGTCGCTCGCCGCCAGGCCACTGCGCAACAGATCGCCCCCCTGCCCGGCACCCAACGTGTGGAGATCCCCTTCGACGGCGCCGCGCGCAGCTATCTGCTCCATCTGCCGCGCGTCAGCCGTGGTGACCGGCCGCTGATCCTCGTCTTCCACGGTCTCGGCGGGCAGGGCGCCCTGGTGGAGCGGCTCTCCCGCTTCACCACGATCGGCGAGGAGCAGGGCGTGATCGTCGCCTATCCGAACGGCATGGACGGCATGTGGCGCGTGCTGCGCGACCCGCGCACCGAGATCGCCTTCGCCCGCGCCGTGGTGGAGGACATCGCCCGCCGCGCACCGGTCGATCGCCGACGCATCTTCGCCGTGGGCATGTCCAACGGAGCGATGATGGCGGCCGCGCTGGGCTGCTTCGCACCCGATCTCATCGCCGGGGTGGGGCTGGTGTCGGGCGGCTATGTCGCGCCATGCCACAATCATCCGCACGCGCCGGCCGTCCTGTTCAACGGCACGGCCGATGCCATGCTGCCCATCGAAGGCCGCCGGCTGCTCATGCCGGTGCGGGATTTCGCACGGTCCCTGGGCTCGGGCCCCAATTGCCGCGCGACGCCGGAGCCTCTGCCCCCGGTCGCCGGGACACAGCCGGTCCGTTATGCCTGCGGCGGCGCGGAGGCGATCCTGTGGACCATTCCGGGCGGCAACCATGGCTGGCCGGGCGGTCCGGGCGGCGCGCCGCAGCCTGATGCGACGCGGGAGATCTGGCGCTTCTTCGAAGCCCTCAGGTGAACAGCTTCCAGAACATCCGGAGGCTGGTGATGAGGAGGAAGGCACCGAAGGCGCGCTTCAGCCAGATCGGGGGGATGGTGTGGGCCAGGTGCACGCCCCAGGGGGTGGCGATCAGCGAGGTCGGCACGATCAGCGCGAAGCCGACCAGGTTGACGTAGCCCAGCGAGAAGGGCGGCAGCAGCGGATCGCCCCAGCCGCCCCAGATGAAGCCGATCGTCGCCGGGATGGAGATGATCAGCCCGAAGGCGGAGGAGGTCGCGACCGCGGAGCGGATCGGCACGCCGCACAGCGACAGGATCGGCACGCCGAGCGTCCCGCCGCCGATGCCCATCATCGCGCTGATGCCGCCGATGCCGAGGCCGATCGCCTGCCGCCCCGGGCCGGTCGGGATGCTCGACGTGATCTTCGAATCGACACCCGTGAGCCCCATGTTCAGCGCGACCAGCAGCGCCACCACGGCGAAGACCGCGGTCAGCCCGTCCCCATGCACATAGACCGCGAGCGCCGTGCCGAGCGCGACGCCGACCAGCATGGACGGCCAGATGGACCGCAGCAGCGCCACGTCCATCGCCCCCTTCGCGTGATGCTTGCGCGCCGATTGGATCGAGGTGGGGATGATCGTCGCGAGCGACGTCGCCACCGCGAGCTTCATCTGGATCACCTCGGGGATGCCGAAGAGCGGGAAGACGTTGAACAGCAGCGGCACGATCACGATGCCGCCGCCCACGCCAAGCAGTCCGGCCAGCGTGCCCGAGACGAGCCCGGTCGCCGCCATGGCGGCGGCCAGCCCGAAAAGCCAGAGCGGGTCGTTCAGATGTTCCATGTCGGGGCGGGTCCGGGATGGGCGGGAAGTGCTGCCTGTGGCATACACGCTGGCCCCAGCAGCGTCACCCCGCCTTGCCCTTCATCACCGAGCCCTGGTTCTACGTGCTTGCCATCCCGGCTGTGCTGATCACCGGCATCAGCAAGGGCGGCTTTGCCGGCGGCGCGGGGAATCTGCTGGTGCCGCTGATGGCGCTGGTTGTCCCGGCCCCGATCGCGGCCGGCATCGCGTTGCCGCTGCTCTGCGCCATGGACGTGTCTGGGTTGAAGGCCTGGTGGGGTCGCTGGGACAAGCGGGAGATGCGCGTGCTGGTGCCCGGCGCGCTGCTGGGCATCCTGCTCGGCGCGCTCGCCTTCCACGCCTTCTCCGACCGCGCGATCAAGGCGATGGTCGGCGTCACGACACTTGTCTTCCTCGCCCGCACGCTGTGGCTGCGGCGGCACGCGGAACCGCCGCCGCCCGCGCCGCATGATCCGGTGAAGGGGTCGATCTGCGCGGCCGCGTCCGGTTTCACCAGCACCATCGCGCATGCGGGCTCGCCGCCGCTCGCGATCTACATGTATCCGCGCCGGCTCGAACGGCAGGTGATGGCGGCGACGACTGTCGTCTTCTTCGGCATCGTCAACTACGTGAAGCTGGTGCCGTACTACCTGCTGGGGAATCTTTCGACGTCGAACCTGGCGACGAGCCTGGTTCTGCTGCCGCTCGCACCCGTCGGCGTCTATCTCGGCATCTGGCTGCAGAAATACGTATCGGACGCGCTGTTCTACAAGCTGCTCTACGCGCTGCTGCTGGTGACCGGCGTCAAGCTCACCTGGGATGGGATCTTCGCATGAGTGGATCGGTGCGCGTGCTGGGCGTCCTTGGCGGCATGGGGCCCCTGGCGGGGGCGACGTTCATGCAGCGGCTGACCCTGCTGACGCCGGCCGAGCGGGACCAGGACCATATCCCGTCGGTCCTGTGGTCCGACCCGCGCGTGCCGGACCGGACCGCCGCGCGGCTCGCCGGCGGCGAGGACCCGCTGCCCTGGCTGATGCGCGGCATCCGGGGGCTGGAAGCGGCCGGCTGCGGGGCCATCGTCATCCCCTGCAACACCGCCCATGGCTGGTTCGAGGCGATGCAGGGCGCGACCCAACTGCCCATCCTGCACATCGTCCATGCCGCGGCGGACGACCTGCTGCGCCAGGGCATCGCCAACGGCACCATCGGGCTGATGGCAACCACCGGCACGCTGGCGATGCGGCTCTATCAGGAACGTCTCGCCGCGCGCGGCTATGACTGCCTGCTGCCGGCCGAGGAGGAGATGGCGCGCATCGTTATGCCGGCGATCGGGCTGGTGAAGGCGAACCGGGTTTCCGAGGCCTATGCGCCGCTCGCCGAGGTGGCACGGCGGCTGATGGAGCGCGGCGCGCGCGCCGTGGTGCTGGGCTGCACGGAAATCCCGCTTGGCATCGCGGCAGGGCCCGCCCTGCCCTTCCCGGTGGCGGACACCATCGACGCGCTGGCGCGCGCGGCGATCGCCTGGGCGCGGCCGGCGGCGTAGCTACCGCCGCGCCTGCTCCATCTCCCGCTGGAGGAAGAAGTTCAGCACCGTGCGCAGGGTGGCGATGGCGGCAAGCTTGCCGATCTCGTCCCAGCCCGGTGCGATGGCGGTGCGCAGGATGTCCGCGGCCAGTGCGAATTCCAGTGCGAGCATCAGCCAGCGCGCGAGGTGGAGCCGCACCGCGTCGCTATGCGCGTCGTCGGCGCCACCGAAGAAGGCGCGCAGGAATCCGATCACGGCCTGGATAACCGCGAATGCCACGACCAGCACCGCCGCGGCCTCCACGGCGATGGCGACCCATTCGGTGATGCCCAGGATCAGGTCGTGCATTCGCTGCCGGTATCACGGCCCGGCACCCGTGTCGCCTGACGATCAGGCCGATGCCCCGCATCGGCCCGGGAGCGCAAGGCGCGACCGCGCCCAGACCGGTCAGTTGTCCCCGGTGCGACAGCACAGGGCGCAAAGGCAAGCCGCGCGGATACGCGACGCCCGCCGTCCGAGAGACGCGACAAAGACTCCGTAGGGGAACGCCTGCGGCGATTCCTACGGGCAGTCGCAGCCGTCGGTCGGGCCGGTGTCCTGGCGGATGATGTGATGGTCGATCCATTCCGCCACCAGCCGCTGCGCCTCATTCACCGAGGATTCGGGATGATGGATGCGGTACAGCGCCGTGCAGGCGCGGAAGGCCGGCATGTCGCCATTGCCCTGTTCGCGCAGCTCGCGATAGGCCGTGACCACGGCGCGTTCGCAGCGTCGCGCGATGTGGCTGAAATCCCGGCCCATGAACTGCTCCTCGCGGCGGCTGTTGAGAGTCATTCGCAACTGCAGATGAGAATCGTTCTCAAACGCAGGCCTAGGTTAGCGTCAGCATCGCTGCCATTCAAGCGGGCGGCGCTTCAACACCACGGTGTGAAGCGCCGCGCCTGGCGTCACGACCCTTGCGCGACAGCCTCCGCGATCGCCTTGCCCACATCCACCGTGCCGGCCTGCCCGCCCATATCGCGCGTGCGGGGCCCGCCCTCGGCCAGCAGGCGCTCGATGGTCTGCACGATGCAGTCCGCCGCTTCCTTCTCGCCGAGATGCTCCAGCATCATCGCCCCCGACCAGATCTGCCCGATCGGATTGGCGATCCACTTCCCCGCGATGTCCGGCGCCGAGCCGTGCACCGGTTCGAACATCGACGGATGGGTCTTCTCCGGATTGATGTTCGCGCTGGCCGCGATGCCGATCGACCCCGCCACCGCCGGGCCGAGAT
>JAYRJZ010000085.1:0-23748 GCA_041906015.1 Roseomonas sp.
TCCGGGAGCGCGAAGCGCGACCGCGCCCAGACCGACCGCCGCCTTCGACGCATCAGCGCACGGCGCGAAGCCAAGGCCCGCGGATGCGGGCCGCCCGGCGTCTGAGGGGCACGATGAAGACGCGGCGCTGCCGCGATCCGGGAGCGCGAAGCGCGACCGCGCCCAGACCGACCGCCGGCTTCAACGCATCAGTGCGTGGCGCGGAGCCAAGGCCCGCGGATGCGGGCCGCCCGGCGTCTGAGGGACAAAATCTATCGCCGCGCTAAGCGCGGCCATAAGTATCTTCATAACGAACGATGTCGTCCTCGCCGAGGTAGGAGCCCGACTGCACCTCGATCAGCACCAGCGGGATCATTCCCGGATTCTCCATCCGGTGTATGCAGCCGAGCGGCAGGTAGACGCTCTCATTCTCGCGTAGCAGGATCTCCTCCGCATCGCGCCGCACGATGGCGGTGCCGGAGACGACCACCCAATGCTCCGCGCGGTGGAAATGCTTCTGCAGCGAGAGCTTGGCCCCGGGCCGCACCTGGATGCGCTTGACCTGGAAGCGCTCGCCACGGACCACGCCTTCATAGTGGCCCCAGGGGCGATAGGCGCGTCGATGCTCCGTCGCCTGAGGGATGCCCTTGGCCTTGAGCTGATCGACCAGCTTCTTCACATCCTGCGCGCGGTCGCGATGCATCGCGAGCACCGCATCGTCGGTCACGACCACCACCGCATCCTCGAGACCCACCACGCCGGTCAGGATGCCCTCGCTGCGCACTAGGCAGTTCTTGGCCTCGAACAGCTCCACGGGGCCGACCGCCGCATTGCCGGCGGCGTCCTTGGGGCTGATCTCCCACAGCGAATTCCAGGAACCGATGTCCGACCAGCCCATCGCGGCCGGCACCACGGCAGCGTGCTGGGTGCGTTCCATCACCGCATAGTCGATGGAGATGGACGGCGCGGCGATGAAGGCATCCGGCGCCAGCCGGACGAAGTCCATGTCGCGCTTGGCACCTTCCACCGCGGTGCGCACGGCGGCCAGCAGGGCCGGCTCGTAGCGCTCCAGCTCGGCGATCAGGACCGAGGCGGTGGCGACGAACATGCCGGAATTCCACAGATGCTTGCCGCCCTTGACGAAGTCGGCAGCGCGGGCCGCATCCGGCTTCTCCACGAAGCGGGCCACGGCCTGCACGCCGTCCAGCCCGGGCAGCGGCGCAGCGGCCTCGATGTAGCCATAGCCGGTGTCGGGCGCCGTCGGCGTCATGCCGAAGGTGACGATGCTGCCCTTCACCGCGGCCGCCGCCGCGCGGCCCAGCGCTGCATGCAGCGCGTCGAGGTCCCCGATCGCATGGTCCGCGGCGAGGATCCACAGCAGCGTGCCGGGATTCGTCTCCTCGGCCAGCAGCGCGGCCGCCGCGATGGCTGGCGCGCTGTTGCGCCCGGCAGGTTCCAGCACGATGCGCGCGCCGAGGCCGCGCAACTGCTCCGCCACCAGGAAGCGATGCGCCTCGTTGCACACGACCATGGGCGGCAGGAAGCCGGGGCCCTGGGCGCGCGCTGCCGTTTCGGCCAGCATCGGCTTGTCGGAGGCGAGGGGCCAGAACTGCTTCGGATAACCCTCTCGCGACAGCGGCCACAGGCGGGTGCCGGTGCCGCCCGAAAGGATGACGGGCAGGATCTGCTGGGTCGTCTGGGTCATGTCGTCCGGTGGTCTGATACGCGGTTGCATGCGGTATGCGATGCAAAGGCGGCAAATGGAAGGCGAGCACTTCGCGCCTGCCGCATGCTGTGTCATGGCCTGGAGGCGGCCAGCAGGCCGGGACGACGAGAGGATTGGGCGCGATGGACGGCAGGATGGCAGATGGCGTGGTCGAAGGAACGCCGGGCATTCCGGAGGGCTTCGCGCCGCGACGGGCCGGCGGGCCCTTCCTGGAGCCGATCGGGCCGATCTGGCTGCGCCCGGGAGAGGGGGGATCGACCTTCGGGATCCGGGTGGAACGCCGGCACTGCAACAATGGCATGGTGGCCCATGGCGGCATGCTCGCGACCTTCGCGGATCTCGTCCTCGGCATCGGGGGGCTGGAACAGGCCGGCGCACAGGGAGGCTTCATCACGGTGAGCCTGGTGTCGGACTACCTCGCGCCCGCGCCGCTCGGGGCCTGGCTGGAATGCCGGCCCACGCTGCTGCGCCGGACGGCGCGGCTGATGTTCGTGGAAGGGCGGTTCGAGGCGGACGGGGCGCCGGTGCTACGGGCGAGCGGGGTGTTCAGCCTGCCACGACCGAAGGTGTGACAGGGCGGAGGAGCGACCTCCCTCGCGCCCCTCCTTTTTCCTGACGATCATCGGGGCGCACGTCGCTGCGCCGCCGCCCATCCGGCGAAGGGTGCGGCTGCATCGGATCACGGTCCTGCCGCGATCCGGGGAGCGCGAAAGGCGACCGCGCCCAGGCGGCCCGCGCTCCCTGGCGCGCCGGTGCGGTCGCGAAAGCCGAGCCGGCGGATGCTGTAGGCATCAGAAAAGCGAAAGGCGGGTCCCTTCGGGGAACCCGCCTCTGCAGTCACCCAGCCAGAACTGGCCAGCGTAGCCTCAGCCGCCTTCCGCCAGCGCGGCGTCCTTGCCCTTGCGGATGTTGGGCATCAGCATCGCGACCAGGGCGATGGCGGCGATGGCGAGCATCGTCGCGCTGATCGGGCGCTCGATGAACACCATGGGATCGCCGCGGGAGAGCAGCATGGCGCGGCGCAGATGCTCTTCCATCATCGGGCCGAGCACGAAGCCGATCAGCATCGGCGCGCCCTCGAGCTTCAGTTTGGAGCAGAGGTAACCGAAGATGCCGAAGGCCACCGTCTGGTACACGTCGAACACGTTGTTCTGCAGCGAGTACACGCCGATCGCGCAGAAGATCATGATCGACGGATACATGTGGCGGTAAGGCACCGCGAGCAGCTTCACCCACATGCCGACCATCGGCAGGTTGATGACGAGCAGCATCAGGTTGCCGACCCACATCGACGCGATCAGGCCCCAGAACAGGTCCGGCTGGGCTTCCACCATGCGGGGTCCGGGCTGGATGCCCTGGATGATCAGCGCGCCGACCATCAGCGCCATCACGGCGTTGGCCGGAATGCCGAGGGTGAGCAGCGGGATGAAGGAGGTCTGGGAGGCGGCGTTGTTCGCCGCTTCCGGACCGGCCACGCCCTCGATCGCGCCCGAGCCGAACTCGTGGCGATACTTCGAAAGCTTGCGCTCCATCATGTAGGAACCGAACGAAGACAACGCTGCACCGCCGCCCGGCAGGATGCCGAGGATGGAGCCCACCGCCGTACCGCGCAGTACGGAGGGGATCGACCGCATCACCTCCTCGCGCGTCATCATCAGGCTGCCGACCTTGCCCGACATCACCGAACGCGCTTCCGGGCGTTCGAGGTTCAGGATGATCTCGGCGATGCCGAACATGCCCATGGCGATCGAGACGAAGCCGACGCCGTCCGACAGTTCAGGGATGCCGAAGGTGAAGCGCTGCTGGCCCGTCTGCACGTCGGTGCCGACCATGCCGAGCGAGACGCCGAAGACCACCATGCAGATCGACTTCACCACCGACCCCTGCGCGAGGACGGCGGAGATGACGAGGCCGAGGAACATCAGCGAGAAGTAGTCGGCCGGCCCGAAGGACAGCGCCACCTGCGTCAGCAGCGGGCCCGAGGCTGCGACCAGGATGGTCGCGACCGTGCCGGCGAAGAACGACCCCAGGGCCGCGATCGTCAGGGCCGCGCCGGCGCGCCCGCGCCGGGCCATCTTGTAGCCTTCGAGCGTGGTGACGACCGAACTGACCTCACCAGGCAGGTTCAGCAGGATGGCCGTGGTCGAACCGCCATACTGTGCGCCGTAATAGATGCCGGCGAGCATGATGATCGCCGTCGTTGCCGGCTGGCCGAAGGTGATCGGCAGCAGTAGGGAGATGGTCGCCACCGGGCCGATGCCCGGCAGCACGCCGATCGCCGTGCCGATGATACAGCCGATCAGGCAGAACATCAGGTTGTTGAGGGTGAGCGCGACGCCGAAGCCGTGCGCCAGATTTGTGAAAAGGTCCATGGGTTCCGCTTCCTGCCCTTAGAAGACCGGCCAGACCGGCACGCGGATGTCGAGTTCCCAGATGAACACCGCCCAGCACAGGACGCAGAGGAACACGACGAGACCGGCCACGCCGACGGGCTTGTGCGTTTCATCCGCGAAGGCGGACAGGATCACCGAGGAGGCGATCGCGATCATCAGCCCCAGCGGCTCGAGCACCAGGCCGAACAGCGAGAACGCCGCGCTGACGAGGAAGAGCGGCCGCCAGGATTTGACGATGCTCGGGATCATGCAGCCGACGAACAGCCCGATGCCGAGCGGATTCCACCCTGCGCCGGCCCAGCCACCCATGCGGGACGCCACCAGCCCCGCCGCCGTACCGCCGACCGCGCCGAGGATCAGGAACAGGATCTCCTGGCTGGTCCACTTCTCGATCGGGTCCGGGCCGTTGAACAGGCCCAGGAACAGCACGATCACCGACAGGCCAAGCAGCAGCCACAAGGCCAGCCACGGCATGTAGCCCGGTCCCATGCGTCGCGCGGTGCCAAGCGTGTGGTCCATATTCAACCACAACCCAACGACCGCGAACGCGATGAGTATCGCGGCCGAGATCAGGTCCTTCGTATTCAGCTTCATCCGCTTTCGCCCACCCAATCGAAGACGTTGAAAAACTGCTTAGTCCACCGTCGCGCCGGAAGCCTGCACGAGTGGCGCCCAGAGGGCCACCTCTCGCCGCACGAATTCCGTGTAACCTTCCGCTGACAGGTCCCCTGGGGTCCCGCCGAGCTCTGCGAAGCGCGCCCTGATGTCCGGATCGGTCAACAGTGCCCGCGTTTCGCGGTTCATCCGTTCGACGATGCCAGCCGGCGTGCCGGCTGGGAAGGAGAGTCCGAACCAGGAATCGCTGGCGAGGTCGTAACCCTGTTCGCGAAAGGTCGGGACGTCAGGAAATGCCGGATGCCGCGCGGCCGAGGCCATGCCGAGCGCCACCACCGAGCCCTGGCGGATATGCGCCGAGGCCGATGGCAGGCTGTCCGACATCGCCGGCACCTGGCCGGCGATCACGGCCTGCATGGCCGGGCCGGCGCCGCGGAAGGGAATGTGGTTCAGCTCGACGCCAAGGATCTGGCCCATCCGGACCACCATCATGTGGTTCGATGACCCCGCGCCGGAGGTTGCGACATCGAGCCCGCCCGGCGCGCGCGCCTTGGTCGCGAGATCGGCCAGGCTGCGCAGGCCACTGCGCGGATTGGCGACCCAGACCGTCGGGTTGGTCACCACCATTGCTGCGTGTGCGAAATCGGCGACCGGGTCGTAGCGGACGCGGCCGCGATAGAGAGCCGGGCTGATCGCGTGGCTGGCGATGTTCGACATGACCATCGTGTAGCCATCGGGGGCGGCGCGCGCGACGGCCTCGCTTCCCACGGTCGCGCCGGCGCCGGCGCGGTTCTCGACGACGATGACCACACCGAGGCGTTGCTGCAGGCCCGAGGCAACCAGGCGCGCAACGAGGTCCGTCGTCCCACCGGGTGCGAAAGGCACGACGAGGCGAATGGATTGCGATGGCCACGTCTGCGCGACTGCTCGGCGTGCGGCCAATGGAGCTGTCATGGAAGCAGCCAGCAGATCGCGCCGGCTGAGCGCCCAGGACATTGAACCTCCCCCTCTTCCCGGAGCGCCCTATGGCACGCGACTTGCCGTGTCGCAAGTCATTGAATTCGCGAATGCGTGGCCGAGCCTTGTCTGCGCCGGCCGGTCACCTATGCTCGCCGGATCGCATTCCGGAACCGGAAATTTTCCCCATGCTCGCCAATGATCCGCAGCGCGCGATCCGCGAGGCCACCGAGGCCGTCGCCCCCCACCTGACTGCGCTGCGGCGCGACATCCATCGTGTTCCGGAGCTGGCCTTCCAGGAGACCCACACGGCCGGGATCGTGGCGGCGGAGCTCGCGCGGCTCGGCATTGCGCACCGCACCGGCGTCGGCATCACGGGGGTGGTGGGGGAGATCAAGGGCGCCAGGCCCGGCCCGACGCTCGCCATACGTGCGGACATGGATGCGCTGCCCATTCACGAGGAGACGGCGCTCGACTTCGCCTCGACCATCGATGGCCAGATGCACGCCTGCGGGCATGACATCCACACCGCGACGCTGCTTGGTGTGGCGGCGGTGCTGAAGGATCTCGCGCCGCAGCTCGCCGGCACGGTGCGGCTGATTTTCCAGCCGGCCGAGGAGGTGCTGGAGGGCGCCGCGGCGATGATCGCCGACGGTGCGGCGGATGGTGTGGACATGGCGATCGGCTTCCACAACCATCCGGACATGCCGGTGGGCAGCTTCGGCTTTGTGCGCGGCGCCTGCCTCGCGGCGTCCGACCGCTTCGACCTGATCGTGCAGGGCAAGTCGGGCCACGCTGCGCACCCTTACGCGGCGGTCGATCCGATCGTCGCGGCGGCGGCCTTCATCGGCCAGGCGCAGACGGTGGTGAGCCGTGAGATCAAGCCGCTCCATCCTGCCGTGGTGACCGTGGGCATGGTGCAGGGCGGCACCACCTACAACATCATCCCCGAACGGGTGGCGCTGAAGGGCACGGTGCGCACGCTGCATCCGGATGCGCGCGACACCGCCGAGGCGGCGCTGCGGCGCCTGGCCGAGGGTCTGCAGACCTCGATGCGCGTGCGCTGCGAGATGCGCTACGAGCGCAAGGTCCCGCCGCTGGTGAATGACGACCGTGTGCTGGAACCGGTCCTGGCCGCCGTCGCCCGCCAGATGGGCACGGCGCCGGAAGAAGGCGAGCCGTCGATGGGCTCGGAGGATTTCGCCGAATTCGCCGCGCGGGCCCCCGCCTTCCAGCTGCGCATCGGTTCCGGCGCGCCGGGCCGCGACGACCGCCTGCACAACGCCTTCTACCAGCCCGATGAACGCAGCATCGCCCTGGGCGTCGAAGCCCTCTCGCGTGCCGCACTGGATATCCTGACCTGACGCGATGCCCCGGATGGGCGATCGCGCCGGGTTGGCGTGACTTGGTGACAGACAGAAGAAGGAGGGGGTGCGCGGGAGTTCTCTCCCCCGCCCTGTGGACCGAATGACGCATCGCATCGCAGAACTCCCGGCCCCTGAAGTGGCCTCCCGCCTGGCCGCCGGCGCCGTCGCCCTGCTGCCCATGGGCAGCCTTGAGACCCATGGCCCGGCGCTGCCCATGGGCGATTACATCCTCGCCGAGGAGATGGCCGTGCGCATCGCTGCCGCCGCTTCCGTCCAGGGTGTCGACACGCTGGTCGCTCCGGCCATTCCCTTCGGCGGCGAAGACTATTTCACCGGCATCCCTGGCGGCATCACGCTGCCGGTCGCGACGCTGACGGCGGTCATCGAGGAGATGGCCGAGGCCTTCATCCGCACCGGCACGCGGCGGATCATGATCGTGAACGGCCATGGTGGCACGCAGGGCCCGGCCGAGGCTGCCGCGCGCGCGCTGCGCCGCCGCCACGGCGTGATCATCCCCGTGCTGTATCTGTGGCGGGAGGCGGGGAAGATCCATTCTGCGCTCGGCGGCGGGGCGGATCGGTTCGGCCATGGCGGGGATCCGCTGGCATCCATCGCCTACTACCTGCGGCCGGAACTCTGCCGCCCGCAGGACATGCGCAAGCGGGAGCCAGCCGCGCCATTCCTCGGCCTGGCGCCGGTGAATTTCGGCGTGGTGCGCACGCATGGCCTCGATTTCTCCGTGCCGATGTGGGCGGAGGAGGCCGCCTCGGGCGGGCTGATCGCTCCGGATGCGAGCGGTGCGACGGCCGAGCACGGCAAGGCCGTCGTGGAAAAGCTGGTCGAGGGTGGTGCGGCGATGTGCGCGCTGCTGCGGAACGACGCCGGCGCGTGACGCGCGCCGGGGATCGCCGCGATCCGACGAGGCGAAGCGGCGCGCTGGCATGAGTCTTGATTGCCCGTCGGGCGACTTCTGAGGATTTCTCCCCATGACCCGTATTTGTGTCTTCGGTGCCGGCGCGATCGGCGGCCATCTCGCCACGCGCGCGGCCCTCGGCGGGGCCGAGGTCTCCGTCATCGCCCGCGGTCCGAATCTTGAGGCGATGAAGGCGAACGGCATCACCCTGCATGCCCATGACGGCGTGAAGACGGTGGCGGTGCGCGCCGCCGCGACCGCCGCCGAGATCGGCCCGGTCGATGCCGTGCTGGTCACCACCAAGGTGCCGGCCCTGCCGGCCGTGGCCGAGGCGATCGGCCCGCTGCTCGGGCCCGACACCGCCGTCGCCTTCGTCACCAACGGCATTCCCTGGTGGTACTTCCTGCGCCATGGCGGTGTGGCGGAGGGGCGCCGGCTGCCGCTGCTCGACCCGGGTGGGGTGATCGAGAGGCTGATCGGCATCGAGCGCACCATCGGGGGCGTGGTCTATTCGGCGAGCGAGGTGATCGCCCCGGGCGTCGTGAAGTCCGAGCATGCCGATATCCGCCTGATCCTCGGCGAGCCCGACGGGACGATCAGCGAGCGGGCTAAGGCCATCTCGGACGTCATCGCCGCGGGTGGCATGCCTTGCCCGGTGATCCCGGACATCCGCCAGGCGGTCTGGGCGAAGCTGATGGGCAACATCACCTCGGGCCCGCTGTGCATCCTCTCGCGCTCGCACATGAAGGCGACGCTCGCCGATCCGGCGGTCTTCGACGCGGCGGTGAAGGTCGCCGAGGAAGGTGCCGCGCTCGCGCGTGCCTATGGCTGCGAGATCGGCACCAATGCCGAGGAGCGGATGCGGCGCTCCGCGACCATCACGCACAAGCCGTCGATCCTGCAGGATCTGGAACTGGGCCGCGCGATGGAGATCGACGCCATCCTCACCGTGCCGCTGCAGATGGCGCGCGAGGCGGGCGTGCCGATGCCGACCCTCGGGCTGACGGCGGGGCTCGCGACCATGGCGGCGCGTTCGGCCGGTCTTTACCAGGGCGGGTGAAACTCGCGGGGAGGGCGCGGGTTGTGCCCGTATCGTTCCAGGAAGGATCCCCCCGATGATGTCCTCCGACGCGCTCTATTTCCTGGTCGGCGCGCTGCTGGCCGGATTGATCGGCACCGGCGTCTGGGCGCTGGATGGCGGCCCCGCCGGTGCAGGGATGGATCTGAACGCGGCGCTCAACGGCGTCGCGCTCAAGGAGCGATAGGGCGGGTCAGAACGCCGCCCGTCCGTCGCGCATCGGCGCCGTCTTCATGTGCCGCACGAGGCCGACTGCGGTGTCGACGATGAAGTCGGCGTAGAGCTTGCCCGCCTCGGCATTGGCGAGCGACGGATCGCCGCCGACCGTCGCGTCGCAATGATCGACCATGTTGATCGGCACGCCGACATCGACGCCGTTGAACTTCACCGTGGTGAGCGCGCCGGTCGGCAGGCCCATCAGCGTCAGGCGGGGTTCCGGCCGTTTCGCCTCCTCGCGCCGCGTCAGGTCCGGGTGCATGTATTCGTAGACCGAGCCGATCGGGTCCGACCCGTGCCCCGTCACGCGCGGCGCATTGGGCCCATGCGCCTTCTCCTTCAGCGCATAGGGGACCATCGGCCAGATGTTCAGCCAGGGCACGATCACGCCGCGCTCGCGGCGGAGCTGGCGCGTCACCTCGTCGATCAGCGCATTGTTCCCGGTGTGGCCGTTGAAGACCAGGATGCGTTCCAGCTTGTGGTCGAGGAAGCCGGTGATCATGTCCTTCAGCACGGCACGGAAGGCGGGAGCGGAAAGCTGCATGCCGCCGGGCACGTCGCGGAAGTAGTCCGCGCAGCCGAAGGGCAGGGGCGGGGTGACGATCGCATCGGCCTTGAGCGCGACCTGGTCCGCGAGTTCCTCCGCGAGCATGTAGTCGCCCATCGGGTTGCACGGGCCCTGCACCTCCACGCTGCCGAGCGGAATGATGATGACGAGGTCGTCGCGCATCCGCTCGCGGAATTCGAGGAAGGTCATCTCCGCCAGCCTGTGCTTGCCCATCATCGTCTCCTGCTGCTGCGTCGCAGGGCAGCTTGCCAGCATGACGAGGGGCGGCAAGGTGCCAATTGCACGACGCTTCGCAGGGTGACGCGCGCGCGGACTCGGTCCTATCCTTCGTCCTTCGCGGCTGAAGGAGCATCGCCATGGCGGATCGGCGACAACTGAAGCTTGGCGTCTCCATCCGGGGCCTTGGCTATCACGCCGGCGGGTGGCGCCATCCCGACGTGCCCCCGGGCGGCGCCATGGATTTCGACCACTTCGTCAACGTCGCGCGCATCGCCGAGGCGGCGAAGCTCGACATGGTCTTCCTCGCCGACGGTATCGGCATCCGGCAGAAGGACGAGCCGCCCGGATCGCTTTGCCGCTCCAACCAGAATGTCGAGCTCGAACCGATCACGCTGCTCTCGGGCCTCGCCGCGGTCACGAAGCATATCGGCCTCGTCGCCACCGCCTCGACCACCTACAACGAGCCCTATCACCTCGCGCGGAAATTCGGCTCGCTCGACCACATCTCGAAGGGGCGGGCGGGGTGGAACCTCGTCACCTCCTGGTCCGACGCCGAGGCCTTCAACTTCGGCCGCGAACACCAGATGGCCTATGGCGAGCGCTACGAGCGCGCGATGGAATTCGCCGAGGTCGTGACGGGGCTGTGGGATTCCTGGGAGGACGACGCCTTCCTGCACGACAAGGTTTCCGGCGTCTTCTACGACCCCGCGCGGCTGCACACCCTCGCGCATCGCGGCAAGCACTTCTCGGTGCTCGGCCCGCTCAGCGTCGACCGCACACCGCAGGGTCGGCCGGTCATCGTGCAGGCGGGCGCCTCCGACCAGGGGCGCGACATCGCCGCGCGCTTCGCCGACATCGTCTTCTCGGCCGAGCAGGACCTCGCCTCGGCGCGCGCCTACTATGCCTCGGTGAAGGGACGCCTGGCAGCGCATGGGCGCGGACAGGACGAACTGCTGATGCTGCCGGGCCTCGTGCCCATCGCCGGGGCGACGCGCGCCGAAGCGCAGGCCAAGCACGACGCGCTGCAGGCGCTGATCGATCCGCTGGTGGGCCTGTCCTACATCTACGGCAATTTCGGCGATCTCTCCGCCTATCCGATCGACGGGCCGGTGCCGGAACCAAAGGACCCGAAGCTCCGCAGCCGCGCCGCCGTGATGTTCAACCTGGCGCAGGAGAAGGGCTACACCATCCGCCAGCTCTGCCAGGCCATCGCCTCGGGGCGTGGGCATCGCACCGTCATCGGCACGCCGGCCGACATCGCGGATGCGATGGAGGAATGGGTCGATCAGGGCGCGGCGGATGGCTTCAACATCATCCCCACCCATCTGCCCGGCGGGCTCGAGGAGTTCGCCGCGCTGGTGCTGCCGGAACTGCGCCGACGCGGGATCTTCCGCGAGGAGTACGAGGCCAGGACCTTCCGCGGCAATCTCGGCCTGCCGGTGCCGCGGAACCGCTACACCGCGGCGCGCGCCGGGGGGCGGGCGCTGTCCGCCTGAGTGGGAGGGGCCGGACCCCTCCCGGTCCCCCTCACTGCTTCTCGATGTTCCAGAAGATGGTGATGAGAGACGGCGAGCGCACGAAGCCGCTGATGTTGTTGCGCCACGCATAGAGCTGCGCGCGCTGGCCGAGGATCACCGTCGGCATCACCTCCCACAACCGGCGGCTCAGCCTGTCGAGGATCTCGCGCCGCTTCGCCTCGTCCGGCTCGTGGATGTAGTCGTCGCGCAGCTTTGCGGCTTCCTCGTCGCAGGCCCATCCGGCGAAGTTCCGCGCGCCGCAGGTCGTATCCGCGATCGAGTTCGACAACGGGGAATAGACGCCGCTGCCGGAGATGCTGGTGATGAACAGGTTGAAGCCGCCGCGATCGGGCGGGTTGCGGTTGTTGCGCCGGGCCATCAGGGTGCCCCAGTCGCTTTCGGCCAACTCGATGTTGAAGCCCGCCTCCCGCAGGTTCTGTGCAGCCAGCTCGCCGGCGAGGCCGACGAACAGCGTCTCATGCGAATTCAGCAGCACGATCGGTTCACCGCGGTAGCCGCTGCGTTCGAGCAGCCGGCGTGCCTCGGCCAGGTTCTGCTGGCGGTAGGGTTCGGATCCGCTGGTGATGCCGTTGGGGCTGCCGCAGACAAAGAAGGAATGGCAGGGCTGGCCCCATTCGGGGCGCACGAAGGACGCCGCCATGTAGTCCGGCTGGTGGATCGCGAGAGCGAGCGCCCGGCGCGCATCCGCATTGTCGAAGGGCGGATAGAGGCTGTTCGGCCGCATGAAGAAGGGATTGTAGATGCGCGACAGCGCCGCGACGGTGATGCCGCGCCGGCCCAGCATCGCCTCGGCCTGGTCGAAGGGCACCTGGTCGATGAAGTCGATCTCGCCGGCCTGCAGCGCCGCCGCCTTCGTCGCGGCATCCGGCAGGATCATGAATTCCAGCCGCGGGATGCGCACCACCTTGCCCCCGGCGAAGCCGCTGGGCGGTTCGGCGCGTGGTCGATAGCCGTCGAAGCGCTCATAGATCGCACGGTGGCCAGGCCGGTATTCGCTGGCGATGAAGCGGAAGGGGCCGGACCCGATCACCTCCGTCCCGCGCACGAAGGGCCCGGCCGAGGCCTCCCTCTCCCGCAGGATGACCGGCAGGCCGGAACCGCTGTTGGCCAGCGCCTCGCGCACCGGGAAGGCGCGCTTGAGGCGGATGCGGAAGGTCCGTCCATCGACAGGCTCCATCGCCTCGACATCGCGCGCCATGGTGCGGCCAACCACGTCAAGCCCCATCCAGCGCCGCAGCGAGGCCAGGACATCGGCGATGGCGACCGGGCTGCCGTCATGGAAACTCAGCCCCTCGCGCAGCGTGATCGTCCAGGTCAGGCTGTCGGGCGAAACCTCGTCACGCTCGACCATCTGCGGATGGATGCGCAGTTCCTCATCCTGCCCGTACAGCGCGTCATAGACCATCATGCCATGCATGTAGGCCGTGGTGCCGGCAGGGCCGGTGGGATCGAGGGTGTTGATGTCCGATCCCGGCGTGACGCGCAGCACTGTATTTGCCGGTTGCGCGAGCGCGCCGCCGCCCGCCGAGAGTGCCGCGATCAGCAGACCGATGGAACCAAGAGCCCGGAATGGTGACATGCGATCTTCCCGCTGGAGAAACCGCGTGCTGACGAGGCGTTTCCGGCAGGATAGGCCGGCGGGCCCGCGATGCAAGCCAACGCGTCAGGCGCTTTCCGGCAGCAGCCCTGTGCGCAGTACGTGGGGCCAGGCCGCGCCGGCGCCCACCTCCTCCGCGCGCTTCGCTGCCGCTTCCCAGTCATAGGCGATGGCGAGCATCTCCACCTGCACCGCATCGCCGTCGAGATGCAGCACGGCATAGCGCGCATGCGGCGTGCCGGCTTCCTGCCGATGCGCGGGATCGCGGCTGATGCGGAATCCCGGCAGGCCGAGGGCGCCCGGATTGACGACGAGCGGCCCGCCCGGGACCTGCACCATGCCCGTGCGGTGGCTGTGCCCGCACAGCACGACGCGCGCAGCCATGCCGGCCTCGCCGAGCCGTTCGCGCAGCACCGCCATGGGCGCGGGGCGCAGACGCTCGGCGACGACTTCCTCGATCAGGTTCTGCACGTCCGAACCAGGCGAACCATGCACGGCGAGCACGCCGGACGCCGGTTCCAGCGATTCCGGCAGGTCGAGCAGCCAGCGGCGCTGATCGGACGACAACTCGTCATAGGCCAGGCGATCCTGCTTCCCCATGGTCTGCGGATCGTGCTCGCTGATCCAGCGATCATGGTTGCCGCGGATGCAGGGAATGCCCGTGGCCAGCAGCATCTCGACCGTCTCGCGCGGCCAGCACTGGCCCGAGGCGATGTCGCCGAGGCAGATGATGTCGCGCAGGCCGCGTGACGCCGCATCCTCCAGCATCGCATCCAGCGCCGCCGCATTGCCGTGGATATCCGTGATCACCGCGAGCCGCATGTCGCCTCCCCATCATGGCCGTGCGGCGCGATTGAACCATCCCGCGGCAGCGCCGTCTGCCCCAGCACCCAACCTTCCCAGCGGCGGATCGCCGGATCCTTCGGCACGAAGTCCGGCCGCAGCCCGTCGATGACGCCGATCAGGCCGAGCAGGCCGATCACGGAATCGAAGCGGTCCTCGCCCGCCGCATCGGCGCCGAAGCCATCCGCGGTCATGGCGCGCAGGGCAGGGGCGGGCGTGACGCGTCGCCCTGCCATTGCGTCGAGCAGCGGCTCGGCCAGCGCCGCGCGATCCGCGCGCACGCGCTTCGATCCGCGCAGCAGCAAGCCGCAATGGCGCAGCGCTTCGGCCGGATAGACTTCGGCCATCACGGCGCGCCGCGGCGCCAACAGGTCATGCAGCCGACCCGCGAAAGGCCACAGTGCATAGGGCGCGCCGGCAGCGAGCCCAGGTGCGAGCCAGTCCCGCCAGGCCGCGATCGCCGCCTTGCCCGACTGGTTCGCCCCCAGCGTCCAGAACACAGGCGCGCCGGCCGGGCGTTCTGCGGTGGCGCGGTCGCACAGCCGCGACAGGCTCTGCGCGTCCGCCAATCCCAGCGCCGCCGCATGCGCCGCGCGCGTCATGCCCTTCACGCCGCGCGCCGGGTAGAAGGGCCGGTCCGGCGAGACCTGGTCGAGCGATGGCGCCACCGCGAAGAAGCCCGCCTGCCCGGCAAGCCCCCGCAGGAAGGCGACGAAATCCGGTTCCACGCGCCCTTGCGCGAAGCCGCGCGGCACGCCGAGCGGCAAGTCCAGCCCGAAGGCGAGTGGCGCGTCTTCCGCCAGCAGCGCGGTGACGAGCGCCGCCGGATCGCCGACCGGGACCGGCGCCTCCGCCCGCCAGCCACGCGGGCCGCGTCGCGCGATGCTGACCCAGCGCTTGCGCGCATCCGTGCTCCAATCGGCATGGGCGGCGATCATTCTCACCTGCGCCGTCCCCCGCGATGCGATAGGCTGCCGCGCCGAGCCAGCGGAGACCAGCCATGGACGTGAGCCAGACCGCCACCCTCCGGGGCCAGGACGCGGTGCATCCAGACGGGCAGTATGGCAGCGTCGCGAAATGGTTCCACTGGATCACGGTCGGCCTCATCGCCATCGCCTTGCCGACCGGATTCGTCATCAAATACATCACGGGCGATGCGGACGGCGCCTACAAGATGGGCTTCTACGCCATCCACGAGAGTGCGGGGCTGACAGTGCTGTTCGCCGCCCTCGTGCGGCTGCTGTGGCGGCTGTTCAACCCGCCGCCCGCCCATCCCGACCATCTGGCGCCGGCGCTGCGGATCGCGGCGACCGCGACGCATCATGGTCTCTATACCCTCCTGATCCTCCAGCCGCTGCTCGGCTTCTTCGCGACCAATGCCTGGGGCTTTCCGCTGCAGGGGCAGACCGCCTATCTCGGCGTCATCGAACTGCCGAAATTCATGGAGACCTCGGAAGGCCTCGCGCAGGTGCTGTCGCTGCTCCACACCATCGGCGGGTATCTCTTCGTCGTGCTCCTCGTCGCGCATATCGGCGGGGCAGTGTTCCATCACGCGATCCGCAAGGACGGGACATTGATGCGCATGCTGTGACGGGTCGGCGAAGGCCAGCGCGCTTCCCATCGCCTCAGCGCGGGATTGATGCGGTGCCGTCGGTCTCCGCCCCGCGCCGGCGCATCACCGTCACGCTGCAGGGCGCCTCCGCCGCGACCTTGCCGGAGACACCACCGAGCAGCCGCCGCGACAGCGACTCCGTCCGCGCGCCCAGCACCAGGTGGTCAACGCGGTTCGCCCGCGCGTAGTCGAGGATGGCATCCGCCACATCGGCCGCTTCCAGCACGTGGAAGGTCAGCCGCGTCTCACCCAGGGCGAGCGGCCGTGCCCAGTGCTTCAGTTCCAGCAGCCGCTGCACATGCCGATTGCGCCCCTGGTCGTCGAGCGTGGTGTCGATGCTCAGCAGCGCCGTCTTGAGCACGTTGAGGCAGGCGATGCGCGCGTCGCGGCGGCTGCCCAGCATGCGGACGATCTGTTCGCGCAGCGCTGCCTGCAGCCCTTCATCGCTGTCGAGGTCGATCGCCACCGCGACGATCGGCGCGGAGCGCAACTGCCGGCTTGTCGTATAGACGTGAGGTTCGAAGGATTCCGGCCGGAGCCGGCGGCGCAACACGGTGAGGAAGCCGTCGCGCCGCAGCTTTTCCGCCCGTTCGGTCAGTACGACCTGGTCCGGATGGCGCAGGTCGAAGGCGAGTTGCGCCGCGGTCGGGTAGCGCCGGTCGGGACGCACCTCGAGGCAGCGCAGGATGATCTCCTGCAGCCAGGGCGGGATCTCGCTGCGCCGGCGTCGCGGCGGCACCGGGTCGCGCCACAGGCGCGCCTTCACGCCCTTGAGGTGCTGCGGCTCGCCGAAGGGCAGGTCGGCGGTGGCGAGTTGGTACAGCACCACGCCCAGCGCGAAGAGGTCGCTGCGCGGATCGTTGCGGATGCCCAGCGCCTGGCCCGGCGCCATGTAGGGTGTGGTGCCGTAGGGCAGGCGGAATTCCTCCGCCATCAGGTCGGGCAGCAATTCGTGATGGGCGAGGCCGTAATCGATCATCACCGCCTCGCCGGTCTCGCGGAACAGGATATTGGCGGGCTTCACGTCGAGATGGACGACATGCTGGTGGTGCAGGGCATCGAGCGCATCGGCGATCGCGGCACCGATCGTCGCGACCTCCTCCGCCGGCAGCGGCATGTCGCGCAGCCGGCTGCTCAGCGCCGGGCCCGCGATGCGTTCCATGACGATATAGGGCTGCGCCTCGAAGCCACCCTGCGCGATCAGGCGCGGCACATGCGGGCCCGACAGCCGCGGCATGATCATCTGCTCCATCTCGAAGGAGACAATGGCCGCGGGGTCCTCGCCCTCGCGCAGGCGGGGCACCTTCATGATCATGGGTGGGTCGTCGGGGTGGCGCTCGACGCGGTAGAGCACCGCCATGCCGCCCTCGTGCAGCGTCTCGCAGACCGTGAAGCCATCGACGCGCTGCCGTGCCGGCATGCGAGTCAGCGCCCGACGAAGAGACGCTCGGCGAGCCCCAGGGGCAGGCCGGCGGCCCGGATCTTGGCGGCGGCGGTGGTGACGTCGTAGGGCACGCGCATCCATGAGGCCTGCAGCTGGGGCAGCGTGTCCAGCATCATGTAGCAGGCGGCGGGGTCGCCATCGCGCGGCTGGCCGACGGCGCCCAGCACAGCCAGCCAGTGCCGCCCGCGCGCGAGCGGCACGGGTGCCCCCGCGACGGGGCGGAAGCCGACAAGCTTGCCCGTGTCCCCGAGGCTGTAGAGCGCGGGCTTGTGCACATGGCCGCAGAAGGTCGCATGGGCTTCCGTCGCTTCCATGCTGCGCCGCGCGGCCTCGGCATCCGTCACGTAGCGCCAGCGGCCGGGGGCCGAGGCCTCGGCATGGACATAGAGCCGGCCCTCCTCCTCAAGCATCAGGGGCAGGCCGGCGAGGAAGCTGCGCTGCAGCGGGGTGAGGCGGTTGCGCGTCCAGGCGATGGCGGCGGCGGCCATGTCGTTCATGCCGGTCCCGCCATGGCCCGCGACCGCTTCGTCATGGTTGCCGAGCAGGGCTATCGCGCCTCGGCCGACTTCCTCCATGGCGATGTCGATGACGGCGCCCGGATCGGCGCCGTATCCCACCAGATCGCCCAGCAGCACCAGCCGATCCGCCCCGCGCGCCCGCGCATGCGCAAGGCATGCGCGGAAGGCTTCAAGATTGCCGTGGACGTCGGCGAGGAGGGCGATGCGCATTCATCACTAATTGTTGATGAAGACGCGCGCGGCAAGGGCAACCTGGAACAATGCCGTGATCAAATCGCGCCCGATCATCCAGACTTTCGGGTCGAGATAGGGCAGGGCCACCAGCTCGTCGCCAGGCCGCGGCTCCTGCTGCGGGTTCAGGATCGCCTGCCCGGAGGGGCGGCGGATCATCAGCGTGCTGCGCGACCCGCGCGGCGTCAGCCCGCCGGCCGCTTCCAGCAGGTCATTCGTCGACATGCCGGGGCGCCAGACCACGGCCTGGGGGAAGCTCACCTCCCCCTGGACCAGCACGGTGTTGGACAGTTCGGGAATGACGATGATGTCGCCGTTCTCGAGCCGCAGCGGCAGGCAGGTGCCGGCGGCGGACATGGAGACGATGCGCCCTTCGGGCTGCACGCGCCGCGCACGCGAGATGTACTGGCTGATCAGCGTGGCTTCCTGGCTGCGTGCCTCGGCGATCGAGGTGGTCGCGGAGGGGGCCAGGAAGAGTTGCCGCTCCAGCCGGTCCAGCGCCTCGTCGATGGCGCGCTTCTGCTGCACCGCGAGGGAGGGGCGCAGGATGAACACGCCCTCGGTGTTCGCGAGGCCCTGCTCGACCGCGATATGGTCGAGGATCTGGCAGAAGGTGGTGTCGCGCTCGGCCACCAGCACGGAGGGATAGAGCCGGCTGCCTTCGACCGTGACGCGGATGGTGCGTGCTGCGACGTCGGCGACGAAGGTGACGGTGTCCTGATCGTGCAGCGTCTGGGACGATAGCTGCGCCAGCGTCATGTAGCGCGAGAAGGGCTGCGCATTGCGCACGCCGCGCAGCACGGCGTTGGTCGCCGCGGGCAGCGGGCGGGCGAGTTCGATCAGGTCGCGTCCGGACAGGGTGCCGCGGCCCGGGCTTTCAAAGAGGTAGTTGTTCCGCACCGCGCCGTCGGCGCCGATCATCGCGCGCTGGCGGCCGACAACGATGGTATCGCCCTCCTGTAGGCGGAGCTGGGGCAGGGTGCCCTGGAGCAGGAAACGGTAGAGGTCGATGCTGGCGACCGTGCTGCCGTTGCGGGTCAGCGCCACTTCGCGGAAGGAGCCGCGGCCGGGGTCGATACCGCCCGCGCGCACCAGGAAGTCGAGGACGCTGTCCGACGCGGTGCCGGCATAGCGCCCCGGCGAGCGCACGAAGCCTGGGACGAAGACGCCGATGCGCTGGGTCGAGAGCACCGTCGCATAGACCTGCACCTGGGAGGTGTAGACCTTGCGGACCTCGCCTTCGATCATCTGCTGCAGGTCGCCCACGCGCACCCCGGCGACGCGCACCGGGCCGATATTGGGCAGGAACAGGTTGCCGGCCGGGTCGATGACGCCGACCAGTTCGGAATCCACCGCACCCCAGGCGCGCACCGAGACGCGGTCACCGGGGGCCAGGATGTAGTTCGGGTTCGGCGCGTCGGAGGAGGATTGCTGCCCGCCGGTGAAGAGCGAGGCACCGAACACCGCTGTCGCCGGCCCGGCGAGGCGCGCCTGGTCGCCGAGCGGGGCGACCAGGGAGGGACCGCCTTCCGCCTGGGTGGGACTGCCGATGCGTTCGGTCCCGCGCTGTTGGCCGGGGATGTCTGCGAGGCTGCGCTGGTCGAAGACCGGCGGCGGCTGCACCGCCGGCGCGCCGGAGGGCGCCGTGACCGGCTGTTGCGTCGTGCTCTGGGTCAGCAGCGGAAAGCCGGGCAGGGCGCCTGGCACGCCGGGGATGATGCCCTGGGCGGGCACGCCGCGAGACCCGAGGCTCTGCGCCGCCGCCGCGCCCGTGGGCACGCCGAGCGCGATCAGCCCCGCAACCAACAGGGACAGTACGCCCCGCCGTTCAGATCGCATGTTCGCGCATCCCCGCGACGAGAAGCCAGCCGATGCCGAAGGCCACCGAGAGCCCGAGGAAGATGCTGCCCACACTGATGAGTTTCCTCGGATAGAGGGGATAGACGGCGAGGTTCGGTTCGACCACGCGGGCGAGGTAGAGCTGCTGGCGCTGCGCCTCGATCCGCGCCGTTTCCAGGCTGGCGGTGGCCGAGGCGAGCTGCCGGTCGGCGAATTCGCGTTCGAGCATCAGCCGCTCGAAGCCCGCGAGCTGCTGGGACAGCGCGCCATCGCCCTGGGTTCGGCGGGACCGCTCGGCCGCGATTTGGCGTTCCAGTGCGGTGATGCGATTGCGGGTGGCCTGCAGCCCTGGGTTGTCGTCGCGCATGAAGGCTTGGCGCTCGCGCAGTTCCGCCTGGGCGGCGATGTGCGCGTTCTCGAGCTGGGCGATGGTCGCCACTGCCGCCTGGGCGGTGCCGGCGCTGTCGAGTTCGTGCTGCTGCTCACGGAAAAGGGTCAGCGCTTCCCGGCTCTCGAGCACGCGGCGTTCGGCGACGCCCACCTCGCGGCGGGCGATGCTCAACGCATCCTCGCGCGCCCGTTCCGAGAGGCTGTTGATGAGCTGCTCGGAGAGGATGAGCAGGGTTTCGGCGATCGCCTTCGAATCCTCAGGCATGAAGCTGCGCACGCGCAGCGTGACGACGCCCGTGGTGCTGTCATAGGCGACGCTGACCATGCTGTTGAAATACTTGGTCAGGCGTTCGGGATCGTCGGCCCACAGCCGCGACAGGATATCGGCTTCCTCCCGTCCCCACATCTTGCGCAGGTCGAGCCGCTCATCGGTGCGCCTAACCGCGTCGTGGGAGATGAGGAAGTCGCGCACGCTGAAGGCGTCGGCGGAAGAGACGCCCCCGCCACCCACCGCGGCCGAGAGCATGCTGCCCAGCGAGACCTGCGGCGCATCGGACCGCGAGCGCACGACGAAGCGTGCCTCGCTGACATATTGCGGGCTTGCAAAGCCGTAGAAGTAGGCGATGGCGAGCAGGGTCGGGACGATGACCCAGCAAGTGAAGGGATGGAGCAGGAATCGCCTGAGCCGTGAGGTCGGCTTGGGCGGCGGCACGGGGTCGCCCTCGCTCCAGCGAGTCTCGACCTCCGGGATGGGAGCCTGAAAGGACGGGGCCTCAAAGGCTGTTGTAGGTGGCGAGAGCTTCATCGAGATCTTCGTAGAATGTGAGGGTGCCCTGATCCAGCACTGCAGCACGGGTGCAGAGCTGGCGGACGAGGGATGGCGAATGTGTGACCAGGATCAACCCGGCATGTTGCAGGCGCGCGCCGAAGGCCCGGCCGAATTTCGTGTCACCCACCGCCAGCGCCTCATCCACCAGCAGGCAGTCGAAATTGACCGCGAGCGAGATGGCGAGGCCGAGGCGCGACCGCATGCCGCTCGAATAGGTGTTGACCGGCATGTGGAGATATTCGCCGAGCTCGGCGAAGGTCTCGACGTAATCGACGCTCGCTTGCACCGGGCGATCGTAGATGCGGGCGATGAAGCGGGTGTTATCCGCGCCCGAGAGCGCCGGCTGGAAGCCCGCGGCCATGCCGATCGGCCAGGAGACGGACATGGTGCGCCGGATCGTGCCGCGCGTCGGCGCCTCGATGCCACCCAGGATACGCACCAGGGTCGACTTGCCGGTCCCGTTGCGACCGAGCACGCCCACCCGTTCCCCCTTGCGGAAGATGGCGTTGACGCCGCGCAGCACATGCTTGCGCCCGATGTTCATCGGATAGGATTTGTGGACGTCGGCGAGTTCCAGCGCCACCGGGGCTACTCCAGCCCGACCCGCTGGCGGGCGAGGCGCAGCCCGGCCAGCCCGAGCAGGTGGGGGATCAGGATCCAGCCGGCGACATAAGTCAGGTCGTACTGGGCGATGACGCGATCGCCGAACTGGCCTTCGCGCAGCAGTTCGAAGATGTGGACCGTGGGTACCCAGAGCACGATCTCCTGCATCCAGTCGGGCAGCCACTCCACCATGAAGAAGAGGCCGCAGAAGGGCAGCATCAGGTAGGACATCGCATGCACCAGCCGCTCAAGCGCCTCCCACTCGCTGGTGAGGGCGGCGACGACCATAGCGACGCCCTGCGCGAGCAGGACCATCAGTCCGAGAGCACACATCATCTTGATCGGCGAATCAGGCGGCTCCCCCCCCATCGCGATGCCGGCGATGGTGAAGATCGTCATGACCCCGGTGCAGGCGATGCCCTCGATGAGGTCGCGGGCATAGAAGAGGTCGGGCAGCGTCACCTGCCGGTGGTAGAGCAGGCCGCGATTGGCCGCGATCGTCCCTGAGGCGCGGTTCACCATGCCGCGGAAGGCGAAGAACATGATGTAGCCGATCGAGAAGAACTCGAAGGTCGTGCGCAGGCTGTCGCCAGTCACGCGCGCACCGTGGATCAGGGCGATCATGACGCCGAGCAGCAGCGGCTCGAAGAACAGCCACAGATAGCCGAAGCGGCGGCGCCCGAAGCGCGTATGCATTTCGCGGATGATCAGCGCGCCGATGACGCGCAGCTGCTGCCGCCCGCAGTCGATGAGCAACGGCCTGGACGCGCTGTCCCTCACGGCCCTGCGTTCGCGTTACGCAGGAGCGGCCGGGCTTCCCGCCAGCCGGTCCCGGCGCGGCACAGCAGCCGCGTTGCGGAGCCGCCGCCGGTGCCGATCTGCACCTCGCGGCATTCGCGCCCGCTGGCCGCCATGTAGGCGCGCACCAGGCGCAGCCGGACCGTCTGTCCGGTCGAAGGCAAGGTCACCGTCTCCTCGGCGCCGGGTCCGGCACTTGCCGCGAAGGCCACGACCGGATCGGAAATCGGGGCCAGGGCCTCGCCCGGCGTCACGACAGGGTCGACCGCCGCCGAGGTGCATCCGGCCAGCAGCAGCATGCAGCCCAGCACGCCCTTCATCAGTCCGCGCTCGCCGCCATGCCAGGCAAGGATCATCCAGCCGCCATCCCTGTGTTCGCTGATGCGGTAGCCTAGCCTTTCAGGGTGAATTACGCAAAAACAAGACGCTGTGGGGCGGTGCAAACATGCGATAGGTGCTCGGTCATGGCGGAACCCTCGTCAGACGGGCGGAGTGGGTTGGATCTTCAATCATTGCGTGTAGTCCCAGCCCTTGATGTCCCTGGCTCCGAGGCGATCCTGCTGGTGCCGCCGGCCCTGCTGCGCCGCTGGCCCCACCTGCCCATACTGTGGCCCTGCCGGCCCTGGTCGGCCGGCGCGCCCGGCCGCGATACCGAGCGACTGTTGCTTCCGAGCCACATGCCCGTGCCCACGCGCTGGGCAGGGGAGGTCTTCCGCGTAACGCCGGGCCCTTTCGCGCCCACCCCCTTTGCCGGCCGCGCCGTGCCGCCGATCCTGTTCGGGGCGCCGGCGGAGGACCCCGTCGCCGCGGCCCTCGCGACGGCGGTGCCGGCCGACCGGCCACGGGCCGCCGCCCTGCGCGAGGCCCTGCGGGCGGCGCGGATCGGCGGCGCGCCGGGGCTCGACGACCCCGGGCCGGGCGCGCTCGGCGTCGCGCCGGGTGAGGCGGTCATCCTCCTCGATCCCTGCGATCCTGCCCGTGCCGGCGCCGCGCACGCCCTGTGGCGCACGGCGATGGCCGAGGCCGAGGGGCGCCCGCTTCTCGTCTGTCGCGCCCCGGAAGCGCCGGCGCAGGCCCGCCCGACGCTGGCGGCGACGCGCCCCGGGCGGCTGTCACCCTGGACGCTGTTCGATGCCGCGGCGCGCCTTCATGCGCTGCCGGGCGAGACGGCGCTGCTCGCCGGCCTCGCCGGGATCGCGCTCCGCGTGCCGGACGGGTCGGGGCCGGACGGGCTTGCGGCGCTGTCGGCCCTGGCGGCCGCCGCCCGCTGCGCCGACCCCGCCGGGGGGCGGTCCATTCCGATGGAACAGGCGATCGCCCTGCTTGCCGCCTGGCGGGTGCAGGAAGCGGCCAACCGCCGCATCGCCGTCTGCCTCGGCATCTCCTTCTGGAAGCGACGGCGCATGGCGACGGCCTTGGCCAGCGCCGCCGGCTCGCCTGCCTTCGCCCGCGGCATGCGCGCGGCGCTGGCGGAG
>JAYRJZ010000086.1:0-23584 GCA_041906015.1 Roseomonas sp.
GCGCCTTCGACATACCCGTCGGCCTCCGTTCCGACAGACAGCTTGAATCAGATCCGCTCCGCGTCGGGGAAGGACTTCCGCGATTCAGTCAGGTCGGAGGCCGCTCTAGCCGCGTCATGGAGGTCGAGGAGCTGGAGCGCGTCGGCTGGGTGCTCGCCCTGCTGCCCGGGCTTGGCTTCGTCCTGCTGATGCTCGGGCTCGCGACGGCGCGCAGCATGACGATGCTGCGCCGCGCGCGGCGATGATCCGGCGGGCCGGCGGCACCGGTCGCCGCCGGCCAGCGCCCTCAGTTCGGCATTTCGAGGTCTTCGGAGAGCACCACGATCTGCACGGCGTAGGACACTTCGCCGTCTTCCGCGTCGCGGTGCACGGTGCCGATGAACTCGTCGCCCACGCGCAGTTCGACGCTCGCGCCCTTGCGTTCCGGCGCCATCACGGCGATGCGGTTGTTGCCGAAGAGGCGGCGCAGATGCGCCTGGACGGCGGCGCGTTCAGCCGGGGTCATGATGAGTTCCCTATGTCTGGAAGGCCGGCTGGATAGACCCAGCGGCGCGCCGGTGCAAATCCCGCCGCCTTCATCGGCCCAGATGCGGCGGCACCTGCAGCCCGAGGCGCCGCGGCACGGGCCATACCTCCCGTACCGTGCGCAGCCGCTGGAAGCCAGCGGCAACATAGGCCGGCAGCGCACGCGGATGGTCCGCCGTGCAGGTATTCACCGTCACGGCCGGCTTGCCTGCCGCCCAGGCGGTGTCGATCGCATGGCGCAGGAAGGCTCGGCCCAGCCCGCTGCCAATCGCCCAGGGCATCAGCCCGAAATAGGCGAGGTTCACCGCATGCGGATAACGCCGGTCGAGTTCATAGAACCCCGCCGGTTCGCCATCCTTCATCAGGACATGGATGGAGACCGCGGGCAGGGAGAGCAGCGCGGCCAGTTCGGCATCGCTGGCGGTGCGCCGCATCCACCACAGCCAGGGCTCGCCCACCGTGTCGTACAGATACCGATAGAAGGGCACGGAGCAGTGCCGCGCGTATTCCACACGGGCTTCGGGCGGCAGGGGGCGGGGCGGATCCCCCGGCGGCGTGTCCATGCGCAGGAAAGTGACGTCCACCGTCACCTCCTCGACCTCGTGAAGCGATGCCGCCATTCGTGCGACCCCCAAAGCATTTTGGCGGGACTGTCGGAGCCATGGGGGGCGCGGTCAACTGCCGGCGCCGAAGGGGGGATGGGGAAGGGCTTCGATCCTCCCCGGACGCCTGTCCCGTCAGAGACTCGGGGCCTTCCTGATGCGCCTGGCGCCGGGCGGGGGCGGCATGCTGCGCCCCGCGAAGCGCGCTTCGGACGTGGCGGCGGGTCCGGACACCCTCATGCCGGTCACGGCGCGCCGCGCCACGTCGCGGGGTGAGGCCGAGAGGGGCTGTACCCCTCTCGGTTCCGACCTCAGTTATCCAGGAACGACCGCAGCTTCCGCGACCGCGACGGGTGCTTCAGCTTGCGCAGCGCCTTCGCCTCGATCTGGCGGATACGCTCGCGGGTCACGTTGAACTGCTGGCCGACCTCTTCGAGCGTGTGGTCGGTGTTCATGCCGATGCCGAAGCGCATGCGCAGCACGCGTTCCTCGCGCGGCGTGAGGGACGCCAGCACGCGGGTCGTCGCCTCGCGCAGGTTGGACTGGATGGCGGCGTCGAGCGGGATGACGGCGGCCTTGTCCTCGATGAAGTCGCCCAGGTGGCTGTCCTCCTCGTCGCCGATCGGCGTCTCGAGGGAGATCGGCTCCTTGGCGATCTTCAGGACCTTGCGGACCTTCTCGAGCGGCATGCCGAGCTTCTCGGCCAGCTCCTCGGGCTGCGGCTCGCGGCCGATCTCGTGCAGCATCTGGCGGCTGGTGCGGACCAGCTTGTTGATCGTCTCGATCATGTGGACCGGGATGCGGATGGTCCGCGCCTGGTCGGCGATGGAGCGCGTGATCGCCTGACGGATCCACCAGGTCGCGTAGGTCGAGAACTTGTAGCCGCGGCGGTATTCGAACTTATCGACCGCCTTCATCAGGCCGATGTTGCCTTCCTGGATCAGGTCGAGGAACTGCAGGCCGCGGTTCGTGTACTTCTTGGCGATGGAGATCACGAGGCGGAGGTTGGCCTCGATCATCTCCTTCTTCGCCTGCGTCATGTCGCGCTCGCCGCGCGAGACCGTCGAATAGACGCGCTTGAACTCGTTCACCGGCATGCCGGTGGTGTTGGCCACATCGGCGATGCGGGCGCGGATCTGGTCGACCTCGGCGGAATGCTTGGCGACGAAGGCCTTCCAGTATTTGGACGGCAGGGCGCCGACGCGCTCCAGCCAGGCCGGGTCGAGCTCGGCGCCGCGCCAATGCTGCAGGAAGTCCTCGCGCTTGACCTTCTGGCTCTCGGCGAGGCGCAGCACCTGGCCTTCGAGCACGGTCAGCTTGCGGTTCAGCCCCTTGAGCTGGTCGACCAGCTCCTCGATGCGGTTGTTGTGGAGATGGACCTTCTCGACCAGCGCAATCAGGTCGCGGCGGAGCTTCTCGTAGTTCTTCTCGCCGCGCGCCGCGAGCTCCTCGCCGGCCGTATAGGCCTCCATGCGCTTGGAGGTGAGCTTCTGCAGCTTGCCGTAGAGGCTCTCGATCTCGGCGAAGTTCGCCAGGACCTCCGGCTTCAGCTTCTCTTCCAGGGCGGAGAGGGACAGGCCCATGCCCTCGCCCTCGTCGCCTTCCTCGAATTCCTCCTCGGCAGCCTCGGCCGGGGCGCCATCGGGGTTGCCGGCGGTCTGAGTGGCTTCGAGGTCGATGACGTCGCGCAGCAGCATGCGCGGGGGCGTCGCCTTCACCGCTTCATGCCAGCGCAGGATGGCCTGGAAGGTCAGGGGGCTTTCGCACAGCCCCCCGATCATCATGTCGCGCCCGGCCTCGATGCGCTTGGCGATGGCGATCTCGCCCTCGCGCGAGAGCAGCTCGACCGAGCCCATTTCGCGCAGATACATGCGCACGGGGTCGTCGGTGCGGCCGAGGGATTCCTCATCGACGTTGCCGCCGGATTCCTCCTCCTCCTCGCCGTCCTTCTTCTCGACCGGCTTGGCCGCGGCCTCGCCGTCCTCGGATTCCTCGTTATCGACGACGTTGATCCCGGCCTCGCTCAGCGTGGCCATGGTGTCCTCGATGGTCTCGGACGAAACCTGGTCCTGCGGCAGGGCGGCGTTGATCTCGTCATAGGTGACGTAGCCACGCTCCTTGCCCCGAGCGATGAGCTTCTTCACGGCCGCGGACTGCATGTCGAGCAGCAGTCCCTCGACCTGCTCGTCCCGCGTCTCGGTCGTCTCCGCCCCTGCCGCCGCCTTGCTCGCCATGCGTTCTCCGCTCCGTCCAACGGTTTCGGGCATCCGATTGCGCCGGATGCCCGAAAAAACCACCCTCTAACCTATGCGGCGTCGCCGGACGCCCCCGTGGCGCCCTCGCCACGGCGGAGGGCATCGAGCGCCTCCGTCACCAGGATCAATCGGCGTTGCGCCGAAGGATCATTCGTTTCGGCAAGACTTTGCCGGGCTTCGCGCTGATCCTCGACCAATTCCGCCTCGCCACGCAGCCGCAGGAAGAAGTGCCAGAAGCCTTCCTCGACCTCCCGCGGCAGGGCATCAGGCCCCGCCGCGAAGGGAAGTCCCGTGGGGTTCAGGGCCCAGGCCACCGCCTCTTCCGCGCCGTGTTGGGCGAGGTGGGCGATCAACCCTTCAGAGTCAAGCGGTTCCAAGGCCACAGTCGATGCGAGAATCGCGTCCCGGAGTTGCGTCGGCGGTCCCGGGGGGAGGTCGAGCAGCCCGATCGCCTCCTCCACCTGCGGCAGAAGCCAGGGATGGCGCAGGATGACGGCGAACATCATCCGCGCGCGTTCGGCCCGGACCGGGCCTTCGGTGATGGTGGGGCGGGGCAGGCGGCGTGGCGGCGGCTTCTGGCCAGGGCGGACGGGGCGGGAAGCCGCGAAGAAGCGGTCAAGCAGCACGCGCCGGTATTCGGCGGCAAGCGCCTTGTCCGGGATCGCCCCCGCCGCGCCGGTCAGGCGGTTGCGCAGCGCGGCGCGCTGTTCGGGGGTGGCGGCCGGCCGGCCCTCGGCGATCAGGCCGTAAAGCGCCTCGGCCATCGGGCGCGCCCCGTCCAGCACGGCCTGGAACGCCGAGGGGCCGCGCTTGGCGGTGAGCGTATCGGGGTCCTCGCCGGCGGGCAGGGTCGCGAAGCGCAGGGTGCGATCGCTGGTGATCAGCGGCAGGGCGAGTTCCGCGGCCCGGGCGGCGGCCCGCGCGCCGGCGGCATCGCCATCGAAGCAGAGCACGGGTTCGGGGTTCAGCCGCCACAGCTCTTCCAGTTGTTCGGCGGTCAGCGCCGTGCCGAGCGGTGCCACCGCCCCGGTGAACCCCGCCTGGTGCAGGGCGATGACGTCCATGTAGCCCTCGACCGCGACGACCGAGGCGCCGCGGAACGCCCCCTCCCGCGCCAGGTCGAGCCCGTAGAGACCCATCCGCTTGCGGAACAGTGGCGTCTCCGGGCTGTTCACGTATTTGGGCTGCCCGTCGCCCAGGATGCGCCCGCCAAAGGCGATGACCCGCCCGCGCCTGTCGCGGATGGGGAACATGACGCGGGCGAAGAAGAAGTCGCGCGGCGGGTCGCCCGCCTCGCCGGGGCGCAGCAGCCCGGCCTCGATCATCTGGTCCTCGGTGATGTCCTCGGCGCGGAGGTCGGCCGCCAGCGCCCCGCGCCCGCCCGGCGCCCAGCCCAGCATGAAGCCGCGGATCGTCGCCTCGTGCAGGCCGCGACGGCGCAGGTAGTCGAGTGCGGGGCGGCCTTCCGGGAGGAAGAGGCGGCGATGATAGGCCTCGGCCGCGACGGCCATGACGGCGTGCAGGTCCCGCGCGCGGCGTTCCCGCGCCACCTCCTGCGCCGAGGGCTTGGGGACGTCCATCCCGGCCTCGGCGGCGAGGCGCTCCACGGCCTCGGGGAAGGATGCACCCTCGGCGCGCATGACGAAGGTGATGGCATCGCCATGCGCGCCGCAGCCGAAGCAATGGAAGTGGTCGTCATAGACGTAGAAAGACGGTGTCTTCTCCCCATGGAAGGGGCAGCAGCCTTTCCAGTTCCGGCCTGACTTGGTCAGCCGCGTCTTGCGCCCGATCAGCCCCGGTAGGGGCGTGCGCATGCGCAGTTCATCGAGGAAGGCGGGGGGGAGGGCCATGAACCCCGACCCTTTATAACGCCCGACACAGGCTTGCCCATAGGTAGCAGAGGCGTCGTGAGGCTGCCGATGGCCGAGATCGGCGGCTCGGGCTTCCGGCACCCGCATGGCAATGCCACGCGCGGCTGCCCCCCCAGGCGGCCAGGCCGTCTCTGGACGACCTTTCCGATGGCCCTGCTACTCGACTGTTGAGTTGGAGGGGCTCTGCCCCTCCAAACCACCCCGCCAAGTGCTTGGAGCACTTGGAACGCAGTCTTTTGGCGCCGGGCGCGGCGGCTGCGTTGTCCCTCCAAACGCCTTTCGTGCGCAAAGGCGTCTTTCGGCGCCATTCTGCCCGTGGTGCACGGCGCCAAGTGAAGGGTTGGAAAGGCCCCTCGGCCTTTGCCGGGGAGGTGTCGGAGGGGCAAAGCCCCTCTGGCATCCACAGTGGACGTAGCGGCTCATCAGGCGCCGCCTTGCCTCCGGCGGGTGAATTTCCCCTGCATGCGCAGGGGAAATTCATGGGCCCGGCAGGACTCGAACCTGCAACCAAACCGTTATGAGCGGTCCGCTCTGACCATTGAGCTACAGGCCCACGCAGCCCCCTGATTGCCCGCAGAATCGCCGGAAATCAAACGCCGTCACCACAGTGCCGGGCGGGTCGCCATCAGCCAGATGATGCCGAGCACCGCCGCGAAGGCCGGAAACCCGCAGGCGAACCAGATCCAATAGAGCCGGTCATAGGCCGCCGGCAGTCCGTGTCCGGACGCAGCCGCCGCGCGAGCCAGGTCGCGCAGCCAGACCTGGATGAACACCACCGGCAGCCAGAAAGCCCCGGCGATCACATAAAGGCCGAGGGAGAGCATGATCCACGGCTCCCACAGGCTCCATCCGACCTCCCAGGCGAGCAGCGCGCCCGTGACGGGCTGTGCGACCACCGCCGTCGCGGTGAAGACCGCGTCGGCCACCACCACCGTCCCGGCGACGTGGCCGACCAGCGCGGGGTCGCGCGTGCGATGGGCCATGACCATGAAGAAGGCGATACCGGCCCCGGTGCCGAGCAACACCGCCGCGCCGATCACATGCAGCCAGCGGAGGAACTCGACGGACAGCATCAGCGTTCCTCGGCCAGGGCGAGCAGCGTGGCGGCGGGCAGCATCGCCGGCAGGGCCTTGACCAATGGCCCCAGCGGATCGGCCCAGAGATCCGGCGCGAGCAGGGTTCCGCCCGCCAGATAGGCCACGCTGGCCGCGAGCATTCCGAGTGCGGCGAACGGCATCGTCCGCTTCACCAGCACCAGCGCGCCGAGGGCGACATCCAGCACCGCCCCGCCAAGCACCAGGGCGAGCGCCAGGCCATCGGTCATCCCCCGTGCGGACAGCACGGCGGCCGCCTCCTCCGGCCGTGCCAGGGCGATCGTGCCCGAGGCCAGCCAGAACAGCGCCAGGCCGCCGATCAGCAGGGGCCGTAGCAGCCAGGCCCGCCCGAACCAGCGATCCTGGACAGTGGCGGGATGGCGACGCAGGGTTTGGTCGAGCGTGGCCAACGGCCGGCCGGTCGCCGCCTCCCAGGGGTTGGAATCGCCGCACACGCCGCGCGCCAGTTCGGCGATGGCGGTGCTGCGCAGCGGGGACCGCCAGCCGAGCCGGCCCAGCCGGTCCGACCCCCATCCAGCCAGCCCCGCGACCCAGCCCGGCGCCGGGATGATGCGCAGCGGGGGGCGGCCGCTCCAGCCCCGCAAAGCAGCGACGACCTCGGCGAGGCTGCGGCGCGGTTCTTCCACCAGGTCGTATGCGCGCCGGGCCGGGACGCCGCCGTCCAGGGCGGCGACCACCGCCGCGGCCACGTCATCCACGCCGACGGTCTGCAACCGCGCCGCCGCGAGGGGCAGGGGCAGCGGCAGCACGCCGGGCCAGGCGGCCAGCGCCCGCAGCAGCGCCGTGCCGCCATAGGCGTTCGGCGCCCAGACCAGGCCGGGGCGGAGCACCACCCAGTCCAGCGCCGTGCCGGCCAGCGCCGCGTCCGCTGCCGCCTTGCTGCGCATGAAGAGCGTCGGCGCGTCGGGTTCCGCCCCCACCGCCGAGACCTGGACCACCCGGCGGACCCCCGCTGCCGCGCAGGCCTGCCACAGGGCGAGCATCGCCTGCTCCTGCACGGCGCGGACATCGTCGCGTGGTCCGTCCTGCAGCACGCCGGCGCAGCTCACCACCGCGTCGATGCCGGCGAGCAGCGGCATCCAGTCCCGCGGCGTCGTGCAGGCGGCGAGGTCGCGCGCGATCCAGGCCAGGTGCGGCCTGGCCGCCGCCGCGGCGCCGGCCTGACGCGCCAGGCCCGTCACCGCATGCCCCGCCTCGGCCAGGGCATCCGCGACCGCCGTGCCGATCAGCCCGGTCGCGCCGAGCAGCAGAACGCGCAAGACCGCCTCATCCGGCCAGGATGTCGAAGGCGGCGAGCGCATGGACCCGCGCGACCGCCTCGAGCTCCGCGACATCGGCCCATTCGTCGGCGCCGCCCATGTTGTGGGGCGTCGGGCCGTAGACGATGGTGGGCAGGCCGGCCATGCGGAACCAGCGGGCATCCGACCCGCCGACCCGCATGTTCACCGCGACCGGGCCGCCCAGGACCTCCTCCGCCGCCGCATGGGTCAGGCGAACCACGGCGGTGCCGGGGTCGGTGTGGTTGGGTTCGAAGCGGCGCAGCACCTGCCAGGAGATGCCGGGCAGTTCGTCCAACCCGGCGGCGAGCGCGGCCTCGGCCTCTGCGCAGGTCACGCCGACCGGCAGGCGGATGTCGCATTCCGCCCGCGCCGAGGCCGGCACCAGGTTCGGTGCCGTCCCGCCCGCGATGCGCCCGATATTCACCGTGACCGAGCCCAGCACATGCGCCTCCCCGATCCCGGCCAGCTTCTCGCTCATCGGCTTGGCGGCGGCGATGGCGGCGGTGACCTCGGGGGGCGCGGCGACGGGCAGGTCGCGCAGTCGCACCACGGCATCGAGCGCGACGCGCAGCCGGTCCACCGCATTCTCCCCGAGGTGGACATGGGCGCCGTGGGCGGCCGTGCCCACCGCCTGCACCGCGATCCAGAGGAAGCCCTTTTCCCCGAACCGCAGCACGCGCGGGCTGCCGGCATCGCCGATGATGACCGCATCGGCCCGCGCCAGGCCGGGGATGTTGTCCAACAGCCATTTGGTGCCGAGCGGACCCATCGATTCCTCGTCGCCCGCGAGGGTCAGCAGCGCCTCTCCCCGCCAGGCGGCGCGGTGCCGGGCCAGCAGGGCGAAGGCCAGGATGGAGGCGGCGATCCCGCCCTTCATGTCCGCCGAGCCGCGGCCGTAGAGGCGCCCGTCGCGAAGCTCTCCCTTCAGCGGATCGACGGTCCAGGGCAGCGCCTCATTCACCGGATAGGTGTCGAGGTGCCCGTTGAAGGCGAGCAGCTTGCCCGGTCCGGCCCCGGCGATGCGGGCGACCAGGTTGCTGACCTCGGGGGAGGTCGCGTGCAGGCTGACCTCGGCCTCGGGCGCCAACTCGCGGATCAGCGCGGCGGCTTCCGCGGCGCAGGCGCGCACATCGCCCGGCGGGTTGGGGGAGGGCACCGCCATCAGCCGCCGGGTCAGCGCCACCACCTCCGGCGCACGGGACAGGGCATCGGCGGCGAAGGCGGCGCGGGCGGCGGGGTCTGGCATGGGCGGCAGCCTCGCCGGGGCGGGACGCCGGCGCAAGTCGTGCTGCGCTGCAATTGGCCGCGGGCCCCGGGTCTGCTACCAGCCCCGCGACATCCCTACCGGAGAGAGTGCCACCCATGCGTATCGATGCCATCGCGATCGGCAAGAACCCGCCCGAGGACGTGAACGTCATCATCGAGGTCGGTGTCGGCGGCGAGCCCATCAAATACGAGATGGACAAGGAATCCGGCACGCTCTTCGTCGATCGCTTCCTCTACACGCCGATGCGCTACCCCGGGAATTACGGCTTCGTGCCGCACACTCTGTCGGATGACGGGGACCCGATCGACGTGCTGGTGTGCAACACCCGCCCGATCGTGCCGGGCGCGGTGATCAACGTCCGCCCCGTCGGCGTGCTGCGCATGGAAGACGACGGCGGCATGGACGAGAAGATCATCGCCGTGCCGACGCCGAAGCTGACCCAGCGCTATGCCCATGTGAAGACCTACACGGACCTGCCGAAGATCACGCTCGACCAGATCCAGCACTTCTTCGAGCACTACAAGGACCTCGAGCCCGGCAAGTGGGTGAAGGTGCAGGGCTGGGAAGGCGCCGATGTGGCCCGTCAGCTGATCGTCGAGGCGATCGAGCGGGCGAAGAAGAAGTAGGCACGCCCGGGCGCGGGGTTCGGGGAGGGGCAGGACCCTTCCCCGGTACCGTCGCCCTAATCGTCACGCCTTCAAGGCGGCGTCCCTCCGACCGCCGCCCTCGACAGGTTTTGAGGATCTTATTCTCATAACCCGCCGTGCGCCGTTGCGCCGCCTCCCCTTCCGCCTCTAGCCTTTCCCCCGCCCGCGACAGACAGGGCGCAACGGCCGCGATAAGGCCAGGCATTCAGGGGGAACCAAGACTTGCTGACGCTATCGCTGTTGCTCGTGATCCTGCTCGGGGCGTGTTCCATCGCCTACGGCGTCGTCACGGCCAAGGACGTGCTCTCCCGCGACCCGGGCAATGAGCGCATGCAGGAAATCGCGACCGCCATCCAGGAAGGCGCTTCCGCCTACCTGAAGCGGCAATACACCACCATCGCCATCGTCGGCGTGGTGCTGTTCGTCCTGGTCGCCTGGCGGCTCGGGATCACGGTCGCCATCGGCTTCCTGCTCGGCGCGGTGCTGTCGGGCGCGGCCGGCTTCATCGGCATGAACGTGTCGGTGCGCGCCAATCTGCGCACCGCGCAGGCGGCGATCGGCTCGCTCGCGGCCGGGCTCGACGTCGCCTTCAAGTCGGGGGCGATCACCGGGATGCTGGTGGCGGGCCTCGCCCTGCTGGGCGTGGCCGTCTACTTCTTCATCCTGACCGTGCTCGGTGGCTTCGCCCCCAACAGCCGGCTGGTGATCGACGCGCTGGTCGCGCTCGGCTTCGGCGCCTCGCTGATCTCGATCTTCGCGCGCCTCGGCGGCGGCATCTTCACCAAGGGGGCGGATGTCGGCGGCGACATGGTCGGCAAGGTCGAGGCCGGCATCCCCGAGGACGACCCCCGCAACCCGGCGACCATCGCGGACAATGTCGGCGACAATGTCGGCGACTGCGCGGGCATGGCGGCCGACCTGTTCGAAACCTATGCGGTGACCATGGTCGCGACCATGGTGCTGGCGGCGATCGCCTTCGCCGGGACGCCCTATCTGACGGCCGGGATGATCTACCCGCTCGCCATCGGCGCGGTCTGTGTCATCACCTCCATCGTCGGCACCTATTTCGTGAAGCTGCCGGCGAACAACTCGATCATGGGGGCGATGTATCGCGGCTTCGCGGTGACGGGCCTGCTGTCGCTCATCGTCCTGCTGCCGCTGACCTACCTGGTCTTCGGCACTGGCACGATCACCGCGGCGGGGGCGAGCTTCAGCGCCTTCTCGCTGTTCCTGTGCGGCGTGGTCGGGCTGGCGGTGACCGGGCTGATCATCTGGATCACCGAATACTACACCGGCACCACCTTCCGCCCGGTGCAGTCCATCGCGGAAGCCTCGGTGACCGGCCACGGTACCAACGTGATCCGCGGCCTGGCGGTGTCGATGGAATCCACCGCGCTGCCGGCGCTGGTCATCATCTTCGGCGTGCTGATCGCCTATGGCCTCGCCGGTCTCTACGGCATCGCCGCGGCGGTGACGACCATGCTCGCGCTGGCGGGCATGGTGGTGGCGCTCGATGCCTTCGGGCCGGTCACCGACAATGCCGGCGGCATCGCCGAGATGGCTGGCCTGCCCAAGGAGATCCGCCAGACCACCGATGCGCTGGATGCGGTGGGCAACACCACCAAGGCGGTGACCAAGGGCTATGCGATCGGCTCGGCGGCGCTCGGCGCGGTCGTGCTCTTCGCGGCCTATACGCAGGACCTCACCTACTTCACCACCAATGCCGCGACCTATCCGTATTTCCAGGGCGTGACGGCGATCGACTTCTCGCTGGCCAATCCCTACGTCGTCGTCGGGCTGCTGTTCGGCGGCATGCTGCCCTACCTGTTCGGCGGCATGGCGATGACCGCGGTCGGCCGAGCGGCGATGTCGGTGGTCGAGGAAGTGCGCCGCCAGTTCCGCGAGAAGCCCGGTATCATGCAGGGCACCGAGAAGCCCGATTACGGCCGCGCGGTGGACATGCTGACCCGCGCGGCGATCAAGGAGATGATCATCCCGTCCCTGCTGCCGGTGCTGTCACCGCTGGTGATCTACTTCGGCATCCAGGCGATCGCGGGCAAGGCGCAGGCCTTCGCGGCGCTTGGCGCGATGCTGCTCGGCGTCATCGTCAACGGCTTCTTCGTCGCGGTCTCCATGACCACCGGCGGCGGTGCCTGGGACAACGCCAAGAAGTACATCGAGGACGGCCATCATGGCGGCAAGGGATCGGACGCCCACAAGGCGGCGGTCACCGGCGACACGGTGGGCGACCCGTACAAGGACACCGCCGGCCCGGCGGTGAACCCGATGATCAAGATCACCAACATCGTCGCCCTGCTCCTGCTGGCGATGCTGGCGCATAGCTGAAGCATCCCGGGCCGAAGGGGCGCGACAGCCCCTTCGGCCCGGCCGTGCCGTTGGCATCAGACGGGCTTCACCGTTTCTTGCAGATGATGCCCGAGAAGAAGCTGTTGCCCCGCCCGCCATCGAGGCAGCCATTGGCGTCGATCTGGAGCGTCCGGGTCTCGCCGGCGGCAGTGACCAGAACGGCGTTACCGTCGCGGCGGTAGGTGCCGGTGAGGGTGTCCGGGCTGCCGATCATCGTCAGGCTGACCTGGTTGCCGGAGCGGAAGTTGAGGACGGTGAACCACTGCCCCGCTTCGGTCTTGCCATATTCGCCGGAGGGCGCGTCGTCGCCCCCGCAGGCGGCCGCCAGCAGGACCAGGCCTGCCATTGCCGCGGTTCGGGTCGCTGTTGTGCGCATCCACGTCACTCCTGGGTCTCGCACGCTAGCCAAGGGCGCACCGGAATGCCGGCGAAGGTGGTTCGTGGGTTGGCTGCCGGCGCCCGCGCCCGGCCGGATGCCGGGGCTGCATCCATGCGGTAGCATGACGTGAGCGATTGTTCATGTTCTGTCGGGCGACGCGGCGATGATGCCGTGAACTGGTTCAGGCCCCGTCCCCACCGCCCCTGTCGGGCGGTGGGGACGGGGCAAAGACGGGAGCGCTTCCCTCCCTTTTCTTACGCCGCCGCCGGCCGCCGGACTGTCAGCGCCAGCACCGCCGCCACCAGGCAGGCGGCCCCGGCCAGGTAGAAGGCCGGTAGGTAGGAAGCCAGCACATCCCGGCTGAGCCCGCCGAGGCCCGCCGCCAGCGCCGCGCCAAGCTGATGCGCGGTGAACACCCAGCCGAAGACGATCGGTGCCTTCTCCCGCCCGAAGGCGGCGCCGGCGAGCTTCACCGTCGGCGGCACCGTCGCCACCCAGTCGAGCCCATAGAACACCGCGAAGAAGGCGAGCCCGTAGAGGCTGAATGCGGAGGAAGGCAGCCACAGCAGCGACAGCCCGCGCAGCCCATAATACCAGAAGAGCAGCTTGCGGTTGTCGTAGCGGTCGGACAGCCAGCCGGACCCGATGGTCCCGATGAAGTCGAACAGGCCGATCAGCGCGAGGACGGAGGCCGCCTGCACCTCCGCCATGCCGAAATCGGCGCAGAGCGGGATGAAATGCGTCTGGATCAGCCCGTTGGTGGACAGGCCGCAGATCATGAAGGTGATGAAGAGGATCCAGAAGATCCGGGTCTGCGCGGCCTCGGCGAGCACGACGAAGGCGGTGCGCACCGGGTTGGCACCGGGCGGGGCGGGCGGGGCGACGCGATCCTCGCCATAGGCGGGCAGGTTCAACTCGGAGGGGTGGTTCCGCCCGAACAGCAGCATGAGCGCGGCGGCCACCCCGCAGGCGATCAGCCCCGGCAGCAGCGCGACCCGCCAGCCGTCATTCTGCGCCAGCCAGGCGCCGAGCGGCAGGAAGGCGAGCTGCCCCGTGGCATTCGCCGCGGTCAGGAAGCCCAGCACCAGGCCGCGCCGCGCCACGAACCAGCGATTGGCGACCGTCGCGCCCAGCACCATCGCGGTCATGCCCGTGCCGATGCCGGTGATGGCGCCCCAGTAGAGCCACAGCTCCCACACCTCGGTCATGCGCGTGGACAGCAGCAGCCCGGCGACGACGAAGGCGAGGGCCAGCGCGACCATCCGCCGCAGGCCGTAGCGTTGCAGCAAGGCCGCGGCGAAGGGCGCCATCAGCCCAAAGAGCAGCAGCCGCAGCGCCAACGCGCCGGAGATGGCCGAAATATCCCACCCCGTCTCCCGCTGCAGCGGCAGCATCAGCGCCCCCAGCACGCCGAGCGCCCCGGCCGAGGAGAGCGCGATCAGGAAGGTCAGGGCGACCATCACCCAGCCGTAATGGATGCCGCGGCGGGCGAGGGCGTCGGCGAGCGGGGCAGCGAACATGGGCGGGTCCTTCAGGCGCTGAGGTCGGTGGCGAGGAGTTCCGCGACCAGCAGGCGCAGCGCCTGGGTCCGGTCCGCGCCGAAGCGGGCTTCGATGTCGTCCTGCGCGGCGGCCCAGAGCGGGCGGGCGGCGGCGCGGCGCGCCTCGCCTTCCGGCGTCAGGGTGAGCAGCCGGCTGCGGCGATCCGCGGGGTCGGGACCGATGGCCACCAGCCCGTCCCGTTCCAGCGGCTGGAGGTTCCGCCCCAGCGTCGTCCGGTCCATCGCCATGATGGCGGCGAAGGCGCCGAGGGCGATCGGGCCATGCGCGGCGAGCCGCCCCAGCAGCGCGTATTGCCCGATGTTCAGCCCGACCGGCGCCAGGCGCTGGTCGTAGAACTGGGTCAGATGGCGCGTGGCCTTGCGGAGCCCGTGGCAACTGCATCGGTCGGGAAGCATCGCCGCAAGATAAGTGTATATACGCCTATTTCAAGCGCCGGCCTTGGCGCAGGGCCGCGCGGGCCGTAGAACCCGTGCCCAAACCCCTCCCGCACAGGTTTCCCCGCGCCATGGCCGCCTACCAGTACGTCTACGTGATGAAAGACCTCACCAAGTCCTATCCGGGCGGTCGCGAGGTCTTCAAAGGCATCACCCTCTCCTTCCTCCCCGGCGTGAAGATCGGCGTGCTCGGCCCCAACGGCGCCGGCAAATCCACGCTGATGCGCATCATGGCCGGCCAGGACAAGGAATTCGGCGGCGAGGCCTGGGCCGCCGAGGGCGCGCGCGTGGGCTACCTGCCGCAGGAACCGCATCTCGACCCGAACCTGACCGTGGGCGAGAACGTCCGCGCCGCCTTCACCGAGCTGAATGGCTGGATGACCCGCTTCAACGAGATCTCCGAGAAATTCGCCGAGGAGATGTCGGAAGACGAGATGAACGCCCTGCTCGCCGAGCAGGCCGAGCTGCAGGAGAAGATCGACGCCGCCGATGGCTGGGAGATCGACCGCAAGGTCGAGATCGCCCTCGACGCCCTGCGCTGCCCGCCGCCCGATGCCGCGGTGACCAACCTCTCGGGTGGCGAGCGCCGCCGCGTCGCCCTGTGCCGGCTGCTGCTCGAAAAGCCGGACATGCTGCTGCTCGACGAACCGACCAACCACCTCGACGCTGAATCGGTGGCGTGGCTCGAGCGCACGCTGAAGGACTACACGGGCACGGTGCTGATCGTGACCCACGACCGCTACTTCCTCGACAACGTGACCAACTGGATCCTCGAAGTCGATCGCGGCCGGGGCATCCCCTATGAGGGCAACTACTCGACCTACCTCGAACAGAAGCGCAAGCGCATGGCGCAGGAAGAGCGCGAGGAAAGCGCCCGCCAGCGGCAGCTCGCCGAGGAACGGGACTGGATCGGTCGCTCGCCCTCCGCCCGCCAGGCGAAGTCGAAGGCCCGTGTCGCGGCCTATGAGGATCTGCTGCGCGCCAGCCAGGAGAAGTCGCCCGATCCCACCGAGATCGCCATCCCGCCCGCCCCGCGCCTGGGCAACACCGTCATCGTGGCCGAGAACCTGTCCAAGGGGTTCGGCGACCGGCTGCTGATCGACAACCTCTCCTTCAAGCTGCCGCCGGGCGGCATCGTCGGCGTCATCGGACCGAACGGCGCGGGCAAGACCACGCTGTTCAAGATGATCATGCAGCGCGAAACCCCCGACGCCGGCACGCTGACCGTGGGTGACAGCGTGCAGCTCGGCTATGTCGACCAGTCGCGTGACAGCCTCGATGACAACAAGTCCGTCTGGCAGGAAATCTCGGACGGGCAGGACATCATCGCCATCGGCAAGCGCTCGGTGCCCTCCCGCGCCTATTGCGCCGCCTTCAACTTCAAGGGCGGGGACCAGCAGAAGAAGGTCGGCTCGCTCTCGGGCGGCGAGCGCAACCGCGTCCACCTCGCGAAGATGCTGAAGAAGGAGCACAATGTGCTCCTGCTCGACGAACCGACCAATGACCTCGACGTGGAAACGCTGCGGGCGCTGGAGAATGCGCTGATGGAATTCGCGGGCTGCGCGGTCATCATCTCGCACGATCGCTTCTTCCTCGATCGGCTCGCCACGCACATCCTGGCTTTCGAAGGCGACAGCCACGTCGAGTGGTTCGAGGGGAATTTCGAAAGCTACGAAGAGGACAAGCGACGTCGACTCGGCGACGCGGCAACCGACCCTCATCGGATCAAGTACAAGCCTCTCGCACGGTGAAGGAGGCGGGGGAGGACACCTCCCCCGCAACCCCCCTCCGTTTTCTGCCTGTCACCCAGGCGGCCCCAACGCGGCTGACGAGCCCATCCAGCGGAGGGCGCAGATGAGCGCGGCCATCCAGGCGCTGAAGTCCCACAGGATCGTTCGTACCGAACGGCTGATGATGATCCCGCCCGGCAAGGAAAACTTGCCGGACCTCGCGCGCCTGAAGGCCGACGAACGCGTCTTCGGCTGGATGCTGCACGGGACGCGCAGCGCCGATCGCACGGCTGAGGAGCTCGAGGACGATATCGACTTCTGGGAAGTGCGGGGCTACGGCACCTGGTGCGTCTTCGAACGCGAGACGGGCGATTTCCTTGGCATCTGCGGCTTCATGGAACGGCCCGACGGGCGCGGCGTTGCCCTGCGCTACGCCCTGTGGCCCGAATGCCGCGGCAAGGGCTACGCCCGCGAAGCGGCCCGCGCCGCGGTCGCCTTCGGCCACCGCGCCGGCCTCAGGCGCATCATCGCCGTGGCGCGCGAGGAGAACACCGCCTCCCGTGCCGTCCTCACCGATATCGGCATGCGGCTCGCCAGCGAGCACACCCACCAGGGCCACCGCATGATGGTGTTCGAAAGCCTGGGCTGACCCCACTACCCAGAACCAACGGATCGAGGCTCAGCCTCGATCCGGGAGCGCAACGCGCGACCGCGCCCAGACCATCAACAGTCGCCAGCGCACCAGCGCAGGGCGCGAAGGCAAGCGGCCCGAATGGGCCGCGCCCGCCGTTTGAGGGTCAATCAAGATTCTCCGGCCAGCCGATGAATATGCCGACATCCCCTGGCATTCCGCCGGGGAAATCGATGATGCGCGCCGAGAAGGTGAAGCCCCCGGGCCTCAGCTCCTTGTCCCACCACAGGTAGATCTTGTGGAAGACGCCCGGCAGCGTGTCCTGCCAGCCTTCGAGGTGGTTGTTGATGCGTCGTCCGCCGTCATCGCACAGCACCGACGGGAACTTGATCAGCATCAGTTCCCGCTCGCCCGCCTCGAAGGCCCGCTTGATGCGCCGGATGGCGCGCTCGCGGTCCTCGTCGGTGATCTCGTAGGTCTGAACACGCTCGGAAAAGGCCGCGAGTTCCGCCTTGTGCTGAGCCTCGGCCGCCGCGGCCTCGGCCCGGCGCTTCTCCTCGGCGGCGGCCTTCTCGGCAAAGAGGTTCTGGATCGTGAGCGTCGTCATGGTGTCAGCCCTCGGGGGGCGGGAGCATGGCCTCCCGCAAGCCGCCCCGCAACATCAACCGCCCCGGCAGGGCATACCTTGATTCAGCGCAGACAATCCCGGCCGGGCGCGGCCAGCCTTCGCTCCTCAGCCCCGCCCTTCGCGTGCGGCGAGCTGGGTAATCTGATTGCGCATCGCATCCAGCAGCGCGGCGACGCGGCCGCCATTGCGCTGGATCACCGCCGAATACTCGCTGCGCGTGGTCAGCCGCAGGGAGGTGCCCTCGGCGATCACATCCACCACGCGCGGCTGGCCATGCACCTCGCTCACCCGCCAGTCGAGCGAGAAGGCCGGCGAATTCGGGCGCTCCACGATGGTGTTCACCAGCGCGTCCTCCTCGGTCCGCTGCTGGCTGCGGCCGAGGGAGAAGCGCACGCCGCGATACTCGCCGAACCGCGCGGACAGGTTGCGCACGATGATGTCGTCGAACAGGCGATTGTATTCCGCCAGTTCCGCGGGGCTCGCCTGCCGCGCATAGCGGCCGAGGATGAAGCGGCCGGTGCCTTCGATGTCGATGGTCCGGCGCAGCGTCGCGGCCACCCGCTCCCGGCGCGTATTGAGGTCGAGCCGCGGGTCATTGATGGCCGCGACCAGCTCGTTGCCCGCCTGCTGGATGAAGGCGGTCGCGCGGGTGATGTCGATCTCCGCCCGTCCGGGACGCGGCAGCGCGACCAGGCCGGCGGCGAGCAGGGGGGCGGAAAGGAGGAGCCGTCTCTTCATGGCGGTCATATGGTGTCCGGAGACAACTTGCCGAGTCATTGCGGCGGAACCCGGGCATCGGGGCCGGCCGGCTCGGTGACGCCCTGGCCCCAATCGGTGAAGCCCGAGGGGCCGACCACGCGGCCGCCGTCTTCCTCGTTGCGGATCTCGTAGCCACGGCGCTGGCGGTAGGCCGATCGCAGCGTGGAATAGGGATCGAGCGAGGTGGCGCGGACCTGGTCGATCGGTTCCAGCAGCGCCTCGCGCGTGTCCACCACGGTCAGGCCGAGCCGGCTCCAGCCCGCGGCGTCCACCAGCAGGCCCTGGCCGAAATAGCTCAGCGGGTTGATGGCGAGGTCCACGCCCTGGCCGATCAGGTCGCGCGGATTTGACGGGCCCAGCAGCGGCACGAAGAGGAAGGGGCCTTCGCCCACCCCCCAGACCGCCAGCGTCTGGCCGAAATCCTCGGAATGGCCGGGCACCCCCCATTCCCGGGCGACGTCGACGAGGCCGGCGACACCGATGGTGGAATTCACCATGAAGCGGCCGAGCGTGATCCGCGCCCGCGGCAGGTTCCCCTGCATCAGGTCGTTCGCCAGGATCACCGGGGTGCGCAGATTGCCCAGGATGTTGCGGAGCGCGATGCGGATGCCCTGCGGGATGACGTCGCGATAGGCCTCGGTGACCGGCTGCAGCACGTTGCGGTCGAGTGCCTCATGCACCTCGAACATCGCGCGGTTGGTCGGTTCGGCGGAGTCGTTGGTCTCGCGGAACTCGGCCAGCGCCTCAGGGTCGTCTTCCCCGGGGCGGGTCGCGCAGGCGGTCGCCAGCAGCGCCGTGGCGAGCAGGACGGTCCGTACCAGGCCGGATCGGGTCGAAAGCATGGGCGCGGCATACAATGTCTGGCCGGGCCTTGGAACCACCTGCGCCATTCGACCCATTCACCCATCCCCGTTCATCTGCCGGCCGCGATGCCGACGCCGCCGGGCGGGTTGCCGCGGCCGATCCGGCGGTATCCTGGCGTCCTGTCCGCGAAGCCCGCCGGATGTTCGGCGAAGAGCACGAAAAGGCAGGCTACTGAAAACAAGGGCTGCCGGCCTGAGAATCAAGGCCGCGGGACCCCCGAATCAGGATACTGGCGGCCATTTTGCCGCAGTTGTGTCATTCGGTGCATCGCATGATGTGACGAAGTCTTGCCACGGCGTTCCGGACGGGCGAGAGGAACCGCCCGCCGGGACGCGGCGCCTGTCTTTCGGGAACGAACACCATGAACCAGCCCATGAGCGGCACCCTGGCCCGCTGGCTGACCGGCCCGCGCATCGCCGGCCTGCCGGCGCCGGCCGGCGCGCCCGTGCCGCGCCTGTCCTTCGAGTTCTTCCCGCCCAAGACCGAGAAGCTCGAGGAACAGCTTTGGGCCTGCATCCGGCGGCTGGAGCCGTTGGCCCCGCGTTTCGTCTCGGTCACCTATGGCGCCGGCGGGTCCACCCAGGAACGGACCCATGCGACCGTGGCGCGGCTCGTCTCCGACACCACCCTGACCCCGGCCGCCCACCTGACCTGCGTGGGCGCGACGCGGGAGGAGGTGGACGCCGTCGCCCGCCGCTATTGGGAGGCCGGGGTGCGCCACATCGTCGCCCTGCGCGGCGACCCGCCCGCCGGGGCCGCGCGCTACGAGCCGCATCCGGGCGGCTATGCCCAGGCCGAGGACCTGGTTCGCGGTCTCAGGCGCATCGCGGATTTCGAGATCAGCGTCGGGGCTTATCCGGAGGTCCATCCGGCCGCCCTCTCCGCGGACGCCGATCTCGACTTCCTGAAGCGCAAGATCGATGCCGGGGCCACCCGGGCGATCACCCAGTATTTCTTCGATGCCGAGGTCTATCTGCGGTTTCTCGACCGCTGCCTGGCCAAGGGGATCACGGTGCCGATCGTGCCGGGGATCATGCCGGTGACGAATTTCGCCTCGGTTCAGCGTTTCTCGGCCATGTGCGGCGCCTCGGTCCCCGATTGGATGGGCCATCAGTTCGAGGGGCTGGACGATGACGCCGAAACCCGCCGCATGGTCGCCGCCGTGGTCGCGGCCGAGCAGGTCCGTCTGCTGCAGGCCAATGGCGTGGACGAGTTCCACTTCTACACGCTGAACCGGCCGGACCTGACCTATGCCATCGCGCATATCCTGGGCGCGCGGCCGAAGGCGGCCTGACGGCGGGGCGCGTTGCGGCCTCAGTCGTTCAGCGGCCCCCAGCTTCCCTGGGCGGTCGCCTCAGGGGTGAACTTGCCGTCGATCATCTGCCCCGGCGGCGGCTTGTAGCGCCAGATCCGCTTGTCGGGGTCGATGACGTAGCCGATCAGGTTGTTGCCCTCGGAAATCGCGAGGTCGCCATCCTCGAACACATCCCACCCCATGCGGATGCGGGTGACGACGCCATTGTCCACCGAATAGGTGAACTTGACCGGATGCGTGTGGTACCAGGCGACGGGCTTGGCACCCGCGGGGCAGCCGAAATTGGTCTCGGCCTTGCCGACATCGACGTGATGTGAGGAATCGCCCTCGATCGGTCCTGTGTGGCCGATCCGGCCCGCAGTGCCCTGGCGATAGATCACCCCGCCCCATTCGCGCTCGGCGCCGGGGCGCGTCGACTTTGCGAAGACACCCTTGAGCAGGCGGATGGCGAGGGCCTCCACCTCCATCTCCGCCGGTTCGGTGGCCTTGGGCTGGCCCGGGGGAAGCTGATCATCCGCCATTCTCGTCTCCTGCCGAAGGGGATGCGGCGCGGACAGGCTATGGCGGGCGCCTGGGCGCCGTCAGTGACAATCGGCGGTGTCCGCGGCGACGCTGTGCAGCGTTTCAGGGCGTGGGCTGGGCCGCCTGATCCGGCCGCAGCCGCGCATAGACCGGCCGCAGCAGGAAGGGGCTGAGGAAGAGCGGGAACTGCGCCAGTGCGAAGAACAGCAGGATCCGCTCATCGGTGGCCGTGGGCAGCACCGCGAGATACAGCGCCATGTTCCGGTTTCCTGCCAGCAGCCCGGCCGCCAGCGCCAGCCGCCGCCCGGCCGGCAGGAAGGCGATGGCGGTCAGCAGGTTCATGCCGAGATTGCCCGCGAAGGCCAGCGCAAGCCCGCCCATCACCCAGGCGGGTTCGGCCAGCAGCCGCGCCAGCATCCCGTCCATCACCCCGAAACCGTACAGCACCACCAGCCAGACCACGGCCCCATCCACGGCCGGGCCGAAGCGGCGCAGCGTGGGCTCCGCCACCATCCGCCGGATGGCGATGGAGATCAGCAGCGGCAGCCCGACCACCAGCCCCAGCCGCGCCATCAGCCCGGCGAGTGAGATCGGCAGTTCGATCCCCATCAACCCCAGCGTGATCGGCGGGGCGGTGAAGGGCACCAGCAGCGTGGTCACCAGCGCGACCACCAGGCTGATCTCCCCATCCAGCCCCACCAGCCGCGCGAAGGCGGGGGAAGAGGTCGCCGCGCAACCCGTCGCGCTGATCACCAGCGCCGCGCCCAGTGGCCCATCCATCCCGCAGGCGGTCGCGATGCCATAGGCAATGACGGGCATGACCAGCAGCAGCCAGGCCGTCAGCGCCCCCACCAGCGCCGGCCGGCGCAGATAGCCCAGCACCTGCGCGAGATCGACGCGCAGCAGTACCAGCGTCATCAGCCCCGCCACCGTCGGCGTCACGAAATCGCGGAACAGCGCGGCGAGCGGCGGGATGAACAACCCGGCGAAGATCCCGGCTGCGAGCAGCGCGCCACCCTGCCGGGCCGACCATTCGAGGAAATGCAGCGGTGACAGGGCAGGCAGTCCAGCGGTTGGAGGCGTTCGCGGGAAGTTCTATATCCCCTGGCGTGCACACACCATCCTCGCTCCCCTCCCTCATCGCGGGGCTGGTCCTCGTTCTCGCCGGGCCGGCCTTCGCCGGCTGCACAGACCCGCCCGCCCCGGGCGTGGAATGGCGACGCTGCTTCCAGGACCAGGCGGAGCTCGCCGGTGCGGACCTCTCCCGCGCCTCGATCCGCGACGCCAGCTTCCAGCGTGCCAACCTCGCCGGCGCCAAGCTGGTCGAGGCCGACGGCATCGAAGCCCGCTTCGTCTCGGCCGACCTGTCCGGCGCGGACCTCTCGGGCGCCAACCTCCGCAATGCGGACTTCACCCGCACCAACCTGCAGCGCGCGATCCTGAAGGGCGCCGACCTGCGCCGCGCCACCCTGTTCCGCGCGGACCTCACCGATGCCGACCTGTCGGGCGCGAACCTGACCGGGTCGAACCTGTCCGGTGCCATGCTCGGCGGGGCACGATGGACGGACGGAAACCGCATCTGCGCCGCCGGGTCGGTCGGGAACTGCCAATGATGGAGAAAAGAGGGGGGGAGGGAACTCCCCCGCACCCCCTCCTTTTGCTGTCTGTCACCAAGGCGCGCCAACGCCACGGGCACGGCCCATCATGAGCGGGGCCGAATATCTCCAGAGGCTGAATCCGGAGCAGCGCGCGGCCGTCGAGGCCGTGGACGGGCCGTTGCTGGTGCTCGCCGGTGCGGGGACGGGCAAGACGCGGGTGCTGACCACGCGCTTTGCCCATATCCTGCTCCAGGGGAAGGCCTGGCCGTCGCAGGTGCTCGCCGTCACCTTCACCAACAAGGCAGCGCGGGAGATGCGCGAACGCGTCTCCGCCATTCTCGGCCAGCCGGCGGAAGGGCTCTGGCTCGGGACCTTCCATGCGCTGGCCGCCCGCATGCTGCGCCGGCATGCGGAACAGGTCGGGCTGACCTCGAATTTCACCATCCTCGACGCAGACGATCAGAACCGGCTGCTCAAGCAGGTGATGGAAGCGCAGCGCATCGACACCAAGCGCTGGCCGGTGAACGGGCTGATGGCGGTGATCCAGCGCTGGAAGGATCGCGGCCTGACCCCGGAAGCCGTGACGCCGGCCGAGGACAGCGACTATGCCGGTGGCCGTGCGACCGAGCTCTACGCCGCCTACCAGGACCGCCTGAAGGCGCTGAACGCGGCGGATTTCGGCGATCTGCTGCTGCATGTGGTGACGCTGCTGCGCGCCAACCCGGATATCCTTGCCGACTACCACCGCCGCTTCCGCTACATCCTGGTGGACGAGTACCAGGACACCAACCTGGTGCAGTATTATTGGCTTCGGCTGCTGGCGCAGCAGCACCACAACATCTGCTGCGTCGGCGACGACGACCAGTCGATCTATTCCTGGCGCGGCGCCGAGATCGAGAACATCCTGCGCTTCGAGAAGGACTTCCCCGGGGCGCAGATCGTCCGGCTGGAATCCAACTACCGCTCGACGCGCCACATCCTCGCCGCCGCCTCCGGCCTGATCGCCAGGAACACCGGCCGCCTGGGCAAGACGCTGCGCTCGGGCCGCGCCGACGCGGAGGGCGAGAAGGTCCGCGTGGTCTCGCTCTGGGACAGCGAGGAGGAGGCACGCAGCGTCGGCGAGCGCATCGAGGCGGCGCGGCGATCCGGCCACCCTCTCGGCGAGATCGCGATCCTCGTCCGCGCCGGCTTCCAGACCCGCGCCTTCGAGGAGCGGCTGATCGTCCTCAACAT
>JAYRJZ010000087.1:0-23452 GCA_041906015.1 Roseomonas sp.
GCGTGTTCGACACGCTGGCCGGGGCGCCGCTGTAGGGGGGGGGCGGTGCGTGGGCCACGCCGCTGGATACCCATCGTCCCGGAAAACGACCGATGCGGACGGGAGTTGGAGGGGCGCCGCCCCTCCAAACCACCCCGCCAAATGATGGATCATTTGGAAAGCCGTCTTTTGGTGCCGTGCCCGACAGGCTTTCCCGCCCGCCCAGCGCGGGTCGCGCGCAGAAGCGGGCATCGGCATCCATCCTGACCGTGGCGCTCCGCGCCAGGTGATGGTTTCCAAAGGCCTTTCGGCCTTTGGTGGGGAGAGCGCGAGAGGGGCAAGGCCCCTCTCGGTGCCACCGCTCAGGCCGAAGGGCAGCCGGTATGAGGCGCAAGAGAACTCAGAAGCCGTAGAGCCGCGCCGGGTTCTCCACGAGCAGCCGATGCCGGTCCGCCGCGGCCGTTGTCCAGCGCAGCGCGAGGTTCAGCAGCCTGCCGTCATTGGGCATGGTCGCCGTCGTCATCTGGGGGTGCGGCCAGTCGCTGCCCCAGACCACCTGCTCCGGATTCGCCTCCAGCAGCGCCCGGTGCACCGGCGCGATATCGGGATAGTCCGGCAACAGCGCCGAACACCGATAGGCGCCGGAAAGCTTCATCCAGATGCGCCCGTCCGCCAGCAACCGGGTCATCAGCCGGAAGGCGGGGTGATCGAGGCCTGCGGCCGGATCGAAGCGGCACATGTGGTCGAGCACGAGAGGGATACCCTCGGCCGCCGCCATCACCGCCGGCATGGCGGCTTCGAGGGCGCTCCATTCGCACCAGAGCTGCGCGTGCCACCCGAGCTCGCGCAGCGCCGGCGCGAAATGGCGCAGCGTCTCGAGCCCGACGCCGCGGCGATAGTTCGGCGCCTGGCCCGGCGCGAAGATGTGGAAGCGCAGCGCGCGCATGCCGAGGGCATCCCAGCGGCGCAGTTCCGCGAGATCCACCCCTTCGTCGGTGATGGCGACGCCGCGCAGCCGTGCGGGTTCCCGCGCCAGCGCATCGAGCAGCACGGCATTGTCATAGCCATGCGCATTGCCCTGCACGATCACCGCGCGCGACAGGCCGAGCCGCTGCTGCAGGGCGAGCAGATGTTCGAGCGGCGCATCGGGTGGCGTGTAGCCACGGCCCTCGGCATAGGGAAAGCGGTCGGCCGGGCCGAACAGATGCGCGTGGCAATCGGTTGCTCCGGGCGGCAGCAGGATATCCGGCGGCTCCGGATCGGGGTCTGGGCCGGGGATGGTCGGCGGGGTCACGCTCAGTTCCCCGCGGTGATGCCGGTGCGGCGGATCACCTCCTGCCAGTAGGCCGCTTCCGCCGCGATCTGGTTGCGCGTCTCCTCGATCCCGGTCGGGCGTGGTTCGGCATTGATGCTGGCCAGACGCTCGCGGATCTCGGGCTTGGCGAGTGCCGCGCGGGTCAAGCCGTTGAGCCGGTCGAGGATATCGACCGGCACGCCCGCCGGCGCGAGCAGCACGAACCAGGAGCCGAGCTCCATCCCCTCGATGCCGGCTTCGCCCAGCGTAGGCACCTCGGGCAGCACGGCGGAGCGGTTGCGGCCCGTCACGGCGAGGATGCGCGCCGTGCCATTGCCGACCAGGGGCAGGGTCGAGGAGGTGTCGAACAGCGCCTGCGTGACGCCGGCGGCGAAATCGTTCGCTGCCGGCGCGGCACCGCGATAGGTCACGACCGTCGCATCCACGCCGATGGCGCGCAGAAACAGCTCCGTCGCCAGATGCGGCGTCTGGCCGGCACCGGGCGAGCCGAAGGTCACCGCCCGCGGATCGCGCCGCATCAGCGCGGTGAGCTCGCCGACGTTGCGCGCCGGCAGCTCGGCGCGGACCACCAGCATGATCGGCACGTCCATGATCATCGAGATCGGTGCGAAATCCCGGGCGCCGTCGTAACCCGCCTGGGGATGCAGCGCGGGGGTGATGGCGACGGCGCCGGAATTGGCGAGGATCAGCGTATAGCCGTCGGGCGCGGATTGCGCGGCGGCGCGCATGCCGATCTGGCCGGCGCCGCCCGGGCGGTTCTCGACCACCACCGGCTGGCCGAGTGCCGCGCCGAGCTCGGCGCCGATCAGCCGCGCGACAAGGTCGTTGCTGCCGCCCGGTGCGATCGGGACCAGCATGCGGATGGGCCGCTCGGGCCAGGCCGCCTGGGCCTGTGCGGCACCGGCGAGGATCGCGAACAGGGCGAGGATCAGGCGCATCGTCGTCTTCCCCTTCACTCGATGCGGATGCCGGCTTCGCGGACAAGCCGCCGCCAACGCACCAGGTTGGTCTCGATCAGCCGGGCCAGGACCTCGGGCGGCGCACCCACTGGTTCGAAGCCGACCTCTTCCAGCCGTGCGCGCAGCGTCGCGTCTTCCAGGGCCTCGTTGCAGGCCGTGTTCATGCGCTGGATGATCGCGGCATCGGTGCCGGCGGGGAACAACACGCCTTCCCAGTTCGTCACGTCATAGTCGGGGAAGGTCTCGGCGACGCTCGGCACGTCGGGCAGGGCACGAGCCCGCTGCGGCGTGCTGACGGCGATGGCGACCAGCGCGCCGCTCCGGATATGCGGCACGGCCGGCGCCGCCGTGACCCAGAGCGCCTGCACATGCCCCGCGAGCACGTCCTGCACCGCCGGCCCACCGCCACGATAGGGTACATGCGTCCACGTCTTGCCCGACATGCGCTGCAGCAGCGCGCCGGCCAGGTGGCCGCTGCTCGCATTGCCCGGCGAGGCCACGTTCAGCGCATCCCCGCGCTTCTCCGCCTCGGCAAGGAAGCCCGTGAGGTCGCGCACGCCGAGCGAGGGATGCACCACCAGCACCTGTGGCGCGCGGCAGAGCAGGATGCACGGGGTGAAGCCGCGTATCGGGTCCCAGGGGACGGTCTGCAGCGCCGGGTTCACGGTGAAGGAATCCGGGGCGACCAGCGCGGTGTAGCCATCCGGCGCCGAGCGCGCGACCGCCTCGATGCCGATATTGCCGGCCGCGCCGGCCCGGTTCTCGACGACCAGCGGCGCGCCCAGGCGTGGGGCCACGCGCTCGGCGATCTGCCGCGTGAGCAGGTCGACGCTGCCGCCCGGGGCGAGCGGCACGACGAGGCGTACCGCGCGATCGGGCCAGGCGGCGAGGGCCGGCCGCGCCAGCAGCCCCGTCGCGAGGCCCGCCAGGACACGCCGGCCGATCCGGCCGACACTTTCTTCTGTTTCTTGTGTCATGGACGTTCTCCCCTGGATCAGATCATCCGCTTGGCGGCAGGAAGCGCCAGCCGGCGCGTTCCTGCGCATCAAGCTGCGCGACGAGGCCGAGTTCCCAGGCCAGGTACTGCTTCGCCGCCTCGCGATTGCCGCTGTGGCGGTCATGCACGAAGAACAGGAAGTCGATGCAGTCGGCATCGGCTGGCAGGTCGGGCGTGGCCTCGACCTCCAGGCCGGCGGCCGTCCATGCGGCGGGCGTGCCGGCATGCCAATGCGTCGCGCGGATGCCGCGTTCGGCAAGGTCGATCGCCGCCAGCGCCGCGATGCCCGGCTCCGGCGCGATCAGCACGACCGGGCCCGTGGCCGGCGCGGCAAGGCGGTCGAGGCGCGGCCGGATCGTCCACACGGCACCACGCAGATGGCCCGCGCGATAGGCCATGCTCGGCCGCAGGTCGAGCAGCGTGACGGGCCCGGCCGCCTGCAGGGCGGCGAGCCCGGCGACGTCCAAGGCCGGTGGTGGCGGCGGCGGCGCGACGCGCGCCGCGACGTCGGGCAGGCGTGTCTGCAAGCCTTCCGACAGCAGCGCCGCATCCCACCCCATCTGGCGCAGCCACGCGGCGACCATCGGCGCGCGCACGTCCTCATGGTCGAAGACCACGATGCGTGCGCCACGCACGCCGACATACTGGTCCGTCGCCTGCAGCAACTGCCCGCCCGGCGCGTTCTGCGCGCCCGGCAGCGACCCGGCGGCGAACTCCTCGGGCGTGCGGACGTCGCAGAGGAAAGTGGTGCGCACCGGATCGGCGAGCCAGCCGCGCAAGGTCGCCGCATCGATGCGCGGTACGCCGCAGCGCTCGGCATGTCGTGCGGCGCGATCGCGCGCCGCGGCCAGATCCGATGGCGCGGGCGGATAGAGGCGCTCCGCGCCATGGTCGAGTGGCAGGCCGGCGAGGAACCACCCCTGCGTGCCGTTCTCCAGTGCCAGGACGGGGTTCGGCACGCCGAAATGGCGCAGCGTCTGCGCACCGATGATGCTGCGTGTGCGCCCGGCGCAATTGACCACGATCGTCGTGGCGGGATCGGGCGCGAGCGCCGCGATGCGCAGCGGCAATTCCCCGTTCGGACAGCAGATGCTGCCGGGGATCGTCATCTTGCGATACTCGTCGACCGGCCGGCCATCGAGCACGACGAGGTTGTCGCCGCGTGCCTGCCGCTCGGCCAGTTCCGCCGCGCTGATATGCGGCGTGTGATAGGTCTCCTCGACCATCTCGCCGAAGGTCTTGCTCGGCACGTTCACGCCGGCGAAGAGAACATGTCCCGCCGCCTTCCATCCGGCCGCGCCACCGTCCAGCACATGGAGGTCGGCATAGCCTAGTGCTTCGAGCCGCGCGGCCGCGCGCATGGCCAGGCCTTCGCCGCCATCGTCGAGCAGCACCAGCCGCGTTGCCAGGCGCGGCACCAGCCGCGCAATGTCCAGCTCCAGCCGTGAATAGGGCAGGGGCACGGCGTAGAAGGGATGCGCCTCGCCGTACTGGCCGTGCTCGCGTACGTCGAGCAGGGCGATCTCGGCGCCATCATGGAGCCACGCCTTGAGCGTGGCGGAAGAGACGCTGTGCATCAGCGCCGCGTCTGCACGCCGATCGGCATCGGCTTGACCGTGCCGGCCTCGATATCGAAGGTGACGCGCTCGCTCAGCGCTTCGAGCGCGCGGCCGTAGAGGTGCAGGTGGCGGATCGGCTGGGTGCCCTTGATCTCCACCGAATGGATGTCGTCGGGCAGCATGGCGATGCCGCTGCCGGCGGCGACCACGACCAGCTCGCGCGCCTGCAGCGTCGCCTTGCCAGGCACGGAGCCATCGTCGAGCCGCTCATAGATCGTGTTGTGCTCCTCGCCCTCGATGCCGGCGATGCAGGCCCAGGTCGTATGGTTGTGCGGCGGAATGCGCCGGCCGGGCAGCATGGTGTTGAGATAGAGCGCGAATGTCTGGTCCGGCTCCTCGGTGATCAGGTAGCGCGCCTGGCGACTTTCCTCGTCCGGTCCGGGAAAGTCGGCAGCGCTCCACAGGTCACGGCGCGCGGCGAGGCCCTTCAGCAGTTCCAGCACCTGCGACAGGCGGAAGCGGTCCAGCGGACCGCTACCGGTGATGGTCCGCACCTTGGCGATGGCGGCCGAGACGGTTTCCTGGCGGTCCTGTTGGGCTGACATGGGGTCTCCGAGAGGTGCGATCGACATTGCCGGAGAAGTGACGGCACCGCGGCGATGCGCACAAACGCATTCCTGAGAGAGGAATCATTAGCATTTCTGAAGTGTCAATACGGCCTGCGGCGTGGTGTGGACCGTCATGATCCTTGGTGACGAACGGGCGTCGGCGCGATTCGGCCTCGTGCCGTGCGCGATGACGATGAGCCTGAGTCGCCGCCATAGCCCTCTAAGACGGCCCTTTGGCGGCAACCGGCAAGCGCCGCGCACGAGGTGACCCCGTCTAGGTGGACAGCGCCCGCCGGCTCATCCCGCCAGGAAACCGCCATCAGCGGCGAGCACATGGCCGACGATGTAACTTGCCTCGCCCGAAAGCAGCCAGACGACCGCCGCGGCCACTTCGTCCGGATGGCCCATGCGCCGGAGTGGCAGGTTGCCGGCGACGGTACGCATGTCGGCGATGCCGGAGGACAGCATCATGTCCGTGACGACACGCCCCGGGGCGATCGCGTTGATCCGCACGCCTTGCGGCGCATATTCCATCGCCGCCGCGCGCGTCAGCGCGATGGCTGCGGCCTTGGAGGCGCCATAGAGCGACAGGCCGGGATTGGGGTTGCGCATCCCGCTGACGCTGGTGTTGTTGACGATCGCGCCGCCGCCCGATGCGATCAGCGCGGGGATTTCATGACGCATGGCATGAAAGACTGCGCGCACATTGGTGTCGAAGACCTGATCATAGACTTCATCCGTTTGGACGGCCAACGGCGCCCGGCGCTCCTGGAACCCGGCATTGTTGAAGGCGGCATCGAGGCGGCCGAAGCGGGCCATCGTCTGCGCCACGAGGCCAGCCAGATGCGCCTCGCAGGTGACGTCGGCCGTGACGAACACGCCTTTCGTGCCGGTGCGGGACAGAGCCTCGGCGACCTCTTCACCGAGCGCATGCCGCCTTCCCGAGACGACCACGGCCGCTGCCCCTTCCTCGGCCATACGTAGCGCCGTCGCGCGGCCGATGCCGCTGGTCGCGCCGACGACGAGACAGACCTTTCCGGCGAGCCGCCGTGCCGGCGTGTAGCAAGGAGGCGGCCCCGCCAGTTCGGCGATGGAAGGCGCCGTCATCTCTGTGCCCGTCATGGCCGTCTCCTCACAAAGCGCTGTTCGAGCACTTCCTTGCCCCACTGGCTGCCGAGACGCTCCTCAGCCAGGATGAAGCCATTCTTTTCATAGAGATGACGCGCGGCATGAAGGCCGGCGAAGGTCCACAGATGCGTCTCGGCGAAGCGCTGCGCGTCCGAGAAGTCGAGCGCGGCCTGAAGCAACCGCTGCCCCACGCCCGTGCCACGCACTTCATCGTCGAGGATGAACCAGCGCAGGTGCGCGACACCCGTGCCCAGATCCTCGCCGTCGATGGCGATCGAGCCGACAATCCGTTCGTCACGGAGGGCAGCCCAGATCTCGTTCACCGGCGTGTCGAGACGGTCACAGAAGGCCGCGAGACCACCGGCGACGACGGTTTCAAAGCGTCGACCGAAGCCCGCCTCACGCGCATAATGGAGCGCGTGCATCTCGGTGATGCGGGCCACGAGGCCGGGCCGGTAGCCGGCGACGATTTCGGCCTGTGGAACGGTGTTCGGGGCGGCCAGCCTGGCCGCCAGCGCATCGGCATAGAGGCGCAGGCCATCGAGGACGGTCCGGTGGTGTTCCGAAGGAAGCTGTTCCAGCGCGCCCGTCACCTGTGCGCGGGCGAAGGCATGGATGGCAGCGACCCGTCTGCGTCCGGCCGTGCTCAGGGAGAGCTTCTTGGTGCGCGCATCCTTCTCGTCCGGCTCCTCGAGGACATCGCCTGAGATGACGAGCTTACGGAGCATCCGGCTGACACTCGACTTTTCAAGGCGCAGGATTCCGCCGAGATCGCGCGCCGAGATGCCTTCGGCGGCGTCGATCTCGATCAGGGCATGGACGGCGGAAGGCGGCAGGTCGGTGCCGGCGAAAGTGCCGCCCATGAAGCCAAGTTCGCGGACGAGCCGCCGAGATGCGGCGCGGATATGGTCGATGACGGAATGCGACAGAGGCATCGGTGCGCGGCGCTTAAAGTTGTATAATGCAACTTTTCAGTCTGACGGAGCTAACAGTCAAGCTGGTCCATCGCAAACGACGATCCGGCTTCCAACGGCGAGGCCGATAGGTCTCCGTTCTCGTAAGCCGGTACGGTATTCGGTGACCTTCGCGTGACTGTCGCGCAAACTGCGGGTTAAGGGGGGAATCCGCAGAGCTTGGCGGATGGGGTGGGATTCGAACCCACGAGGGCTTGCACCCTGGCGGTTTTCAAGACCGCTGCCTTAGACCGCTCGGCCACCCATCCGGAATCGGGCCTGCGCGGCCCCGGGGGGTTTACTCCCCGGCCAGCCGGGCCGCCATCATCGGCGCGCCGAGGCGCAGCATCCCATGCACATCGGCCGCCTTGTCGAGGTTCAGCACGGCATCGGCCAACAGCGTCGCGCGCTCCGCGCCAAGCACCGCGTCGGCGAGGCCATGGAATTTCGCGCGCAGCTCCGCCTCGGTCAGGAAGTTGGCCGGTTCGCCCTTCGGGATCGTCACCTTCTTCACGAAGGTCTGCCCGCGCGCCGTCACCGTCAGCTTGCCGGACATGGAGGCGGGGAAGTCGGCCTCGACCTCGGCATCCTCGACCGGGGTGATCTTCTTCATCAGCGTACGCAGATCGGCATCCTGCAGCCAGGCGTAGCTGTCCCAGCCGAAATGGCCTCGGGCCAACGCGCAGGCCACCACGAAGGGTCCGCTGAACTGGCCGTCCACGATGTTCTGCGGGTTCTGCTTGTACTGCGTCGGCGCGCCGACCAGCAGCATGCCCTTGTTGGGCAGGCCCATGGTCACGGCCTCGATCTCCTCGGCCTTGAGGCCCAGCTCGGCGCGCAGCGCCAGCGCCGCATCGACATTGGCATGGCCATACCGGCAGGACGGATAGGGCTTCACAGCCGTCTCCATCAGTTCCCATTCGGTGCCGAGGCCCTGCAGTGCGCGTTCCGGCACCGGGTTGGGCGCATAGGCGCGCAGGAAGCCGGCCCGCCCCTCCAGCGCTTCGCTGGCACCGCGGAAGCCCTCGCGCGCCAGGCAGGCCGCGGTGAGGCCGTTCAACGCCGACCAGCCCACCTGGAAGCGCTTCGTCCAGGCCCCATTGGCGAGGAACTGCAGCGAGCCAGCCGCCTGGGACAGGGCGATACCGAGCGCATCCTCGACCTGCGCGGCCGAAAGCCCGAACACCCGCGCCGCCGCGGCCGCACCGCCAAAGGCGCCGCAGGTCGCGGTCGGGTGGTAGCCACGGTCGTAATGGTCACCGCCGGGCAGGGAGAGGGCGAGGCGGCAGGTCACCTCATACCCGGCGACGATCGCGGCCAGCACGGTCTTGCCGTCCGCACCCACCATCTCGGCCGCGGCGAGGGCCGCCGGGATCACCGGGGCGCCCGGATGCAGCGTCCCGGCGGCGTGGGTGTCATCGAAATCGAGGGAATGCGCCGTGGTGCCATTCACCAGCGCGGCCCCGGCCGGAGTGTAGCGCGCCGAGTCGCCGAACACCGCCGCCGAACCGGCCGCGAGGCCCAGCGAGCGCACCGCCGCCAGCAGCGGGGCCGTGCTCTCGGCATCGTGACGCCCGCGCAGCATGTTGCCGACCAGGTCGAGCACCAGGAAGCGGGTCCGCTCCTGCACCGCGGCGGGCAGGCCTTCATAGCGGATCGCGGCGGTAAAGGCGGCAAGGTCGCGCGTGACGGCAGCCATGAACGTTCTTCCTCCGGGCTATCGCCGCAGTTGTAGCACTCCCGTGACGGCGGCCAAGGCATGCAACGGTGTTTGCGTCGCGCGTGGCCGCGTGGCACCTGACGGCCCATGATCACCCGCCGCCTCCTGATCGCCGCCGCGCCGCTCGCCGGCTGTGCGGCTTCGCCCCCGGCCGCGACGCCGGCCCAGACCGCCGCGCCGGCCCCGGCGCCCGAGCCGGATTTCCAGCCCGTCTCCTCGGTGCCGTTCGACCGCTTCGTCGAAGGCGTGAAGACCGAGGCACGCCGGCGCGGCATCTCCGCCAACGTGCTGAATGCGGCCTTCGCTGGCGTGCGCCCGAACGACCGCGTCATCCAGCTCGACCGGCGCCAGGCCGAAGGTGGGATGCCGTGGGAGGAATACCGCGACCGCATCATGGTCTCGCCGACCCGCGTGCAGAACGGCCGGCGCAACTATGCCGAGAATGCGGCGCTGCTGCGCCGGATCGAGGAACGCTTCCGCGTCTCCCCCCGCGTCATCGTGGCGATCTGGGGGGTCGAGACCAACTTCGGCGGCAATACCGGCGGCTTCAAGGTCGTCGAGGCGCTGGCGACGCTGGCCTGGGAAGGCCGCCGCGCCTCCTATTTCCGCAACGAACTCTTCGCCGCGCTGAAGATCCTCAACGAAGGGCATATCCGCACCGAGCGCATGACCGGCTCCTGGGCCGGGGCGATGGGCCAGCCGCAATTCATGCCGAGCAACTTCGACCGCTTCGCGGTGGATTTCGACGGCGATGGGCGGCGCGACATCTGGGACGACAAGGCGGATGCGCTGGGTTCCATCGCCAACTATTTCGCGCGCAATGGCTGGAAGCATGGCGAGCCCTGGGGCCTCGCCGTCGCGCCGCCGCCGGGATTCAATGCGGCGGGTGCCGACAACACCATGCGGCCGATGCGCGACTTCGCACGGATGGGCTTCCGCACCGAGGCCGGCGGTCCGTTGCCCGACGGGCCGGAGGCGCAGGTGGTCCTGCCCAACCGCGGCAGCGGCCAGGTCTTCCTCGGCCATCACAACCTGCGGGTGATCCGGCGCTACAACTCCCCAGTGAATTACGGTCTCGCGGTCGGGCTGCTGTCGGATCGCGTGGGGTGAGGGGTCTCGTCCTGCTGCCGCTGCTGCTCGTCGCGGCGTGCAGCACGCCGCAGCCCCGGTATCTTGTCGGCGAGCCCTATCGCATGGGCGGCGTCTGGTCCTATCCGCGCCAGGATTTCGCGCTGGTGCAGCAGGGGCTGGCGACGCGGCATCCGGGCCCGGCAGGCTGGGACACGCCGACGGCGAATGGCGAGGCCTGGAGCAGCGCGCGCGCGCTTGCCGCGCATCGCACCCTGCAGTTGCCCGCCGTGGTGACGGTGACGAATCTCGAGAATGGGCGCTCCCTGACGCTGCGGGTGAATGATCGCGGGCCGGTCAATCCGGGGCGCGTCATCGGCCTGTCGGACCGGGCGGCGGATCTGCTCGGCATTCCGGCGGGCGGCACGGCGCAGGTGCGGTTGGAAGTGGACGGGGAACGCAGCCGGGCGTTGGGCGAGCGCGTGCTCGGCCGCGCGCCCGAGGCCGTGGCGATCGAGGCTGCGCCGCGCGCGGCGGTGATGGCCGAGAGCCTCGATGCGCCACCCGGGGCTCGGCAGGCTGCGCCGCGCGTGGTCGCGACGCCGGTCGCCGCGGCCGCCACGCCGGACACGAGCCGCCCGCTGCCCGAAATCGTTTTGCCCGAGACGGTGACGAACGGCCCGCCGCGTCCGGGGCGCGTTTTCGTCGAGGCCGGGGTCCTCTCGCGCGCCGATGCGGCGCAGCGACTGGCCGCCCGCATTCCCGGCGCACAGGTCGAGGCCTTCGGCCCCCGGCGGGACCGCCAGTATCGCGTGCGTATCGGACCGTTTCCGAATGTCGCTCAGGCCGACGCTGCGCTTGAGCGGACTCTGGCCGCCGGGGTATCCGGTGCGCAGATCCTGGTCGATTGAAATGACGACCGCAGCGCAGGAGTCGCGCGCATGACCGATCGCCGTACGCTGCTCGGCACCGCCCTGGCCGGGCTTGTCGCACCGGGCCTTGCCTCGCCGGCCTTGGCGCAGCGCGCCCCGGCCGGGCGCCGCGCGGCCGTGCCGGCGCGGCCGGCGGGTTCGCCTGCCGACACGCCGCTCGGGCCGGTGGATGTGCTCGCGCGCCAGGCAATCCTGGTCGATTTCGCGACCGGGGCGACGCTGCTCGAGAAGAACGCCGACGAGCGCATGCCGCCATCGTCGATGTCCAAGCTGATGACGATGTACGTCGTCTTCGAGAAGCTGAAGGCGGGGCAACTCCAGCTCGACCAGATGCTGCCGGTCAGCGAGCGCGCCTGGCGCATGGCGGGTTCGAAGATGTTCGTCGAGCTGGGATCCCAGATCAAGGTCGAGGACCTCATCCGCGGCGTCATCATCCAGTCCGGCAACGATGCCTGCATCGTCCTGGCCGAAGCGATCAGCGGCAGTGAGCAGCAGTTCGCCGAACTGCTGAACGACACGGGCAAGCGCATCGGGCTGACCAACAGCACCTTCCGCAACTCGACCGGCTGGCCCGACCCGGAACACAAGATGACGGCGCGCGACCTGTCGATCCTCGCGCGCCGGATCATCAGCGATTTCCCGGAGTACTTCCCCTACTACAACGAGCGTTCCTTCCGGTACAACAACATCAGCCAGGACAACCGCAACCCCATCCTGGCGCGCGTGCCCGGCGCGGACGGCATGAAGACCGGCCATACCGAGGATGCCGGCTATGGCCTGGTCGGCACGGCCAAGCGCGGCGACCGGCGGGTGATCATGGTGGTGAACGGCCTGCCCACGATGCGCGCCCGTGCCGAGGAGGGCGAACGCCTGATGGAATGGGCCTTCCGCGAATTCGAGGCGGTGGTGCTGTTCCGCGCGCAGGATACGATCGAGGAAGTGCCGGTCTATCTCGGTGAACGCTCCAAGGTGCCGATGGTGGGCGGGCGTGACCTGGTGCTGACGCTGCCGCGGCAATGGCGGCGCAACCTACAGGTCCGGCTGCGATATGATGCGCCGCTGACGGCGCCGGTGGCGCGCGGGCAGCGCATCGGGACGATGTATGTGGGCGGGCAGGGCGTTCCCGAGCTGGAGGTACCGCTGCTCGCCGGGGCGGATGTCGAGAAACTCGGCTTGGTGTCGCGCATTCCGGCGGTGGTCAGCCGGATGGTGTTCGGGAGCTGACAGAAGCAGGGCCAGCCGCGGCAGGCTTGGGTGGCCACGTGATGGATCGCAGTTGCCGCTCGCAACCGGGTCCGACGATAAAGGACGCGGCCAGGGATTGGGTTACCGCTCAGCTTTCGGGGACAAGCGCGAGGAACCTCTCGATTGACTGAGCGATAACCAGATCCGGCTTCACCGCGTCGACATATTCGAAGTCGATTTCCGGCTTCCAGAAGAAGTGGAATTCCGCGAAATACCGCGCGGCCCACCAGGAGAGGTCGGCTTCCTTCCTGCCGCGTTCGAAGAAGGAGTTGCCGAAGGCAACCGCCTTGAGGCGGCAAGGCGCGGTCGGGTTCTTCCAAACCATTCGTGTTCCCAAATGCCGGCCTCCCGGCGGGACGACCTCCTCGACACACGCCAGATTCTGGCTGATGGCGGACGAAAACGAGGCACTCGGCGTCAGCACGGGCTCCGGCATCGAGGGTACCGTGAATTTACTCCCCAGATCGGAAACGAATATTCGCCTCCTGTTGAATTCAGGATGCCAGGGCACTGATAGCCCGAACTGCCTCATCATAGCTGAGAATATCGTATAGGCACCCATGGCGCTGAGATGTGAATCTGATTTTCTGAAAATATCGAGACGGTGGGTATTTTGGATTATTTCTTCATATCCATCGAGAATGGAAATACCCAGCCTTTCTAAATTATCAAATTTTTGTCTAATGGCACGAAATGTTGCCGTTGGCGGATTGATGTCGGCTGGGAAAAATTCCTTTGCGATACTTGCTTTTTCCGGAATGAATATCTGCAGAAATCTGATTTTTCGGCTCTCGAGGGCATCATGTCTGCTCTTTATGAGAGATATCCACTTATTAGATATTTCTTGAATTTTAGTGCCGTTAATGTCTTGCCGGTACTGATCAAAAAGCTGGTTTGATCCGCCAAGTATGAACATATAGCCATCTCGACCGATAACAGCCGAGTTGTCTCTCGATTTCAATCCAACCTGGAGTTCGAAGGCTGATAGTTCATCCTGGCTCGCCGATCCGAAATGGCTATCGGGTTTGCCTTCGAAGCTGAATTCCTTGATGCGCTGGGCGACGGCGCGCAGCAAGGGACTACCGGCGCCGCCGGTCAAGCCGTCGAGCAGATGCCGGATTTCAGAATCGGACCGGGACTGCAGGGTCGCGCCCAATTCCCGCAAGGCGAAGGTCTCGATCATGTTCGGGAGCATTCGCAGCGCTGCGGTCTGTCCTTCGCCGCGCGCCGCCACCTGAAATTGGTCCGATTTGAGTTCGGCAGCGCTTAGCTTCCGCGACAGGCGGAGACTGAAGCCGAAATTTCCCTTCAGATCCAAGCGCGGGAGCGTGACGAAGCAACGCCCCAGAAATTCATCACCGAGAGAGGCGAATACTTCTATCGACTCAGGAGATCGCTGCTCACTATAACGCGCCCAGCCGCCAAGTGTATCGAATCCAATAGAATGATCGACTGTGCCGACGATAGACAGCATACAGAATGCCTCTTTGTGCGAGTATCGCAGGATATGACGTAATTCATGGCGTCCGGACACAGCCCGGAGCACCGTCTGCCCGATATACTGCCGTAAATCGCCAGCGTGCGGTTCGATCGGGCAAAAGATATATTCATGGCCGAAGCCACACGGTCACGCACGAGAAGCTTGAAACTTCAGGACCTCCAGCACGCATAGGTTGAACGCTACCGAAGCATACGCCTTGCGGCAACCTGCCATGGTCGCTGCCAGACGCGGAAATCCCCGGCTATCACGCGCATTTGCCCGGCTGTCCGTCTGCCCGGGCCGAGCTCACGCCACCACCACCACATGGGTGTCGCGGTCAGGGTCATTCCCAGTCCGAGCCGCGACGCGCTTGGGCCCATATCGGGCGACATCGGGAATGAACTGCTTGAACTGCTACAGAATCCTTTCCCGCCGGAAGCTGAAGCTCCGGCCATTGCCCGCGATCGCGTGGGCATGCACCACGAAGTCCAGCAGCGCGGTCGCCTTCCGGATCTCGGCCGTGGTCTCGACATCCTCGCGCGCGGACGTCGGGTCGCCAAAAGGGGCGATTGTGGACCAGGATGATCGCAGTCGAATGCGGTCCGAGCGCGCGCTCGATCACTTCACGCGGATGGACCGGCGCGCGGTTGACGGCGCCGCGTTCGGGTAGCCGGCCGCGCCGGCGCTGCGCTGGGGGAAGGGCCGGTTCTGATCTTGCGTCGAATCGGGCGGCGAGGGTCCTCGCGCCGTGGCACCGGGGCGATGGTGTCCTCGGGCGACCCGGCTGGCGGCGTGGCGCCCGTGGCGAAGCCGTTCGGCGCGTCTGGTGCGGCACCGCGCCGGCCAAGCCAATCGCGGCAAATATGCCAGTGCATTTCAACCCAGTGTTGTCGGTGTGCCGCGATAGCCGCAAGAAGTGTCGCGTTTGACGTGGCGCGACGGCGACGGCACACCCCATGGCATGACCATGCCTGGGCGCTTCATCACCCTGGAAGGCGGCGAGGGCGCCGGCAAGACGACCCAGATCCGGCGTATCGCCGCGGCGCTGGCGGCCGCCGGCCTGCCGGTGCTGCGCACGCGCGAACCGGGCGGCACGCCAGGGGCCGAGCGCATCCGCGATCTGCTGCTCGGCCATGGCCCCTGGGACCCGGTTGCCGAGGCGATGCTGCATTTCGCGGCGCGGCGCGAGCATGTGGTGACGGTAATCCGTCCCTTCCTTGCCGCTGGCGGCTGGGTGCTGTGCGATCGCTTCGCCGATTCGACGCTGGCCTATCAGGGGGCGCAGGGGCTTGACCGCTCCGTCTGGCAGCGCCTCGCGGATGTCGCGCTGGAGGGCTTCGCGCCGGATGTAACGCTCATGCTCGACATGCCGGTGGAAGCCGGCATGGCGCGTGCGGTGGCGCGCAGCGGGGCCGACCGTTATGAACGCATGGGTGCGGCGTTCCATGAGCGGGTGCGGGGGGCTTTCCTCGCGATCGCGGCCGGGGATCCGGGGCGCTGCGCCGTGGTGGATGCCTCCGGGTCGCCGGACGCCGTGTTCGCCGCGATTCGCGAGGTGCTGCGGACGCGCTTGGCGGTGGCGCTGTGACGGGCCAACCGGAGGGGACCGTCCTCGCCCCGCGCGCCAATCCCGACCTGATCGGCCACGACGCTGCCGCCCGCACCCTGGAGGAGGCCGCGCGCTCCGGCCGGCTTCATCACGCCTGGCTGTTCTGCGGCCCGCCCGGCATCGGCAAGGCGACGCTCGCCTGGCGGTTCACGCGTTGGCTGCTGGCGGGGCTGCCTGACAGCACGCCACCGCTCTTCGTCGATCCGGCCACCCCGGTCTTCCGCCGCGTGGCAGCCGACACCCATGCCGATTGCTTCACGCTCGAGCCCAACACCGGTGACAAGGGCATCAAGCGCATCCTGCGCGTGGATGATGCGAAGGAGGCGGTGCGCTTCCTGACCCAGACCGCCGCCGAGGGCGGCTGGCGTGTCGTCGTGCTGGATGAGGCAGAGCGCGCCGACCGGCCCGACGTGCAGAATACGCTGCTCAAGACGCTGGAGGAGCCGCCGCCCCGGACCGTGCTGCTGCTGGTCTGCTCCGCCCCCCAGAAACTGCTGCCGACCATCCGCAGCCGCTGCCGCCGGTTGGACCTGAACCCGCTGTCCGGGCCGGAGATGGAGACGCTGCTGACCCGGCTGGTCCCGGAACTCGGCGAGGGGGAACGGCAACGGCTCGCCGCGCTGGCTGCCGGCTCGCCGGGGCGCGCGGTGGCGCTGATGGAAGCCGGCGGGCTCGAACTGCAGGCGGCGGTGGAGGCCACGCTCGGCGCCTTGGCGAAGCCCGAGCCGCCACGCGACTTCGCGCTCGCCGACCGCCTGGCGGCGGACCGCACCGGCGGGGCATTCGGCCTGTTCATGGGCCTGCTGCGCGCGGCGATCGCGACGGCGATCCGGGGTGCGGCGCGAGGGCAGGTGGCGCCGGGTTGGCTGGGGCGGCATCCGCTTGCCGTCTGGGCGTCGCTGTGGGATAGGCTCGGCCAACTCGCGGACGATACCGAGCGGTTGAATCTCGACCGCAAGCAGGCCGTGCTCACGGGCCTTTCCTGGCTCGCGCATCCCTGACACGGAGCGCCGCCACGGACCGGATACCGATGGCCAAGCCGACGACCTACCTCACCACGCCGATCTATTACGTCAACGACAAGCCCCATATCGGGCACGCCTACACCTCGCTCGCGACGGATGTGCTGGCGCGCTTCAAGCGCCTGGATGGGCATGAGGTCTTCTTCCTGACCGGCACGGATGAACACGGGCAGAAGGTGGAGAAGGCGGCGAAGGATGCGGGGGAGGACCCGCAGGCCTTCACAGACCGGGTCAGCCAGGCCTTCCGCGACCTGACGGTCACCATGGGCTTTTCCAACGACGATTTCATCCGCACCACGGAACCGCGCCACAAGGCGGCCTGCGTCGCGCTGTGGAAGGTCCTGGCGGAGAAAGGCGAGATCTACCTCGGTGACTACGAAGGATGGTACGCCGTTCGGGATGAAGCATTTTATGGCCCGGATGAGCTGGTCGAACGGGATGGCGTGAAATACGCGCCGACCGGCGCGCCGGTGGAATGGGTGAAGGAGCCCTCCTACTTCTTCCGCCTGTCCCGTTGGTTGCCCGAGCTGCTGCGCCGCTACGACCTGCCGGAAGGCCATCCGGACCGCATCGACATCCAGCCCGAATCCCGCCGCAACGAGGTCCGTGCCTTCGTCGCGCAAGGTCTGAAGGAGTTCGGGGAAGGGTCTGCAAAACTTGATCTTTCTGTCTCACGGACATCCTTCACCTGGGGGGTGAAGGTACCGGGGGACGAGAAGCACGTGATGTATGTCTGGGTCGATGCCCTGACGAACTACATCACCGCCGCCGGCTATCCGGACACGAGCCATCCGCGCTGGAAGTTCTGGCCGGCGGATGTGCATTTCGTGGGCAAGGACATCGTCCGCTTCCACACCATCTACTGGCCGGCGATGCTGCTCGCGGCTGGGCTGCCGACCGCGCGGCGCGTCTTCGCCCATGGCTGGTGGACCAATGAGGGCCAGAAGATCAGCAAGTCGCTGGGCAACGTCATCGACCCGGTGGCGCTGGTGGAGGAGTACGGGCTCGACCCCGTGCGCTACTTCCTGCTGCGGGAGGTTCCCTTCGGCCAGGATGGCGATTTCGCCCGCAAGGCCCTGGCGAACCGTCTGAATGGCGAGTTGGCCGATGCGCTTGGCAACCTCGCCAACCGGACGCTGTCGCTGATCCAGCGGAACTGTGAGGGCAAGCTGCCCGAGCAGGGCGATCCCGCGATCGGCGGGGCGCTGCTGGAAGGCGTTGCCGCGCTGCCCGGCGTGGTGCGGGAACGGCTCGACCGGCAGGAATTCCACCTGGCGCTGGAAGCCATCATGGCCTCGGTGCGCGATGCCAATGGCTACATCACGGTCGAGGCGCCCTGGGCGTTGAAGAAGACCGACCCGGTCCGCATGGCCGCCGTACTGAGGCACCTGCACACGGCGCTGCGGACCTACGGCATCCTGTTGCAGCCCTTCATGCCGGAAACGGCGGGGAAGATGCTGGACCAGCTCGCCGTGCCGGAGGACGCACGGGACATCGCCGCGCTCGCCGTGTCGCTCCCCGCCGGCGTCGCCCTGCCGCCGCCCGCGCCGCTCTTCCGCAAGATCGAGCTGCCGGCGGCCTGATCATGCTGGTCGATAGCCATTGCCACCTCGACTACTTCGTCGAGGCGGAGATCGAGCAGGTCGTCGCCCGCGCCCGGGAAGCCGGGGTGGCGCGCATGGTCACCATCGGCGTGCGGTATTCCCAATCGGCGCAAGTCAAGGCGCTGACCGAACGCTTCCCCGAGGTCTGGGGCACGGTCGGCGTGCATCCGCTGCATTGCCATGAGGAACCCCTGCCCAGCGTCGAGGCGCTCGCCGCCGAGGCGGCGCATCCCCGCATCATCGGCATCGGGGAGAGCGGGCTCGACTATTTCTACGACAAGGCGCCACGCGACCTGCAGGCGGAGAGCTTCCGCCGCAACATCCGCGCCGCGCGCCTCGCGGGCGTGCCGCTGGTGATCCATGCGCGCCAGGCGGATGACGACATCCTCGCCATCCTGAAGGAAGAGCGGGCCGGGAGCGGGGATTTCGATTTCCTGATGCATTGCTTCAGCAGCACCCGAAAGCTCGCTGAAGAATCAGTGGAAATGGGCGGGTATGTGTCCTTCTCGGGTATTCTGACCTTTCCCAAGAGCCAGGACATCCGCGACGTGGCGCGGGATTTGCCTGCCGATCGCCTGCTGGTGGAAACGGACTCGCCCTATCTCGCGCCGGTGCCCTTCCGGGGGAAGCGTTGCGAGCCAGGCATGGTGGTCCACACGGCAAAGGTGCTGGCGGAGGTGCGGGGGATGGAGATGGCGGCGCTTGAGGAGCTGACGGTCGACAATTTCCATCGCCTGTTCCGCAAGGCCGACCGGTCCCGATGAAGGCCGCGACGGCCGCGCCGTGAGGCCCATCCGCTTTCATGCGCAGCCCGCCCATGCCGGATTCGCCGATTATGCGCGAGGCCTGCCCACCTTCTATGCGCCCGTCGACGTGCCGGACGACGCCGATATCCTGGTCGTCGAAGCCGGCCATCATCACCGTTTCCTGCCGGAGGGCCTGGGCACGGGGCCGGTGCCTGGGGCGCTGCGGCGCGGCGCGGTGCTTGTGCTGGACAGTTCCCGGGAGGGGCGGCGCTTTGACCCCGACCTGGCGGCGGCGCTGCAGCAGGCGCTGCTCGATGCCGGCGGGCATCCGGATCGCTGCCTGGTTCTGACCCAGAACATGCTGCTGGACGCGGCGTGGGACGCCTGGGCGGCCGAGCGGGACGGGCGGCTGGCTGTCCGGGTGCGCGTGCTGCACGCCTTCCTGCATGCCATGACACGGCGCGCCCAGCGCGAGGGGGATGAACAGCGCCCCGCGGCCCTGTCCTGGCCGGGGAGGCAGGCGGATCGGCGTTTCCTGTGCCTCAACCGGCGGCCGGCGGCGCATCGGCTGATCGCGCTGGGGCACCTGAAGCTGACCGGCGCGCTGGCGCGGGGCCTGGTCTCCGCGCTGCGTCCCCCGCAGGAGGGCGCGGTGCCGCCGCGCTGGGAGGCGAGCCATCCGGCGTGTCTCGCCGCCTTTCGCGACCTGGTTCCCGCGCTGCCCCTGACGCTGCCGGAAACGCCGGGCCGCAGCCCGATCACGACATGGGAGGCGAGCTGGTACCGCGACACGGCCTTCTCCCTCGTCACCGAATCGGACTTCATCACGCCGGGTGTCCGCCGCTTCACGGAAAAGTCGCTGAAGCCGCTGGTGGCGGGTCATCCCATGCTGCTGGTGGCCGCGCGGGGCACGCTGGCGCTGCTGCGCGACCTCGGCTTCCGCAGCTTCGCGCCGCATATCAACGAGGAGTACGATTCTCTGAACGACCCCGCCGCACGCATGACGGCCGTCCTGGCCGAGTTTGACCGCCTGATGGCGCTGCCCGCCACAGGGCTGCGCGTCCTGATCGACGCCTTGGGGCCTGTGCTCGAGCACAACATGGCCTGGTTCCGTGGCGGCCTCGCGGCGCGCCTCGATGCCGAGGACCGCGAGTTGCATGCCCTGATCGCGGGCATGGCCGTGGCGCGGAAGGCATGCACATGAGCCTCACCGTCACCATCCTCGGCTGCGGCGGGTCGGGCGGCGTGCCGCAGATCGGCGGGGAGGACGGCAAGGGCTGGTGGGGCGCCTGCGACCCGGCCAATCCGCTGAACCAGCGCACCCGTTCCTCGGTCCTGATCGAGGGCGGGCAGGGCGGTCGGCTGCTGGTCGATACGGGACCGGACCTGCGGACCCAGTTCCTCGCCTGCGGCATCGCCGGCGTGGATGCCGTGCTCTACACCCATGACCATGCCGACCACATCATGGGGCTGGACGAGATCCGCATCCTCAACCGTATCATCGGCCGGCCGATGGAAGCCTTTGGCACGGAGCGGACGCTCGCCATCCTGAAGCAGCGCTTCGACTATGCCTTCCTGCCCGAGACCGGGCCGGTCTTCTTCCGCCCGGCGGTCGAGCCCATGCGCATCCAGCCGGGTGAGGCGGTGGCGATGGCGGGCCATCGCGTCCAGGTCTTCAGTCAGGACCATGCGGTGATGGAGACGCTCGGCCTGCGGATCGGCCGCTTTGCCTATTCCACCGACATGGTACGCCTGCCCCCGGAAAGCCTGGCCCTGCTTCACGGGCTGGACACCTGGGTGGTGGGATGCTTCCAGCGGCGGCCCCACAAGGTGCACGCGAATCTGGACCAGGTGTTGGAATGGGTGGCGATGCTGAAGCCGCGCCGGACGATCCTCACGCATATGAGCCCCGACCTCGACCACGGCTGGATGCGGGCCCATCTGCCGCCGGGCGTCGAACCGGCCCACGACGGAATGGTTGTGACGGTGGACTGAATTTCCCGCGCACAGGCGGGGCTTTCACGGGGGCGGGGTATGCCCCACATTCGCCACGAAGGCGGCGGGCTGATTCGGCCGCGCCGGGACGAAAGGACGACCACCATGATTCGGGATCGCGACCCGGTCGAAGTCTACAACAACAGCCTGGTGCCGATGGTTATTGAACAAACGGCCCGGGGCGAGCGCGCTTTCGATATCTATTCGCGCCTCCTCAAGGAACGGATCATCTTTCTCACGGGGCCGGTCTTCGATCAGGTTTCCTCGCTGATCTGCGCCCAGCTGCTGTTCCTGGAAAGCGAGAACCCGACCAAGGATATCGCATTCTATATCAATTCTCCGGGCGGCGTGGTCTCGGCCGGGCTCGCGATGTACGACACGATGCAGTACATCCGCGCGCCGGTCTCGACCGTGTGCATCGGCCAGGCGGCCTCGATGGGCTCGCTGCTGCTGACCGCGGGGGCCAAGGGCAAGCGCTATGGCCTGCCAAACAGCCGGATCATGGTTCACCAGCCCTCCGGCGGGGCCCAGGGCCAGGCGACGGACATCGAGATCCAGGCGCGCGAGATCCTCAAGCTGCGCCAGCGGCTGAACGAGATCTATGTGAAGCACACCGGCCAGCCGATCGAGGCGATCGAGCGCAAGCTCGAGCGCGACACCTACATGTCGGCCGAGGAGGCCCGGGATTTCGGCCTGATCGACCATGTGGTCGAGGAGCGGCCCGTCCCGGCCTCGGAGACCACGAAGGCGTGATGGAGCCGGCCGTCCAGGCCGTGTTTCGCTTCCCCCCCGGGAGACCGGGGGCTACAGTCCTGTTGCAGTTCCCCGCACTTTCGGGGGACACGGAGATGGCATGAGCAAATCCGGCGATTCCAAGAACACCCTCTACTGCTCGTTCTGCGGCAAGTCCCAGCACGAGGTCCGGAAGCTCATCGCCGGGCCGACGGTGTTCATCTGCGACGAATGCGTCGAACTCTGCATGGACATCATCCGCGAGGAGCACAAGACGCACCTCGTGAAGTCGCGTGACGGGGTGCCGACGCCCAAGGAGATCTGCAAGGTCCTGGACGACTACGTGATCGGCCAGGATCATGCGAAGAAGGTGCTCTCCGTCGCGGTGCACAACCACTACAAGCGGCTCTCGCATGGTGGGAAGAACCCGGACATCGAGATTGCCAAGTCCAACATCATGCTGGTGGGCCCGACGGGCTCGGGCAAGACGCTGCTCGCGCAGACGCTGGCCCGCATCCTCGACGTACCCTTCACCATGGCGGATGCGACCACGCTGACCGAGGCCGGCTATGTCGGCGAGGATGTCGAGAACATCATCCTCAAGCTGCTGCAGGCCGCGGATTACAACGTGGAACGGGCGCAGCGCGGCATCGTCTATATCGACGAGGTCGACAAGATCAGCCGCAAGTCGGACAACCCCTCGATCACCCGCGACGTGAGCGGGGAGGGCGTCCAGCAGGCGCTGCTCAAGATCATGGAAGGCACCGTGGCCTCCGTGCCCCCGCAGGGCGGGCGGAAGCATCCCCAGCAGGAATTCCTGCAGGTCGATACCTCCAACATCCTGTTCATCTGCGGCGGCGCCTTCGCGGGGCTCGAGAAGATCATCGGGGCGCGCGGCAAGGGCTCGGGCATCGGCTTCGGGGCCGAGGTGCGGGACCCGGACGAGCGGCGCACCGGCCAGATCCTGCGCGAGGTCGAACCCGAGGACCTGCTGAAGTTCGGCCTGATCCCGGAGTTCATCGGCCGCCTGCCGGTTGTCGCCACGCTCGACGACCTGGACGAGAAGGCGCTGATCGAGATCCTGACCAAGCCGAAGAACGCCCTGGTGAAGCAGTATGGCCGGCTGTTCGAGATGGAGGGGGCGAAGCTCACCTTCACCGAGGACGCGCTGAAGGCCGTTGCGACGCGCGCCATCCAGCGCAAGACCGGCGCGCGCGGCCTGCGCTCGATCATGGAGGCGATCCTGCTGACCACCATGTTCGACCTGCCGGGCCTGGAATCGGTCGAGGAGGTGGTGGTGAACCGGGAGGTCGCGGAAGGCCGCGCCCAGCCGCTCTTCATCCATGCCGAAAGGCCGGCGGAGCAGACCTCCGCCTGATGCGCGGGCAGGGCGCGCAACGACGCCCTGTCAAGATCTTGAGCGGGCGCCCCCGGGAGCCAACATTCCCGGTCATGCCGTGGCGCCCCGCCCGAGCCGCTCCCAGGGCGGGCCGGGTGCCGACTGTCCCTAGTGAGGTCACATGACGGATACCATCCGCGGCGAACTCCTCCCGGTGCTCCCCCTGAGGGACATCGTGGTGTTCCCGCACATGATCGTCCCGCTCTTCGTCGGACGCGAGAAGTCGGTCCGCGCGCTCGAGGCGGTGATGAAGGACGACAAGCAGATCCTGCTCGTCGCGCAGAAGAATGCCGCCCAGGACGACCCCGGCGCCGACGACCTGTACCAGGTCGGCACGGTCTCCACGGTGCTGCAATTGCTGAAGCTGCCCGACGGCACGGTGAAGGTGCTGGTCGAGGGCGG
>JAYRJZ010000088.1:0-23084 GCA_041906015.1 Roseomonas sp.
CGCCGAGCGCGCCCGCGCCGAGGCCGATGCGCTGCGGGCCGAGGCGGAGGCGCAGCGCAACCAGGCGATGACCCAGGGAGGCGACGTGGCAGCGCGCGTCAGCACTGCCGAGGCGCGCGCCGCCGAGCAGACCCGCCTCGCCGACAGCGCCCGCGCCCAGGTCGCGCTGCTGACACGCCAGGTCGCGGCACTGCGCGCCGAGATCGCGCGGCTGGTCACCGCGCTGGAGCTCGAGGAAGCCGCCGGGCGCGACCGGGAGGCGCAGATCAGCGTGCTCGGCCAGCGGCTGAACGCGGCGCTCGCCGCGCGGGTCGAGGAATTGCAGCGCTACCGCTCCGACTTCTTCGGCCGGCTGCGGCAGGTGCTGGGCGAACGTCCCGAGGTGCGCATCGTCGGCGACCGGTTCGTCTTCCAGGGCGAAGTGCTCTTCGCGCCCGCCTCGGCCGAGCTCTCCGAGGCCGGGCGGGCCCAGGTCCGCGACCTGGCCCGCGTGCTGCTGGAAGTGACGCCGCAGATCCCGCCCGAGATCGCCTGGGTGGTGCGCGTGGACGGGCACGCCGACCGCACCCCGATCCGTTCTGCCCGCTTCGCGAGCAACTGGGAACTGGCCGCGGCCCGTGCCATCGCCGTCGCGCAGTTGCTGATCGCGGAGGGGCTGCCGGCGAACCGCGTCGCCGCGACATCCTTCGGCGACACCCAGCCGATCGAGCAGGGCGAGAATCCGGCCGCCTATGCACGGAATCGGCGCATCGAGGTACGCTTGACCGACCGCTGAGGCAGTTGCCCCGCCATGACCCCGACTGAAGCCATCTTCGTCGCTGCCCGCGCTGGCATCGCCCTGCTCTGCCTGGTCGCACTGGCGATCGTCTGGCATCACGGGCGAACCGGCGCGCGCTTCGATCCCAGCCAGCGCACGGTGCTGCTCTTCACCTCGGTGCTGCTGCTGCTCGCCAGCGTGCTGACGCTCAATGACCTGCGCGCCGCGCTCAGCCCCGGGGAACAGTTGGCGACCTATGACGGCGCCTGGCTCTGGCTCGTCTTCGATGCCGGCGTGCCGCTGCTGATGCTGCAGGCGATGCGGCTGATGCAGCAGCGCGACGCAGCGCTGATCGCCCTTGAGCAGGCCTCGGTGACCGACGCGCTGACGGGGCTCGCCAACCGCCGCGGCTTTTCGGCCGCGGCAGCGAGGATGCTGCTCGGCAGCCATCGGCGCGGCGAACCGGTCTCCCTTGCGATGTTCGACCTCGACCGCTTCAAGAGCATCAATGATGGCTTCGGCCACGCCGCGGGCGATGTCGTCCTGCGGGAGGCAGCCGCCGCGCTGCGGCGCCATGTGCGCGCGACGGATGTGGCCGCGCGGCTCGGCGGGGAGGAATTCGCGGTGCTCTGCCCCGGCATGACAGCGGCCCAGACCGCGGTGATGGCTGAACGGATCCGCCACGAGATCCGGCGCAGCGTGCCGCATCCGGCCGGCAATGGCGCGATGGTGACGACCTCGGCCGGCGTCGCCGCGGTCGAACAACTCGAAACCGGCGTGGACGGGGCGCTGCTGGCAGCGGACGAAGCCCTCTATGCGGCCAAGAAGGCCGGCCGGGATCGCGTGGTGATCGCCGGCAGCGCCGCGTAGGGCGCAGGCTTGCGATGCGATGGGACGGGGAAGGGCTTCGCCCCTCCCCGGACCCCCAACCCCACCAAAGGCCGAAGGGCCTTTGGAAACCATCACCTGGCGCAGGGCGGCACTGGCCGCCCCTGATCGCGAAAGGCCCTCTGCGCCCGCTGGTGCGCCGCCGCCTCAGCGCAGCGAGGCGATGATCTGGCGGGCCGCTTCCTCGGGGAAGGCCTTCACGGTCCGGGTCCGGACATTCCCCATCCGCCCCAGCATCAGCGAGAAGCGGGCCGAGACCGCGTCATCCGGTGCCTCATAGATGGCGAGCATGTCGAACTCGCCCATGGTCATGTAGTAGCCGAGCATCTTGCCGCCCATCTCGGCGAGCATGCCCTTCGCCGCATCGAGGCGGCGCGGGGATTCGGCGATGGCGGAGATGCCCTGGTCAGTCCAGGACGCGATCATGATGTAGGTGGTCATCGGCACTGCTCCTTTCCGGCCACAGTCGGGGGATGGAGAAATGTTGCCGATATGGAATCTACCACCGATCGCGTCGGAATGTCCCGGGTTTCGCGGTGCCGGGACGCCGGCCGGTATCAGATCAGCCGCGCCTCGAAGGGCGGGACCAGGTCAGGCGCCTCGAATTCCACCACCCAGAGGTCCGGGTCGCGCTTCACCTGCCGGTCGACATAGGCGGTCGCGGCCGCTTCCTCGACCGGGCCGGCGCCGGTGCCGCGGATCCAGGCCTGGCGGCCTTCGGCGTCGCGGGCCTGGGCCAGGACGACGCAGCCCTCCCTGCCCCGCAGCACGCAGAGGATGCCACCCGAATCCGGATCGCCCTTGCGCAGCACCGCGGCGGGCCGGCCCGCCATGTCGGACAGGCGGATCGCCATCGAGACCCAGATGCCGGCCTTCACTTTCGCTTCCATGGCGCGGACCCTGCCACGGGCGGCCCCTTGCCGGAAGCCGCGCGTCGCGCCATTCACCCCACGACGTAAGTGGGACCCCCCGGCATGAGTGATCGGAAGATGACCGAGGCGCAGCGCGCCTATGAGGCGAAGCGCGCCGCCAAGGCGGGCATGAGCCTCGACAAGTGGCTGGCCGACAAGGAGAAGCGCGCCGCCGCCGAGGCCCGCGAGCAGGAAACGGCCGCGAAGCCCGCCGCCGCGCCGAAGAAGCCCGGCTTCTTCGGGCGCCTGCTGGAAAAGGCGCAGAAGCCGCTCTGATTCGCCGGGGCTGGCTTCAGGCCGCCCTCGCCGGCCCATGGCCATGCCGGCGCAACGCCGCGAGGCGTTCGCTCCGCGCGATGTCCTGGGCGATGGTGCGGGAGAAGGCGGCCAGCCCATGCATCGCCGCGAAGCGCTCGGCAGCGGCGGCGAGGCGCGCCGCTTCCGCGGTGCCGTTGCCCGACAGGAAGCGCGCGCCATGGACGATGACGATCGCCGCCTGCGTGGGGGACAGCCCACGCCAGGTGATGCCGAAGGCGATCGCCCCCCGTTCCATCATCAGGGCGCGTGCGGCGATCTCCTCCGCGGAAGGCCGCAATCCATGGGGCAGGGAGGCGGCGACGATCCGGCGCAGCGCGCGGCGCATCCTGGTCTTGAAGAACACGTTCTCTCTGGGTCCGGGCAGGGTCTGGACGGCGGGGGCGGACCCCATACCCGCTGCCTGCGACGAACCCGAACGAAAGCGCTGCATGATCCCCTTCGGAATCATGCATGCTGCATTGCTGCATCAACCCGCACGGGGGAAGGCATGGCGTCGCTTCGCGGCATGGACCTCAACCTGCTGCTGGTCTTCGAGGCGCTGTACGACACGCGCTCCGTCTCCCGCGCCGGGTCGCGGCTGGGCCTGAGCCAGTCGGCGACCAGCCACGCCCTGGGCCGGCTGCGCGAGGCCTGCCGGGATGAGCTGTTCCTGCGCACGCCCGCCGGCATGGCGCCGACGCCCGTCGCCAACCGCATCTTCCCCGATATCCACGCCGCGCTCGACTCCCTGCGGCATTCGATGGAGGAGGCGCGGGGCTTCGACCCCGTGACGAGCACGCGGCGGTTCGAGATCGCCATTCCCCACCCGCTGGGGCCGGAATACGCCCTGCGCATCCGGGATGCCGCCGCCCGCGCCGCACCGGCCGTGAAGCTGCGCTTCGACACGCGGACGCTGGCCGACGACGCGCCGCACCTGATGCGGGACGGGCAGATCGACCTCGCCGTGGACTGGATCGCGGCCGAGGACGACCGCTTCGTGAACCGCCGCCTGTTCGACGACAGCCTGGTCATCGTCGCCCGCGCGGGGCATCCGCGCGCCAGGTCCCGGATGGGCTGGTCCGACCTGGCGCAGGAGGAATTCATCCGGTGCCGCCGCCGCGCCGCCGAACGCCGGCCCAAGGCGCTGAGCGGCAAGCTGTGGGACCTGATGGCCGAGAGCCGGCTGACGGTCAGCGAATACCTCGAAGTGCCCTTCGTCGTCGCGCGGACCGACTATCTGGGCGTGCTGCCGCGTTCCATGGCGGACATCGCGGCGCGGGATCTCCGCATGATCGTCGCGGAGGTGCCCGGCCCGCCCATCCGCATCCCGATCTGGCTGGTCTGGCACGAGAGCCGGCGCCGCGACGCCGGCCATGCCTGGCTGCGCGCCCTGGTGCAGCGGGAGATGCAGGCGAGCGCCGTCGAGGGCGGGTTGCTGGCGGAGGAGGCGTCGACGGCAAAATAGGCGCGCCGGCGGGCCCGCCATGGGCCAACCCGCCGGCCAGCGGCATCAGGCGGGTGCGAGCCCATGCTGTTCGCGCACCGGCAGGAAGCGGATCATCGGGAATTCCTCCTCCGCCCGCCTGCGACGCCAGTCGGAGGTGAAGAAGGCGACCTGCTCGTCGTCGTGGTCCTGCGCCATGTCCATCCGGTTCGCGGCCGAGAAGCGCTCGATCGCCTCGCGGTCCTCGCTCGCCATCCAGCGCATGGTGCTCCAGGGCGCCGCCTCGAACGATGCCGGCACGCCGTATTCGGCGCGCAGGCGGGACTGCAGCACGTCGAGCTGCAGCAGACCCACCACGCCGACGATGGGCTGCGACCCGTCCATCGGGCGGAAGAGCTGCACGACGCCCTCATCCGCCAGCTCGTCGAGCGCCTTGCGCAGCTTCTTCGCCAGCATCGGGTCGTCGAGCCGCACCCGGCGCAGATGCTCCGGCGCGAAGGAGGGCACGCCCTGGAAGTTGAGCGGATCGCCCTCGGTGAGCGTGTCGCCGATGCGGATGCCGCCATGGGTCGCGATGCCGACCACGTCGCCGGGCCAGGCTTCTTCGGCCACCTGGCGGTCCTTGGCGAAGAAGAAGAGCGGCGCGTTGACCGGCACCTGCTTGCCGGTGCGGACCTGCTTCAGCCGCATGCCCTTCTCCAGCCGGCCGGAACAGATGCGCAGGAAGGCGACGCGGTCGCGATGCTGCGGGTCCATGTTCGCCTGGATCTTGAAGACGAAGCCGGACAGCTTCGGCTCCTCCGGCCGCACGGTGCGGGCATCGGCCGGGCGCGGGCGCGGCGGCGGGGCGAAGCGGGCCAGCCCTTCCAGCAGGTGCGCCACGCCGAAATCGCGCAGCGCGGAACCGAAATAGACCGGCGTGAGCGAGCCTTCGAGGAACTTGCCGAGGTCGAATTCGGCGCAGGCCCCGGCGGCGAGTTCCGCCTGCTCGCGCAGGGTCGCGGCCCGGTCGCCCGGCACGCGGGCGTCGATGGTGGGGTCGTCGAGGCCGCTCAGCGGGATGATCTCGTCGGAATCCACCAGGCGCAGGGACGGGTGCAGGATGTCGTAGACCCCGCGCAGATCGGCCCCCTGCCCCACCGGCCAGGCGACCGGCGTGGCTTCGAGCGCGAGCGTCTTCTCGATCTCGTCGAGCAGGTCGAAGGGGTCGCGCCCCTCGCGGTCCATCTTGTTGACGAAGGTGATGATCGGGATGTCGCGCAGGCGGCACACCTCGAACAGCTTGCGGGTCTGGCTCTCGATGCCCTTCGCAGCGTCGAGCACCATCACCGCCGCGTCCACGGCGGTCAGCGTGCGGTAGGTGTCTTCCGAGAAATCCTCGTGGCCCGGCGTGTCGAGCAGGTTGAAGACCGTCCCGTCCTTCTCGAAGGTCATGACCGAGGTCGCGACGGAGATGCCGCGCTCCTGCTCGATCTTCATCCAGTCGGACCGGGTGCGCCGCGCATTGCCCTTGGCCCGCACCTGGCCGGCGAGCTGGATGGCGCCGCCCTTGAGCAGCAGCTTCTCGGTCAGCGTGGTCTTGCCGGCGTCGGGGTGGGCGATGATGGCGAAGGAGCGGCGCCGCGCAGCCTCGGCGGCCACGCGGGGATCCGCGGGAAGGGGCATGTCCATGGTGGGTCGTATCTAGTGCAGAACCCGTGCCGGTGAAATGACCCCGGCCGTCGCGACGCAAACATCACGACATGCGGCGCATGAACCGTCATCCACAGTTTCGCCCTTTTTCGGCTCTCGTCTCGACGCCATGACCATCACGCCGCATCTCGCCCTGCACAGGTTCGGGTTCGGTGCCCGGCCTGACCAGGGCCTTCCCGAGGATGCCCTCGCCTGGCTCGATGCCCAGACGCGGGAACCGCCGCCGCCCCTGCCCACGCCCGCGGACCGGGAAGCGCCGGCGACGCTGGCGGAAGGCTATGCCGCCTGGATCGAGCATGACGTCCGCCCGGCGGCTCCAGGGCAGATGAGCCCGGTCGTCCGACTCTTCCGCGGGGAGCAGGCGGCCTGGCACCGCCACCTGCTGACCAGCCGGACCGGCTTCCACGACCGCCTGACGACCTTCTGGCTCAACCACTTCACCATGGCCGAACGCGGCGGCTTCGGCGTGACCACGGGCTTCGGGCCGCTGCTGCGGCAGGCGATCCGCCCCGGCATCACCGGCCGCTTCGCCGACCTGCTCGTCGCCGTCTCCATGTCGGCGCCCATGATGTACTACCTCGACCAGACCGCCTCGGTCGGGCCGAACAGCAGCTACGGCAAGCGGTCCGGACGCGGGCTGAACGAGAACCTCGCGCGCGAGATCCTCGAACTGCATTCCCTCTCGCCCGCCGGCGGCTACACCCAGGCGGATGTCACGGAATTCGCGCGGCTGATGACCGGCTGGGGCGTCGAGCGCATGCGGGAGCCCTGGGGGCCCCTGTTCCGTCCCGGCAGCCATGAACCGGGGGAGAAGACGCTGCTCGGCCGCAGCTTCCCGGAAGGGCCCGGTGCCTATGAGGCGGCGCTGCGCATGCTCGGCACGCATCCGGCGACGATGCGCCACATCGCCTTCCGCATGGTGCGGCATTTCATCGCCGATGACCCGCCAGACGCCGCCGTCGCCCGCATCGAGGCGGTGCTGGTCGGCACGGATGGCGACCTCGGCGCGGCCGCCCGCGCGCTGGTCCGGCTGCCGGAAGCATCCGATCCGGCCCTCAACAAGCTGCGCCCGCCGCAGGAATACGTCATCGCCCTGCATCGCGCCGGCGGGACGACCGAGATACCCGGTCTGCTCCCCGCCACGATCGCGCTGGGCCAGCCCCTGTGGAACGCGCCCCAGCCCAATGGCTGGCCGGACACCGCCGCCGCCTGGGCGGGGCCGGAGCCGGTGATGCAGCGCCTCGACTTCGCGCATGAGACGGCCGGGCGCTTCGCCCGCCAGGACCCGCGCGCCATGGCCGAGGCGGTGCTCGGCCCGCTGGCGCGGGAGCAGACCCGCATGGCCGTCTCGCGCGCCGGCAGCGCGCGCGACGCCATCGCCCTGTTGTTCATCAGCCCGGAGATGCAGCGCCGATGACCGGACATGCCCATCTGCCGCGGATCGGACGCCGCGGATTGCTGCTGGGTCTCACCGCCCTCGCCGCCACGCAGGGCGCACGGCTGGCCTTCGCCGACGGGCCGGCGGGGGATTCACGCCTCGTCGTCATCATCCTGCGCGGGGCGATGGACGGGATGCATGTCCTCGTCCCCTACGGTGATCCCGACTATGCCGGGCTGCGCGGCGGGCTGGCCATGGCGCCGCCGGGGGAGGAGGGCGGCGCGCTCGACCTCGGCGGCTTCTATGGGCTGCATCCGCGCCTCGCCGGGCTGCACGGGCTCTATGCCGCGGGCGAGCTGCTGCCCGTGCATGCGGTGGCCGGCCCCTATCGCACGCGCAGCCATTTCGACGGGCAGGACCTGCTGGAAGGCGGTGCGGAACAGCGGCTTGCCTCCGGCTGGCTGAACCGCGCGCTCGCCGCGTTGCCGGAAGCCCAGGGTGCGCCGCGGCGCGGCCTTTCCCTCGGGCTCGACCTGCCGCTGCTGATGCGGGGGGAACAGCCGGTGGGCATGTGGGCGCCGCCGCGCGCCGCGCGCCCCGAACCGGATCTCTATCTGCGCATGGCCGAGGCGCTGCATGACGACCCGGTGCTCGGCCCGGGCGTGATCGAGGGGCTGCGCAGCCGCGGCTTCGCGGCCGAGGCGCTGGCCCTCGGCGCGCCGATCCAGGCGCGCGGCGGCGTGGAGCGCCTGGCCGCCGCGGCGGGGCGCATGCTCGCCAACCCCACCGGCCCCCGCATCGCGGCGCTCGAGACCGGCGGCTGGGACACCCATGCGGGCCAGGCCGAGCGCATCGCCCCGGTCCTCGCCAGCCTCGATACGGGCATCGCGGCGCTGCGGCGGGAACTCGGTCCCGCCTGGCGTCACACGGCGGTGCTCTGCATCACCGAGTTCGGCCGCACCGCGCGGGTCAACGGCAATCTCGGCACCGATCACGGCACGGGGGGCGCGGCGTTCCTCGCCGGCGGGGCGGTCACGGGCGGACGGGTCCTCGCGGATTGGCCGGGGCTTGGCCAGGGCAAGCTGTTCGAGAACCGCGACCTTCAGCCGACGCGCGACCTGCGCGCACTCGCCAAGGGGCTGCTGCGGGACCATCTGCGCCTGCCCGAAAGCGCGGTCGCGGCTGCCTTCCCGGGCAGCGAGGCGGTGGCGCCTGAGAGTGGCCTCATCCGGCCCGTTGCCTGAAACGGCGGCGGGACGTGCCTCGCCGCGTTATCCGGCGCCAATCCCTGTGGCGCAGCAGCCACGCCCTCTCAACTCTCTCGCAAGGTCATTGCATGACCCTCTCACGGCATGGTGAAACTACCAGCGATTGCATAAACGGGGTTCGACATGCCGCAACTCGGGTATCGAGACCGCCGGGACCTATCTTTCGTCCAGGAGAACGATCTGTCCGCCGACGGTCGCTGGGCCATGGCGCTCGGTGTCATCGCGCTGCTGATCGGATTGGGGACGGCGACCGCCGGTGCTTGGCTGAGCTTCGGGTCCCGCGCGCGGCTGGTGAGCCTGCCGGCCGGCCTGCCCACGATGGAGGCGGAAACCCTTGGCATCATCGTGCTCGCCTGCGGCGTGGTGACGATGCTGCTCGGCGTGATCAGCGTCTACAAGGCGTATGATCTGTAGGGCAGGCGACGACATGGCTTGCGCGCGCCTGCTGCGGCGCGACATTGAAGGTCATGCCCGACGGATCCCCGCCCCTGTCGATGTCGCTGCACCGGCACATCGCCGACATCCCCGCCGAGGAATGGGATGCCTGCGCCGGTGATGGAAATCCCTTTGTCAGCCATGCTTTCCTCTCGGCGCTGGAGGATAGCGGCAGCGCCGTGCCCGACCGGGGCTGGCTGCCCCAGCACGTCGCGCTGCGCGACGAGGCCGGCCGGCTCCTCGCCTGCGCGCCCTGCTATGCGAAGTCGCATTCCCAGGGCGAATACGTCTTCGACCATGGCTGGGCCGATGCGCTGGAACGGGCGGGCGGGCGCTATTACCCGAAGCTGCAGGTCTGCGTACCCTTCAGCCCGGTCCCCGGCCCGCGGCTGCTGATCCGGCCCGACAGTTCCCTGCCGGCTGGTGCCCTGGCGCAGGCGCTGGTGCAGGGCTGCCAGGCGCTCGGCGCCTCATCCGTCCATGTCACCTTCTGCACCGGCCCGGAATGGGAGGCACTGGGCGAGGCCGGCTGGCTGCAGCGTCTCGGCACGCAGTTCCATTGGGCCAATCCCGGCTATGGCTGCTTCGACGACTTCCTCGGCGCGCTCGCCTCCCGCAAGCGCAAGGCGCTGAAGCGCGAAAGACGGGAAGTGGCGGAAAGCGGCCTCACCCTGCATTGCCTGCGCGGGGCGGAGATCACCGTGCGTCACTGGGACGCCTTCCACCGCTTCTACCGTAGCACGACGGACAAGAAGTGGGGCCGCAGCGCCTATCTGACCAAGCGCTTCTGGCCGATGCTGGGCGAACGCCTGGGCGACGCCGTGGTGCTGATGATCGCCGAGCGCAACGGCGAGCCCGTCGCCGGCGCGCTGAACCTGCTGGGCCGCGACGCGCTGTACGGCCGCAACTGGGGCGCCACGGCGGAGGTGCCCTTCCTGCATTTCGAGCTCTGCTACTACATGGCCATGGACTTCGCGATCGCCCACGGCGTCCCACGCGTCGAGGCCGGCGCCCAGGGCGAGCACAAGATCCAGCGCGGCTACCTGCCCGTGCCGACCTACTCCGCGCATTGGATCGCGCATCGGGGGCTGTCGCACGCCGTGGCGGACTTCCTCGATCGCGAACGGCCGGCCATGCTGCGGGAGATGGAGATGCTCGCCACGCTCTCCCCCTTCCGCCAGGAGTCCGACGCGTGATCCGCATCGCCCTCGAGGATCCGGACCAGCCCGAGATCCGCGCCATGCTCGCCGCCGGGGAGGCGAACAGCGCCGCGCTCTATCCGGCCGAGAGCAACCATCACCTGCCGCTCGACGCGCTGCGCACCGCGGAGGTGCTGTTCCATGTCGCCCGGGATGGAGACGGCACGGCGCTCGGCACCGGCGCGGTGGCGCTGAAGGGCGACTGGGCCGAGGTGAAGCGCATGTGGACCGACCCGGCCGCACGCGGGCGCGGCGTCGCGGCGCAGATGCTGGCGGCGCTCGAACTGGCGGCGCGGGCGCGCGGCGTCGAGGTGCTGCGGCTGGAAACGGGGGTGGCGAGCCACGCCGCGCTCGCGCTCTATGCTCGCGCGGGATTCACCGCGATCGAACCCTTCGAGGGATACGCGCCGGATCCGCTCAGCGTGTTCCTGGAAAAGCGCATCGGGTGAAGAAGGGGCGTTGCCCCTTTCCGGGGCTCTGCCCGCCAAAGGCCGAGAGGCCTTTCCGATGACCCGGATGCTTGCGCTGTGGATGTCAGAGGGGCTTTGCCCCTCCGACACCTCCCCAGCAAAGGCCGAAAGGCCTTTGCAAACCTCAACTTGGCGACGGGCATCAGGGGCAGAATGATGCCGAAAGACGCTCTTGCGCACGAAGGGCGTTTGGAGTGGGCGGCAAAGGCGCCGCGCCCGGCACCAGAAGATTGCGGTCCAGGATGCCCAGCATCCTGGCGGGAGGAGGCTCGGAGGAGGGCAGAGCCCTCCTTCGATCTCCACACGGTCATTTTCTGGGGTGCGTCCGGGAAGGACAAAGCCCCTCCCGCGCCGCGCTCGCCCCCCGGTGTTCCCCCTCGCCACCACCGCGGTATCCTTGCGCGGATTCGGCGGAAACCCGGCCATGGCATCGAATGCGCAGCGACGCGGCGGATTGACCTGACCCACATGCGCATCGCCTACCTGCAGCTTGCGCTGTCGATGGCGCTCGTCGGCGCCAATGTGGCCGTGGCGAAGCTGCTGGCGGAGGCGCTGCCCATCGCCCTGATCGTCTTCCTCCGTTGCGTGCTGGCCACGGCGGTGCTGTGGCCGCTGGCGCTGCGGATCGATGGGCCGGTTCGGGTGCCCCGCGCGGTGCTCGGCAATCTCGCGCTTCAGGCGGCTTTCGGCACCGCGATCTACAATGCCGCGCTGCTTGCCGGGCTGCGGCTGACCAGCGCACTGGAAGGCGGGCTCGTCCTTTCGATGCTGCCGGCGGTCGTCGCCATCGGCGGAGCGTTGCTGCTGCGCGAAAGGCTGCCGGGACGGCAATGGGCCGCGGTCGCGTTGGCCGCGGGTGGCATGGCGGCGATCACCCTGGCGCGCGTGGCGAGCGGGTCGCACGGTTCGGCGCTTGGCAATCTGCTGGTCTTCGGCGGCGTGCTGGGGGAGGCCGCCTATGTGTTGCTCGCCCGGCGGGTCGCGGGGCGCGTACCGGTGGTCACCGCGAGCCTGTGGATGCAGTTCTTCTCCGCGCTGGTGCTCGCACCCTTCGCCCTGCCGTCGATCGGCGCAGCGGCGGCGCTGACCGATCCCACCCTCGCCGCGCTGCTCGTCTTCCACGGGCTGACGGCGAGCGCGCTGGCAGTGCTGCTCTGGTATGCGGGGCTGCGGCGGGTCGCGGCGGGCCTCGCGGGCATCTTCACCGTCTTCCTGCCTGGCACCGCCGCAGCGGTGGCGGTGGCGGTCCTGGGCGAAGCCGTCACGGCGGTGCATGCGCTGGGCTTCGTGCTCATGATGGCAAGCGTCGCCGTGGCGACCTGGCCGCGACAGGGGGACCGCGCGTGAGATCCTGGTTCCACTGCACCGGCGCGGAACTGCTGGCGCGCGATCCGGCGGATACGGTGGGGCGCCTGGCCTCGGCGCAGCAGGCGCGCGGCTGGGCGGGCTCGCCCGAGCAGGAATTCGCCTGGCAGCGCCAGGTCGCCGCGCTGCGCGACGCGGTCGCTGCGTCCGGAGGCGGCGACTGGACCATCGTGCTGGAATACGAGCTGCTGCGGCTCGAGAAGCGTATCGACGCGGTGATCCTGACCGACCGCGCGATCGTCGCGATCGAGTTCAAGACCGGCGCGCCGAGCAATGCCGGCAAGGCGGAGGCGGAGGACTACGCACTCGACCTGCGGGATTTCCACGGTGGCAGCCGCCGACACAGCATCGTGCCGCTGCTGGTGGCGGGCGATGCCGCCTTTGCGCCGCCCATCCAGCCCTGGCTGCTGCCGCCCAACCCGACGGAACCGCTGGTCTGCGGCCATGCGACGCTGGCCGAGGCGTTGCGCTGGGTGCGGGCCGAATTGCCGCCGCCTGCCACGCCGCTGGTCGCGGCGGATTGGCTGGCCGGCACCTATCGCCCCGTGCCGACCATCGTCGAGGCGGCGACGATGCTCTACGCCCGCAACGGCGTCGCAGAGATCGCCACCGCGCGCGCCGACGCACCGAACCTGACGCGCACCGCGCATGCCATCGCGCGCGCGGTGAGCGAGGCGCAGGCGACAGGCGGCAAGCGCGTCGTCTTCGTCACCGGCATTCCCGGCGCGGGCAAGACGCTGTGTGGGTTGAACGCCGTCTTCGCCCCCGGAGCCGGCGGGCGCAGCGCCTTCCTGACCGGCAATGTCCCGCTGGTGACGGTGCTGCGCGCCGCACTCGCACAGGACGCGGTGGATCGGCGCGAATGCGGCCGCGACGAGGCCGAGCGTCGCGTGAAGGAGCGGCTGCAGAACGTGCATCGCTTCCTGGAGGACAACGCGACCGATCCCGCCCGCCGCGCGCCACCCGACCGGCTGATCGTCTTCGACGAGGCGCAGCGCGCCTGGGACGAGGCGAAGTCGCGCATCGGCACGCGCAACAAGCCATCGCGCCTGACGATGAGCGAGCCGGCACACACCCTGGAGATCATGGGCCGGCACGAGGGCTGGGCCGTGGTGGTCGCGCTGATCGGCAATGGGCAGGAGATCAACACGGGCGAGGCCGGCCTGCGCGAATGGGGCCGCGTCATCGCCGCATCGGGCGGAGGCTGGCAGGCCATCGCCGCGCGGCGCGCCGTGGCGGCGCGGGACCCGATGCAGCGCCTGGCCGATACGCCCGAGGCCTGGCTGACGATCGACGAGGATCTCGACCTGACCGTGCCGGTGCGCAGCGTGCGGGAGAGCGCCGGCGCGGCCTGGGTGGACGCGCTGCTGCGCGGCGCGGTGCCGGAGGCGCGTGCCATTGCTGAGACCACGGGCACCCTGCCCTTCCTGCTCACCCGCGACCTCGATGCGCTGCGCGGCGGGTTGCGTCACGTCGCGCGCGGCCGGCGCCGCGCGGGGATCGTCGCTTCGGCGGGGGCAAAGCGGCTGCGCGGCGAAGGCCTCGGCGTGCAGTTGGAGGATGTGGCGGATTGGTTCCTGAAACGCTGGCCGGATATCCGCGGGTCGGATGCGCTGGAGACCTTCGCGACGGAATATGACTGCCAGGGGTTGGAACTGGACGTCGCGGGGCTGGCCTGGGGCGGCGACCTGCTGTGGTCGCGCGGCGGCTGGCGGACGCGGCGCTTCGCCGGCCAGGCCTGGCAGGAACGGACGAAGGATGCGCATTACGTGATCAACAAGTACCGCGTGCTGCTGACCCGCGCGCGCTACGAGACGATCATCTGGGTCCCGCGCGGCAGCGACGCCTCGGCGCCCTTCCACGACGCGACGCGGGACGCGCGGGAGATGGACGCGGTGGCGGACCTCCTGCTGGCCTGCGGCGTGCGCATGCTGGACGACGCCCCCGCCCCGCGCGCCGAAGCCGTGACGCTGCTATGAAGCCGGCCATGCGTGCCCTTCTTATCGCGTTCTGCGTGTTCGCCGCCCTGCCCGTCCGGGCCACCGAGCTCAAGCTCGCCGCCTGGAACCTCGAATGGCTGACGACCAAGGGGGCGGGGCATCCGGACCTGCCGCGCAGCCTGCAGCCGCGCTCACCCGAGGATTTCGCCCGGCTGCGCGCCTATGCCGACCGGCTCGCCGCCGATGTCGTGGCGATCCAGGAGGTGGACGGGCCACTTGCCGCCGCGCGGGTCTTCGACGCCACGCGCTACGAGTTCCACTTCCCCGCCGAGACCGATATCCAGCGCACGGGCTTCGCCTGGCGGCGCGGGCTCACCGTCACGCGCAACCCGGACCTGATGGCGCTTGACCTGGCGCCGACGGCGCGGCGGTCACTGCGGCGCGGGGCGGACATCACCGTGCGCGAGGGCGATGGGCCGCCGATCCGGCTTCTGTCGGTGCATCTCGATGGCGGCTGCATGCGGGATTCGGTGCAGCGCCCGAATTCGCGCGACTGCCAGAATCTCGGCCGGCAGGGTGAGATCATCCGCGGCTGGGTCGCGGAACGCCGGCGCGAGGGGATCGCCTTCGCCATCCTCGGGGACTTCAATCGGCGCATCGGGCGCGACGACGACTTCGTCGCGTTGCTGGAGGACGCCGCGCCGCTCACCCGCGTCACGGAAGGCCTGTCCAACCCCTGCCCCTATCGTGGCGGCACCGGATCGCGGCCTTTCATCGACCACATCCTGCTCGGCGGGCCGGCACGAGACTGGCTGGTGCGCGACAGCTTCCGCGTGCTCGTCTACGCCGAGCGCGATCCGGCGATCCTCGCGCGCCTGTCCGACCATTGCCCGATCAGCGTGCGGCTCGATCCCCGCTGATGGAACGCATGCCCGGCTTCGGCCGCATCACCCTGCCGCTCGCGGCGATGAACTTCCTGAACCAGGCGAACCGCGCGCTGGTCGCGACGATCGGGCCGCTGCTCGCGCTGGAATTCGGGCTGTCGGCGGCGGAGCTCGGCCTGCTCGCGGCCTGCTTCTTCGGGGCCTATGCGGTGGCGCAACTGCCGATCGGCGTCGCGCTCGACCTGCATGGGCCGCGCAAGGTGCAGAGCGTGCTCGCGCTGGTCTCCGCCGCGGGCTTCCTGGTCAGCGCGCTTGCGCCCGGCGTCTGGGTGCTGGCCTTCGGGCGCATCGTGCTCGGCTTCGGTCTCGGCGCGGGGCTGATGGCGATGCTGAAGGCCAACACGCAATGGTACCCCAAGCATCGCGTCGCCGCGGTGACCGGCGCGGGGCTGTTCTTCGCGGGGCTGGGCGGGATGTCGGCGACGCTGCCGGTGCAATGGGCGCTGCCGATGCTCGGCTGGCGCGGGATCTTCCTGCTGCTCGCGGTGCTGTCGGTCGGTGTCGCGGGCTGGATCCGGTTCTGCGTGCCCGACCGCCCACCCGGCGCGGCCCCGGCACAGCGACGCAGCCTGCTGCGCGAGATCGGCGAGTTCGGCCGCATCTTCCGTGATCGCGCCTTCCTGCGCTTCCTGCCGGCGGTGATGGTGCTGTCCTCGCTGAACTTCACCTTCCAGGGGCTCTGGGCGGGGCCCTGGCTGCGCGACGTCGCGGGCCTCGCCGATGCGCCGCGGGCGACGGCGCTGCTGATCTACGCGGCCGGGTTTGTCACCGGCAGCCTGGCGACGGGCCAGGCGGCCTCCTTCGCGCAGGCGCGTGGCTTCTCGCCGATGGCCGTGCCCTATCTCGGCATCGCCGGGCAGCTCGTCGCGCAGGCGGCGCTGATCGCCGTGCCGGACGGCTTCGCCTGGGTGGCGCTGGCCTGGTTCCTCTTCTCCTTCTGCAGTTCGGTGGGTGTGGCGGGCTATGCCGCGATGGGCCAGGGCTTCCCGCCGGAATTGCAGGGGCGCGTCGCCACCGCGATCAACTTCGCCATGCTGGTGCTGGTTTTCGTGCTGCAGACCGGGATCGGGGCGATCCTTGACCTTTGGCCGCGGGCGGAGAATGGCGGCTGGAATCCGGCGGGCTATGCCGTGGCGCTTTCCGTGACGTTCCTGTTGCAGGCGCTGGCCGCGGCGTGGATCGTGGTGGCCCCCAGGGGGAGGGCCGCATGATCACCAAGCGCATCGGGAAGCTGCTCGACCGCTTCCGCGTCACATCAGGCAAGGGCTTCCGGCTGAAGCAGTACGATCCGGCCGATACGGCCGGGCTCGACCTGGAGAAGGACCATGCGTCCGAGCTGCTGCAGCAGGGCGTGGAACGCCTCGCGGAATTGCAGGACATGCTCTACGCGCAGGATCGCTGGTCGGTGCTGTGCATCTTCCAGGCGATGGACGCGGCGGGAAAGGACGGGGCGATCAAGCACGTCTTCTCGGGCGTCAATCCGCAGGGCTGCCAGGTGCATTCCTTCAAGGCACCGACACCGGTCGATCTCGACCACGACTATCTGTGGCGGCATTCGGTGGCGCTGCCCGAACGCGGGCGCATCGGCATCCACAACCGGTCCTGGTACGAGGAAGTGCTGGTGGTGCGCGTGCACCCCGACATCCTGACGAAGGAAAAGCTGCCGCCGCGCCTGGTGGGCAAGGCGATCTGGGAGGAGCGGCTGGAGGACATCGCGGCCTATGAGCGCTACCTCGCGCGGCAGGGGACCGTGGTGCTGAAGTTCTTCCTCAACGTCAGCAAGGGGGAGCAGAAGAAGCGCTTCCTCTCCCGCATCGAGGAGCCGGAGAAGAACTGGAAGTTCTCCGCGGGCGACGTGGCCGAGCGCGGGCATTGGGATGCGTATATGGGCGCCTATGATGCCGCGATCCGCGGCACCGCGGCGAAGAACGCGCCCTGGTTCGTCGTGCCGGCGGACAACAAGTGGTTCACGCGGCTGGTGGTGGTGGCGGCGATCGTGGAAGCGCTGGAAGAACTGGGCCTGCACTATCCGAAGGTGACGAAGGCGGAGAAGGCGGCGCTGGAGGTGGCGCGGAAGGCGCTGGTGTAGCGCGGGTAGACATTGGAGAGGGGCGCTGCCCCTCTCCAAACCTCACCCCGCCAGGTGCTTGGAGCACCTGGACCACATTCGTCTGGTGCTCGGCACGACGGACGGGACGCACCCTCCAGGCACCCGCGTGCGCCAGTGCGGGTTTCGGCACCATTCTGCCAGTGGCGCACGACGCCAAGTCGAGGTTTGCAAAGGCCTTTCGGCCTTCGCTGGGGTGAGGTCCGGAGAGGGGCAAAGCCCCTCTCCGGTTCCGCTCTACTCCGCCGCGCGATCCATCACATGCAGCGCATAGGTGAAGGCCGCGCCCGTATTCACCGCGATCGCCACACCCATCACCTCGGCGATCTCCTCCTGCGTCGCGCCGGCCGCCAGCGCCTTGCGCACATGCGCATCGATGCAGCCGTCGCAGCGCGTCGTGATGGCGACGGCGAGCGAGATGAACTCCCGCATCTTGGCGTCGAGATGCGTCGTCTTCGCCGCACCGTTGTTCAGCGCGACGAAGCCCTTCACGATTTCCGGGTGCAATTGCCCGAGTTCCTTGCCGCGCCCGCGCAGCGCCTCGGAATAGGCCTTCCAGTCCTTGACCGCACTCATCCTGGCATTCCCCTTGCGGCGCGGGATCGCGCCGTCAGGCCGCCAGGATATCCGCCGATGCGGCGCGCCGCACCCCCGCGGCCGCCATCTCCGCCCAGGCGCGCGCCAGGCTGCCGTCGAGGTCGATGGCACGGCAGGCCTGCTCGATGACCGTGACGCCGAAGCCGAAGCGCCGCGCATCGAGTGCCGTCCAGGCCACGCAGAAATCCGTGGCGAGGCCGCAGACATGCACCTCGGTGATCCCGCGCGACGCCAGCCAGCCATCGAGCCCGGTGCGCGTGACGCGATCGGCCTCGAGCAGCGCGGAATAGGAATCGACCAGCCGATGGCATCCCTTGCGCAGCACCAACTGCGCCTTGGTGGTGTCGAGATCGTCATGCAGCGCGGCACCCAGGCTGCCCATCACGCAATGGTCCGGCCAGAGCACCTGGGACCCATAGGGCAGCGTGATCGTCTCGAAGGGCTGCCGCCCCCCATGCTGGGAGGCAAAGGAGGTGTGGTCCGCAGGATGCCAGTCCTGGGTCAGCACGACCGTCCCGTAATGCGGGACGATCGCGTTGATGAGCGGCACCACATCCTCGCCATGCGGCACGCCGAGCGCGCCGCCCGTGCAGAAATCATTCTGCACGTCCACGACGAGCAGCGCCGTCGTGGACGGATGCGTCATTCGACCTGCTCCGGCTCCCGCTCCGCATCCCCCTCACCTTCCTCGGGCTTGGGCAATGCGGCCGGGGCCGCTTCGACGATATCGAAGGTCAGGGCGCCATCCTTCAGCCCCACCTTCACCGCACCACCCTTGGCCAGCTTGCCGAAGAGCAGTTCCTCGGCGAGCGGCTTCTTCACGTATTCCTGGATGATGCGGGCGAGCGGCCGCGCGCCGTAGAGCGGCTCGTAGCCACGCTCGGCGAGCCATTCCTTCGCCGCGCTCGACAGTTCGATCGTCACGTTGCGGTCGGCGAGCTGCGCCTCGAGCTGCATGACGAACTTCTCGACCACGCGCCCGACGATTTCCGGCGTCAGCCCCGAGAAGGGGACCGTCGCGTCGAGCCGGTTGCGGAACTCCGGCGTGAAGAGGCGCTTGATCGCGTCCTCATCCTCGCCGATGCGGCTCTCGCGCTCGAAGCCGATGGTCGGCTTGGCCATGTCCGCCGCACCCGCATTGGTCGTCATGATCAGGATGACGTTGCGGAAATCGACGGTCTTGCCGTTGTGGTCCGTCAGCTTCCCGTGGTCCATCACCTGCAGCAGGATGTTGTAGAGATCCTGATGCGCCTTCTCGATCTCATCGAGCAGCAGCACCGCATGCGGGTGCTGGTCGATGGCGTCGGTCAGCAGCCCGCCCTGGTCGAAGCCGACATAGCCCGGCGGCGCGCCGATCAGCCGGCTGACGCTGTGCCGCTCCATGTATTCCGACATGTCGAAGCGGATCAGCTCGATGCCGAGGGTCTTGGCAAGCTGCTTCGCCACCTCGGTCTTGCCGACGCCGGTGGGCCCGCTGAACAGGTAGTTGCCGATCGGCTTCTCCGGATCGCGCAGCCCGGCGCGGGACAGCTTGATCGCGGCGGAGAGCGCCTCGATCGCCTTGTCCTGGCCGAAGACCATCGCCTTCAGGTCGCGTTCCAGGTTGCGCAGCGTCTCGCGGTCGTCGGTCGAGACCGACTTCGGCGGGATGCGCGCGATCTTCGCGACGATGTCCTCGACATCCTTCAGCGTGACCGTCTTCCGCCGCCTGTTCTCGGGCAGCAGCATCCGCGACGCGCCCACCTCGTCGATCACATCGATCGCCTTGTCCGGCAGCTTGCGGTCGTGGATGTACTTCGCGCTGAGCTCCACCGCGGCGCGGATCGCCTCGGGCGTGTAGCGGACCTTGTGGTGCTTCTCGTAGTTGGTCTTGAGGCCCTGGAGGATCTTCACCGCATCCTCGACCGTCGGCTCGTTGACGTCGATCTTCTGGAAGCGGCGGACCAGGGCGCGGTCCTTCTCGAAATAGTTGCGGTATTCCTTGTAGGTGGTCGACCCGATGCAGCGCAGCGTGCCCTGGGCCAGCGCCGGCTTCAGCAGGTTCGACGCATCCATCGCCCCGCCGGAGGTCGCGCCGGCGCCGATCACCGTATGGATCTCGTCGATGAAGAGGATGGAGCCCGGCTGGTTCTCCAGCTCCTGCACCACGGCCTTCAGCCGTTCCTCGAAATCGCCGCGATAGCGCGTTCCGGCGAGCAGGCTGCCCATGTCGAGCGCGAAGATGGTGGACTTCAGCAGCACCTCGGGCACGTCGCCCTCGACGATGCGCTTGGCCAGACCTTCCGCGATCGCGGTCTTGCCGACACCCGGATCACCCACATAGAGCGGGTTGTTCTTGGTGCGCCGGCAGAGGATCTGGATGGTGCGCTCGATCTCGGGGTCGCGGCCGATCAGCGGGTCGATCTTGCCCTGCTGCGCCTTCTTGTTGAGGTTGACGCAGTAGTTGGACAGCGCGTCCTGGCCGCGGGCGGCACCGCGCGGCTTCTCCTCCTTCTCCTGGTTCTCCTCCCCGCTGTTGGAGGAGGCCTGCGGCGCACCCTGCACGGGGCGCGGCTGCGACCGGCCCGGCGCCTTGGCGATGCCGTGGGAGATGAAGTTGACGGCGTCCAGCCGGGTCATGTCCTGCAGTTGCAGGAAGTAGACCGCATGCGACTCGCGCTCGCTGAACAGGGCGACCAGCACATTGGCGCCGGTCACCTCGTCGCGACCGGACGACTGCACATGGATGGCCGCGCGCTGGACCACGCGCTGGAAACCGGCCGTCGGCTTCGGATCGCCGCCGCGCTCGGTGACCAGGCCGGCGAGGTCCTTGTCGAGGAACTCGGTGAGGTCGCGTTTCAGCCGGTCGAGATCGACGCCGCAGGCGCGCAGCACCGTCGCGGCGTCCTGGTCGTCGCCCAACGCCAGCAGCAGATGTTCAAGCGTCGCGTATTCGTGGCGCCGTTCACTGGCCAGGGCCAGAGCCCGGTGGAGCGTCTGCTCGAGGTTGCGGGACAGCATGTCAGTGACGCTCCCCTGTCGATGGTGCGCTGGCCTCCTCAGGCCGTTGACGCACCGGGTATCCAGACGTGATGTGGGCTTCTCCCCGGGGTTCTGCGACCCCTTCCCTCATTCCTTCTCGATCGTGCACTGCAGAGGGTGCTGGTTCTGGCGCGCGAGGTCCATCACCTGCGTCACCTTCGTTTCGGCAACCTCATAGGTGAAGACGCCGCAGACGCCGACGCCGCGGCGGTGGACGTGCAGCATGATGCGCGTCGCCTCCTCCCGATTCTTCTGGAAGAAGCGTTCGAGGACGTGCACGACGAACTCCATCGGCGTGTAGTCGTCGTTTAGCATCAGCACCTTGTACATGGCGGGCTTCTTGGTGCGTGGCCGCGCCTTGACGACGACGCCGGTCTGCGACCCGTCGTTGCCCTGTCCGTTCCCCGTGCGCTTGTCCGGATCGCTCATGGCTGCAGAAGTGGTTCCCTTGGCGGGGCGTCAGAGTCTCCCCCGCCGATGTGCAGGATATCGGAGCGCGCGGCGAGAGGTGAAGGCCTGACCGCACGCGGCCCGCAGATTGTCGCGCGGTGCGCCGGTTGCAAGTCTTGCCGCCCGGCACGGAATGCGGAAGGGCCCGGCCCCGGCCCAACCACCGCTTGCGCGGGGTGGACCGGATGCCGGGCCCTTGAGTGGCCGCCCCGCCTCCTGGGAGGGGGAAGTTCGGCGCGGCGGCCGTAGTCCCGTACGGATCAGGCCGCGAGCGGCTTGGCGAACTTCTCGACCGCCACCGTGAAGCGGGCGCTCAGCGGCGCGACCGAGGCCTCGGTCAGCTTGAACACCGCTTCCTGGAACTTCGCGGTCTCGGCGACGGCCTTCTCGACCGCGGCCTTGGCGTACTTCGCCTGGATCTCGGCGGCCTCGTTGAGGCTCTTCACCGTCGACAGCGCCTTCGCGCCCTCGAGCGTCTGGTCGGTCAGGCCCTGGGCCAGCGCCATCGCCTGGCGGGCCAGCTCCTGCGCGCCCGTCGCCCAGGTCTGCGCGGCCTTCGTCACCGCCTCGACATTGCCACGGCCGAATTCCGCCACTTCCTCGGCGGCCTTCACCAGACCTTCGGTGCCCTTGCTGAACTGTTCCAAGCTCTTCTCCATCGCAGCGCGTGCCTTCTCGGCACCCTCCGTCACGAACTTCTGCGCCTGGGCAGCGCCCTCGGTCGCGATCTTCTTCACATCGGCAGCCTTGGCTTCGGCCATGTCGTCGTTCCTTTCCTCAGCGGTTTCCGGCGCCGGGACGGCCCCCTTTTGCCGGGTTGGCCCGGGCTTCCGGACCGTCTTGCTGTGCTGCAACATGGCTATCGTTTAGGCGGCGTGACGGTCTTGGTGCAAGTGTTTTTTGCGGCGCACAAAAAATCTTAACCAGCCAAGGTGCCTATCGCGGTGCCGGACCGCCATAAGAAGGAAGTGTAACCCCTTGCCTGGAAACGAACTCCGCGCGTTTTGGCATGGACCTTCGCAACCGCGGCGGCTATTCTCCGCGCGATCAGCGATCCGCTGCGCCTTCGGCGCGCCGGCCCAGGGGGATACCTTAATGATGCCATCGAGCGCCCACTCGCGCCCGAACCACCCTTGCCGTCCCCCTCGGCTTGGGGTTGTCGCCCTGCTCGCCGCCTTCGCCCTATGGTTGACCACCCTGCCCGCAACGGCCCAGATCGGCAGCGAGCGCTATGCCGCCATCGTCGTCGACGCGCGCAACGGCAATGTCCTGATCGCCGCCAATGCGGACGACCAGCGCTACCCGGCGTCGCTCACCAAGATGATGACGCTCTACATGCTGTTCGACGCGCTGCGCGAGGGCCGCGTCCAGCTCAACTCCCCGATCCGCATGAGCGAGGAGGCCGCCTCCCGCCCGCCCTCCAAGCTCGGCCTGCCACCCGGCGCCACGCTCACCGTGGAACAGGCGATCCTGGCCCTGGTGACCAAGAGCGCGAACGACGTCGCCTCGGCGGTGGGCGAGCACCTTGCCGGCAGCGAGGAACGCTTCGGCCAGATGATGACGCTGCGCGCGCGCGCCATCGGCATGTCGCGCACCACCTTCCGCAACGCCTCCGGCCTGCCGGACCCGGACAACGTCACCACCGCGCGGGACATGGCGACGCTCGGCCTGCGCCTGATCCGCGACTTCCCGGACCGCTACCGCTACTTCAGCACCGTGCATTTCGCGTGGGGGCGGCAGATGATCCGCAACCACAACCGCATGCTCGGCGACTATGACGGTGCGGACGGCATCAAGACGGGCTTCATCCGCGATTCCGGCTTCAACATCGTCACCTCCGCCCAGCGCGACGGGGTTCGGCTGGTTGGCGTGACCATGGGCGGTTCCTCCTGGGTCGAACGCGACCGGCACATGGGCGCGC
>JAYRJZ010000089.1:0-23079 GCA_041906015.1 Roseomonas sp.
GTTCGATGACGACGCTGGGCGAGGGGGAGGGCGTCGCGCGCGTGACGCCCGCGATCGCCAGCGCGCGGGAATTCGCGATGGAGACCAGCGGCAGGGTGTGGCGCCAGTAGCCCCAGATCGGGCGGATATAGACGGGGTTGTCGGGGGCGGCCTCGTCCAGCTCCTGGCGCGTGGGCCAGCGGCCTTCCTTCAGGCTCTGCGGCAGGTCGAAATAGAAGGGCGGCTCGCCGATGGGCATGGTGACGACCCATTCGCCTGGCTTCTTCCCGCGCGCGAGTTCCGCGATGCGCGCCTGGATCTCGGCGATGCTGCGGCAGCCGGCGAGGCTCGGAAAGACATCCTTCAGCCCCTCCCGGTCCATATGCGCGTGGCCGTCGATCAGCCCCGGCATGACCGCGCGGCCCTGCAAGGCGATGGTCTCGGTCCGTGCGCCGCGATGCCGCTCCACCGCCGTGGCGGGGCCGACCGCCAGGAAGCGCCCGTCGCGGATCGCGACCGCCTCGGCGATGGAGAACCGCGCGTCGCAGGTGATGACCTTGCCGCCCGAGAGGATCAGCTCGGCTTCGATGGCGTCCATGGCGTTCAGTCCACCCTCTGCAAACGGCCTTCGCGCAGCATGCGCGCCCAGCGTTCCACGTCGTCCCGGAAATAACTGCCGAAGCCCGCGGCATCCTCCGGCATGGGCTGCGCGGCGGAGAGCCGCAGGCGCTCCTGCACCGAGGGCGCGCGCAGCGCGTGCCGCACCGCTGCCTCCAGGCGCTGCACCGTGGGCACGGGAGTGCCCGCCCGCACAAAGAACCCGGTCCAGGTGACGAAATCGTAGCCGGGCAGGCCCTGCTCGGCGATGCTGGGCACGTCAGGCAGCACGTCGGACCGCTGCGCCGACGTGATGGCGAGTGCACGGACCGCGCCCTGCCGAACCTGGCCGATGGAGGAGGCCATGACGTCGAGCAGCATGGTGATGCGCTGCGCGATCAGGTCCGGATAGACGGCAGCCGAGCCGCGGTAGGGCACGTGCAGGATGTCCACATTCGCCGCCGCGGCCAGCAGCACGCCGGACAGATGGCTCCCCGTGCCGGGGCCGGACGAGCCATAGCTGAGCGAGCCGGGCGCCGCCCGGGCAGCCGCCAGCAGTTGCGGCAGATTCCGGTAGGGCGAATGGGGAGACACCACGAGCAGCGAGGGAATCGCGCCAACCCCGGCAACCGGCACCAGGTCCCGCACCGGATTGAAGGTGAGCGTCGAGAGGGAGACGCTGCTGGCGAGCCCGGCGCCGGTCAGCAGCAGCGTGTGGCCATCCGCGCGCGCGGTTTGCGCGACATGGGCCGCGCCGACATTCCCGCCTGCCCCGGGGCGTGTGTCGATGGTCACGGGCTGGCCCAGGACGCCGCTCATTTCGGGGGCGATGACACGCGCGAGCACATCGATCGGCCCGCCGCTGGCATAGGGTACGACGATGGAGACCGGCCGGTCCGGAAAGCCCTGGGCACGGGCGGCGCAGGGCAGGGCAAGGCCGCCGGCCAGCATGAGCGCGCCCCGGCGTGTGGCGTTGACGGTCATGGGCTGTCCCGGCCTGCTGGTTCCATGTCGATGACAACACCGGCCTGGGGGACAGGCAACCATCCTGCGCGGTTGACTTGCGGCGTCGCCCAGCGTAACCGACCGCCCCTGCCCGGGGCGGCGTAGCTCAGCTGGTTAGAGCACGGCACTCATAATGCCGGGGTCAGCGGTTCAAGTCCGCTCGCCGCTACCAATTCCCCTAGACTTTCCTTGGTTTCCGGCTCCGCATCCAACGACAGGTGCGGTCAGAACCGGCCCTATGGCACCAGATTCGGCCATCTCGTCTGGGCACCATCTGGGCAGTCAGGCGAGGCGCGCGATGGCGTCCCGGCGATGGTCGGCGCGAATCGTCGCGTACCTCTGGACCATCGACAGAGAAGCCCAGCCACCAAGCTCCATCAGCGTTACAAGATCCACCCCGGCCAGCACCATCCGGCAGGCCCAATCATGCCGCCAATCGTGGACCCGGAAGCGCGGATTGATCCGCATCCGAGGCGTGGTCGATCGAGCGCGTTTGTGAATGGACGGCCGGCCCGGGAAACCGCTTGCCCTCCGTCACCCGCTTCGCGGCGGCCAGGATCATGCCGGAGCGCGTCAGCCCATGCTGTCCGGCATGGGCACGAATGGCGCGCAACGCGTTTCCGGAACGACGGCACTGCCGGTGCCATTGACGATGGGGGTGCTGATGCGCCGTGCGATCCGCTTGCATGCCGCCCTGCGGGGGATGATCCCGCCGGTCACAACAAGCGGCCGCCGGCATCAGGGGCCAAGCCTCCGCTGCATACTGGCGCCGGACGAGGCATGCGGTGCCTGCTTGGCGCCCGCCCATAGACGGCCCCAAGCCAGGACCGCGAAGGGCACCGCCAGCAGGAGCATTGTCACGTCGAAGCCGGCCAGCACCGCATCGCCCCGCCGCAGGCTGGCGAGCAGGCCGGCATCGGTCGTCCAGGCATCGAGCAACGGCAGGCCGGCACAGAGCAGCGCCGTCAGCAGCCATTGTTCCCGCCAGGCACGCCGGCGGGGCCGCAGCGCCGCATGCAGCAGCATGGCCAGCCAGGCCAGCAGGAACACCCGGACCTCCCATGCCGCGCGATCGGCGAGGTCGAGCGGCAGCAGGCGGTTGGACCAGAACAGCGCGAGCATGCCCACGGGCAGGCCTCCGATCGTCGCGACATTCAGCACATCCACGAGGCGCAGCCCGGGCGTCGGCCGATCGCGGCGGCGCTTGGCCGCCCAGAGCAGCAGCCCCGTCGCCACCATCGCCGTGCCGGCCGCGCCACTCAGCGCGAAGAGCAGCCGCAGCCCCGGCTCGGCGAAGCGCGCGAGGTGCAGCCCGTAGGCGACGCCCCAGATGCGCTCGACCAGCCCGCCGGGTTCCCGCGTGCCGAGCGGCTGGCCGGTCACGCCGTCGAACATCATCAGTTCGCGCGCGTAGGAAAGCCGCAACCCGGTTCCGCGCGCGATCTGCACCCGGGCGCCGTGGCTGTCAGGTTCGGTGATGGTGATGCGGCCCGGCGCGGCGCCGCCCCAGGCGCGGCGCGCTTCGGCGAGCATGGGCGCGAGCGGCGCCATCGGCTGCGCATCGGGCCGCGTCGCGGCCGCGGGCGGGTTCTGCCCGTAGATCTCGGCGAGGAAGGGTCGCCGGTCACCACGATAGGCGAGGTCGATGCTCCAGGGCAGCAACATCAACGCGAAGGTGACGAGGCCCGTATAGGTGATCATCAGATGATACGGCAGCGCCAAAACGCCGAAGGCGTTGTGCGCGTCGAGCCACGAGCGTTGCCCCTTGCGCGGGCGGAAGGTGAAGAAGTCGGCGAAGATGCGCCGATGCACGATCACGCCGGTGACGATCGCGACCAGCATGGTCGCGGCGCAGAGGCTGACCAGCCAGCGCCCGATGCGCAGAGGCAGGAACAGATCGAAGTGGAAATAGTAGAAGACGTCCCCGCCACGTGTCGCACGCGGCTCCGGCTGTCCGGGGGAGGCCATGCGAAGGCTGGTGAAGCCGCCAGGTCCGCTCAGCCGGCTGAAGGCGATGTAGAGGTCGCGGTTGCGCGCATCCGGCAACTCGATGAGCCAGGTGCGCGCGTCCGGCGCGATGGCCCGGAGATGGTCGACGGCGCGCGTCAGCGCCGCATCCTGGGCGAGGGATGGCCTCAGCTCCGGTCGCATCCAGGCCGAGATTTCGTCGCGGTAATAGCTCGCTGTGCCGGTCAGGAAGACGGCGAACAGCACCCACCCCGCAACCAGGCCGCCCCAGGCGTGCAGCCAAGCCATCGACTGGCGGAACCCGGCCTTCACGTGGCAGTCCACCACAAGGCGCCGAGGGGTGGCACCGCGGCGAGAGCCAGGCCGCCCAACACCCATCGCGCGCGCCTTGCGGCAAATGACCAGATCGCGGCGCCGAGCGGCACGAGCAGCCCGACCAGCAGCCCCGCCAGGGTGGCCTCGGCGCGTGGAAGCGGCAGCGCTGCCGCGCACGCCGCTGCCCAGAGCAGGGCAAGGCCGTAGCTGCCGAGGATCGCCGCGGCAACGCGCAGCGCCACCAACGGCGCGCCACCGCTCGCCTTCACCACCGGTAGCCGAGCGCCAACTGCACGTTGCGCCCATTGCCCCAATAGCAGGTCGTCGTGGTGGTGCAGGACGAGACGTAGCGCGTGTCGAACAGGTTGGTGGCGTTCAGGCTGAGCGAGAAGCCGCGCAACGCCGGCGCAACCCTCTCCATGTCGAGACGCAGGGCGAAATCGACCAGGGTGTGTGCCTGCACCGAGAAGGTGTTCATGTTGTCGCCGTAGCTCCGCCCGACATAGCGCACGCCGGCGCCGAGCATCAGGCCGGCAAGTGCGCCGTCCTGCCATGTCTGCCGGAGCCAGAGGGACGCCATGTTGCGCGGCAGCGCTGCGAGCTGGCGACCGAGATTGCCGTCATTGCTCTGCGTCACCTCGCTGTCCAGCAGGGTGTAGCTGCCCGCCAGGGCCAGGCCGTCGCCGAGGCTCGCCACGGCCTCGACTTCAAGCCCGCGGATGCGGACCTCGCCGGTCTGGATGGAGTAGCCGGTATGCGTCGGATCGGCGGTGGTGCGGTTGGTCTGGGTGAGATCGAAGGCGGCAAGGGTGATCAGGCTTTCCGCGCCCGGCGGCTGATACTTGACGCCGACTTCGTATTGCCGGGCGCGGGTGGGCTGAAGGCTGGACCCGTCATAGGTCACGCCCGAGACCGGATCGAAGGATTCCGAATAGCTGGCATAGGGCGCGAGGCCGAAGTCGAAGAGATAGACCAGCCCGGCGCGCCCGGTCAGTGCCTGGGCTGATTGCTCGCTGGTCGCACCGGTCAGGCGGTTGCGGTCGGACCAAACGGCGAAGTCCTGGCGCAGGCCGAACTGCAGCGCCCATTGGTCGATCCGCACCTGGTCCTGTGCGTAGAAGCCGAGCTGTTGCGTCGTCGACAGGGTGCTCTGGTAGATCGGTGCCGTGAGCGGTCCCTGGCCGTAGACGGGCGCGAAGATGTTGATGGTCGGCGCCGTCCCGGCGCCGCGCAGTGTCGAACCCTGCAGCCAGCGGTAATCGGTGCCGAGCAGCACGGTGTGCGTCGCGGGGCCCGTCGTGAAGCGGATCTCGCCGTTGGTGTCCACGGTCTGGAGGTCCGCGGCTTCGACCGCGGTGAAGGTGCTGCGCGTCAACGTGCGGTAGTCGGCGGCGAGCGCGCGGCGATACACGGCGCGGAGATCGAGGTCGTTGTGCAGGTAGCGGTAGCTGTTGCGCAGGGTGAGCCAGTCGGTCGCGGCATGCTCGAGCAGATAGCCGATGGCATAGACGGTGCGGTTCCAGCGGTCCCATTCCGGCTCGCCGAGATAGACGTCTGTCGGCAGCCTGCCATTCGGGTTCCACAGTGCCGTGCCCGCGGCCGGCAGGTAATTCATCGGCGAGCCGCGCGTCGTGTCGCGCTGATAAAGGCTGAGCAGGGTCAGGCTCGTCTCGGCCGTCGGCCGCCAGGTGAGGGACGGGGCGACCGCGACCCGGTCGCGGCTGTTGTCGGTGGCCTGCAGGTCCGTCGACAGGCCGATGCCGCTGACGCGGTATAGCACCGTGCCTTCCTCGTTGAGCGGGCCGGTGGTGTCGAAGGCCATCTCGCGACGGTTGCCCGTGCCGGTGACGAGGCGAACTTCGCCCTGCGCCGTTTCGGACGGTCGCCGGCTAATCATGTTGATCAGGCCACCGGGCGTGATCTGCCCGAACAGCACCGAGGCCGGACCGCGCAGAACGTCGACGCGCTCCAGCAGCCACGGGTCGATGCCCGACACTGCGAAGTTGGTGCCGAGCAGGCGCATGCCGTCGAGGAACTCGTTCGACGACGCACCGGCGGAGCCATCCCCGCCGAAGCCGCGGAGCGAGATGCTGTCGCCGCCGAAGGAGGAGGAAGTACCCATGCGCGCCGTCATCGCGCCCGCCGTGTAGGCAAGGGCGTCGGAGAGGTTGCGCACGGCACGATCATCCATCTGGTCGCGCGTGACGACCGAGACGGATTGCGGCGTCTCGATGATGGGGGTGTCCGTTCGCGTGGCGGTGGAACTGACACGCGCGACATAGCCGCGCACGGGGCTCCAGCCCCGGTCGGTCGTGGTGTTCACGTCGATCTGCGGCAGCGCAACACCGTCATCATCGGCCGATTGCGGTTGCGGCACCGGGGCCAGCGTGACCGTGGAGGCATTGGTGTGGCGATAGGTAAGGCCCGTCCCCGTGAGCAGGCGCGCCAACGCCGCGTCCGCCGACATGCTGCCCGATACGGGGCTTGAGCGCCGCCCGGCCGCCATGGTCGAATCGAAGAAGAACTGGATGCCCGTCGTATCCGAGAAGGCGGCTAGCGCCGAGCCGAGGGGCTGGGCCGGGATGTCGAAGCTGTGCTGGCCGATCTGTTGCTGGGCCTGCGCCGTGGGGACGACCGGCCACAGGCCTCCCCCCGCCAACATCAGCCATAACGCGCCGGCTCGCCTTGCCCGCCCATGCTCCGCTCCCCTCTGCCCCACACGCCGCATCTCAAAACTCCCCAGGGCCGGCGCTCGCCGCACCAATGGCGGCGGCACGGCCGGTCAACTCGAACGAGAGACGCTATTGCGTCTCATTCTCACATGACGGGTTGGCGGCATGCGGAGCATTAGTCGGCGCGGGAAAAAGTCAGGCCAGGGCGGGGGGGCTTCAGGCCGCGCGGCGGATCATCACCAGGAACCCACCGAGGCGGCTGAGCCGCAGGCCAAGCGTGGCGGCGATCGTCTCGAGCGCTGCATCCGTGGCATCGGTGCGGAACGCGCCGGTCACCGGAATGCCGGCGATCCCGTCGTCCAGAATCACAATGCGGCCGCGACGGTGTCGTTCAAGGTCGGCGATCACCTCGCCGAGCGGCACGTCCTGGAACACCAGCCTGCCATCGCGCAGGGCTCGGCGGGCAGTGGCCGCGTCTGCCTGGCGCAGCGTCGGGGGCGCGCCGCGCTCGCACCGCAGCTCCTGGCCCCCCAGGAGCTCGATCGGCGCCAGCCCCGCCCATTGCACGGAGGCCGCCCCTGCGATGAGCGATACGGTGACAGTGTTGCGCCGGATGCCGACACGAAGGATGCCACCCTTGGTCTCCGTCCGGCTGTCCCCGGCGTCGATGCGGCAAGGCCGCCCGGGCTCGGGGGCGATCTGGAAGAAGGCGTCGCCGCGTTGCAGGCGGATCTGCCGCTCGCGCGCGTCGAAGGCGACGGACAAGGCGGTGGCGGCCTCGAGCTCGGCGCTCGATCCATCCGGCAGGTCAATGGTGCGCCGCTCGCCAATGCCGGTTTCGTGGTCCGCGGCATTGACGCGCTGCAGCCCCGCATAGCCGACAGCGCCGATCAGGAGGGCCACCGCCGCCGCCCGCCGTGTCCAGTGACGCTGCGGCGGGGCTGGCCGGCGTGGCGTGTCGGCGGCCAGGATTGGCGTCACCTCGTCAAGGCGCTGCCAGAGCAGCGTCACCCGGGCCCAGGCCCTGCCGTGCGCGGGATCGGCCGCCAGCCAGATGCGATGCGCCTCCCGGTCGGCCTGCGTGGCGGCCGGGTCCTGCAGCAGCACGAACCATTGCCTGGCAATGTCCATCGCATTCGGCGGTGGGTGGTCGTTCATCCTGCGCTGCCCCAGGCCCATGAAAGTGCCATTTGCAGGGAAAGACGTCCGAGATTGGCAGGCGGCATTACCCGGCCTCACCGTTGCGGGCTGCGAGATAGCCATCGAGCCATTTCAGCGCCTGCGACATGTGCACCATCACCGTGTTCCGGGCGATGCCGAGCTGCGCGGCGGCTTCGGCATAGCTCAGCCCCTCGACCTTCACGAGCAGGAAGACCTGGCGGCACCGCGGCGGCAGCGCCTCGACGGCGCGCAGCAGGTCGGCGAGGTCGGCGCGGCGCAACGCCTCGAGTTCGGGGTCGGGCCGCGTATCCGGGATCGATTCCACCAAGGCGGCGGGCGCCATGACCTCGACGGCGTGGCACCTGTGCCGGACGTGGTCGCGCAGCAGGTTGGCCGCGATGCGGAAGAGGTAGCGTCGCGGGTCGAGTATGGTCGCGGCGAGCGGCGCCGAGGCGGCGCGCAACCAGGTTTCCTGGGCGATGTCCTCAGCCAGGGCGGGGCTGGTTGTTCGGCGGCGCAGGAAACGTTGCAGGCCGTCGCGCTGCTCCATGAAGGCGTTGAGCAGCTTGTCCCGGTCGTCGGGCGGCATGACAGGGAAGGATCTCCGGGGTGATCGCATTCGGGCGCCGCCGGCGCTTGGCCCAAATATTGCGAGTAATTCGCAAATTCATGCGCTGAATGCAAGTCTGCCGCTTGGCCGCGCGGCCCGCGCCTTTGGCGGGTTGCGGCACCACGAAGGCGTCTCCCGTCGGCGGCCGCGCTATCCGGCCGAGGCTCGGATAGGCGGGCTGCGTCAGCGCGCTGCCAGGCGGCAGCGCGGCGCCGATGTCGATCGCGAATTTCGCCATAGCGGGGTAGTGCCATCACGAACGCCCGGCGCGGCGAGCGCTGGCAACCGGCAGTCCCTCTTGTCCCCCGCAGATGGGCCGCGATGGTGAACGGGATCGACCCGAGGAAGAAGACGATGTTGGTCCAGAAGGCGGAAGGCTGCCATCGGCCCGCCGGGACCAGGCTCATCAGGCTGCCCAGCATGAACAGGAAGGCGCCGACCGCGAAGGTCGCGCCGATGCTCCGTTTGTAGCGGCTGCTCTGCCAGAAGGGCGCGTGCCGCGAAGCGCAGCCCCTTGCGATGCTCCCGGGCAAGCCATTCGACGCGCCGGCCGCCCACCACGTGGCTGCGATGCGTGACGAAGGGCCAGGGCCCTTCGATCCGCATCTGGAGTCCGCGGGGATGAATGGTGCGGCCGGTCATGCGACGCGATTGCCGGCGCTGGCGATCACGCCATCGCCTTGCCCTTCAGCACCTCTGTCGCGTCGGGGACGCCGGCAGCGAGCTTCGCCAGCGGGACCACGCCAGGCACCTTGGTCCCTGCCAGGGCCATCAGATCGATGCGGGTGAAGTTCAGGCTGCGATGGTCCCGCACGAAGAACAGCCTGCGATCGAGGTCGGCCAGGCCGGTCCAGCTCGTGAATTCCGTCGCATAGGGCGCGGCGCCGCCCTCTTCCAGGCCCTTCACTTCAAACTGCCCGCCGCCCGATTCCGGGGTATCGATGGTGATGCCGCGCGGCCGGTCGAAGTTGTTCATGATGTGCGCGAGCGTCGTCACGGCGAGATCCGGCGAGGCCGCCTTCTCCGCGAACTGCGCATAGTAGGCGGCGCGCACGAAGCGGCCGACCGAGGTGTTGGAGGCAGGCAGGCCCGCCGTGGCGATGCCGGAATCCGGCTGAGCGGCCTTGTAGCTGCCGAAGCTGGCGCTCGACCGGTCGACGTTCGAGAGGAAGGTGTAGTTGTCGAGGTTCGTCAGGTGCCAATCGAATTTCGGCCCGTTCGTCATGACGCCGACCGGATTGTCGTAGACCGTCATCACGCCACGATGGAATTCGATCACGGCCGAAGCGCCGGTGCGGTCATGCACCACGTAGTGAAAGGGCGATTCGACGCCGCCGAGAAGCTGCAACGGCTCCAGCATCACCGGCTGCGCGCCGAGCGCCGCCTTGACTTCGGCGACAGTGGCGAACTGGCTGAGCGCCCAGGCGCCGAGATCGGAGGCCGAGAGGACGGATCGCGTGGCGTCCACCGAGGCCTGCTTGCCCACCGCATTCGGATAGGCGAGCAGGCTGAAGGTCAGCCCCTGGTCGTTGAGGCCTTCCAGCACCTTCATATCGGCGGCCGACAGCGGCGCTTCGGCCGTCGGCATGCGTGCCGGCATGGCAATGGCGACGAGGCCGTAGCGCGCGGTGAAGATCAGCGCCGGGTGGCCGGGAATGTCGGAGCTGATCTCGAAACCCACCGGCAGATGGAGGAGCTGGTAGGGAAGATCGACGGTGAGTTCCATCGTGCGGCCGAAATACGTCTTGCCGGCCGCATCCGTGTATCCAAGCGAGGTGCACATCGTTCTCGGTTCCTCGAAGCTGCGTTGCTCGATGCGGGGTGGTTCAGCCGTGGCTGAAGCCGCTGGCCTCGGCAGCCGTCATCGGCCGCGTGACCGGATGCTGCTCGAAGAAGGCGAGGGCCCGCTTCATGTCGTTGATCAGCAGTGTCGCCAGGTCGAAGCTCACGCCATGGCGCACCAGGATGCGCTGGATCACCAGATCCTGGCGATTGGCGGGCATGGAATAGGCCGGTACCTGCCAGCCGCGGCTGCGCAGGCGGTCGGCGAGGTCATAGAGCGTGTAGCCGCGGGTATCGAAGCCATCCTTCACCTTCCAGCACAGCGCCGGAATGCCGGCCTGGCTGTCGCCGTCGAACAGGATCTCGAAGGGCCCGAGAGCGGCGATCTCGCGTGCCAGGTATTGCGCCGTCGCGTAGCAGGCATTGTGGACCCTGGCGTAGCCCTCCCGCCCGAGGCGCAGGAAATTGTAGTATTGCGCGATGACCTGCCCGCCGGGGCGCGAGAAGTTCAGCGCGAAGGTCGGCATGTTGCCGCCGAGGTAGTTGACGTTGAACACCAGCTCCTCCGGCAGGTCCTTCGCCTCCCGCCAGATCACCCAGCCCACGCCGAGGGGTGCCAGGCCGAATTTGTGTCCCGAGGTGTTGATCGACTTCACCCGCGGCAGGCGGAAATCCCAGGGCAGATCCGGCGCGCAGAAGGGCGCGAGGAAGCCGCCGCTCGCCCCGTCCACATGGATCGGGATGTCGAGGCCGGTTTCGGCCTGGAGCTTGTCGAGCGCATCGCTCACCGCCTTCACCGGCTCGTACTGGCAGGTGAAGGTCACGCCGAGCGTCGGCACGACGCCGATCGTGTTCTCGTCGACGCGCTTGAGCACTTCCTCCGCCGTCATGATCAGGCGGTCGCCTTCGAGCGGGATCTCGCGCAGCTCGACATCGAAATAGCGGGCGAATTTGTGCCAGCAGATCTGCACCGGGCCGCAGATCATGTTCGGCTTGTCGGTCGGCTTGCCGGCGGCGGCGCGCGCCTTGCGCCAGCGCCACTTCATCGCGAGGCCGCCGAGCATCGCGGCTTCGGACGACCCCACCGTCGAGCAGCCGAGCGTGCCCGTCGGATCCGGCGAACGCCACAGATCGGCCAGCATCGCCACGCAGCGCGCCTCGATCTCCGCTGTCTGCGGATATTCGTCCTTGTCGATCATGTTCTTGTCGATCGACAGGTTCATCAGGTCGTGGATCTCGTCATCGACCCAGGTCTGGCAGAAGGTCGCGAGGTTCTGGCGCGAATTGCCGTCGAGCATCAGCTCGTCGCGCACCGCGGCGAAGACGTGGCGCGGATCGCGTTCGTCAACGGGGAAGGTCGATTTCGGCAAGGCGGAGGCCAGATCCGTCGTCGCATACACGTCATCGAGTGCGGCACCCCGCGCCGTCGTCTTCGAGTGATCCGATGTCACGTCCTGTCATCTCCCTCAGGCGGCGGAACCGAGACGTCTCGCCGCATGGCCATCCTGTTGTGCGCGCCCCCGCTTCCTCCCACGCGCGCCTACGCCCGTGAAGCCGGGATCGCGCGGCGCTGCATCGCCTGGCCGTGATCCGCCCGCATCACGGCACCGCATCGCGGGAGGTCAGGGACCCGACGACGAAGGCGAGGTTCGCGGCGCCGATCAGGGCAGAGGCGTGCGCCTCTGCCTGGGCCTGGCGCGCATCGAGCAGGCCGGTGTCGGCAGCGGTCGCGGCGGTCACCGTACCCACGCCGTTCCTGTAGGCCGCCAATGCGGCGTCATAGGTGGTCGTGGCGGCGGCGGCCAGGGCGCTCGCCGCCCTGTGGGATTCGAGCGCGGTCCGCAGCGCATTGCCGGCGGCGACGATCTCGCCCACCGCGACATTCTGCGTGCGACGGAAGGTGTTCTCGGCTGCGGCCGCCTGCGCTTCCACCTGGCGCAGCCGCGCAGCCCGCAGGCCGGAATCGTAGAGCGGCACCGTCGCGCCGAACAGCACGCCTGACCCGGTCGCCTGCTGACCGATGGTCGGCAGGCCGCTGGCGTTGAAGCTGCCCTGGCCCGAGGCCAGCGCGCCCGCGACGAAGACGCTGGGCAGGAACTCGGCGCGCGCGGCGGTGACGCCGGCATTGCTCGCCCGCAAGGCCTGGTAGCTCGCCATCACATCGGGACGTCGGGCCAGGGCAAGCCCGACCATCTCGTCGAGTGGCAGGTCCGGCGCGTCGGGCAGGCTGCGCTGGCCCGCATCGTCGACCTGCAGGCGCAGTGTGGGATTGACGCCCATGGCGGTGATCAGCGCCTGGTAGGTATCGCGCTGCTGGCCCTCGGCCTGGACCCGGCGGAGCTCGGCCTGTGCCACCTGCTGGCGCGCCTGGGCGACCTCGACGCTCGTTGCGAGGCCGCGCGCCTGCCGGGCCTCGACAGCGCTGCGGATGGCGGTGCTGTTGCGCAGCGCCTCGCCGGCGATGCGTGCCCGCGCCATGGCGGCCCCATGGATGTAGTAGGCGCGCGTGACGTCGAAGATCAGCTTCTGATGTTCAGCGTTGAACAGCACATTGGCGGCGGTGGCGCCGTGCCGTGCCGCTTCGGCAAGCGCGGCCCGGCGGCCGAAATCGAACAGCAGCCATTGCAGCGCGATCGAGGGCGAGACGCCATCGGTCGTCGTCTCGAAATAGCGCTGGGACCCGATCGGTACCGGCAGCGGCGTCGAGACCGTCTGGCGGCCACCGATCACATTGGCGGTGATCACCGGCAGGAAGGTCGCCTCGACCATGCCGACGGCAAGCGCGGCCTCGCGGGCTCGCTGCCAGGCCGCGCGGGTGGCCGGGTTGTTCCGCTGCGCGATGTCGATCAGTTCCGCCAGCCGATAACGGCGATGGGGATCGATGTCGGGCGTCTGCGCCAGGACGGCGAGCGCGGGGTCGGCGGGCACGCCGAAGCTGCGCGGGCTGCCGGGCGGGGGTGGTTCCGATGGGCCCTGGACGCTCCAGATGCGGTCCTCATTCCCGTTCGGGCGCCAGGGGGTCTCGGCGTTCGGGGAAGTCATGTTCGCCGCGTTCGGCGCGCAGGCAGCGACGAGCAGCGTGGCCGTCGCGATCGGGACGATCAGGCGCCGCGCCATCAGCCTGTCACCGCCGCCTGGAGGCGGTCGAGCCGGTGATGAAGCGCGTCCGGCCCGCCGGGCGCATGCGTGACATCGCCGCGACCGCCGCCGGCGACCTGCAGGGCGAGGCTATCCAGCCGCGTCGCGACGCCCGGCAGCGCCTCCCGGCTGAAGGCGATGTCGCGCGCGAGGGCGGCGATCTCGTCATTGGCCGATCGCAGCGCGGCCTCGACGGCCGGCCCGGGGCGGATCGCGGCGGGTTCGAAGCGCATCAGGTCGAGCAGCTCCTCCGCGGCGCCGGATTCCTTCATCGCCAGCGCCGCATCGGGCACCGCCCCGGCGCGGCGTTCCGGGGCGAGCGCGGCGAGCCGCGCGAGGCCCGCCAGCGCGCCCCGCAGATGGTCGCGCACCGCCCCTTCCACCGAGACCGGCCAGATCCGCGTGAAGGTGAGATAGACGACGAGGTTGCCGAGCAGGATGCCGACCACGCGATCCCAGCCGGCTGAAAGACTGGTGGTCGGCCCAAAGCCCTGCAGCACGGTCAGCAGGAAGGCGAGGGCGATCTGCACGCCGCCATAGGAGATGCGCTCATTGCCGGTCGAGACCCAGGCGCCGACCAGCACGCCGCAGAAGACCAGCGCCATCAGCCCGCCGATGCCGTCGAGCTGCGGCATGACGAAGATCACCGCGCCGATGCCCATGGCCGCGCCGATCAGGCAGCCCAGGATGCGCAGGCCGAGCTTGTGGACGGTCTCGCCCGTCGTGCCCAGCGCGGCGACGTAGCAGGTGATCATGGCCGTATGGATGCCCTGCCAGTCGAGGCCGGTGTAGATGATGTAGCAGAGCACCGCCGCCGCCGTGGTCTTGAGCGCGAAGCGCTGATAGGCGGGGTTGGTGAAGGCATCGGGGAAGAGGAAGGGCGGCTTCGGTGCCGGCACCACCTCGGGTTCCGGGGCCCCCGCCAGCACGTCGAGCGCCGCGAACACGCTGGCTTCGGCCTCGCTCGCCATACCTTCGGCCACGGGGCGCGGCGGCGCATCCCCCGCCTCGAGCGCGGCCAGCGTGCGGCGGATCGCCGCGACCAGCGCATCGCGTCGCGGCGCCGGGAGGTCTTCGGGCAGGGCAGAGGCAGCGAGCATCAGGCGCCAGGCGGCGCGCACGTCGCGCGCGATCTGCGCGGCGGCGGGCCTGCCGACCAAGGCGAGCACGCGGACGAAGACGGCCTGTTGTTCGAGGGCGGCATTGTCCGCACGCAGCAGCGCGCCGAGCGCCGCATCCCGCCCCGGTGCGCCGGTGGCGATGGCCGCGGCGGCGGTGGCCAGGCGCAGGCGCAGCGCCTCGCGCAGCAACCGCACCGGGGACAGGCCGAGCACGAGGTTGAACACCGCCATCAGCGCCATCGGCATCGCCGCGAGATACCACGCGAAGCGCAGCCCGAAGGTCACGGCATCGGCGACCGGGGCCATGCTCACCAGGGTGAGGACGAAGGCGATGACGAGCGCGATGACGCCGCCGATCTCCCCGAGCTGGCTCGCCGCGCCGAGGAAGAGGAAGGCGAAGGAGACCAGGGCGATGGCCAGCATCCGCAGCAGCGGGGAGTCGACGGTGGCGTTGATCAGCGGCACCACGCCGATCACGACGATGGTGACGAGAACGATGAGGCCGAGCGCGGTGCCGATGTTCTGCACCGCATCGGGCTTCATCAGGAAGATGATGAGGTAGCAGCTGATCCCGGCCTCGGGGATATCGTACATCATCGAGGCGGCGGCGACGATCGCGCAGAGCAGGGCGATGCGCCAGGCCAGCGCCGCGCGGCCCGGAAAGGGCGCGAGATCCGCCGCCTGGGCGATCAGGGAGCGACCCGCATCGCCCATGGTTCAGCACCGCCCGCCGTGATGGACCACCGCCACCGCCGATGCGCCGATGCGCATCAGGTCTTCCGGCGGGTCGATGAGGCGGATGCGCACCGGGAAGCGCTGGATGATGCGCACCCAGTTGAGCGATTTCGGCACATAGGGCAGGCCGCGCGGCAGGTTCACCACATCCTCGGAGATCACGCCCCAGCCGATGCCTGTCACCCGCCCGGCGATGATCACGGACCGGTCGGCGAGGGCACGGACCTGCGCGCAGTCCCCGACGGCGATCGAGGGCAGCTCGGTCTCGCGGAAGGATGCGCTGGCGAACCAGGTGCCGGTGTCGATCAGGGTGAAGACCGATTGCCCCGGCGCGACGATCTCCCCGGTGGTGACCGTGAGGCCGACGACGCGGCCTTCATGCGGGGCGCGGATCTCGGTATTGGCGAGGCCGCGCTCGGCGATGGCGAGCGCCGCGCGCCGCGCCTCCACCAGCGCCTGCGCGGCATCGAGCGTGCTGACGAGGCTCGCGGCCGCCTCGGCCTGGCGCGCCGCCTGGGTCAGGCTGGTCCGGGCGTCGTCGCGCGCCGTGCGGGCATCATCGACCTGCTGTGCCGTGACATAGCCGGGGCGGAGCAGCGGCGTGAGGCGTGCCAGCGTCTGTTCGGCGAGGGCGAGGTTCGTCCGTGCGCGGGTCACCTGTTCGGTGGCGATGGCGGCGTTGGATTGTTCCGCGCTGATGGTGCGCTGCTGCGCGTCGCGGGCGGCCTCGGCGATGCGCAGATCGGCGCGCGCCTGTTCGACGGCGAGGCGGAAGGGCTCGGGATCGATGGCGAAGAGCAACTCGCCCTTCGCGACCTTCTGGTTCTCCGCCACCGCCATGGTGACGATGCGCCCGGGCACGCTGGAGGCGACATGGACGATGCTGGCGGTCAGCACCGCATCCTCGGAGAGCGGGTTGCGTTCGGTGTGATGAAGGTAGAGCCAGGCCGCGGCGCCGGCACCGATGACGATCAGCCCCGCGACGACCGAACCGAGGACGCTGCGGCGGCGGGAATAGGCCGAGGGTGCCATCGCCTATCGCCCATAGACCGTGAGCGCGAGGACGAGACCGATGGCGGCCGCGAGGCAGACATAGACGAGCAGGCGCAGCGGCAGCACCTCATCGAGGCCGGTCCTGATGAAGAGCACGCGCAGGACGACCGCCCCGATCACCCCTCCCGCCAGGCAGATCAGCCAGGAGGGGAAATAGGCCCCGAAGAGCGGGACGGACGGGCTGAGCGGGGCCTGGCAACCGGCCAAGGCCAGCGTGGCCACGGCGAGCCCCGCCGCGAAAGGGCGCGACGGCACCTTCGGGCCCCGGCGGGGAGTGCCGCACGCATTCACGCACATCCAGTTCTATGGCCTCTCGATCAGCATGATGCCCAGGGATGAGCTATACTAAGCTTCAAAAGGTGTTCAACCCTGGCCGCGCATTCCCGGTGGCCTCATCCTGATGGTACCTCATCTCCGTTGGAAGGGATCGGTGGGCGGCCTCGGAGCCGGTCCCGTGCGACCTCTGCGGCCCGGATGGTTTCGTTAGCTTCCTATCTATTCGTCACGAAATGCTCCTGCTAGCCTTCCCGGCATGCCCGATGGTTCAGGCCTCGCCCAGACGCGCTGGCAGCTCGGTGTCGCGATCGGCCAGATCGCCCGGCGCTGGCGCGCGAGGCTCGATCAGCGCATCGCCCCCTTCGGCCTGACCGAGGCACGGTGGCTGGTCCTGCTGAGCCTCGCCCGGCGCGGGGACGGCATCACCCAGGGCGCGCTCGCCGCCCGGCTGCGCATCGAGGCCCCGACCCTGGTCCGCACCCTCGACTGGCTGGAAGCGCAGGGCTTCGTCGAACGCCGCGTGACGCCGCAGGACCGCCGCGCCAAGACCATCCATCTCACCAAGAAGGCACACCCCGTGGTGTTGCGCATCGAGGAGGAGGCCGCCGGCGTGCGTGCCGAGATCCTCGCTGGCATCCCGGAGGAAGAACTCGCCCTTTGCCTGGCCGTGCTGCAACGCGTCGCGGCCGGGCTGGCCCGGGTCGAGGAGGAAAACGTCCATGGACATCGGCCAGCCGAGTAGCAGCCCGACCGCCACGCTGCCGCCGCCGCGCGCCGACCGGCGCCGCCGGCTGCGTGTCGCGGTCGGGATCACCGCGCTGCTGGCCGTGATCGGCGGCGCGGCGGGCTGGGCGCATCGGCGCTTCACCACGGTCTTCATCGACGATGCGCGCGTCGCCGCCGACATGGTGACGCTGTCGAGCCGTCTGCCGGGATGGATCACCGAACTCGATGTCATCGCCGGCGACAGCGTCGGCGCGGGGGCGGTGCTGCTGCGCATCGACAGCCGGGAGGCGGAGCTCGCGCTGCGGGAGACCGAGGCGCGGCTCGCCGGCCTCGCGGCGCGGGAGGCGGAATTGCGGGCGCGCCTCGCCATGGTGGACCGCCAGACGGAAAGCCAGCAGGCGGCGCAGACTGCCCGGCTGGAAGCCGCCCGCACGGCCCTGCCTGCCGCCGTTGCCGAACGCCTCTTCGTCGAGGGCGAGTTCCAGCGCGCCGGGCAGCTTCTCGGCACCGGGTCCGGCACGCGGCAGCGGCACGAACAGACCCGGGCGCTGCTGGAGACCGCGACGCAGCGCGTGCTCTCCGTCGCCGCCGAGATCCGCAGCGCGGAGGCGCAACTCGCCACCGCCGGCGCGGCGCGGGAGGAACTGACCGTGCTGCACCGCCAGCTCGATGCGCTGGAGCCGCAGCGGCGCGAACTCGCCGCGCAGCGCGACCGCATCGCGATGGAGATCGCCGACCGCACCATCCGCATGCCCTTCGACGGTGCGGTGGGGCGCGTTTTCGTCGATCGCGGCGAATACGTCACGGCGGGCCAGCGGCTGATGCTGATCCACGACCCCGCGCAGGTGCGCGTCGAGGCCAATGTACGCGAGACGGAGATCCGCTTCTTCCGCCCCGGCGCGCCGGTGCGCCTGCAGGTGGATGCCTATCCGGGGCGCAGCTTCGACGGCACGGTCGAGCGCGTCGGCACCGCCGCGACCAGCGAATTCGCATTGCTGCCCAGCCCCAACCCCTCGGGCAACTTCACCAAGATCACGCAGCGCCTGCCGGTGCGCATCGCCCTGCCGCCCGGCGCGTCGAACGGGCTGCTGCGGCCGGGCATGATGGTCGAGGTGGAGGCCACCGCGCGTGAGTGAGGCGGCCGCCGCGCCGGGCTGGCCCGGCCGGCTGGCGGGGCCGGGCATCGAGGAACTCCGCCTGCGCTGGGGCGCGCCCTATCGCTTCCTCGTCACCCTCGCCGTGATGATCGGCACCATCGCGACGATCCTCTCCGCGACCATCGTGAATGTCGCGCTGCCACAGGTGATGGGCGCCTTCGGCATCGGGCAGGACCATGCGCAGCTCATCGCCACCGCCTTCCTCGCGGCGGTGACGTCCACGATGCTGCTGAATGGCTGGCTGGTGGACAGCTTCGGCTGCCGGCTGACCTATGCGGCGGCGATCGTGATGTTCGTGGCGGGGTCGATCATCTCGGGCGCGGCGCCGAATGAGGGCGTGCTGATCGCGGGCCGCGTGCTGCAGGGGGCGGCGGCCGGGATGATCCAGCCGCTCGGCATGCAGATCATCTTCCAGGTCTTTCCCGCCGAACGTCGCGGGGCCGCGATGGGGCTCTATGCCGTGGGCGTGGTGCTGGCGCCCGCACTCGGCCCCGCGGTCGGCGGAGTGATCGTGGATGGCGCGGGCTGGCGGGCGGTGTTCTTCCTCGGCGTGCCCTTTGCCTTGCTGGGGTTGGCGCTGGGGCTGGTCTTCCTGCCGGGGCCATCCCATGCCGGGCCACGGCGCCGCTTCGACGGGCCGGGCTTCCTGTTGCTGGTCACGGCGTTGCTCGCGCTGCTGACGGGCCTGTCGAGCGGCCAGCGCGAGGGCTGGGGATCGAACCGCGTGATGGTGGAACTCGGCATTGCCGCCATTGCCGCGGTCGGATTCGTGCTGTGGGAGCTGCGCACCGAAGCGCCGATGCTGAATCCGCGGCTGTTCACCGTGCGTGCCTTCGCCTGTTCGGCGGCGGTCGGGCTCGTCTATGGCGCGGCGTTGTTCGGATCGACCTACCTCGTGCCGCTCTTCGCGCAGACCGTGCAGGGCTACACGGCGACACGCGCGGGGCTGCTGCTGATGCCGGCGGGGCTCGCCATGGTGCTGGTCTTCCCGATCGGCGGGCGGCTCGCGGATCGCTTCCCGCCCTGGATGCCGATCGGGGCGGGGCTGCTGCTGTTCGGCACATCATCCCTGCTGATGCACGGCATCGGGACCGACACGCCGTTCTGGACGCTCGCCATCTGGATGCTGATCGGGCGGATCGGCTTCGGCTTCGCCATGCCGAGCATGAATGCCGGCGCGTTGCGCGCCCTGCCGCCGAAATGGCTGAGCCAGGGATCGGGCGCGGTGAACTTCGCGCGGCAGTTCGGCGGCGCGATGGGGGTGAACCTGCTCGCGATCATCCTGGAACGCCGCACCCAGTTCCACGCCCAGGCGTTGATGGATACGCAGACCGGAGAGCCGGCGACGCGCGCCCTGCTGGACGAGGTGTCGCGTCTGCTCGCCCAGGACGGCATCGCGGAACCATTCCGCCAGGCGGCGGCGGAGAACTTCCTCAGCCAGATGGTCCTGTCGCAGGCGAGCATGCTGGCCTTCCGCGACAGCTTCCTCGCCGTGGCGCTGGTCTGCGCGGCGGCGCTGGTGCCGGTGGCGATCATGCGGCGGCGATAGGGCGCGCGCCCGTCCCGGAAGGCGGCTTTGCGTCTCTCCGGACCTCTCACCGGCACAGGTGGAAAGGTCGTCCTGGTGGGATCCGGTGCGGCGGCCATCGGAGGGGCCCTGCCCCTCCGAGCCACCCCGCCAGGATGCTGGGCATCCTGGACCGCAGTCCCTTGGTATCGGGCGCGAGGCCGATGCCGAGCCCCCGCAGCGCGTTTGGTGCGCAAGAGCGGGTTTCGGCATCATTCCGTTCGTGGCGCACAGCGCCAGGTCGAGGTTTGCAAAGGCCTTTCGGCCTTTGCTGGGGAGGGGTTCGGGGAGGGGCAAAGCCCCTCTCCGGCGGCATCGTCACCGCTGGTGGCTGGCGCCTCTGTTCCCGCCGTTCAGGTCACGCTGATGCGCGCCGCGCGCGCGACTTCGCGCCAGCGCAGGATGTCGTCGCGCAGGGCCTGGCGGAAGGCGTCAGGCGGCAGCGGCGCCGGCACGGCGCCCTCCGCTTCCAGGAAGCGCAGATAGGAGGGCGCCAGCACCGCCTTGCCGATTTCCGCATTCAGGCGTTGCTGCACCGGCTCTGGCACGCCGCGCGGGCCGAGGATGCCCCACCAGACCGTCACTTCGAAATTGATGCCCGTGCTTTCCCGGATGGTGGGCACCTGCGGCATGGAGGGCATGCGTTCCAGCGTGCTGACGGCGATGACGGGCACGGTGCCGGCCTCGATCAGGCCGCGGACCGACGCGACGGTGGTCATCAGGAAATCGATGCGCCCCGATACCAGGTCGGATTGCGCGGGCGCGATGCCGGCATAGGGGATGGCTTCCATCTCCAGGCGGCTTGCCAGGTTGAAGGCTTCCATCGCGAAATGCCCGACGCCGCCGAGCCCCGCCATGCCATAGAGAAGCGAGCCGGGATTGGCGCGGGCGTGGCGCACCAGCTCGTCCATGGTGCGGAAGGGGCTGTTGGGTTTCGTCACCACGACCATCGGCGCGGTGCAGAGCCGCGCGATGGCGTCGAAGCTCTCCAGCGCATCATAGGAGGTGCGGCGGATGGTCGAACTGGTGGCGAAGGAACTGGAGGCGAGGAGCAGCGTGTGTCCGTCGGCGGGGGCGCCGGCGACGAAGGCCGCGCCGATCGATCCCGCCGCGCCGGGCCGGTTCTCGACCACCACGGGGCGGCCGAGGGCGACCTGGAGCGCCTCGGCGACGGGGCGGGTGAAATTGTCGTTGCTGCCGCCTGGCGTGAAGGGCACGACGATGCGCACGGGCTGGGTCGGCCAGGCCGGCGCCTGGGCCAGGGCCGGTCGGGCGAGGCCAAGGCCGGCCGCGGCCGCGATCATGGCCCGGCGGGAGGGATGGATGGACATGGACGTTGCTCCGATAGGCCCGGACCGGGAGGATGCGGCCGGATGATACGAACTGATATTATTGTACGAACATGAGTATAACTTTCCGATGCCCCGATCAATGACCCCCGCGCGCCGCGGCCGTCCGCCGCGCCTGTCCGTCACGCCGTCCGCCGCCACCGATGCCGCGCAGTTGCTGGCGGGCAGCCAGCCGCTCTATGCGACGGTGGCGACGGCGCTGGCGGCGGAGATCCTCGACGGTCGCCGGCCCGTCGGCGCGCTGCTGCCCACCGAGCAGGAGCTCTGCCAGAGTTTCGGCGTGAGCCGCTCGACGATCCGCCAGGCGCTGCGGCGGCTGGGCGAGATCGGCCTGGTGGCCGGATCGCAGGGCGTCGGCACCCGCGTCATCGCCGACCAGCCGCGCGGCCGCTACGTGCTCGCGGCGCGGTCCGTGACGGATGTGATGGGCTATGCGGAACCCGTGCGGCTCGACATCGCGAAACGGGAAAGGCTGACGGCCGATGAGGGGCTGGGCGGTCGCATCGGCTGCGAGCCCGGCACCGTCTGGTGGCATGTGGCGGGCATGCGCCGCCAGGCCGAGGGGCGGGGCAAGCCGATCTCGATCTGCGATCTCTACATCGCCGACGACTTCGCCGACATCGCGGAATCCGAGGAACTTGCCGCCGTGCCGGCCTATCGGCTGATCGCGCGGCGTCGCGGGATCGCGGTGGCGGCCGTGGAGCAGGAGATGGGGGCGGTCGCGTTGGACGCGGCGCAGGCGGACGCGCTGGGGGTGGCGGCGGGCACGCCGGGGCTGCTGATCCGGCGGCGCTTCCTGGCCGCGGGAGGAAGGTTGCTCGAGGCAACGACGAACATCCACGCAGCGGCGGACCAGTTCCTCTACACGTTGAAGTTGGGGGCGCCGGAAGACGGCTGACGCTGGGGGGCGACCAGAGAGGGGCTTTGCCCCTCTCCGGACCTCACCCCAGCAAAGGCCCGAGGCCTTTGCAAACCGTCACCTGGCGTTGGACGGTTCGGTGGCGCGGGGCTGGCAAAGCACCGGATGGGCACAATGCCCAGCAGCCTTGCCCGGCTGCTCTCTTGCTTTGTGCCCGGCACCAGATCGAGGTTTCCAAAGGCCTTTCGGCCTTTGGTGGGGAGAGGCTTGGGGAGGGGCAAAGCCGCTCTCCAATGCGCTACGCCGCGAGCAGATCCGCGAGCGGCGCGATGTCCGTCAGCTCGTCCACGCGCCACAGCAACGCGAGCGCTTCCTCCGCCCGCGCCTGCCCCAGCCGCGGCGCGGCGAGGCCGAGGAATTTCTCGGCGACCGCCTCGTCGGTCAGCGGCTTGGAGGCGGAGCCGTACGGTTCCATCACCGTCCGGCGCAGTACCGATCCGTCGGCGCGCGTCACGGCGACCTTAGCACCACGCTTGCGCGGATAGATTTCCTCGCATTCCGCATCGACATCCGTGGCGATGCGGCCGGCGAGGCCGATGATCGCGGGGTCGCGGCGTTCCGCCTCGCCGAAATCGGCGAGGGTGACGCGGCCGCGATGCAGGGCGGTGGCGACGACGAAGGGAATGGACATCTGCGCGGTGGTCATCTCGGTCCAACCGACGCCGCCATGCGTGGCGGCGACGCGATAGCTGCCGATCTCGACGGTCTTCACCTGCTCTGCGGTCAGGCCGTCGGTCGCGGCCATGTCGAGCACCGCATCGACCATGGCGTGGATGTGGCGGCAGGAGGCGTAGGGCTTCATGTAGCAATTCGCCACGGCGAAGCGCGACTTCGGGTGGTTGTCGCCGGCGGCGAGCAGGTCGATCGCGCTGTAGTCCACCTCCCCGGTGTCGCCGCCGGCATAGGCGTTGAAATAGCCGTCCTTGACTTCCTGCGCGCCGCGCGGCGC
>JAYRJZ010000090.1:0-22797 GCA_041906015.1 Roseomonas sp.
CGCCGCGCGAACCATCGACGGCCTATGGTCTGCCATCGGCAACATCATCGACACCTTCAATCCAACCGAATGCACCAACTACTTCGCCGCCGCAGGCTACGACCCAGCATGATCGGAAAATGCTCTAGGGCTGGCTGGGTCATACACCACGTCGATCAGGCTGCCGCGTGCCCAGGCAGTGGCGTCGGAATCGCCCACGCCTTCGGTGGCGGCCCGCACGCGCCGACCTTCCGCCGTGGTGAAGCGGACCACCGGCAGCCAGCTCGTGCTGGTGCGGCCTCGGCGGGCACTGAGGTCGACGACCTCGGCCTCAACCACCTGGCCGTGGTGCTCGAGCGTCCAGCGAAGCTCCACCGCTTCCCAGGTCAGCCAGCCGACCACCAGGCCGAAGCCCAGGTAGAAGAGCATCTCGAGGGCCCGCATCAGCCCGACGCCGAGGGCCGCCATCAAGGTCCTCCCGACCGACGAGAGGTCTCAGCCGCCGAGCTTCGCCTTCACCATCGGCCCGGCCTTGGCCATGTCCAACGTCGCGGCGTGCTTCGCCTTCAGCGCGGCCATGACCTTGCCCATCTCCTTGATGGAGGCTGCGCCGGTCTCGGCCACGGCGGCGTCGATGGCGGCGGCCATGGCGGCGTCATCCATCTGCTGCGGCAGGAAGGACTCGATCACGGCGATCTCGGCCTGTTCCTTGTCCGCGAGTTCGTCGCGGCCGCCCTGGCGATAGAGCGCGACGGATTCCGCACGGGACTTCGCCATGCCGCGCAGCATGGCGATGATGCCGGCCTCATCCACCGGCGGGCCGGGGCGGGCGGCGATGTCGGTGTCCTTCAGCTTGGCCTGGATCATGCGCAGGGTGGAGACACGCGCGGCATCCTTGGCGCGCATCGCCGTCTTGAGTTCGTCCAGGAAGCGGTCGCGCAGCGACATGGCAATGGTTCCTCGTCTATTGAGCGCCCTATAGCGCAGGCCTCGCGCGGGAGGAAATTTCCCAGCCGCGCGATTCAGCTTGCTTTGGGAAATCCATTCCCGATATCTCTCGCGCCATGCGCACCGTGGAAGACATCATCAGCCTGCTCGGGGGTCCCGAGGCGGCAGCGAATCATTGCGGCGTCGGCACCGAGGCCATCCGCAAATGGCGCCAGGCCAAGGCAATCCCGGCCAAGCACTGGCCGTCGATCCTGGCGGCGACCGGTCTGTCGCTCGCCGATCTTCCCGGCGCGCCCACGGAAACCCAGAAAACGGAACCCGACATGAACGCGGCGGATACCCCCCCTGAAGGTGCCACCGGCTGCCTGGTGCTGGCCGACGGAAGCATCTTCTGGGGCCGAGGCTTCGGCGCCGAAGCCGCGACGGTCGGCGAGATCTGCTTCAACACCGGCATGACGGGGTATCAGGAAACCCTGACCGACCCGTCCTATGCCGGGCAGATCATCACCTTCACCTTCCCCCATATCGGGAATGTCGGGACCAACCCCGAGGATATCGAGACCATCACCCCGGCGGCGCGCGGGCTGATCGTCAAGCAGGACGTGACCGAGCCCTCCAACTACCGGGCGACGAAGAACCTGCGGGACTGGCTGGTCTCCTACGGCATTCCCGGGCTGTCGGGCATCGACACCCGCGCGCTGACGGCGCGCATCCGCGACCTCGGTGCCCCGAACGGGGTCGTCTGCCACAAGGCGGACGGGAAGTTCGACCTCGCCGCGCTGAAGGCCCAGGCCGCCGGCTGGCCGGGGCTGGAGGGGATGGACCTCGCCAAGGACGTCACCTGCCGCCAGACCTTCACCTGGAACGAGACCGAATGGGCCTGGCCCGAGGGCTTCGGTGCCCAGGCCGCGCCGAAGCACAAGGTCGTCGCGGTGGATTACGGGGCGAAGCGCAACATCCTGCGCTGCCTCGCTTCCGCCGGCTGCGAGGTGGTGGTGGTGCCCGCCACCGCGACCGCCGAGGAGATCCTCGCCCACAAGCCCGACGGCGTGTTCCTCTCCAACGGCCCCGGCGATCCCGCCGCGACCGGCGAATACGCCATCCCCGCGATCCGGGGCGTGCTGGAGACGAAGCTGCCGGTCTTCGGCATCTGCCTCGGCCACCAGTTGCTGGCGCGGGCGTTGGGGGCGCAGACCTACAAGCTGGCGCGCGGGCATCGCGGCGCGAACCAGCCGGTGAAGGACCTGACCACCGGGAAGGTCGAGATCACCAGCCAGAACCACGGCTTCGCGGTGGACCCCAAGACCCTGCCGGCGACGGCGACCGTGACCCATGTGTCCCTGTTCGACGGCACCAATGAGGGCATCGCCGCGACCGACCGACCGGCCTTCTCGGTGCAATACCACCCCGAGGCGAGCCCGGGGCCGAGCGATAGCCACTACCTCTTTCACCGCTTCGTGGAGATGATCGAGGCGCACAAGGCCGGTGCCTGAGCCCCGGCCGGGGAGAGGGGAAACGACCATGTTCGACCTGACAGGGCGCGTCGCGCTCGTGACCGGAGGGAATGGCGGCATCGGGCTTGGCTTCGCCCGCGGCCTGGCCAAGGCCGGTGCCGCCGTGATGGTGGCCGGGCGCAACAAGGAGAAGAACGCGGCGGCGGTGGCGGAGCTGAAGGCGGCCGGCGCGATCGCCGCCAGCGTGGCGATGGACGTGACCGAGGAAGCCTCGATCCGCGATGCCGTCGCGACCACGGCCGATCGCTTCGGGCGGCTCGACATCCTCGTCAACAATGCCGGCACCAACATCCGCAACCGTCCGGAGAGCTACCGGATGGAGGATTGGCACACCGTCATCGCGACGAACCTGACCAGCGGCATGATCGCCGCCCAGGCGGCCTACCCGCATCTGAAGAGGCATGGCGTCGGCCGCGTCATCAACAACGGGTCGATGCTGTCGATCTTCGGCCTGCCGTTCCATGCGGCCTATGGCGCCTCCAAGGGCGGCGTGGTGCAGATGACGAAGTCCATGGCGGTCGCCTGGGCGCCGGACGGCATCACCGTGAACGTCGTCCTGCCCGGCTGGATCGACACCGACCTGACGAAGAAGGCGCGGCAGGACATGGCGACCCTGCATGACGACGTGCTGCGCCGGACGCCATCGCAGCGCTGGGGCGATCCCAAGGACTTTGAGGGCGTGGCGGCTTTCCTCGCCTCCGATGCGGCAGCCTTCATCACCGGGGTCGCGATCCCGGTCGATGGCGGGTTCTCGGTACACGGCTGATGCCTTCGGGCCAGACATTGCTGGTCTTCGCCGCGCTGTCCTTCGGGCTCGCGGCGACGCCGGGGCCGAACATGCTCTACCTCGTCTCCCGCGCGCTGGCGCAGGGAACGGGGGCGGGGATGGTCTCGCTGGTGGGCTGCCAGTTCGGCTCGCTGATCATCATGCTGTGCGCGGCGGCGGGGCTGACCGCCGCGCTGTTCGCCGTGCCCTATGCCTGGGACGTGCTGCGGATCGGCGGGGCGATCTACCTGGCGTATCTGGCGTGGCAATGCCTGCGCCCCGGCGGCCAGCCGATCTTCGCGCCGCGGGCGATGCCGCGCGAACCCGCGCTGCGGTTGTTCTCGGTCGGCTTCGCCACGGCGGCGCTGAACCCCAAGGTCGCGCTGTTCTATGTCGCGGTGCTGCCGCCCTTCATCGACCCGGCGCTCGGCAGCGTCTTCGCGCAGGGCGCCGTGCTGGGCGCGGTGCAGATCGCCGTCGCGATCCTGTTCGATGGGCTGCTGGTCTATGGCGCGGCCGGGGTGGCGCGCTTCCTCGGCACGCGGCCGGGCTGGATGGCGGCGCAGCGCTGGGTGCTGGGCGGGGCGCTGGGGCTGCTGGCGGTGAAACTCGCTACCGAGGGGCGGCGCTGATGTATTACGGCCTCGAGGCCATGCTCCACGGCGCCATCGCGGCGGTGATCCTGCTGCTGCCGGGGCTGTGGTTCTTCTGGCGGCTGACGCGCGGCCTGGCCGGCGCGCGCGCGACGCGGCCCTTCGTCGTGGCCTGCGCGGCCTATGGCATCGCCGTCGGCGGGGCGGGCCTCTGGGCCGCGAATTTCGAACGGCCGAGCTTCGTCGACGAGGCGATGGGCGGCGCGCTGATCGGCGGCGTCGTGATCGGCGTCGTCGCCTTCCTCATCCTCCTCCTCTTCTCGCCGCGGAGAGCCTGAATGCGTCGCACCCTTCTGCTCGCGCTGCCCCTGCTGGCGGGCTGCGGCACGACCGGCTGGCAGGACCCGCCGCGTGCCCTGCAGACCGCCTGCGACGATGCGGGCGCGCGCACGAATATCGGACCGGAAACGCGGCTCGATGCCCGCCCACGCCCTGAATGCCGGCCGGCTCCCGCCGCGCCGCAACGCTGAACACTGAGCCGGATAACGTACCCATGCCGAAGCGCACCGACATCAACTCCATCCTCATCATCGGCGCGGGCCCGATCGTCATCGGCCAGGCCTGCGAGTTCGACTATTCCGGCGCCCAGGCCTGCAAGGCGCTGCGCGCCGAGGGCTATCGCGTCATCCTGGTGAATTCCAACCCGGCGACGATCATGACCGATCCGGGCCTGGCGGATGCGACCTATATCGAGCCGATCACGCCCGAGATGGTCGAGAAGATCATCGCCAAGGAACGGCCCGACGCGCTGCTGCCGACGATGGGCGGGCAGACCGCGCTCAACACCTCGCTGAAGCTCGCCGAATCCGGCGTGCTCGCGAAGTATGGCTGCGAGCTCATCGGCGCCAAGGCCGAGGTCATCGACAAGGCCGAGGACCGGCTGAAGTTCCGCGATGCCATGACGAAGATCGGCATCGAGAGCCCGCGCAGCGCCATCGCCCACACGATGGACGAAGCGCGCGAGGGGCTGAAGGCGGTCGGCCTGCCCTGCGTCATCCGCCCCTCCTTCACCCTCGGCGGCACCGGCGGCGGCATCGCCTATAACCGCGAGGAATTCGAGCAGATCGTCTCGGCCGGCCTGTCGGCCTCGATGACGAGCGAGGTCCTGATCGAGGAAAGCGTCCTCGGCTGGAAGGAATTCGAGATGGAGGTGGTCCGTGACAAGGCGGACAACTGCATCATCATCTGCTCCATCGAGAATCTCGACGCGATGGGCGTGCATACGGGCGATTCCGTTACCATCGCCCCGGCGCTGACGCTGACCGACAAGGAATACCAGCGCATGCGCGATGCGAGCATCGCGTGCCTGCGCGAGATCGGCGTCGATACCGGCGGGTCGAACGTGCAGTTCGGCATCAACCCCGCCGATGGCCGCATGGTCATCATCGAGATGAATCCGCGCGTCTCGCGCTCCTCGGCGCTGGCGTCCAAGGCGACGGGCTTCCCGATCGCCAAGGTCGCGGCGAAGCTCGCCGTCGGCTACACGCTCGATGAGCTGCAGAACGACATCACCATGGTCACGCCGGCCTCCTTCGAGCCGACGATCGACTATGTGGTCGTGAAGATCCCGCGCTTCACCTTCGAGAAGTTCCCGGGCACGCCAGCGACGCTGACCACCTCGATGAAGTCGGTCGGCGAGACCATGGCGATCGGCCGTTCCTTCGCCGAAGCCCTGCAGAAGGGCCTCCGCGGGCTGGAGACCGGGCTGTCGGGCCTCGACGACATTCCGGTTCCGGGTGACGGATCGGCGCAGGCCTTCCACGCCGCGCTGGCCACGCCGAAGCCCGACCGCATCCTGGTCGCCGCCCAGGCGATGCGCGCCGGCGTGTCGATCGAGGAAATCCACGAGGCATCCAAGTTCGACCCGTGGTTCCTGCGCGAGGTCGAGAAGATCGTGCAAGCCGAGGCCACGGTGCGCCAGGCGGGCCTGCCGCAAACCGCGACCGCGCTGCGCAGCCTCAAGGCGCTGGGCTTCTCGGACACGCGGCTTGCGGCGCTGGCGAAGGTCAAGGAAGCGGATGTCGCCGCGCTGCGCATCAGGCTCGGCGTGCTGCCCGTCTACAAGCGCATCGACACCTGCGCGGCGGAGTTCGCCTCCGAGACTCCCTACATGTACTCGACCTATGAGGGCGGCTTCGGCGTGCCGGTCTGCGAATCGCGGCCGACCGCACGCAAGAAGGTCGTCATCCTCGGCGGGGGGCCGAACCGCATCGGCCAGGGCATCGAGTTCGACTATTGCTGCGTCCATGCCTGCTACGCGCTGCGCGACGCCGGCTACGAGACCATCATGGTCAACTGCAATCCGGAGACGGTGTCGACCGACTACGATACCTCCGACCGCCTCTACTTCGAGCCGCTGACGGCCGAAGATGTGATCTCCCTGATCCGCAAGGAACAGGAAGCGGGCGAGGTGCTCGGCTGCATCGTGCAGTATGGCGGGCAGACGCCGCTGAAGCTCTCCCAGGCGCTGCACAAGGCCGGCATCCCGATCCTCGGCACCAGCGCGGAGGCGATCGACATCGCGGAGGACCGTGAACGCTTCCAGATCCTGCTCAAGGGGCTGGGGCTCAAGCAGCCGCAGAACGGCACGGCCCGCACGCTGGACGAGGCGATCACCGAGGCGAACCGCATCGGCTACCCGGTGGTGGTGCGCCCGTCCTACGTGCTCGGCGGCCGCGCAATGGAGATCGCCTATAACGACGAGCAGCTTCGCCGCTTCGGCGCGGAGGCCGTGAAGGTGTCGGGCGAGAACCCCATCCTGATCGACCAGTATCTGCAGGACGCGATCGAGGTCGATGTGGACTGCATCTGCGACGCGGATGGCGCGGTCTATGTCGCGGGCGTGATGGAGCACATCGAGGAAGCCGGCATCCATTCCGGCGACAGCGCCTGCTCCCTGCCGCCCTATTCCCTGCCGCCCGCGATCGTCACGGAACTCAAGGCCGAGACGGAAGCCATGGCCCGCGCGCTCAAGGTGCAGGGGCTGATGAACGTGCAGTACGCGGTGAAGGACGGCGAGATCTACGTGCTGGAAGTGAACCCGCGCGCCTCCCGCACCGTGCCTTTCGTGGCGAAGGCCACGGGCATCGCGGTGGCCAAGATCGGCGCGCGCGTCATGGCCGGGGAAAAGCTGTCGGCCTTCACCCTCGATGACGACGCCATCTCGCGCCACGTCGCGGTGAAGGAAGCGGTCTTCCCCTTCAACCGCTTCCCGAATGTGGACGTGATCCTCGGACCCGAGATGAAGTCCACCGGCGAGGTGATGGGCCTCGACCACTCCTTCGAGCGCGCCTTCCTCAAGTCGCAGCTCGGCGCGGGGGTCAAGCTGCCGGAGGAAGGCACCGCCTTCATCTCGGTGAAGGAGAGCGACAAGGCTGCGGCCGTCACCCTCGCCCGCCGCCTGACCGATATGGGGTTCAAGCTGCTTGCCACGCGCGGCACGGCGGCGCGCATCCGCGATGCCGGGCTTGAATGCCAGGTCATCAACAAGGTGCTGGAAGGCCGCCCCCACTGCGTGGATGCGATCAAGTCCGGCGAGATCCAGATCGTCATCAACACGACCGGCGGCGGGCAGTCGGTGGCGGACAGCTTCGACATCCGTCGTTCGGCCCTGACCCATGGCATTCCGCACTACACGACCATGGCCGGGGCGCGGGCGGCGGTCCATGCGATCGCGGCCCTGAAAGCCGGAACCCTTGATGTGGCGCCTCTCCAGGCGTATTTTGCCACGTCGTTCTGACCGCTTGGGGGCCGTTTCGGCCCCCATCCTGTCTCTCCCCCCCAACCGACCGCCAGGCCTGGCAGAACCGGACCGAGGGCCGGGAGGGGGACAGTGATTCCAGGGGAAGGGTTCGCCGTGCAGAAGTTCCCGATGACCGCCGAAGGTCTTGCGCGTCTGGAGGAGGAGCTGAAGGTCCTGAAGGGCGAGGAGCGCCCGGCGATCATCCGCGCCATCGCCGAAGCGCGCGCCCATGGCGACCTGTCGGAAAACGCCGAGTACCACGCCGCGCGCGAACGCCAGTCCTTCATCGAGGGCCGCATCGGCGAGCTCGAATCCATCATTCCCTCGGCCGAGGTGATCGATGTCGCCCGCCTGACCGGGGACAAGGTCCTGTTCGGCGCCCGCGTGACGATCGTCGACGAGGAGAGCGAGGACGAGAAGACCTACCGCATCGTCGGCCAGTATGAGGCCGACATGAAGAACGGGTCGATCTCCATCACCTCGCCGCTCGCCAAGGCGCTGATGGGCAAGAAGGTGGGCGATTCCGTCGAGGTCCCCGCCCCCGGCGGCGCCCGCTCCGTCGAGATTACCGCCGTCAATTTCGCCTGACCGCCGGCACGCTCATATCGGCGCCTGCTTCACCGCTCCGGCGATAAACGCCTCCGCGGGATCAGACGCCAGCCGACGGCCAGGGCGCTCCGGGGTTCTCCCCGGCGCGCCCTTCGTCTTTCTGATCCACCGACAAGGAACTCCCATGTCCGCCGTGAATGCGATCCGCCCCACCGAGGCCCCTGTCGCGCCGAGCGTCACGCTCGCCGACATCCGTGCCGCGGCCGAGCGAATTCGCGGCGCCATCATCCGCACGCCCACGATCGAAAACCCGGCGGTGAGCCGCGCGGCGGGCACGCGGGTGTTCCTCAAGCTCGACAACCTGCAGGCCACCGGCGCCTTCAAGGAACGCGGCGCGGCGAACCGCCTCGCCCTGCTGACCCAGCGCGAGCGCGAGGCCGGCGTCATCGCCATGTCGGCCGGCAACCATGCGCAGGCGGTCGCACGGCACGCGCAGCTCGCCGGCGTCGCCGCGACGATCGTCATGCCGAAGTTCACGCCGTCGACGAAGGTGGTGCGCACCGAATCCTGGGGCGCGCGCGTGGTCCTGCACGGCGAAACCCTCGCCGAGGCCGCGGCCCATGCGCATGACCTCGCGCTGCGTGAGGGCCTGGTCTTCATCCACCCCTATGACGATCCCGGCGTGATCGCCGGCCAGGGGACCATGGCGCTCGAAATGCTGGAGGACGCGCCGGACATCAACGCGCTCGTCATCCCGATCGGCGGCGGCGGGTTGTGCGCCGGCGTGGCCACCGTCGCGGCATCCCTGCGCCCCGGCGTGCCGGTCTATGGCGTGGAGGTGCAGGGCTATCCCGCCATGGCGCAGCGCCTGGCGGGCGAGCCTGTGTCGGTCGGTGGCCCGACCATCGCGGAAGGCATCGCGGTGCGCGATGTGGGCGAGATGCCGCTCAACATCCTCCGCCGCTGCCACAGCGAGGTGCTGCTGGTGCCGGAACGCGCCGTGGAACAGGCCGTCGCGCTGCTGGCCGAGGGAGCGAAGGTGGTCGCGGAAGGCGCCGGCGCGGCGGGTCTCGCGGCCGTGCTCACCTATCCCGAGCGCTTCAAGAACCGCGTCGTCGGCACCACGGTCTGCGGCGGCAACATCGATGCGCGCGCCCTGTCGAACGTGCTGCTGCGGCAGCTCCTGCGCGACGGGCGCATCATGCGGCTGCATTTCGACATCCCCGACCGGCCGGGCGTGCTGGCCGATATCTCGAAGCGCATTTCGGACATCGGCGGCAATGTGATCGAGGTGAAGCACCAGCAGCTCTTCGGCGCGCCGACGGTGCAGAGCACCGAGCTGCACCTGATGATCGAGGTGCGCGACGCCGCCCAGGGCGACGCCATCATCGCCGCCATGGAAGCGGCGGACTATGTGGTCCGCCGGGGCTGATCCGCCCCGGGGGGGGGCCGCAAGGGTCGTCCAGATGCATTGGACACTGGCGCTACGGAGGATTGGAGGGGCGCCGCCCCTCCAAGCCACCCCGCCAGGCCATGGATGGCCTGGACCGCCGGCACCTGGTGCCGGGCACGACAGCGTCGCCGCGACCCTCGGACGGCGCCTGGGGCGCCGGAACACGCTCCGGTTTCCGACCCGACCGTGGCGCCCGGCGCCAAATTGAGGTTTCCAAAGGCCCTTCGGCCTTTGGCGGGTGGGGTCCGGGGAGGGCAGAGCCCTTCCCGGTTCCGCCCTCACCCGATCGGCACCCCCGCCGCCTCCTTCGCCGTCCTGATCGTCTGCAGCGTCTGCACGCGCAGCACGGTGGGCGCGTTGGTCAGCCGGGCCGTCAATTCGTTCTCATGGGCCGTGTCGCGGGCCACGAGTCGCAGCAGGAAATCGCCGCCGCCGCGGATCATGTGGACCTCGCGCACCTCGGGCCAGGAGGCGGCCAGCGCCTCGAAGGCGTCGAGCACGGCCTGCTTCTGCGATTCGAGGCCCACCAGGGCGAAGAAGGTGATCTCCCAGCCCAGCGCCACCGGGTCCACATCCGCGTGATAGCCGCGGATGATGCCGGTTTCCTCCAGCCGTCGGACGCGCCGCAGGCAGGGTGGGGCTGACAGGTTCACCCGACGGGCCAATTCCACATTGGTCATCCGCCCGTCCTGCTGGAGTTCGGTGAGGATGTGCAGATCGACCGAATCCAGACCAGGATCGGCTTCGCGGTTGTTCATGATGACTCGTATGCTTCGTTGCCCAGGTGAGGCCTCTCGCGCAATATCATTGCAGGGACCCGATCCATCAAGACGGCGGGTTGTGACGACGCCTTGAGTGCCCGATATCGTCAGACTGGCAACGCATAATGGAATACCAGCCTTGGCCGAGACGCATCGCACCCGCCTCCTGATCATCGGCGCCGGACCGGCCGGCTATACGGCCGCGATCTATGCGGCGCGCGCGGGGCTCGAACCGTTGGTTGTCGCCGGCCTGCAGCCTGGCGGCCAGCTCACCATCACCACCGAGGTCGAGAACTACCCAGGCTTCGCCGAGGCCATCCAGGGCCCCTGGCTCATGGAGCAGATGCAGAAGCAGGCCGAGCATGTCGGCGCCAAGGTCGCCTACGACATCGTGACCGGGGCCGACCTCTCCCGCCGCCCCTTCCGCGCCACCGGCGATTCGGGCGCGACCTATGAGGCCGACGCCATCGTCATCGCCACCGGCGCCCAGGCCCGCTGGCTCGGCATCCCGGGCGAGAAGGAACTGGGCGGCTTCGGCGTGTCCGCCTGCGCGACCTGCGACGGCTTCTTCTATCGCGGCAAGGATGTCGCGGTGATCGGCGGCGGCAACTCCGCCACCGAGGAAGCGCTGTACCTGGCGAACCTCGCCCGCCACGTCACGCTGATCCACCGCCGCGACAGCCTGCGGAGCGAGAAGATCCTCCAGCAGCGCCTTTTCGCGAAGCCGAACATCACGGTGATGTGGGACACGGTGCCGGAGGCGGTACTGGCCGATCCATCCGGCCGCGTGCCGGTCGCGCGCGGGCTCGCCCTGCGTCATACGAAAACGGGCGAGCGCTCCGAGAAGCCGTTCGACGGCGTCTTCGTCGCCATCGGCCATGCGCCGGCGACGGCGCTCTTCGCCGGCCAGGTGGCGACGGATGCCGAGGGCTACATCCTCACCACACCCGGCACCACGCAGACCTCCGTCCCCGGCGTCTTCGCCGCCGGCGACGTGCAGGACAGGATCTATCGCCAGGCGGTCACCGCCGCAGGCACCGGCTGCATGGCGGCGCTGGAAGCCGAGAAGTTCCTCGCCGCCATGGATGCCGAGACGGAGCAAGCAGCCGCCTGATGCCGATCGACTGGGACAAGCTCCGCGTCTTCCACGCGGTCGCCGAGGCAGGGTCCTTCACCCATGCCGGCGAAACCCTGAACCTCAGCCAATCCGCCGTCTCGCGCCAGATCCAGGCGCTGGAGGAAGCGCTGACGGTCCCGCTGTTCCACCGCCATGCGCGCGGCCTGATCCTGACCGAACAGGGCGAGGCGCTGAACCGGACGGTGCGGGAGGTCTTCGCCAAGCTCGCCATGACCGAGGCGCTGCTGACCGAAAGCCGCGAACGCCCCGCCGGCCGGCTGAAGGTCACCACCACCACCGGCTTCGGCAGCGCCTGGCTGGCGCCCCGGCTGAACCGGCTGCTCGACACGCATCCCGAGATCAGCGTGACGCTGCTGCTCGACGATGCGGATCTCGACCTCGCCATGCGTGAGGCGGATGTCGCGATCCGCATGCATCCGCCGCGGCAGCCCGACCTGATCCAGCGCCACATCGCGACCTTCGGCTGGAAGGTCTATGGCTCGGCGGCCTATCTCAAGGCGCAGGGCATTCCGCAGCGGGTCGAGGACCTCGATGCCCATCGTCTGATCGTCTACGGCGACTATCGTCCCCCGATCGACAATGTGAACTGGCTGGCCGAGGCCGGCCGCCGCCCGGGCACCCCGCGGCGCGCGGCGATCGAGATCAACTCCCTGCCCGGCATCATCGCCGCGGTGCGCAGCGGGCTCGGCATCGCCGCCCTGCCCGACTACGTCTCCGACCAGGTCGAGGACCTGGTGCAGGTGCTGACCGAGGTGAAGGCGCCGCGCTTCGAGGCCTTCTTCGTCTACCCCGAGGAAATGCGGCATTCGAAGCGCGTTTCGGTCTTCCGCGACTTCCTGGTGGCCGAGCTGGTGAACACGGCGAACTGACCATCCGGTCGTTGCGCGCCCGCCCGTCACGCGCATCACACAAGGGTGAGCTCAAGGCATGCATCATCCGCATATCGGGGTGGTGCATATCGAGAAACACGCATGTCCATTCTGGGATTAGTTTTTGCTCATCCGGCGACTAGGTCGGAAGGGGTCCTACTGGATCCCTCGTCTCCCAGACGTGAAGCCTCCCTGTTGACTAGGCCCGGTCCCCCAAGGGGTTCCGGGCCTTTCTTTTCACATGGTCGAGCCAGCACGGCGATGTAGCTGCATCGCGGGACGCGCTCATGACGTGTGATGCAACGCCGTCCATACAACCGACGCGACGCGATCCGTATCCCGGCACATGAGGAAGCACGGCCCCTGGTTCTTGATGCGTTCGCGTGGGCTGCGCATGCCGAACAATTCATGCGCCATGCAGCCACCGCGCGCCGGGCTCCGCCGCCATGACACCGCTTCACCGCTGCCGCGCCATGATCGAGGCAACCGTCAAAGGCGGGCGGATCTTCCGCGACATGCAGGCCCGGGGGTGAGAGACCGTTTGGAAAGTCCGTCACCGGCGGCACGCGCTGGGCGGCGGCGGGCGGATGTCGAAGGAACTCAAGCATCGCGACGTCAGATTCGTCTGCCGCACCGTCGTGCAGGCCTGTCTGCCGGCGCTGGGCATCGTGAACGGTCACGCTGGCCGCCGCGGCGCTTGACGCTGGCTTCCCCGGTATCGTCCGATGCCGACACGGCCCTCAGAGCCGACAGGGAGAAGTCCATGATGTCCACACCGCGCCGCGCCGTGCTCGCGGCCGCCGCCGCCACCTTCGCCTCGCCGGCCCTCGCCCAGGCCTTATGGCCGACCGGGCCGATCCGCTTCATCGGCATCTTTCCGCCCGGCGGCGGCACGGACATCCTCTCGCGCATCTGGTGCGCCAAGATGAGCGAGATCTCCGGCCAGCAATTCATCGTCGAGAATCGATCGGGCAACGCCGGCAATGTCGGCACCGAGGCCATCGCCCGCTCACCGGCCGACGGCAACACGATCGGTCTCGCCTCGGTCTCCTCGCTCTCCATCGCGCCGACGCTCTTCGCGCGCCTGCCCTTCGATGTGCGGCGGGATTTCGCCTATATCTCGGGCCTGTGGCAGTTGCCGAACCTGCTGGTGGTGAACAACGACGTGCCGGCACAGACCGTGCCGGAGCTGATCGCCCTGCTGAAGGCCAATCCCGGGCGCTACGCCTATGCCTCCTCGGGCTCCGGCACGACCGTCCACATCTCCGGCGAGATGTTCAAGATGCTCGCCGGCCTCGACATCCTGCACGTGCCCTATCGCGGCGGGGCGCCGGCGCATATCGACCTGATCGCCGGCCGCGTGCACATGATCTTCGACAACATCCCCCAGGGCCTCGCCGAGGCGCGCGACGGCAAGGTCCGCGCGCTCGCCGTGACCGGCGCCCAACGCAGCCCGATGGCGCCCGAGATCCCGACCATGGCGGAATTCCTGCCGGGTTTCGAGATCACCTCCTGGGGCGGCGTGATGGGGCCCGCCGGCATGCGGCCGGCGATCGTGGAGCGTATCAACACCCTCGCGAAGCAGGCGCTGGACAGCCCGGATCTGGTCGAACGCTTCCGCGAATACGGCGCGACGCCCTGGTACACGACGCCGGAGGGACTGGCCGATTTCCGCGCGGCGAACGAGGCGGCCTTCGCACCGCTGATCCGGGCGTCGGGGGCGCGGGTGGATTGATCGATCGCGGGTGGGGGCGGTGGATCGGGGACGGGCTTTGCCCCTCCCCGACCGTCCTCACCGCGTCTCCGGCACCGCGTTGATCCCGAGGCTCTTCGCCGCGTTCACCAGGTTCCCCCAGGTCGTCGCATCCACCGGGATGCCGCCCGCCAGCCGCTTGGCCTTGGTGATGCGTTCCTTCTCGCCGGCCACCAGCACCGGGCTGTCCGGGTCGGCGGCGGGCGAGGCCTTCACATCCGCGATCACCGCCGCCACCTCGGCGCGGAACTGCGAGACATCCCCGAAGCGCGCCGGGTCCAGAACGAAGGCGAGCCAGGAATTGATGATGCCCTGGTCGCGCATCTCCGGCCGCCAGGCCGTCGCCCCACCAAGCAGGGCACCCGCCAGCAACTCGCACACCAGCGCCAACCCATAGCCCTTGTGCGCCCCGAAGGAGAGCAGCGCCCCGCGCGGCCCTTCCCGATACAGCACGCCGGGATCGGTGGTGGGCTGGCCCTTCGAATCCACCAGCGCGTCGCCCGGCACCGCGCGTCCGGCATTGAACGCCACGCGGCACTTGCCGAGCGCGATGGCCGAGGTCGCGAAATCCAGCACCAGCGGCTGCCCGCCGTCCACCGCCGGCGGGATGGTGATGCACACCGGGTTGGTCGACAGCCGCCCGTCCGACCCGCCGAAGGGCGCCACGGCCGGCGGCCCCGACACGCCATTGACGAAATGGACGGAGATCATCCCCGCCGCGGCCGCCTGCTCGCCATAGGTGCCGACGCGGCCGATGTGGTGCACGTTGCGCAGCCCCATCACCGCATGGCCGTGCTGGCGCGCGGCGTCGATCGCCCAGTCCATGGCGATGCGCCCGACATGCTGGCCGTAGCCCATCTTCCCATCGAACAGCGCCAGGGACGCGTCCTGCCGGATCGGCACCGGCACGGCGTTCGGGGTCAGCTTGCCTTCGCGCACATGCTGCACGTAGCGCGGCAGCAGCATGATGCCGTGGCTGTCATGGCCCTGGAGATTGGCTTCCAGGAGGTGGGCGGCGACCTCCGCCGCCTCCTCCCGCGTGGCGCCCGTGGCCGCCACGATGCTGTGCAGGAAATCGCCGAGGGCATCGGCCCCGACGTGAACCGTCTCTGCTTCCGTCATGATTCCTTCCAGGGGCGGCGCTGCCACAGCCCCCGCAACTGCGTCTCCAGCGCCGCGACGTCGTTGCGGTAGTCGGTACCGATGCGCGGGGCGAGCGGCAGGCCGAGGCGTTCAGCCTCCCGCACGAAATCCGTATCCGCAAGGGCGGAGCGGAAGGCGGCTTCCAGCTTCTCGCGGATCTCGGCCGGCAGGCCGGGCGGGGCGACGATGCCGCGCGTCGCGCCGCTGATCAGGTCGATGCCCTGTTCCTTGAAGGTCGGCACATCGGGCGTGCCCGACCAGCGCGTCGCGGCCGCTTGGCCCAGGCTGCGGATCCGCCCGTCGCGCAGCAGCGCCAGGCTCTCGCTCATGTTGAAGGCGCCGACCTGGAGGTGCTCGCCCACCAGCGCGGTGGCGAGCGGCGCCATGCCGTTGAAGGGCACATGGGTCATGGCCGGCATGCCCATCTTGTCCTCGAGCGCGATGACCAGCAGGTGGTCGTCCGAGCCGATGCCGGTGGTGCCGTAGCTGATCTGCCCCGGCCGCGCCTTCGCCGCGGCCACCAGGTCCGACAGGGTCCGCAGCGGCGAATTCGCCGCGACGAACAGCCCGCCCGGATCGTCCACCACATTGGCGATGTAGGTAAAGTCGAGCGCGCGGTAGCGCGTCGTCCGCTCCATCGGATAGGTGACGAGCGCCGGCACCGAGGTCGCGGCCAGGGTGAATCCGTCCGGTGCGGCGTTGAACACCGCTTCCCAGCCCAGTTGCCCGCCGGCGCCGGCACGGTTCACCACCACGAAGCGGGCGCCGGGCAGGCGGGACTGCACCACGGGCAGGACGACCCGCGCCATGGTGTCCACGCCGCCACCAGGCGGATAGGGCACGATCACTTCGATCGGCCGATCCGCCGGCCAGGCGGCGAGCGCGATGCGCGGCGCGGCGAGCGCGGCCGCCGTGCCGGCGACGAACAGGGTGCGGCGGGTGCAGGTCATGACGTGTTTCCTCCGGATCATGTTGGTTGCGTGAAGAGTGACGGCTTGCCGCCCATGCTGCAATCCATCGGGGGGCGCGCGGCCGAAAGGCATCGTCTATGGTCCGCGCCGCCAGACCTGTCCGGAGCGCCGCATGGCCACGAATCGCCGATCCTTCCTTGCCCTTGGCGGCGCCGGCCTGCTGGCCGGCTGCGACCTGCCGGTGCGCCATCCCGCCGTGCCGCGCGGGCGAATGATGGAAGCCTCGGTCCTCGGCCTGCCGAACGAGCGCTTCAGCATCATGACCGCCGAGGGCGTGCAGGCGATGGGCCACGAATTCGAGGCCGCGCAGGCGCGCATGCGCCAGCGGCTGAGCCTCGGCCCGACCGCGCCGCTGCCACCGCTGAACCTGCTCGCCGTCTCGGGCGGCGGGGAGAACGGGGCCTTCGGCGCCGGGCTGCTCTGCGGCTGGACCGAGGCCGGCAACCGTCCCGTCTTCAACCTGGTCACGGGGGTGAGCACGGGCGCGCTGACCGCGCCCTTCGCCTTCCTCGGCAGTGCCTACGATTCCCAACTCCGCGAGGTCTATACCGGCCTGACGCTCGAGGATGTGGCGCGTTCGCGCGGGCTGCTGCCGGCGATCTTCTCGGACGGCCTCGCGGACAACACGCCGCTCTACCGCACCATCTCCCGCTACATGAACGATGCGATGCTCGCCGCGATCGCCGAGGCCTATCGCGGCGGACGGCTGCTGCTGATCGGCACGACGCAGCTCGACGCGCAGCTTCCGGTCATCTGGAACATGGGTGCGATCGCGGCGAGCGGGCATCCGCGCGCACTGGATCTGTCGCGGCGCATCCTGCTCGCCTCGGCCGCGATCCCCGGCGCCTTCTCGCCCGTCATGATCGACGTGACACTGGATGGGGAGGCGCGGCAGGAGATGCATGTGGATGGCGGCGCCTTCGCCCAGGCCTTCCTGTATCCGTCCTCGCTCGGCGTGCAGCGGCGGCAGCGCCTGCGGCGCGGCACCGCGGCGACGGAAGTCGACGCCTTCGTCATCCGCAACGCGCGGCTCGATCCGGACTGGGCGGATGTGGAACGGCGAACCCTCGGCATCGCGGGACGCGCCATTTCCACGATGATCGCGGCAAGCGGCTACAACGACGTGCTGCGCATCTACGCGAATACGCAGCGCGACGGCATCGGCTTCCACCTGGCCTTCATCGGGTCGGATTTCGACCGGGAGCTGCCATCGCCCTTCGACCAGCCCTATATGCGCGCCCTGTTCGACTATGGCTTTGACCAGGCGCGCCGCGGCTATCGCTGGGCGACTCAGCCACCGGCGTAGTCCCTTCCCGTTCCCTGACGGTGTCGAAGCCCATGCGCGCGCCTTGTTGGTGCTGATGGCGATGGAGAGGGGCTTTGCCCCTCTCCAGACCTCACCCCACCAAAGGCCGAAAGGCCTTTGGAAACCTCGACCTGGTGCGGGGCGCAACGGCCAGGATGAACGCCGAGATCCGCTCCGGCGCCCGGAACGCGCTTGGAGGGGCGCGCCCCTCCCATTCCCACGGCGGAGCACTCCGGAAGGCCTTTGCCGCGATCGGTTCCGCGGCGAGGCAACTCCCTCCCCCTATCCGCGTCATAGCCCATCTTTCCTGTTCTGCGCGGCGCACGATACTTTGCGCCCATGCGATGGAATCCAAGCCCGATGAGCGTCGGCAGGCGTGTGCTGCTCGGCGGCGCGGCGGCCGCGCTCGGTGGCTGCGAGCTTGGCCAGCGCGGCGCGCCGGTGCCGACATCCGATGTGCGCCTGGCGACCGTTCTCGGCCTGCCGAATGAGCGCTTCTGCGTCACCGACCCCCGCGACCTGCCGCGCATCGTCGAGGAGTTCAACATGGCCGGGCGGCGGCAGCGCGCCGCCTTCGGCCTGGGTCCGCGCGATCCGCTGCCGCCGAGTTCCATCATCGCCTTCTCGGGCGGCGGCGAGAACGGGGCCTTCGGCGCCGGCCTGTCCTGCGGCTGGACGCTGGCCGGCAACCGGCCCGTCTTCAACGTCGTCACCGGCATCTCGACCGGGGCGCTGACCGCGCCGATGGTCTTTGCCGGACCGCATCGCGACCCTGAGCTGCGCGAGGCCTATACCGGCCTGCGGGGCGCGGTGGACGTGCTGCGCGAACGCGGGATGCTCGCGGCGCTGCTCGACGATGCGGTGTCGGACAGCACGCCGCTGGCCGCCACCATCGCGCGCTACATGACCTCGGACCTGCTCGCCGAGATCGCGGCGGGGTATCGCCGCGGCCGCCAGCTCATCATCGCCACCACCAATCTCGACGCGCAGCGGCCGGTGGGCTGGAACATCGGCGCCATCGCGGCAAGCGGCGATCCCCGCGCGCTCGATCTGGCGCGCCAGGTGCTGCTGGCCTCGGCCGCGGTGCCCGGCATCTTCCCGCCCGTGATGATCGACGTGACGGTCAATGGCCGCCCGCACCAGGAGATGCATGTGGATGGCGGCACCTATGCCCAGGCCTATCTCTACCCGCCGGGCCTCGGCGAGAACCGGCCCGAGCGCATCCGCCAGGGCCTGACCCCGGCCGAGGTCACCGCCTACATCGTGCGCAACGGGCGGCTCGGCGGCAGCGGCGGCCCGGTGCGCCGGCGTACGCTCGACATCGCCGGGCGGGCCATCTCGACGCTGATCAACGCGGCGAGCCTCGGGGACATCTTCCGCATCCAGACCACGGTGCGCCGGCACGGCATCGCCTTCCGCCTCGCCTACATCGAGGATGACTTCACCGCCGAGGAGACCGAGCCCTTCGACCCGGCCTTCCTGCGGGCGCTGTTCGAGTACGGTTTCGGCAAGGCACGGCACGGCTATCCGTGGAAGCTGGCACTGCCGGCCTGAGGGCGCGCTCAAGGCTTCCTTAACCGGGCCGGCGCCAGGCTGACCCCATGCACGCGTTCGAAGACCGCTTCGCCGCCTGCGCGGCATCCGTCATGGCCGATCACGGCAGCTTCCAGAGCCATGATCCGCTGTTCGATGGTCCCTCGGCCCATGGCATCGGGCTCGGGCTGCTGTCGATCTGGATCGGCGGACCGGCGGATGCCGCCCTGTTGCGCGGGCTGGAACCCGAAGCGGCCACGCACATCCTGCGCAGCATGGTCTGGGCGCCACTCGGCGCGGCGCGGTTGCCACCCGGCGTGGACCAGGCGCTCTTCGCCTATGCGCTCGAAGCCGGGACCATCCGGGCGATGGCCGACCTGCAGGCTGAACTCGGCGTGCCAGGCAGCGGCACGACGGATGCGGCGACGATCGCCGCGGTGGAAGCCCGGCGGCCCGCTTCCCTCGCCGCCGTGCTCCGCGCTGCGCATGCCGGCTGGCGCCGCGACCGCGGCCTGCCGGCCCGTCGGCGCCAACGGCGGACCCGGGCACAGGCGGAGCCCTGCATGGCCTGACTGTGCCCCCCCCCTTGGCAGACGGCTCCGGCCCCGTCAGCCTTGGGTCACCAGAGGGGGAGGAACCATCGCATGCGGCTCGACCGCACCTGCCTGCCGGCGGATCTCGCGGCCGGCGCCTTCGCCGCGCGCGTCATGACCGCCGAGGGCCCCTGCATCGTGGGCATCATCGGCGGCGCTGCCTTCGACATGACGCCTGCCTTCGGCACCATGGCGCGCTGGATGGAGCGGGAAACGCCGGCGGCCTGCATTCGGCATCATGGGGCGCCCCTGGCCTTCGATCTCGACGCGCTGCTCGCCAATTCCGCCCATGATGCGCGCGACCCCGCGAAGCCCTGGCTGCTGTCGCCCATCGACCTGCAGGCCGTGAAGGCCGCCGGCGTCACCTATGTCCGCTCGATGCTCGAACGGGTCATCGAGGAACGCTGCCGTGGCGACGCTTCCCGCGCCGAGGCGGTGCGCGCGGAGGTCCGTGCCATCATCGGCGACGACCTCGCCAGCCTGGTCCCCGGCAGCGCCGAGGCCATGAAGGTCAAGGCCGCGCTGGTCGAGAAGGGCTGGTGGAGCCAGTACCTCGAGGTCGGCATCGGCCCCGATGCGGAAATCTTCACCAAGTGCCCGCCCATGGCCTCGGTCGGGACCGGGTCGAAGGTCGGCGTGCACCCGAATTCGCAATGGTCCAACCCGGAGCCGGAATGCGTGCTGATCGTCAACAGCCGTGGCTGCATCCAGGGGGCGACGCTCGGCAACGACGTGAACCTGCGCGACGTGGAAGGGCGCAGCGCGCTGCTGCTGGGCCGGGCGAAGGACAACAACGCCTCGGCCGCGCTGGGGCCGATGATCCGCCTGCTCGACGAAGGCTTCACCATGGAGGACATCCGCCAGGCCGAGATCACGCTGACCATCCGCGGCCGCGACGGCTTCACGCTGGAGGAACGCGGCGCGGTCGGCTCGATCAGCCGCGACCCGACGGATCTGACCGCGCAGATGATCGGCGCGCATCATCAGTATCCGGATGGGGCGGTGCTGTACCTCGGCACGCCCTTCTCGCCCGCCAAGGATCGCGGGGCGGTGGGAATGGGCTTTACGCACAGGGAAGGCGACGTGGTGCGGATCAGCAGTCCAAGGCTCGGCACGCTGGTGAACGAAGTGGACCGGACGGATGAATGCCCGCCGTGGAGCTTCGGGACGGGGTCGCTCTTCGCGTCGCTGGTGCGGCGCGGGCTGCCGCGGCTGTGATGGCGGGACGCTTCGCGGAGAGGGGCTTTGCCCCTCTCCGCACCTCACCCCACCAAAGGCCGAAGGGCCTTTGGAAACCTCCATTCGGCGCCCGGCACCACGGCCAGAACCAAGGCCGAAACCCACTCTCGCGCACGAAGCACGCTGATGGGGTGCGTCATGCCCTTGGCGCCCATCACCAGGTGCCGGCTTTCCAAATGACACGGTCATTTGGTGGGGAGGGTCCGGGAGGGGCAAAGCCCCTCCCGGTTCCACAGCGCCCATGAAGGGCCTCCTCGATCGCGGCGACGGCGTGCGTCTCGCCTGGCATCGCGTCCCGGGCCGCGGCATCGGCGTCGTCTTCCTCGGCGGCTTCATGTCCGACATGACCGGCAGCAAGGCGGAATTCCTCGCCGGCTGGTGCGCGGCGCGCAGCACGCCCTTCCTGCGCTTCGACTATTCGGGCCATGGAACGTCGGAGGGCCGCTTCGTCGATGGGACGATCGGCCGCTGGGCCGATGATGCGGCAGCCGTCATCGCCGCGCAGGCGGAAGGCCCGCAGGTGCTGGTCGGCTCCTCCATGGGCGGCTGGATCGCGTTGCTGCTGGCGGCGCGGCGGCGCGTGGCGCTGCGGGCGCTGGTCGGCATCGCCCCCGCGCCCGACTTCACCGAAGACCTGATGTGGGCCGAGTTCACGCCGGAACAGCGCGAGGTGATCCTGCGCGAGGGCGTCTGGCACCGGCCGAGCGAGTATGGCGACCCCTACCCCATCACCCGCGCACTGATCGAGGATGGGCGGAACCATCTGCTGCTGCGCCGGCCGCTGCCGGTGGATGCACCGATTCGTATCCTGCAGGGCCAGCGCGACCCGGACGTCCCCTGGCAGCACGCGCTGCGCATCGCCGAGGTGGCGACCGGCGAGGATGTCCGCATCCATCTGATCAAGGATGGCGACCACCGGCTGTCGCGGCCGCAGGACCTGGCGCTGCTCGGCGAGACCCTGGCGCCGCTGCTCGACACGCCGGCGTAACTGCGGCGGCCGCCGTTCAGCGCTCCGCCGCGAGGATGGCTGCCAGCCCCTCGCGATAGGACGGGTAGAGCCAGGCGATGCCGAGCGCCGCCTTGGTCGCGGCATTGCCGACGCGGCGGCGCTCCGCCCAGAAGGACAGCGCCATGGGCGACATGGTGGCGCGCGCTTCCTCGAAAGGTATCGCGGGTGGCGGATCGACGCCGAGCAGGCCGGCGGCGTACTCGGTGACGGCGGCGCTTTCGGCCGGCTCGTCATCGACCAGATGCAGCACGCGCGGGGCGGGCGGGCGGTCCTGCGCCATGGCCGCCAGCGCAGCGCGGGCGATGTCCTCCACATGGATGCGCGTGAAGACATGGCCTGGCCGGATCACGCGCCGCGCCGTGCCGGCGCGCAGGTCATCCAGCACGGAGCGGCCGGGACCGTAGATGCCGCCCGCGCGCATCAGGTCGAGCGCGGCGCGCCCGGCCGTGATGTCCCGCCAGGCCTGCTCGGCGGCCAGCCGCCGCTGGCTGCGAGGCTGGCCCGGGGCGGGCTCCGTCGCTTCATCCACCACGGCCCCGGCGCGATCGCCATAGACGCCCGTCGTCGAGACATAGCCCACCCAGCGCAGGCGGCCGCTCGCCAACGCCGCCTCCAGGGCCGCGCGATGCGTCGCGAGGACGGGGTCGCCCGCCTCGCCCGGCGGGGTGGTGACGAGCAGATGGGTGGCGGCGCCGATCGCATCCCCCGCCTCGGCGAAGGGAATGACACCGGGCGCCCGGGGCGCGCGAGCCGTGCCGGCCACCGCCCAACCGGCCAGGCGCGCCAGGCGCGCGGCGGCCGAACCCGAATGACCCAAGCCGAGGACGAGAAGCATGACAGCCTGCATGCAGGTGATCTGGCACGGTCGCCGAGCGGGC
>JAYRJZ010000091.1:0-22273 GCA_041906015.1 Roseomonas sp.
GCCGCCATCAACCGCTACGTCGCCGAGCACAACAAGCACCCCAAGCCCTTCACCTGGACTGCCGACCCCGATCGCGTCCTCACCGCCATCGCGCGCGGGAAGCAAGTGTCGGAGTCGCTCCACTAGATCGTCACTCTCATGAACCAGCGGAAAGGCGCGCAGCACAGCGGGTGCAGCGTCTGGCAATACTTTGCAGGTGCTGCGGATCACGATACGCAAACCATCTTCGGTGGCCGCCGTAAGCAGAGCTTGGATCGCATAAGTGAAATTGCGAGACGGCGCCTCAAGCAAGCGAATCGGTACAGAAATAACGATCCATCGGCCCCGTGACTGGAGCGCCTGAGGCCTGCCACTCAACGCAACGGCGATATCAATCTTGGTAACCTCAGAACGCGGCCGGGACAGCAACAACTTCAGCGCCTGTGGAGCAATGCGATGAGCCGCTCTGCCGATGTGCCAGGATGCAACCTCCCGAAGGCCTTGCAGCGCTGCGGCCTCAGTAATCCTTTCCGGCACCATTCGAGGCATCTTCGACTGCCGCACAAGCCGCGTGAAACCTTCGGTTTGTTCAAGTATATTGTAGCCCATGGCGCAGGATGACGCGGTCCATTCCGGCATTATGCTCACAAGCATACGGTTCTTCTGAATATGAAAGGCCGTACTCGAAACAATGCTGTCCAGATCGAGCGATGTCTCGTTGGCATTGCCGACATCCGCTATGCGGTCGGCGTCGGTATGATCCAAATGGAATATGGTACGACCGGCGACGTTTCTCCTGGCGAAGCCCGAGGAGGAAAGCCGACGATAGAGATCGTCGTCATCCCAGCCATATGTGGTAATGAATTCATTGAATCCCCCAATCGTATACAAGGCTCGCTTTGGCAGGAAGAAGAATCCATTTACGAAGGCTTGATCTTCCGATTCTTCCTGCCAATTTCCTGCGATATATTCGCTTCCACACGGTGCGTTGTGTTCGAGGAAGTCCGGCGCGATGACGATGTCCGCGTCAGCCTTCAGGATCAGGTTCCGCGACGCCATGCGAAAACCTACATTGAATGCATAGGACAGGACCCAGCGCGGCTCGTCATCGACCCGAACCACGTGGATCCGCGGATCGGCGATTTCCTCCGCCCGCAGAAGAGCGGCGACGGGCTCGCGTGACGACCAGTCGACGATGACGATCTCTGAAAGCTGATCGATGGCAAGCCATGATCGCAGCGATTTAGCGAGGTTTTCACCGCGATTCATGCAGCAGGTCACCAGGCTGATTCCATTTGCGCCATCGGGGTGCAGTGGCGGCAACTCGCCCGGGATCCTGGCCCGCTCTGCATAGGGTAACGAGGCCACGAGGTTGTTACAGCTGGCGCCTTTCCTCAAAGCCGCAAGAAAAGCATTGCGCCGCTCATTACTCAAATTCAGCGCTATGAGTTCTGCGAAGCGATCAAAAGTCCGGAAGAAGGTCGGGGGTGCCTTTGGGGTAAGTGCCGCCTGGCAGGAGCGCATCTCCGCCAGGACGGCGTCCGATGCGGCGTCGCCGGCCCGCTTCACTCGATCGTAGAGCTCGAGGAGCGTCTTCTGGAACGCGCTGAACTCTAGAGCATCGGAAGATGTCATTTCGGCTTCTTTCAGGTTTGAATGCGCGTTGTGCGGACCGACACGAGATCCGATCCCGCTAGTGGAGTGTCCCATTCAGAGGATTCCCTGAACGGGTAGACGGGTTCAAGCTGTTCGGATGAGAGCAGGCATCGTCGTCTCGGTCACTCCGCAAGATCGCATTCGCCTCGAAGCGATCGTCGCCGATCGCAATACGCGGCAGAAGCACGCGGCCCGCGCCCGGGTGATCGTCGCCACCGCCGACGGATGCGGGACCACCGAGATCATGCGCCGCTCGGGGCTGTCCAAGCCGGTGGTCTGGCGCTGGCAGGAGCGCTTCATGCAGGAGGGCGTCGATGGCCTGCTGCGCGACAAGACGCGCAAGCCCGGCAAGCCGCCGCTGCCCGCTGAGACCGTCCAACGCGTGATCGACCTGACGCTGGCCGACCCGCCCGGCGAGACCACGCACTGGAGCGTTCGCGCGATGGCCAAGGTGGCCGGCATCGGCGCGGTCAGCGTGCAGCGCATCTGGCAGGCCAACGGCCTGACGCCGCACCGGATGAAGACGTTCAAGCTCTCCAACGACCCGAAGTTCGCCGAGAAGTTCAGCGATGTCGTGGGCCTTTATGTCGATCCGCCCGCCCATGCCGTCGTGCTGTCGATCGACGAAAAGAGCCAGATCCAGGCGCTCGACCGCACCCAACCCGGCCTTCCGATAAAGAAGGGACGGGCCGGGACGATGACCCACGACTACATCAGGCACGGCACCACCACCCTGTTCGCCGCGCTGAACCTGCTCGACGGCACGGTGATCGGCCGTAACATGCAGCGCCACCGGCATCAGGAGTTCATCCGCTTCCTCAACCAGGTCGAGGCCGCGGTGCCGGCCGGCAAGACGGTTCACGCCGTGGTCGACAACTACGCCACCCACAAGCACCCCAAGGTGCGCGCCTGGCTCGTCCGCCACCCCCGCTGGACCTTCCACTTCACCCCCACCAGCGCCTCGTGGCTCAACGCCGTCGAGGGATTCTTCTCGGCGCTCACCCGGCGTCGGCTCAAGCGTGGGGTCTTCTGCTCGCTCGTCGACCTCCAGGCCGCCATCAACCGCTACGTCGCCGAGCACAACAAGCACCCCAAGCCCTTCACCTGGACTGCCGACCCCGATCGCGTCCTCACCGCCATCGCGCGCGGGAAGCAAGTGTCGGAGTCGCTCCACTAGAGACGAGTCCCAGCCGGACCATCTTGTCTAAGGGGGCACCTGTTAGGATACGCAGCCATCGCCTAGCCGGGACGTCCGACAGGAGCGCCACGCGAGCGCTGCCCCATTCATTCACGCGTTCGCAGGCCGCTTCTCCGCAAGGCAGCTATGACAAGGTCGCGCGCCCGCCAAAATGGGCTTCTGCGCATCCAGACAAGCTGCTGCCGAAGATGCTCGGCCTCCGCATCAGCCCCCTGTTTGGCATCCACATCAAACGCCGGACTTTGGTCGCAATGGGCGAGCGTACACACCCGCTCCTGCCAATAGAGGAGTTCGGCCCGCAGCGCAAAGATCTCACTTTGCCTATCCGCAAGTTCATGCGTCGCGGCATCGACTTCATCGCGCAGCAACGCGACTTCAGAGTGGCGATCCATGAGTTCTTGGGATGCTATGCGCAATTGGCCTTCAGTTATACTGAGACCCGGTTCCAGCGGCACATCAGAACCCTGATGATGTGCAGGATCATGCGTTGAATCGTTCATGCAAAACGCCCTGCCCCTCGTGAGCATAATCGTCCATCTGAATAGATTATATGAGCTGGACACGTCCAGGAGCCCTGCTTCTTTCTAGAGTTCGGCCAGCGCGTGATGCAGGGCTGGAGGTGACTGAACCGCGCCGGGTTTGTCGGAGGCTCCAACCGTTGAGAGGATGGAGCGACGACTGCGAAGAAGACGGCGGCGAACTACTCGCCCGCTATGGATCAGGTTTGCTCACGCGGCCTGACGCTGTCGCCGTCTGGCATACCCGTAGGTTCCTCGTGGATTCCATGGCCAGCCAAACGACTAAAGAACGCATCCGAGCGCTCAGCCGGAACGAAAATCAGGTTAGCCGCAGGATAACTGCCCTTGCGACGGCGATGGCGGCGCAGTGCGGACGTCCCCACGAGTTCGACAGGCAAATAGCCCTTGCCCTCCATCAGTGACACCAGATCGGCGCTGCTGGTTGCTCCGGCGACTGCCATGTCGCCGACTTCGAGGGAGACGACGGGCCGCGCGGTGGCTAGCAACTTCATCATACCGGCGATGACGTGCGCCTCAGAGGATTCCGCATCAATCTTGATGAAGTCCGGGGTCAGGCCGGTTTCGTCGGCGTGCGCGTCTAGCGTCGTGGCAGGCACTTCGATCCGCTGCCAATCGAATGCCTCGCGGGATGCTTCGTCCAGTCGGGGATCGAAAGCGGAATTGAATGCCGAAAACAGTGAGGTGTTGACGCGGAACGTCAGCATTCCATCGCGCGACCATGCGGCCGCGGGAACTATAGTGGCTTGCGGCAGATCTTCCAGATTGACCAAAAGCACATCGCGTGTACTGGGTGTGGGCTCGAAAGCAAAAACGCGCCCCGTTGGCCCAACAAGCAGGGAAGAAAGCCTTGAAAAATAGCCAAAATGGGCACCAACATCGAATACCACATGCCCAGGCTCTAGAATCGCCATAATAACACGCGTGAAGTCTGGTTCGAAATCACCCGTTTCTGCAATCTGTTCCGATACGCGCTCCGGCATCATCAGCAGCATATCGCCAACAAATGTTGTCGGGGTCCAGATTTTGATGCCGCTTACGAGAAAATTATTGTGGCGTAAAGCGATCTTGTCGGCGTTACATAGCTCACTAAGCCGGCGGCGGCGCTGCAATTCTACAGGAAGTCCTGTAATAATGCGATCTCGCCCACTGATCGTTGCGCAAAGGCCGATAGCTAGCTCTCTTATAAGATGGCGGCTCTGGTAGAGCTGTCGCACCTCGGTTTGTAAATCCGTAATGCCGGCATAGTGTTGCTCAGCCAAACGCCAAGCGTTGCCTGACTCCTCGGATAATTGGTCGATACGTGTCTGGCGCGCCCCGACTTGATCCCATGCGTGGCGAGCCTCTTCGGACAACTGGTCGATACGTGTCTGGCGTGCCCCGACTTGATCCCATGCGTGACGAGCCTCTTCGGACAACTGGTCAATGCGTGATTGACGTGACGAGGCTTCACCCCATGCTCTATGGGCCTCTGCTTCACGTTCGGCGAGCCGCCGGGTTAAGATCTTCATCTCCTCCTGCGCGCAGCGATTCTCCTCATGGAGGCGGGTGACCGCCTCAACTTGTTCCTGCCATCGAGAGTACCGTTCCACATGCAACCCTAGGGAACGGAGTATACCATGCACGAACTTCAAACATGTGCCCCTTAATGTCATGTCTGGTCTCAAAAACATGGTCTCCTTTATGTCAGCCCGGAAAATTCGCCAAGGCTGGCGGGCATGGCGCAACCCGTTGCTCGGCCATAGGATTCGGCTGTGAACACAGAACCCTGCCGTTTGCTGGACACCATGCCCGCCGAAACCCACGCTACGCCGCCCTCGCCCGGCCTGTCACCGGTCGAGGACAAGCCGATCATCGCCCGTTTCCATGGCAGGTCCCTCTTGTATCTATCAGTTGCCTGCTGGCGGTGAGCCGGCGAGGCTGACGGCGGGCGGGAGCCCGTGTACCTCTGGGGTCGCCGAGCCCGTGGCTGAGCGCGGGGCCCCGCCCGTCGTCCCATCCCGGAACCCGGACGGTCGCTCGGGCCGCCGTCGTGCGAGCCCGTATTCGCAAGGACGGGACATGGGTCAGCAGCCTCCCCCAGCCGGCGTGGCTTTCGCCGGCATCGACGCGATCCGCGCGCGCCCGAGCGCATCCGCCACAGCCCGCTCGAAGCGCCCGCCGCGTGGCTCGACACGCCCGCCAAGCGGGCCGCATAGGGCAACCCAGTGTCCAGGGAACCGGGTGCGGTACACTACAGAAAGCCCACGAGACGGAGCGGCTTCTGCTTTATGTCGCATGCACGCGGGCACGTGACCATTTGTGGGTCTCGGATGTTGATCCCGAGCGCAATTCCTGCGCGACATGGCGGGCAGACCCGCGGCATTGGGGGGGGGCGACGCGGGGCGGCTCGGATCCTTTCAGGTCGCCGATAACCGTACCTTTGGTTCGCGATTGAAGTACGGATTTTGGGCGTGTGACATGCGAAACGGAGCAAGAACGGAGCGCCCTGAAACCGGCCTGTCATCGAGATTTTTCAGAACCGTACTTGATCGGCCAAGGCAACAGGTCCGGAGAGAAGAGGCCTCCAGAGAGCGAATTCCGGGCCTCGCCGGCTTCGGGGGTGTCAACAGGTCCGCGACGAACACCCCAGCAAACCTGCCACTCAGCGCGGCGGTCGGTCTGTCGGAGAGCGGGACACCGAAGGGAACTGGCGGAGAGGGTGGGATTCGAACCCACGGTACAGTTGCCCGTACTTCGGTTTTCGAGACCGACCCGTTCGACCGCTCCGGCACCTCTCCGCGCTGCGCTGGCCGGGGCCGGCGCCAAGGTTCCCTGGTCGAGGGGTCCCGCCGTATAATCATCTCCCTCGCGTCGCGCAACGCCCCCAGCGCGACCGTTGACGTCCCCCCTCACCCAGCGCTATACGCCCGCCTCCACGACGGCACCCGCGGTGCCGCCGACGTTCGGTTTTGGGCCGACACCCACAAACCACACACAGTCCGAAGAGAGTCCCGGGGCGACCCATGACCTATGCAGTGATCCGCACCGGCGGCAAGCAGTACCGCGTCACCCCCGACGCCGTGCTCACCGTCGAGAAGCTCGAGGCCGAGCCCGGCTCGACCGTGACCTTCCACGACGTCCTTCTCCTGGGTGGTGAGGCCGGCCTGACCGTCGGCGCGCCGACCGTCCCGGGCGCCTCTGTGACCGCAACCGTGGTCGAACAGACCCGCGGCGACACGGTCCTCATCTTCAAGAAGCGCCGCCGCCAGAACAGCCGGCGCAAGAACGGCCATCGCCAGCACCAGACGGTGCTGAAGATTGCCGCCATCACCGCGGCATAAGGGGAGCACAGACCCATGGCTCACAAGAAGGCAGGCGGTTCCTCCCGCAACGGCCGCGACTCCGAAGGCAAGCGCCTTGGCGTGAAGCTGTTCGGCGGCCAGACGGTGAATGCCGGTTCCATCATCGTGACCCAGCGCGGCACGAAGATGATCCCCGGCACCAATGTCTATGCCGGCCGCCAGCACTCCCTGCACGCTGCCGTGACCGGCCGCGTGAAGTTCGTGCGCAAGGCCGAAGGCCGTGTGCACGTCACCGTCGAGCCTGAGGCGCAGGCCGCCGAATAAGGCTGCGCACCGCGCCGTCAGTCAGCGGGGGCCGCAGGGCCCCCGTTTGCGTTTCAGGTTCCCCGAGCAATGAAATTCCTCGACGAGGCTAAGGTCTGGGTGAAGGCCGGCGACGGCGGCGACGGCGTCGTCGCCTTCCGTCGTGAGAAATACATCGAATTCGGCGGACCCGACGGCGGCAATGGCGGCAAGGGCGGCGACGTGATCGCCGAGGCCGTGGACGGCCTCAACACCCTGATCGACTACCGCTACGCCCAGCATTTCAAGGCCCGCAAGGGCGGCAACGGGGCGGGCAACGACCGCACCGGCGCAGGGTCCGACGACGTGATCCTCAAGGTCCCCGTCGGCACGCAGATCTTCGGCGAGGACAAGGAAACGCTGCTCGCCGACCTCGATGCGCCGGGCAAGCGCATGGTCATCGCGAAGGGCGGCGATGGCGGCTTCGGCAACGCCACCTACAAGACCAGCACCAACCGGGCCCCGCGCCGTGCCGACAAGGGCTGGCCGGGCGAGGAGCGCTGGATCTGGCTGCGTCTCAAGCTGATCGCCGATGCCGGCCTGGTCGGCCTGCCCAATGCCGGGAAGTCCACCTTCCTCGCCGCTGTCTCCGCCGCGAAACCGAAGATCGCCGACTATCCCTTCACGACACTTCACCCTCAGCTCGGCGTGGTGCGTCTCAACGCCACCGAGGAATTCGTCATCGCCGATATCCCCGGCCTGATCGAGGGCGCGCATGAAGGGGCGGGACTCGGCGACCGCTTCCTCGGCCATGTCGAACGCTGCGCAGTCCTGTTGCACCTGATCGACGGCACCCAGCCCGACCCTGCCGGCGCCTATCGCACCATTCGCGACGAACTCGCCGGCTACGGCCACGGCCTGACCGACAAGCCGGAGATCGTGGCGCTGAACAAACTCGACGCGATGACGCCGCAGGCGCGGGCGTCACGCGTGAAGGCGCTGGAACGCGCCTGCGGGCGGCCGGTGCTCGTGATCAGCGGTGCGACCGGTGACGGCGTGCCCGCGGCCCTGCGCGCGCTCGCCGACACCATCCATGCCCAGCGCGAGGCCGAAGCAGCCGAAGCCTGATCGGCCCCGCGTCGGGCGCCGGGATCAGCCCGCCTTCAGCGCCTCGCGCAGCTTGGCTTCCTGTTCGCTGGTCAGGTTGGTGCGCAGCACGGTCCCGCCAAAATGCGCCATGGCCGGCAGCACCTTATCCGCCGTTACCTTGCGGACCAGCACGCACAGCGCCGCCTGGCCCGGCGCGAGCGAGCCCGCGGCGTCCTTCAGGAACTTGTCGTCGAGGCCCACATCGGTGAGGTAGCCGCTGATCGCCCCGCCGGCCGCACCGGCCGCCGCACCGAGCAGCGGGTTAAGGAACAGCAGCCCGATCAGCGTCCCCCACAGCGCGCCGCCAGCGGCGCCCGCCGCAGTGGTGTTGATAAGCTGATGCAACTTCACTGACCCATCCGCCAGGCGCTCGGCCACCACGGCGTCGCCGAGTTCGACCAGATATTCCTTCTGCAGCTCGATCAGCTTGGCCCGCGACGCTTCCGCCGTCGCGACGTCCGGATAGGCGATGATGACCAGATCGGCCATGCGTGTGCTCCCTCCAAGGGCGTGAGGCCCCTGGGGCGATAGCGCCCGGGGTCCAGTTCACGCGAACAGACACAGGTTGCGCCGGGTTGCGTGACTGAACGCGTAAGCTCCGCCCCGGGACCCTGTGGCGGCGGACCATGCGGCCTTGGCACGGGATCTGGCAAGCGACGGGTCTGTGTCGCGCGTCCCGCGCTTCAGACGCGCCGTCCCTCATGCTACAGGCGCGCGCCATGTCCGACCCCGCCACCCCTTCCCTCGCCGCCGCCAGGCGCATCGTCGTCAAGATCGGCTCCGCCCTCGTGGTGGATGAGAAGACCGCTGCGCCGCGCGCCGGATGGCTCGCCTCGGTCGCCGCGGATGTGGCGGCGCTGCGCGCACGGGGTGCGGAGGTGGTGCTGGTCTCCTCCGGCGCCATTTCGCTGGCGCGTCGTGCGCTCGGCCTGACGCGCCGCGCCCTGCGGCTCGAGGAGAAGCAGGCGGCCGCGGCGGTCGGGCAGATCCGCCTCGCCGGCGCCTGGCAGGACGCGCTGTCCGCGCACGGCATGAACGCCGCGCAGCTTCTCCTGACGCTTGAGGATTCCGAGGATCGCCGACGCTACCTGAATGCGCGCGCGACGATCACGACGCTGCTGCATCTCGGCTGCGTCCCGGTCATCAACGAGAACGACACGGTCGCCACCGCCGAGATCCGCTTCGGTGACAATGACCGCCTTGCTGCGCGCGTGGCCGAGATGATCGGCGCCGACGCGCTGGTGCTGCTGTCGGACATCGACGGCCTCTACACCGCCGATCCGCGCAAGGATCCGGCCGCGGCGCATCTTCCCGTCGTCGAACGCATCACCGACGAGATCATGGCGATGGGTGGCGAGCCGCCGCCCGGCTATTCCTCCGGTGGCATGCGCACGAAGCTGATCGCCGCGCGCATCGCGACGGGCGCAGGCTGCGCGATGGCGATCGCACTCGGCAAGCGGGACAATCCGCTGCAGGCCCTGACCGATGGCGCGCGCAGCACCTGGTTCCTGCCTGCGCCCGAGGGGCGCACCGCACGCAAGCGCTGGATCGCCGGCAGCCTCGCGCCGCTCGGCATCCTCACCGTCGATGCGGGGGCGGCGCTCGCGCTGGCGCGCGGTTCATCCCTGCTGCCCGCCGGCGTACGCGCGGTCACCGGCGACTTCTCGCGCGGCGATCCGCTCAGTGTGCGCGACGAGGCAGGACACGAAGTGGCACGCGGGCTTTCGGCCTATGACGCCGAATCCGCGCGCCTCATTGCCGGCCATCGCAGCGAGGAACTCGAAGCGCTCCTCGGCTGGCGTGGCCGGGACGAGATCATCCACCGGGATGACCTCGTCCTGCTGTGATCCTCAGCCGCGCGGCGTGACGGGCACGTAGCGCACGGACTGGTTCTCGCCCGAGCCCTCGACCACCGCGTTGTACTGCACGGGGCTGCGCACGACGGTGCGCGGCACCTCGACCGAGATGTTGCCGCCGCTACCCACGATGGTCGCGCCCTCGAGCGGCAGGCCCTGCGGCACGGCGCCGACATAGGCCACGGACTCGTTCTCGCCGGTGCCGCCCACATAGGCGTAGCCAAGGCCGGCGTCGGCAGCGAGCGCACCCTGCGTCGCGGCGAGGCCCAGCGTGGCGGCGGCGGCGATGCGAATGACGATGCGGTTCATGATGGTGTTTCCTTACTGAGTGTCGCGAGGGAGGAAGCTTCCTCGCCATCGCTTCGCCGCCAGAGATGGTCAGGTAACGCGAACTTCCCAACGCGCTGCGATGATCGCGGCCATGCGCTTCGCGAATGATGACTTGTCGCGTTCCGACACCATGCGAGACTGCGATCAATGACAATGATCGAAGGGCCGGACATCCATGATCGATCGCTTCTATCGTCGCGCCGTTCTTGCCGCCGCGACACTGCCTCTAGCCGCGCCGTCTGTGGCGCAGGAGGGGTTTCCGAACCGGCCATTGCGCCTGCTGGTCGGCTACACCCCTGGCGGTGCGGTGGATATTTCGGCGCGCGCCTTCGCCCCGCGCATGGGTGAAGTGCTGGGCCAGCCGGTGGTGGTGGAAAACCGTCCCGGCGCGGGATCGAACATCGCGAGCGAAGTGGCGGTGCGCGCGCCGGCCGATGGCCATACGCTGCTGCTCGCGACGATCGGCGCACTGGTCGTCAGCCCGATGGTGATGCGGCTGTCCTTCGACCCGCAGCGCGACCTGATGCCCGTTTCGATCGCTGTCGATCTGTTCAACATCCTCGTCGTGCCGGCGGACCGTCCCTGGCGCAACGTCGCCGAGCTGGTCGCCGCGGCGAAGGCCGCGCCGGGCCGGCTTTCCTATGGCACCAGCGGCATTGCTGGCGGGCCGCATCTCGCCGGCGTGCTATTCGACCGCATGGCCGGCATCGAGACCATGCCCGTGCATTATCGCGGCGGTGCGCTGATCGCGACCGATCTGCTCTCGGGGCGGATCGATTTCTCCTTCGCCACCGCACCCTCGGTGCTGCCACATGTGCAGTCGGGCCGGTTGCGCGCGCTTGCCGTGCCGACCATCGCACGGTCCCGGCTGCTGCCCGATGTGCCGACCGTGGCCGAAAGCGGCGTGCCCGATTTCGACGCGCCGGGCTGGTATGCCGTGGTCGCACCACGCGGCACCTCCGAGCCGATCGTCGCGCGCGTCGCGGCTGCCATGCGTATAGCGCTGGACGACCAGGAGGTGACCGCGGCGCTGAACCGCAACGGGCTGGAACCGAAGCCCAGTTCGCCGGCGGAACTGGCCCAGGCCTGGGCGCAGGAACGCGCGAAATGGGAGCCAATCATCCGGGAGAGCGGCATCCGGATCGACTAAGGCAGGCACGCATCGATGCATCTCTGGCGCCTACGCGCGCCGCGGGTGTGGCAAGGGTACGCTGGAGAGGTGCTTTGCCCCCCTCCAGACCTCACCCCACCAAGGGCCGAAAGGCCTTCGGAAACCACGCTTTGGCACAAGACACCCGAGGCAGGCCCATGGGCGAACGGCGTCCGGGGGGGGCATCGGGCGAGAGAGCCGGCCCCGTCGCACCAATGGCCCGAGGCCGCCTGGCACACCGCCATGGGCGAATCGCGCGCGCCGGCCGGATGGGGTAAACTGGTCTCGCGCCACCTGCTGTGACGGCGCCTGGAGACCCGAACCGTGAATGCCATCGCCGAGGACGCCACCCGCCTGCTCGACACTGCCGCCCGCGCCGCGCGCGAGGCTGCCGCGATCGTCGCGCGTGCGCCGCGACCGGCGAAGGATACCGCGCTGCGTGAAGCCGCCGCCGCGCTGCGCGTGCGCCAGGATGATGTCCTCGCCGCCAACGCGGCGGATGTGGATGGCGCCCCCGGGCTGAGCAGCGCCTTCCGCGACCGGCTGACGCTGACCCCCGCGCGCATCGAGGCCATGGCCCAGGGCCTTGAGGAAGTCGCCGACCTGCCTGATCCCGTCGGCCGCGTGCTGGCGGAATGGACACGCCCGAATGGGCTGGTCATCCGTCGCGTGGCGCAGCCTCTCGGCGTCATCGGCATGATCTTCGAAAGCCGGCCGAACGTCACCGCCGATGCCGCCGCGCTCTGCCTGAAGTCGGGCAATGCCGCGATCCTGCGCGGCGGGTCGGAGAGCACGCGCTCCGCCGCCGCGATCCATGCCTGCCTCATCGACGGCCTGCGCGCGGCCGCCCTTCCCGAAGCCGCGATCCAGATCGCGCCGACCGCCGACCGCGCCTTCGTCGGAGCCATGCTGCGTGCATCGGGGCTGATCGACCTGATCATCCCGCGCGGCGGCAAGGGCCTGGTCACCCGCGTGATGGAAGAAGCGCGCGTGCCGGTCCTCGCCCATGCCGAGGGGCTCTGCCACACCTACATCCACGAAGCGGCCGATCCCGCGATGGCGCGCAGCATCCTCGCCAATGCGAAGATGCGCCGCACCGGCATCTGCGGCTCCACCGAGACGCTTCTGATCGACGGCGCCATCGCGCCGTCCCTGCTGCCGGTGCTGATCGCCGATCTGCGCGCGCTCGGCTGCGACTTCCGTGCCGATGATCGCGCGCGGTCGATCGTGGCCGATCTGAAGCCGGCGACGGAGCAGGACTTCGCCACCGAATGGCTCGATGCGATCCTGTCGGTGAAGGTCGTCGACGGCGTGGCCGACGCGCTCGACCATATCCGTCGCTATGGCTCCGAACACACCGAGGCGATCGTGACGCAGGATGACGACGCCGCGCGCGCCTTCCTCGATGGGCTCGATTCCGCGGTCGGCATGTGGAATGCCTCCACGCAGTTCTGCGATGGCTTCGAATTCGGCTTCGGTGCCGAGATCGGCATCGCCACCGGCCGCATGCATGCGCGTGGGCCGGTCGGACTCGAACAGCTCTGTACCTATCGCTACCAGGTGATCGGCACCGGGCAGGTCAGGCCGTGATGCGGGGCGCGCTGGCGCTGGTGGCGTTGCTCGCCGCCGCGCCGGCGCGCGCCGATTGTCCGGACCTGCCGACCGCGGCGCGCTTCGCGATGGCGCTGCTGGAACGCCGCACCCCGGCACCCTTCGACGTGACGACCGATACCGAAGCGCAGTGCGCGCAGCAGAAGCTCGTTGCCTTCCTCGCGCAGCCCTGGGGCGATGTGTCGGGGATCGCGCTGGCCGCGGAGGACCTGCCCCCGCTGGAAGGCGTGCTGTTCTTCGCGAATCTGCGCGCGCATTCGGGCGCGACGATCGACGCTGGCTATGCCGTGCGCCCTGCGGTTGCACCGGGGCTGCTGCTGCGCATCGGCCGCGACGGGGAACCGGTCGCCGCGAGCCCCTACCTCGCGCTGCTCGATCTCGCAGCGCTGGCCGGCGGGACGAATGCAGTGGCGCGCATCGCGGGCAATCTCGGGCTGCGCCTGGGCGTCGTCGGGCCGGAGGGGCCATTGCCCGCCGCCGCGCCGGAGGCCCTGCTGCAGGCCAATGGCAGCACGCTCGCCGCGTTGCCGCGGCTCGGCCTGGCCGCGCCACCGGCGGATCTGGTGGCTGATCTCGCGCGGGACCGGCGGCTCGCGGGGCGCCCGCTCCGCGAAGGCGAACTCGTCGCACTGCTCGCCGAACCCAGCGCCATCAGCCCTCGTGCCGGTGAAACCTGGCGCCTGTCGATCCCCGGCATGGGTGCGGTGGTGGCCAACTTCCACTGAGGCACCTTCCCGCCCGCCCCGCAGCACCGCTAGCATCGGCATGCTGCGGAGGAACGAACCCATGCGCCGGATGCTGCTGCTCGCCAGCCTGATCGCCCTGCCCCTCGCCGCCCGTGCTGCCTGCCCGGACGAAGCCGCCGTGCAGCGCGTGGCGGAGGCACTGCTGGACAACCGACCATCGCCGGCCTTCACCGGCATGACCTCGCTCGCGGATGGCTTCTGCGCGCAGGGGCGGCTGGTCGCGCTGTTGCAGCGCTCCTGGGGCCGGCCGGTTGGCTACAAGGTCGGACTGACCAGCGCCCCGGTGCAGCAGCGCTTCGGCGTGAACCATCCGGTCCGCGGCGTATTGCTGGAAAGCAGCGTGAGCCTGCGCAGCGGCGCCGAGATCCCGGCACGCTTCGGTGCCGTACCGGTGATCGAGAGCGATTTCCTCGTCCGCGTGCGCGATGACGGTATCAACCAGGCCGGGCGCGACCGGCTCGCCATCCTGCGGCATCTCGACCAGGTGATCCCCTATATCGAATTGCCCGACCTCGTCCTGTCGGGCGGTTTCGACGGGCCGAACCTGCTCGCCATCAATGTCGGCGCGCGGCTTGGCGTGCTCGGCACCCCCATTCCCGTGGAGGCGACCCCCGAGTTCGTGGATCGGCTGGGATCGATGACCGTGACCATGGTCGACGACCGGGACCAGGTGCGCGCCACGGCGCCGGGGACGGCCGCACTCGGCCATCCGCTGGATGTCGTGGCCTTCCTGATCGAGGATCTCGCCCGCGCCGGGCTGCGCCTCGAAGCCGGCCAGTATCTGTCGGTGGCGGGCTACTCACCGACGCTGCCGCTGGAGCCGGGGCGCACCTACACCGTGCGCTACGAAGGGCTGGTGGCCCAGCCGGTCAGCGTGAGCGTCCGAACGCGGTGACACCGGGACGATACGGCGATGCGCGACGGCGGCGCATCGGGCTGCTCGGTGGCTCCTTCAACCCGGCGCATGCGGGGCACCGGCATGTCGCGCGGCAAGCGCTGCGGGCGCTGCGGCTCGACGAGGTGTGGCTGCTGGTCTCGCCGGGCAATCCGCTGAAACCCGTGCGGGGCATGGCGCCGCTCGCCGATCGGCTGGCCTCCGCGCGGCGCATCGCGGATGGGCGACGCATCATCGCAACCGATATCGAGCGGCTGCTGGGCACGCGCTACACGGCCGATACCCTCGCGATGCTGCAGCGCCGCTTCCGCCGCGCGCGCTTCGCCTTCGTGATCGGCGCGGACAATCTGGTGCAGTTGCCGCGCTGGAAACGGTGGCGCGCCATTGCGCGCCAGGTGGCGATTGCCGTATTGCCACGGCCCGGCTGGACGCGGCGCGCGCTTATGGGCCGCGCCGCGCATGTGCTGGCGCGCCACCGGCGCGCCCCGGGCGCGGCACTGACGGAATCCTTTGCGCCCCACGCCGCTTGGTGCTTGGTTCCGGCGCGGGAGCACGCTGCATCCGCCACCGCGATCCGCGCGCGGACCGGCAACCACACGGGCGAGAGGAGGGGGCCATAGCCCGCACGCCGAAGACCACCGAGACGACGCCGACCAAGGCCAAGGCCGCGCCGAAGGCAAAGCCTGCGGCGGCGAAGAAGGCCGCGGCGCCGAAAGCCAAGGCGGAGCCGAAGGCCAGGACGACCGCCAAGACGCCAGCCGTGAAGGCAAGCGCGTCGAAGGCCGTGGCGACGAAGACCAAGGCGACCGTGACGACCGCCAGGACATCCGCCGCGAAGGCGAAGCCGGTGGCGGCGAAGACGTCAGTGGCTGCCAAGGCGAAGGCGGCTGTGCCGAAAGCCGCCGCCAAGGCCAAGGCCACCACGGCGAAGGCCGCCGCGCCCAGGGCCGCCACCAAGGCCAAGGCTACCACGGCCAAGGCCGCCTCGCCCAGGGCCGCCACCAAGGCCAAGGCCACCACGGCGAAGGCCGCTGTGCCCAAGGCCGCCACCAAGGCCAAGGCTGCCGCCAAGCCCCCCGCCCCGCCGCGCCCCGCCCGCACCCGCAAGCGGGAGAAACTGTCCCCCGATCGCCTGACCTTGATCGTCGAGGCGGCGATGAAGTCGCTCGAGGACGACAAGGCCGAGAACATCATCCTGCTCGACGTCACCGGCCGCGCCGATTACGCCGACCGCCTGATCATCGCGACCGGCCAGGTGGAGCGGCAACTCCAGGCCATGGCGACGCATCTGGACGAGGCGCTGGCCAAGGTCGGGCTGCATCTGCGCCGCGATTCCATCCAGGCCTCGCCGGACTGGGTGCTGATCGATGCCGGCGACCTGGTGATCCACCTCTTCCGGCCGGATGCGCGGGAGCTGTATCGCATCGAGCGCATGTGGGGCCCGGAAAGCCCGGGGGCGAGCGACGCCGCGCCCGGTTAGGATCCTCGCGGTCGGCCGCATGAAGGCCGGGCCGGAGGCGGCGCTCTATGCCCATTACGCCGCCCGCCTCCGCCCCCCGCCCGAGGTCACGGAAATCCCTGAGGCCAAGGGTTCGGCGGCGGAGGTCCGGCGCCGCGAGGGAGCGGCGCTGCTTGCCGCCCTGCCTGAGCAGGCCGCTGCCATCGCGCTCGACCTGGGCGGGGAAGCGCCGGACAGCGAAGGCTTCGCGGCGCTGCTCGCCCGCATCGAGGATGCGGGCCGCACGCCCTGCTTCCTGATTGGTGGGGCGGAGGGCCTCGATCCCACCGTCACCGCGCGGGCGGAACGGCGGATCGCGCTGGGACCGATGACCTGGCCGCATTTCCTCGTGCGCGGGATGCTGGCCGAACAGCTCTACCGGGCGCAGGCGATCCGCCAGAACCACCCCTATCACCGGGCCTGGCGGCCAAGCTGATCTGGCCTTCCCACGCGATGCTGGACGCCGCGCGCCCGAGGCCGCGATGATGCGGGCATGCTGCTGCTCCTTCTCCTCACCATGCTCTGGGTCGCCGTGCATGTCGGCATCTCGGGCACCGCGCTGCGAGGGCGGATCGTCGCGCGAACCGGCGAGGCGGTCTTCATGGCCGGCTTCTCAGCTATCTCCCTCGCCCTGCTCGCGCTGATGGTCATCGCCTGGCGCGGGGCGGAGACGGCGCCGCTCTGGTTCGCGCCCGGCTGGCTGCGCTGGGTCATCGCCCTGCTGATGCTGCCGGTCTTCGGCCTATTCACCTGCTCGCTGGTGGGCAATCCGACGGCGACGGGCGGCGGCGGGCTGCTCGCGCGCGGACCGCGCGGCATCCAGCGCATCACGCGCCATCCGATGCTCTGCGCCTTCGCGGGCTGGTCCGCGCTGCACATCCTCGGCAATGGCGATACCGCGGCGATCGTCTTCTTCGGTGCCTTCCTCGTCACCGCCCTGGCGGGGATGCCCTCGATCGACGCGAAGATGGCCCGGCGCCACAAGGAGGCATGGCCGGCCTTCGCCGCAGCGACCTCCGTCCTGCCCTTCGGTGCGATCCTCGCCGGCCGCAACCGCCTGGCGCTGCGCGAGATCGGCTGGATCGCGCCCTTGGCCGGCCTTCTGCTCTGGGCCGGGGTGCTGCATGGGCACCGGCTGCTGTTTGGGGTGCCGGTGCTCATCCCCACCTGATCGCGGCGGCCTTGCCCCCGGCCCGCGCCGGGGGGTAAGCCCGCGGAGAGAATCAAGGACCCCGCCATGCCCGCCACACGCCCCCGTCCCGTCATGCTCGTCATCCTGGACGGCTGGGGCTGGCGCGAGGAGGTGGCCGACAATGCGGTGCGCCAGGCGAAGACGCCCTCCTTCGACCGGCTCTGGGCGGAATGTCCGCATGCCTTCCTGCGGACCTGCGGCGCGGATGTCGGCCTGCCTGACGGGCAGATGGGCAACTCCGAGGTCGGGCACCTCAACATCGGCGCCGGGCGCGTGGTGATGCAGGACCTGCCGCGCATCGGCAAGGCGATCGCGGACGGGTCGATCGCAACGCTGCCGGCGCTGACCGGGCTGATCGCGGCGCTCAAGGCCTCGGGCGGCACCTGCCACCTGATGGGGCTGCTCTCCCCGGGTGGGGTGCATGCGCATCAGGACCATGCGGTGGCCCTCGCGCGCATCCTCTCGGGCGCCGGGATCAAGGTCGCGATCCACGCCCTGACCGATGGCCGCGACACGGCGCCCAAGGCGGCACCCGCCTTCCTTGCGAAGTTCGAGGCCGACATCGCCGGCCTGCCAGGCGTGTCCATCGCCACCGTCATCGGCCGCTATTTCGCGATGGACCGCGACAATCGCTGGGAGCGCGTCAGCACCGCCTATGACGCCATGGTCGTTGCGGATGGCACGCACGCCGCCACCGCCCAGGCCGCCATCGCCACGGCGCATGAGGCCGGCAAGACCGACGAATTCATCCCGGCGACCGTCATCGGCGACTATGCCGGCATGAAGGATGGCGACGGGCTGCTCTGCTTCAACTTCCGCGCCGACCGGGTGCGGCAGATCCTCGCTGCCCTCCTGGACCCCGCTTTCAGCGGCTTCGCGCGCAAGCGGGTGGTCCACTTCGCCGCCGCCGCCGGCATGACGGAATACAGCGAGGCGCTGAACCCCTTCCTCGCCACGCTCTTCGCGCCGCAATCGATGGCGGACATCCTCGGTGCGGTGGTGTCCAAGGCCGGGTTGAAGCAGCTCCGCATGGCCGAGACCGAGAAATACCCTCACGTCACCTACTTCCTGAACGGTGGCGAGGAGACACCCTTCCCCGGCGAGGACCGCATCCTCGTCCCGTCACCCAAGGTCGCGACCTATGACCTGCAGCCGGAGATGTCGGCGCCGGAACTGACCGACAAGGCCGTGGCGGCGATCGGGTCCGGGACCTACGACCTGATCGTGCTGAACTTCGCCAATGCCGACATGGTGGGCCACACCGGCAGCCTCGCCGCCGCGACCAAGGCGGTGGAGGCCGTCGACACCGGCCTCGGCCGCATCGCGGAGGCGATCCGCAAGGCGGGCGGCGCGCTCTTTGTCACCGCCGACCACGGCAATGCCGAACTGATGAAGGACCCCGCCACCGGCGGGCCGCACACCGCGCATACCATCAATCCGGTGCCGGCCATGCTGCTCGGTGCGCCGGCGGGCGCAGCGCTGGCCGATGGGCGGCTGGCGGATATCGCGCCGACCCTGCTGGCCCTGCTGCGGCTCACGCAGCCGGCGGCGATGACCGGGCGGTCACTGCTGCCGGCACGGCATGAAGCAGACGCGGCAGACTGAACCGGAGAGGGGCCCTGCCCCTCTCCGGACCTCACCCCGCCAAAGGCCGGAAGGCCTTTGGAAACCGATTTCTGGCGCCGGGCCTCAAGGTCGCGCTGAAGGCGCGGCAGCGGAGCGCTGCGGTACGGAGGGCCTAGGGCGCCGATCGGGGGGGTTACGCGGTCGTCTGGGCCTTCAGCTTGGCCTTTGCCTGCTGATGGCCGCCCCGGCCCTCGCCCAGCAGCCATCCCGCGAATCCGTCCAGGATGCCCGCCGGGCCGCTGAGGCCGAGCGCGCGGCCGCCACCGAGGCCGCCCGCCTCGCCCAGGAAGCCGCGGAGGTCGAGCGCGGCCTGGCGCGCCAGCGCGTCGCCCTGGCCGAGCGCGTCCAGCGCGCCGAATCCGTCCTCGACGCGGCGCAGGAGCGCGAACGCCGCGCCGTTCTCGCCGCCATCGCCGCACGCGAGGAAGCCGCCCGCCGCGCCGCCGCCCTCGCCCCGATGCTGCCGGCGATGCGGCGCCTGTCGCTCTGGCCGGCCGAAACGCTACTCGCCGTGCCCGTCCCGCCCGATGAGGCGCTGCGTGGCGTGCTGGTCCTGCAGGGCATCGCCCGCCACATCCGGCAGGAGGTCGAGGCGCTGCGCCAGGCGGATGACGAAGCATCGCGCCGCGCCCGGGTCGCTGCGGCCGAGGCCCTGCTGGTCACCGCCGCGCGGGAGGAGGCCGTCGCCACCGCTGCCGTGCTCGACTCGGAGATCGCCGGCGCCCGGATGCGGGAGGCCGAGGCCCGCCGCGCCGAGCGCGAGGCCGGCCGACGCGCCCAGGAAGCCCTGGAACGGGCGACGGACCTGGCCGAGATGCTTGCCCGCATCGAGCGCGAACGGGCCCGGGAGGCCGCGGCGGAGGCGGCACGGGAGCGGGCCGAGGCCGCCAGGCAGGCGCGGGAGGAACGCGCGGCGCGCCGCAGCGGCCGCCCGCTGCCCGAACCGCCGGAACGATCGGCGCCGACGGAGCCGACGCGGACCGCAGCGGCCCGCACGGCAGGCCGGGTGCTGCCGGTCTCGGGCCGGATGCTGCGGGGCTTTGGCGACCAGGGCGAGGGCGGGACGGCGCGGGGCGAGACCATCCAGGCGCCGGCCGGGGCACGGGTGGTCAGCCCCTGCGGCGGCCGCGCGGTCTTCAGTGGCCCTTTCCGAAGTTATGGCCTGCTGCTGATTGTCGATTGCGGTGACGGGCACCATGTCGTCCTGGCCGGACTGGGGCGGCTCGACACCACGACCGGCGCGCGGCTCTTGCCCGGGGAGCCGGTTGGCGTGGTCGGCGATGGGGATGGCGGGCGTGGGCGCCTCTATCTTGAGCTCCGGCGCGGCGGGCATCCGGTCGATCCGCGGCCCTGGCTGGCTGGGGCGCGGGGCGGATCGGGGTGACCCTGTGCCAGCCTTGCCGATCGGTAAGTCATGGACTTGCCAAATGGTAAGGCTGGTAACAGCACTGTTTCGGCGCGGTTTCCGGCTGCACCCGGGGGGCGCCATCGGCTACAGCTTGAACTCTCGCGCGGGGGTGCTTTCCGCCCCGCGCCACGGAAGGAAGGATTTCGGATGCGGCGCAGGAGCGTGACCTTCGCGGCTGTGGGCGCGGCCTTCGCGGCCGGTGTGGTCGTCGGACCGATGGTCGCGGCCTGGGCCCAGGACGGCGGTGGACGGGCTGAGACGTATCGCCTGCTGAACCTGTTCGGCGATGTCTTCGAGCGCATCCGCGCCGAATACGTCGAGCCGGTGAACGACCGCGACGCCATCGAGAATGCCATCCAGGGCATGCTCACCGGCCTCGATCCCCATTCCAGCTACATGAACCCGCGCATGTACCGCGACATGCAGGTGCAGACGCGCGGCGAGTTCGGCGGCCTCGGCATCGAGGTCAGCCAGGAGAATGGCTACATCAAGGTCATCTCCCCGATCGACGACACGCCGGCGGCGCGGGCGGGTGTGAAGCCGGGCGACCTCATCACGCATCTCAACGGCAATTCCGTGCAGGGCCTGTCCCTGCAGGAGGCGGTGGAGCAGATGCGCGGCGAGCGCGGCACCGCCATCCGCATCACCATCCGGCGCGAAGGCGTGGAGCGGCCGATCGAGCTGTCCATCACCCGCGACGTGATCCGTCCGCAGGTGGTCCGCTTCCGGCTGGAGCAGGGCGATATCGGCTATATCCGCCTCACCTCCTTCAACGAGCAGACCGAGGTCGGGCTGCGCCGTGCCATGCAGCAGCTCCGCCAGCAGGCGGGCGGCAACCTCAAGGGCATCGTGCTCGACCTGCGGAACAATCCGGGCGGGCTGCTTGACCAGGCCGTGCAGGTTTCGGACGATTTCCTCGACCAGGGGGAGATCGTCTCCACCCGTGCCCGCCGGCCGGAGGATGCGCAGCGCTGGAATGCCCGGTCGGGCGACATCGCCCAGGGGCTGCCGGTCGTGGTGCTGATCAATTCCGGCTCGGCCAGCGCCTCCGAGATCGTCGCCGGCGCCCTGCAGGACCATCGCCGCGCCATCGTCCTGGGCGTGAAGTCCTTCGGCAAGGGCAGCGTGCAGACGGTGATGCCCATCCCGGGCAATGGCGCCATCCGCCTGACCACCGCGCGCTACTACACGCCTTCGGGCCGCTCCATCCAGGCGACCGGCATCGAGCCGGACATCGAGGTGCTGGCGACGCGCGAGGACGCGCAGCAGGCCGCGGCCGCCCGGCGTGACCGCGAAGCCGATCTGCGCCGTGCGCTGCGCAACGACAACGGCCGCGAGACGCCTGCCGCGCCGCCGCTGCCGCCGCTGAACCTACCCGCCGGGCTGGTCGAGCGCATCCAGCGCATGCCGGCCGAAGGCGCCCCCGCCTTCGACCCGACCAAGCCGGAGACGGACCACCAGCTCCAGCAGGCGATCCAGCTCCTGCACAGCATGGCCGCGGCGCCGGCCAACCCGCAGCGCCGCGCCGCACGCTGAGCCTTCCGGGGAAGGCGCGCACCATGCGGGTGCCTGGTTGGGGGGTGCTCGCCGCCTTCTGGGTCGTCGTGATCGGCGCCGGCGCCGGCGGGGCGATCTGGCTGGAACGGTCCGGCCCGCCGGAAACGCCGGCGGTCGCGACGTCCGCGCCACCGGCGAGCGCGGCGGCGGAAGGCACGGCATCCACGACCGCCGCCGAGAGCCCACCGCCCGCGGTCGCCGCCTCTGCCGTGGCCGCGGCGGCGCCTCCGCCAGTTGCGACTCCGCCGGCGCCGCCCGCCGCCCCCGCCCCGCCAACCCTCGCCGCGGCGCCACCCCGGGCGCCCGAACCCCCGCCCCTG
>JAYRJZ010000092.1:0-22061 GCA_041906015.1 Roseomonas sp.
TGCCGGGGCAGCGGCAGGCGGCGTCGCCGCCGGCGCTCCGTTGCGCCCGGCCGGGGCCGCCGCCTGGGGCGCCAGGAGGCTTTCCGCCGGCGCGGCCGGCCGGGAGGGCTGCGCCACCTGCGCCCGCAGCGCGTCGATGCTCGGCGCCTCGGGTTCCGGGCCGAGCCGCGCGCCGGAAGGCTGGGCGTTGCTGCCGCGGCTCCGTTCGAAGATGAGTTCGTCCTGGTTGGGGACGCGCAAGCCGCCCGGGTCGTCCGGGCGGACCTTGAAGGGGCGCGGATCGGCCTCGATCACCGGCACGTTGCGCGGCCCCGAGGCGCGCATGATGCCCCAGGCCAGCGCGCCGCCGACCGCCAGCACCCCGGCGATGCCCCCGCCGATCGCCAGCATCCGCCAGGGTGGCCCGCCGTCATCCGAGGGCCGCACCCGATAGGACGGCACCGGAACGTCTGTCATGCCCAACTCCCCCCTTGGGCCGTGGGCTAGCCCGTCAGCGCATTTCCTCGACCGGCGTCACCCCCATGACGCCGAGGCCCGAACGGATGACCGTCGCCGTGGCGGCGACCAGCGCCAGCCGGGCCCGCGTGGCCGCTGGGTCCTCCGTCCGGATGAAGCGGAGCGTCGAATCGTCCCGGCCACGGTTCCACAATACGTGAAAATCCCCGGCCAAGTCTTGGAGAAAGAACGCGATCCGATGCGGTTCACGCGCTGTTGCGGCTGCTTCCACGGTGCGTGGCCAGGTCGTCAGGCGGCGGATCAGCGCCATTTCCGCCGCATCGGTCAGCGCATCGAGCGGCACGGAAGGCAGATCCGCCGTCAGCGCGGCATCCGTCGCCTCCGCCTGGCGCAGCACGGAGCGGCAGCGCGCATGGGCGTATTGCACGTAGAAGACCGGATTGTCGCGCGACTGCTCGACCACCTTGTCGAGGTCGAATTCCATCTGCGCATCCGATTTGCGCGTCAGCATGGTGAAGCGCACGGCGTCGCGGCCGACTTCCTCGATGAGGTCGCGCAGCGTGATGTAGGTCCCGGCCCGCTTCGACATGCGCACCGGCTCGCCAGCCTTCATGACGTGCACGATCTGGCACAGCACGATCTCGAGCGGCACCTTCCCGTCCGAGACCGCCTTCACTGCCGCCGTCATGCGCGGGACATAGCCGCCATGGTCGGCGCCCCAGACGTCGATCAGCAATTCCTCACCGCGCGCGACCTTGTCCGCGTGATAGGCGATGTCGTTGGCGAAATAGGTGTTGGACCCGTCCGACTTGCGCAGCGGCCGGTCCACGTCGTCGCCGAAATCCGTGGCGCGGAACAGGGTCTGCGGGCGCGGTTCCCAATCCTCGGGCGTCTTGCCCTTGGGCGGTTCCAGCACGCCTTCGTAGATCAGGCCCTTGCCTTCGAGCAGCTTGACCGCGCCTTCCACCGCGCCGGCCTCGACCAGCGCGCGTTCGGAGCGGAAGATGTCCTGGTTCACGCCGAGCAGCGCCAGATCCTCGCGGATCTCGATCATCATCATCGCGACCGCGGTCTCGCGGCAGGTGTCGATCCAGCTCGACTTCACCAGCCAGCCCTGCGCCAGCGCCGGGCCGAAGGCGGCGATCGTCTCCTCCGGCGAAATCTCGTCATTGCCGATATGGCGCGGCATCAGGCTGTCGCCGAAGCGTTCGGCGAGCGCCGCCCCGACCGCGATCAGGTAGTCGCCACGATATTGCAGGGTGACGCCGAAGCGGCGCTCGGTCTGTTCGGCATTCCAATGGTCGGTATCGCCGGTGACCGCGAGGAGATAGCGCCAATAGGTCGCCCAGCCGAGCGCGATGACCTGATTGCCCGCGTCGTTGATGTAGTATTCCTTGGTGACGGCCCAGCCGGCCTTCTGCATCAGGTTGGCGAGCGCATCGCCCACCACCGCGCCGCGGCAATGCCCCACATGCATCGGCCCGGTGGGATTGGCGGAGACGTATTCGACATTCGCCTTCACCCCCGCGCCGAGCGCGCTGTCGCCATAGGCCTCGCCGGCGCGCAGCACGGCCGGGACCTGGGCGCGGAGGAAATCCTCGCGCAGGCGCAGATTCACGAAGCCGGGGCCGGCGGGCGCCGCCTCCGCCACCATCGGCAGGGCGGCCAGCTTCTCGGCGAGGCTGGCGGCGAGCTTCGGCGGCGGCATGCGCGCCGGCTTCGCCGCGACCAGCGCCGCATTCGTCGCCATGTCGCCATGCGACGCGTCGCGCGGCGGCTCCACCTGCACGCGGGCCAGCGCCTCGGGGGGCAGTTCGGGCACCAGGGCGGCCAGGGCGCCGCGCACTTCCTGCGTCAACAGGGTGAAGATGTTCTCGGTCATTCGTGTTCCGGGGCAGATCAGCGCGCGCCCTGATACGCTACTGTTGGCGCCTCGCGTAACCCCCGGGCACGCTGGTCAGAGCAGCTCCGTCTTCCGCTTGAGGTCGCGCTGGAGCTGCACCGGCACGCCGCGCCGGTCGCAGGGCACGACGCAACTCGCCGGCACGGCGGTGGCGAGCGGCATGGCGGCGTGGCGTGGGCGCGAATACCCCGCGAAGCGGATATCGAGGCTGCCCCGGCTCGCATTGCGCACCACCTGCCCCCATTCCCCGGCATGGGCGGTGACGAGCGGCCCCGGTTCGTCCCGCACCAGGCGCACGAAATCGCCGGGTTCGTAGATCGGCTCCGGCGTGCCATCGAGTCGATAGCGGATCAGCATCGGGGCTGCCTCCGAGGTCGCGGTGGGAGCCACGCAGTCTGTCGCGCCGGTGGTGAAGGAAGCGCTTCCATCCGCGCCGTCACCGCCGGCGCCGCAGGTCGCGCTGCAGGGACAGGCTCATCCCCTGCCGGTCGCAGGGGACGACGAGGCGCGCCGGCAGGCCCGTGATGTCCGGCAGGTCGCTGGTGCGCGGCCGCGAAAAGCCGGCGAGGCGGATATCCAGCCCGTCGCGCCCCCGGTTGCGCAGCACGCGCCCCCATTCGCCGGCCACCGCCATCGGGTCCGGGCCGGGTTCGTCGCGCAGCAGGCGGACGAGATCACCCGCTTCATAGAGCGGCACCGGCGTTCCATCGCGCAGATAGGTGATCCGCAAGCCGCCGCCTCGCCCGCCGGTGGTCCCGCGCCGGATTGTCGTTCCGGAATGTAAAGGAAACCCTACCCGACAGGGCGGGTCAGCCACCATCACCCGGCCGGCGCCCGGCCCAGAACAGCCAGGCGATCCAGCCCAGCCCGCCCACCACGGCGACATGCGTGCCGGCCACGGCGAGCACCGTTTCCCAATGCCAGCCGGACAGCACCAGCATCCGCCAGCCGGCCGGCAGCGCGTACCACAGGAACAACGCGATCAGGGCGAGGATCAGCAGCGCCGGCACGGGGCGGCGCGGGATCGGCGGCAGGCCTGGCGGACGGGTCATTCGCCGCCACCGCTGTCGCTGTCACCCGCCTCCGCCGCGCCGTCATGGCCGACGCCTTCATCGTCACTGCCTGTCGCACCGCCGGCCAGATGCAGCACCGCGCCAAGCGCGACCCCGAAGATGCCCATGACCGCACCGCCCTCGCCCAGGCCGAAGCCGACGAAGGAGAGCAGCAGCAGCACGACCGAGACGCCCAGCACCAGCCGCGCGAGGCGCCGCATCGGTCTGTCAGCCGGCCTTCGCCAGCGCATCGAACGCCTTCAGCCGCGCGATCAGCGCCGGCATCTCGCGCAACGGGATCATGTTCGGACCATCCGATGGCGCATGGTCGGGGTCCTGGTGCGTCTCGATGAAGACCGCCGCGACGCCAACCGCGACCGCGGCGCGCGCCAGCACGGGCGCGAATTCCCGCTGCCCGCCGGTGCTGGTCCCCTGCCCGCCCGGCTGCTGCACGGCATGGGTCGCATCCATCACCACCGGGTATCCGGTCTGCGCCATGATCGGCAGGGAACGCATGTCCGCCACCAGCGTATTGTAGCCGAAGGAGGCGCCGCGTTCGCAGAGCAGGATGTTCTCGTTGCCCGTCGAGGCGATCTTGGCCGCGACGTTCTTCATGTCCCAGGGCGCGAGGAACTGGCCCTTCTTCACGTTGATCGCGGCACCCGTCTCGCCGGCGGCGAGCAGCAGATCGGTCTGGCGGCAGAGGAAGGCCGGGATCTGCAGGATGTCCACCGCCTCGGCGGCCGGGGCGCAGTGCTCGGGGGTGTGGACATCGGTGAGCGTCGGCAGGCCGGTGACCTCACGGACCTCGGCGAGGATGGCCAGGCCCTCCTTGAGCCCGATGCCGCGCTCGGCGGAAACGCTGGTGCGGTTCGCCTTGTCGAAGGAGGATTTGTAGACGAGCGGCACGCCCGCCGCCTGCGCCATCTCCTTCAGCGCGGCGGCCGTTTCCAGCGCATGGGCGCGGCTTTCGATCTGGCAGGGGCCGGTCAGGAAGACCAGGGGCAGGTCGTTGCCGATGGTGATGGGGCCGACCTTCACGTGACGCATCGAGAGAACTCCCACTGTGGGCATTGGAGGGACGCTGCCCCTCCAAACCACCCCGCCAAAGGCCGAAGGGCCTCTGGACACCAATAGCTGGCGCCGCGCAGGACGGTCGCCGCGCTGCCCGTGCCGGGCGATCGAGCCCAACACCAGATTGCGGTTTCCAAAGGCCCTTCGGCCTTTGCTGGGGTGGGGTTCGGAGAGGGGCAAAGCCCCTCTCCGAGAGGCGTCACACCAGCCGCGCCTGCTTCACCGCCGCCCCGATGAAGGCGGAGAAGAGCGGGTGCGGGTCGAAGGGCTTCGACTTCAGTTCCGGGTGGTACTGCACGCCGATGAACCAGGGATGGTCGGGGTATTCCACGATCTCCGGCAGCACGCCGTCCGGCGAGAGGCCCGAGAAGCGCAGCCCCGCCGCTTCCAGACGGTCCTTGTAGGCGATATTCACCTCGTAGCGGTGGCGGTGGCGTTCCTGGATCTCGGGCGCGCCATAGACCTCGCGCACCAGCGAGCCCTCGACGAGCTTCGCCGGATAGGCCCCGAGCCGCATCGTCCCGCCCAGGTCGCCACTCGCGTTGCGCCGTTCCAGCTCGTTGCCGCGCAGCCATTCGGTCAGCAGGCCGACCACGGGCTCGGCGCAGGGGCCGAACTCGGTCGAGGAGGCGCCCTTGATCTCGAGCAGGTTCCGCGCCGCCTCGATCACCGCCATCTGCATGCCGAAGCAGATGCCGAAGAAGGGCACCTTGCGCTCGCGGGCGAACTTCACCGCCTCGATCTTGCCCTCGGCGCCGCGTTCGCCGAAGCCGCCGGGGACGAGGATGCCGTTGACCTTCTCGAGCCGTTCCACCGCCTCGGCGTCGTTCTCGAAGATCTGGCTGTCCACCCAGTCCAGCTTGACCTTCACATTGTGGGCGATGCCGCCATGGACCAGCGCCTCGGCCAGCGACTTATAGGCGTCGAGCAGGTTGGTGTACTTGCCCACCACGGCGATGGTGACTTCGCCTTCCGGCTGCTGCACCGCATGGACGATCCCCCGCCAGCGCTCCATGCCGGGCTCGCCATAGGCCGACAGGCCGAAATGGCGCAGCACCTCCTGATCGAGGCCTTCCTCGTGATACTTGATCGGCACCTCGTAGATGCTGCTGGCATCGAGTGCAGGGATCACGCTTTCGGGGCGGACATTGCAGAACAGCGCGATCTTGCGGCGTTCGTTCTCCGGGATCGGCCGGTCGCAGCGGCACAGCAGGATCTGCGGCTGGATGCCGAGGCCGAGCAGCTCCTTCACCGAATGCTGCGTCGGCTTGGTCTTCAGCTCCCCCGCGCTCGGGATATAGGGGACGAGAGTGAGGTGCATGAACAGGCTGCGCTGCGGGCCGAGCTCGTTGGCGAGCTGCCGGATCGCTTCGAGGAAGGGCAGCGACTCGATATCGCCGACCGTGCCGCCGATCTCGACCAGCACGAAGTCATAGGCGTCGGTCTCGGCCTGGATGACTTCCTTGATCTTGTCCGTGATGTGCGGAATGACCTGGACGGTGCCGCCCAGGTAGTCGCCGCGGCGCTCGGCCGCGATCACGTCGAGATACAGCCGGCCCGTCGTCCAGTTGTCCGCCTTGCGGGCGGCGACGCCCGTGAAGCGTTCATAATGGCCGAGGTCGAGGTCGGTCTCGGCACCGTCATCGGTGACGTAGACCTCCCCATGCTGATACGGGGACATCGTCCCCGGATCGACGTTGAGATAGGGGTCCAGCTTCCGAAGCCGGACCTTGTAGCCGCGTGCCTGAAGCAACGCGCCGAGGGAGGCGGAAGCGATACCCTTGCCAAGGGAGGAGACCACGCCGCCGGTGATGAAGACGAACCGCGCCATGGGCGCCCTCCATAACAAGCCGCGCGCGTGTCCGCCACCCGCGCGATGCGCAGGGCGGCCACGCGCCCGGAAGTGGTTGAAACGACGGGTCTAGTTGTTCGGCACGGCAGGCAGCGCCGGGACCGCGGGAGCGGCCGGCGCCGCGGCGGGCGGCGGCGAATCGAGAATCGACCGGCTCTGCTGCCCCGCCCCGCGCGTCATCAGCGCCAGCACCAGGGCGATGACGAAGAACGCCGTGCCGAGGATCGCGGTCGCCCGCGTCAGCAGGTTCGCCGTCCCGCGCCCGCCCATGAAGGCACCCATGCCCTGGGAGGAACCGATGCCGAGCCCACCGCCCTCGCTGCGCTGAAGCAGCACCAGGCCGATCAGGCCAAGGGCGACGAAAAGATGCAGGACGAGGAGAACGGTGGTCATGGCGGCGGCTTCTAGCGTAACGGGAACAGGACGGGAATGCCTGAATCGGGAGGGGCTTTGGGCCGCCATGGCAAGCGGGCCATCGTGGCCGGCGCCGGCTATCGGCCCGGCACGCCCGTCGTCGGGCAGTCGCCGGGCAGTGCCCAGCCGAACTGTCGCACCTCGCCACGGCTCTGCCGCGTCTGGATCGGGCGCGTCTCGTCGAGGGCCGGGCAAGGCGCATAGCCGTTCGACCGCAGCCAGCGCGGCGGCAGCGTCGGCGCCAAGGCTGCCGCGATACCCGAGATGACGAAGGCCGCCAGGAGCGCCCCGACCCAAGCCGCCCGGCCCGGCGACCCGCCCGCACCTTGTTGCCGCGCGCCAGCCGCCAATCGGGACCGTTCGCGCATGACCTCGGCCCGGCGCGCCTTGTCGCGCGTGCGACTCTCGCGCCGAAAGCGGAGGAGGTCGGCAGCCAGCTGCTCGGCCGCGACTCTGTCTCGCCGGTCAATCGCCCCCGCCATCCGCCAGAAGAACACGGCGGTACTCAGCGCAAGAACACCGAAGAAGGCTGCCACGCCGAGCAGAAGGTCCTCGGGCAGCAGCACCGGTTCACCCCGCGATACCGCGGAGATGGCGGCAGGCAGTTCGGAGCTTTCGAGGAGCAGCCAGACGCTGCCGATCAGGAGCGCCGCGCAGATCAGGATGAGTATGGTGCGGATGGTCATGCGTCGCGGCCGTCATCGCCCGCAAGGGCGCGGATCCCTAGGAACCATTGCGCAGCATGACGACGCGGCCGGCGGGTCGCACCCGCCCGCCAGGATCCGAGCCGAAGGCGGCGGAACCGCCCGGGCCCTCCCCGGCAAGCCGGGGCGATTCGACGCGGCCGCCGTGCCCCTCCCCTTGGGGGAAGGTTCAGCCCGCGGCCTTGGCGATCGCCGCGAAATCCTCGGCGACCAGGCTCGCGCCCCCCACCAGCGCCCCGTCCACATTCGGCAGGCCCAGGATCGCCACCGCATTCCCTGGCTTCACCGACCCGCCATAGAGCAGCCGCGTCGCCGGCCCCACCGCCTCGCGCAGCGCGGCGTGGATGGCGGCGATGTCGGCCTCGGTCGGGGTCTTGCCCGTGCCGATGGCCCAGACGGGCTCATAGGCGACGACGCCGCCCGCCGCCGCGAAGCCGTCGGGCAGGCTCCCGGCAATCTGGCCGCGGACGACGGCTTCCGCCTCGCCGGCCTCGCGCTGGGCCAGCGTCTCGCCCACGCAGACGATGGGCGTCAGGCCATGGGCGATGGCGGTAACGGCCTTGGCCTTCACCACGGCGTCGGTTTCGCCGTGATCGGCGCGGCGCTCGGAATGGCCCAGGATGACGTAGGTCGCGCCGCAATCGCGCAGCATCGGGGCAGCGACGTCGCCAGTATGGGCGCCCTTCACCACCAGGTGGCAATCCTGTGCGCCCACCGCGACCGGCTGGCCGAGCATCGCGGCGGCGATCACATGAATGTAGGGAAAGGGCGGGCAGACGAGGATTTCGGCGCCGAGCCCCTCGGTGCCGGCGCGCACGCCCTCGGCGAGCTTCGCCGCCTCGCGCAGCGTGCCATGCATCTTCCAGTTCCCGGCGATGAGTGGGCGCAGTCCAGGCGTCACGATAGGCTCCCTCGGCAAGACCGAATTGCGTTAGCCGGGGGGCTTCCGGCTGTCCATGGGGCGCGCGTCCAGGGGCGACGAGGCCCGGCGCCCCTTCGACGCCATGATGACCATGCACAGGATCGACGTCGCCGCCATCGAGGCCGCGCGGCGCGGCAGCTTGACGGGGCGATCGGCCCCGCCGATGCGCGGGCGCTGACGTCGACACGCCCCCCGGGCCTCGGTCCGGGCGGGGGCCGGCGCCGGGCAAGCGCCCCTCCGCCAGCCCACCCCTTCCGCCATCGCCCCGCCCCGGCTAAGCACGCGCCCCATGCTGACCGCGATGCGCCGCCTTGCCGGCACCTGGCCCGCCAGGCTTCTCTTCATCCTTCTCCTTGCCTCCTTCGCGATGTGGGGCATCGAGGACGTCGTGCGCAATTTCGGCCGCGACACGGCCGTCGCGCGCGTCGGCGACGAGCGCATCGAACTGCCCGAGGCCCAGGCTGCCGCGCGGCGGGAGATGGCGCGCATCGCCCGCCAGCTCGGCAACCGCTTCGAGCCCAATGACGAGATCCGCCGCGCCGTCGCCGCCTCGGCGCTCGAACGGCTGATCGCCCAGTACAGCCTGCGCAACGAGGCCCATCACCTCGGCCTTGCCGCCCCCGCCCCGGTGGTGCGCGATGCGGTCTTCGCCATCCCCGGCCTGCGCGGGCCCGATGGCAGCTTCTCCCGCCTCGTCCTCGACAGCTTCCTGCGCAACAACGAGCTGACCGAGGCGCAGTTCCTCCAGGTCGTCTCGGACGAGGTCCTGCGCGAACAGCTGTCGGGCGCGATCCGCGCCGGCGCAGCCGCGCCGGAGGCCCTCACCGCGCCTCTGCTCGCCTGGGCCTTCGAACGCCGCAGCGCGGAGCTGGTGCAGATCGCCCGCTCCGCCATGCCCGAGCCCGAGGCGCCCACCGAGGCCCAGCTCCGACGCTTCCAGGAGAACAACGCGAACCGCTTCTCCTCGCCGGAGTTCCGCGAGGTCTCGGTCCTGGTCCTGTCGCCGGACTCGCTGGTCGGCGAGGTGCAGATCGACGATGCCGCGCTCCAACAGGCCTATGAGGCGCGCCGCGCGCAGTTCGATACGCCCGAGAAGCGGCAGATCCTCCAGGCTGTGGTGCCGCAGGAAGCCCAGGCCCGCGCCATCGCCGACTCCTGGCGCGGCGGCGCCGATCTCGCGGCCATCGAGGCGCAGGCCCGCGCGGATGACGGCGGCGCATCCGATCTCGGCATGCTCGACCGGGCCACCCTGCCCCACGCCAATGTCGCCGAGGCTGCCTTCGCCCTGCCTGACGGCGGCGTGACCGATCCGATCCAGACCCCCTTCGGCTGGCATGTCATCAAGGTGGCGCGCATCGAACCCGCCGTGACCCGCAGCTTCGCCGATGTGCGCGACGAGCTTCGCCGCGAACTCGCCCATGAACGGGCGCTCGACCTCGCCTATGAACGGGCCAACCGGGTCGAGGACGCGCTCGCCGGCGGCATCAGCCTGGCCGAGGCGGCCGAACGCTTCGGCCTGACCCTGGCCAGCGTGACGCTGAACCAGCTCGGCCAGGACCGGGAAGGCCAGCCCGCGACGCTGCCGGTGCCCGAAGCCCAGCGCCCCGAGCTGCTGCGCAGCATCTTCGCCGCCCGCCAGGGCGAGGCCCCGCGCATGGCGGAGATGGGCGACGCCTTCGTCGCCATCGAGCTCCGGCAGGTCATCCCCCCCGCGCTCCGCCCCTTCGAGAGCATCGAGGGCACGCTGCGCAGCGCCTGGATCACCGATGCCCGCCGGCGCGAGGCCGAGGAGCGCGCCGCCGCCCTGATGGCCGCGGTGCGCGGCGGCAAGACCATGGAGGAGGCCGCCGCCGAGGCCGGCCTTACGGTCCAGACCGTCGGCCCCTTCAGCCGCGACCCGTCATTGCCGGGCGGCCTGCCGCGCGAACTCGTCGCCCCGGTCTTCGAGCTCAAGGTCGGCGAGGTGACCATGGCGGAGACGCAGGACGGCTTCGCCGTCGCGAAGCTGACCGGCATCACGCCCTTCGACCCGAGCTCGGACGACGCGGCGCGCGCCCGGGTGCGCAGCGAAGTCGAGCAGCGCATGCAGGATGAGCTTGAGGACCAGTTCGCCCGCGCGATCCGCGAGCGGGCGGCGGTGCGCATCAATACCCAGCTTCTGGACCAGGTGACCGGCCGATGAGTGGAACGGATATCGCCGCGGCGCGCGCCGCGCTGGAAGCCGGCCGGGGCGCCATCCTGGTGCGGGAGCGGGTCGCCGACCTCGACACGCCGGTCGGCGCCTTCCTCAAGTTGACCGGCGGGGCCCAGCCCAACGCCTTCCTGCTGGAATCGATCGAGGGCGGTGCGGCGCGCGGGCGCTATTCGGGCATCGGCATGGCCCCTGACCTGGTCTGGCGCTGCAAGGGCGGCAAGGCGGAGATCAACCGCCATGCGCTGTCCGCCCCCCATGCCTTCGAGCCGGAAGCCGGTCCGGCGCTGGACAGCCTGCGCCGCGTCATCGCGGCCGCGCGGATGCCCGTCCCGCCCGGCCTGCCGCCCATGGCGGCCGGGCTGTTCGGATATCTCGGCTACGACATGGTCCGGCTGATCGAGAAGCTGCCCGAGACCAATCCCGACGTGCTGGGTATCCCGGACGCCGTGCTGACGCGCCCGACCCTGATGGCCGTCTTCGACCATGTGCGGGACACCCTGACGCTCTGCGCCCCGATCTGGCCAGGCGGCGAGCCCGATGCGGCGATCGAGGCCGCGTTGGCGCGGCTGGACGAGGCCGAAGCGGCGCTGGATCGTCCGGTGCCGCGCCCGGCGCCGCCGGCGGTGCTGCCGAAGCTCGGCGAGCCCAGCAGCAACTTCACCGAGGCGAGCTTCATCGCCGCGGTGGAGAAGGCGAAGGAATACATCCGCGCCGGCGATGCCTTCCAGATCGTGCCGTCCCAGCGCTTCTCGGTGCCCTTCGCGCTGCCGCCCTTCTCTCTCTACCGCGCGCTGCGGCGGATCAACCCCGCGCCCTTCCTGGTCTTCGGGGATTTCGGCGGCTTCTCGGTGGTCGCGGCGAGCCCCGAGATCCTGGTGCGCTGCCGCGACAACACGGTGACGGTCCGCCCGCTCGCCGGCACGCGCCGTCGCGGCGCGACGCCGGAAGAAGATCGCGCGCTGGAAGCCGAACTGCTCGCCGATCCCAAGGAGCGCGCCGAGCACCTGATGCTGCTCGACCTCGGCCGCAACGATGTCGGGCGCGTCGCCGCGATCGGCTCGGTGAAGGTCACGGCGCAGTTCCAGGTCGAGCGCTACTCTCAGGTCATGCACATCGGGTCCGAGGTGCAGGGGCGCCTGCGCGAGGGTCTGGACGCGCTCGACGCCTATGCCGCCGGCTTCCCCGCCGGCACGCTGACCGGCGCGCCGAAGATCCGGGCGATGGAGATCATCGAGGAGCTCGAGCCCTCCCGCCGCGGTCTCTATGCCGGCGGCATCGGGTATTTCGGCGCCGATGGCGGCATGGACACCTGCATCGCCTTGCGCACCGCGCTGGTGAAGGACGGCGTCATGCATGTCCAGGCCGGTGCCGGCGTGGTCGCGGATTCCGACCCCAAGGCGGAATACGAGGAGACGAAGCAGAAGGCCCGCGCGTTGTTCCGCGCCGCGGATGAGGCGGTGCGCTTCGCCGCCGGCAAGCGGGAGCGCGGCAACGGCTGATCTCGTCCCCTCCTCGGCATGATCGAGGAGGGTCGTTCCTGGAGCGATCCTGTTCGCACCGGCTCACGGCGGCGGCGATGGTGGCAGCGGAACCGGTCATGTCCGCCGATACCGCGGTGCGGCACCTGGCGGGCTCGCCCGGCCACAGGCCAGCCCGGAAGCGGCGGCCCCCCCCCCATCTCAGCCCTGCCTCACCCCCACACCGGCGCCCCCAGCACCGCTGCCACCGCGATCAGCAGGAAGCAGATCGCCCGGAACAGCTTCTCGCTCGCGAGCCCGAACAGCCTGCTGCCGACCCACAGCCCGCCCCCATAGGCCGGCCCGACCAGCAGCGACAGGCGCAGCACCTCCCCATCCAGCAGCCCGCCGAACAGGTAGACGACAGCGCTGATCACCCCGCTCACCGCGAAGAACAGCACGATGTTGGCGCGCACTCGGCTCGCCGGGATGGCCCCGCCGAGCCAATAGGCCACGACCGGCGGCCCGCCCATCTGCACCGCGCCCGAGAACAGCCCCGCCGTGGCTCCCACGCCGAGCGAGGCGGCCAGCGTCGGCCGCCCCCGATACCGCCAGCCCGAGGCCAGCAGGGCGAGCATCGCGAGCGCCAGCCCGCTCATCCCCCAGCGCAGCGATACCGGATCGGCATGCAGCAGCAGCCAGGCCCCGATCGGCGTGCCCACCAGCGTACCGGCGGCGAGCGTCGCGACCTCGGTCCGCGAGGCCTGCCGCCACGCCGCCGGGATCAGCGGCGCGGCCAGCACATTGTCCACCAGCATCAGCAGCGGCGCCGCGACGCGCGGGCCGAGCAGCGCGCTGCCCAGCGGGATGAAGATCAGCGCCGCCCCGAAGCCCGAGAAGCCGCGCGCCAACCCGGCCAGCGCCGCGACCAGCGCCGCGGCGAGGACGGCACCGTCGGTCATGCGACGGCGCGCAGCGCCATCACGATGGAGGAGACCACCCACAGCGCGGCCAGCACCGCCGCGGCCCCCAGCAGCACCGAAGCCGCCCGCGCATGGCGCCCCCGCCGCAGGATCACCCCGGCGCCCACCAGCAGCGTCAGCAGCGCCGGCGCCGCCCAGGGCATCACATCCAGCGCGACCATCATGCGCCGCTGGTCCTCACGATCGCATCCTCGCGCGCTGCGACATCCGGCAGCAGCTTCGACCCCAGTCCCGGCCCATCCATCGGCAACACCCACCCCTGTTCCACGCGCGGCAACACCGTCACCAGATCGCGATACCAGCTTGCGAGAGTCGCGCGAACCACCTCCTGGAACATCGCGGTGGGGGCGTGCATGGCGAGGTGCACCGAGGCGATCAGCGTGATCGGCCCGGTGCAGTCATGCGGCGCGACTGGCCGCGCCCAGGCCTCGGCCAGGGCGGCTATCTTGCGCGCCTCGGTCAGGCCGCCGCACCAGGCGAGGTCGAGCATGACGATATCCGTCGCCCCGGCCACCAGCAGGTCGCGGAACGCCACCTTGCCGCCCAGTGTCTCCGACGCGCAGATCGGCACGCGCACGGCCCGGCGCAGCTCGGCGAGCGAGGCCACGTCGTCCATCTTGGCGATGGGGTCCTCGGCCCAGGTGATGTCAAAGTCTTCCAGCGCCTTGCAGATCGACAGCGCCGCCGGCATCGACCACAGCGAATGGAGTTCCGCCATGATCTCCATCCGGTCGCCCACGGCCCGGCGGATCTTGGCGAAGGGCTCCAGCCCCTTCTTGAGGTCCGACAGGGTGATCGACACGCCCTGCGTCGCCGGCGCGTAGATGTCGAAGGGCCAGATCTTCATGGCGTTGAAGCCCTCGGACAGCAGGCTTTCCGCGAGTTGGCCAGCATCGCGCATGAAGGCGACCTGATCGTCGTATGGGCCATGCGCGACATCCGCGCTGCCGATATCCCGCCGCTGCGCCGACTTCGCGTTGTAGTCGTAGCCCGCGCAGGTGTTGTAGCTGCGCACCCGGTCCCGCGCCTTGCCGCCCAGCGCCTCATGCACCGGGATGTCGTGGCGCTGGCCCTTGAGGTCCCACAGCGCGATGTCGATGGCCGACGCCGCGCGCGTCTCCGCCGATGACGCGCCGAAGCCGACATAGGGCGTCAGCAGCGCACGGGAGATCGCCTCGATGTCGCGGGAATCGCGGCCGATCAGCAGGGGCGCGGCACTTTCGTGGATCACTGCCTCCACGGCCGCGGCACCACGGAAAGCCTCTCCAAGGCCGGTCAGGCCCTCATCGGTGGCGATCTCGACCCAGAGCAGATTGGGCCGCTCCCCGATGCGGATGGTGCGGATGGAACGGATGCGACTCATGCAGAACAGCCCCTTATCCTGATCGGTGGAATCGGGAGGGGCGCCGCCCCTCCCGGACCCGCCCCGCCAAAGGCCGAAAGGCCTTTGGAAACCTCGACCTGGCGCTGTGCGCGGCTGGCCGAGAAAGCGCCGAAACCCGCCTTCGCGCACCAAGGGCGCCGGGAGGGGATCGCGATGCCCTCCTGCCCGGCGCCAAGTGCCGGCTTTCCAAATGACACGGTCATTTGGCGGGGTGGCTTGGAGGGGCAGAGCCCCTCCAACCTTGCCGCGCCGGCATCATTCCGCCCGGATCCCCTGCTTGCGCACGACCTCCGACCACCGGGCGACCTCGGCGCGGATATGCGTGCCCATCTGGTCCGGCGTGCCACCGAGCGGCGTGGCGCCGAGCTCGGCCAGGCGGCGGCGGACGGTGGGGTCATCGAGCGCACGGTTGAAGGCGGCATTCAGCGCGGCGATGGCGGCCGGCGGCGTGGCGGCCGGGGCCATGAAGCCGAACCAGGAATCGATCGCCATGCCCTGGACGCCCTGTTCGGCGAAGGTCGGCACATCGGGCAGTTCCGGGATCCGCCGGTCGCTCACCGCGGCGAGCGCCCGTACCGAGCCCGAGCGGATATGCGGCAGGATCGAGGGCAGGTTGTCGAAGAACACATCGACCCGCCCCGCGACCAGATCCGTGATGGCCGGCCCCGATCCACGATAGGGGACATGGGTCATCTCGCTCCCCGTGATGGAGCGCAGCAACTCCGGCCCGAGATGGTTCGACGCCCCCACCCCGGAGGAGGCGAAGGACAACGTCTGCCGCCGGGCGAGCACGATGAATTCCTGAACATTCTGCGCCGGCAGGTCGCGCCGAACCGTCATCACGTTGCGCACCGCGCCGGTCAGGATCACCGGCGCGAAATCCCGCAGCAGGTCGTATCCGGGGTTGGAATAGAGCGCCGGATTGGCCCCGCAGGGCCCGAAGGCGCATTGCACCAGCGTCCCGCCATCCGCCGTGCCGCGTGCGGCCTCGGCCATGCCGATGTTGCCGCCGGCACCGCCGCGGTTCTCGATCACGGCGCCGCGCGGCAGGTGGGGGCCGGCGGCCTCGGCGAGGACCCGGGCGACGATGTCGCTGGACCCGCCGGGCGTGAAGGGCACGATGATGCGGATCGGCCGGTCGGGCAGGTCAGCGGCGCGGGCGGCGCATGGCGCGACCAGCGCCAAGGCCAGAATCAGCCGTTTGATCATGGCTTGGGCGTCCTCCTTGAACTTTTGCCGCAACGCTCGCACGGATCGGCGTGGCACCAAAGCCACGGTGGCCGGCAGCGGCCTTGATTCCCCCCGCCCGGCGGTCCAAGGATCGCCGGCCATGATCCTCCTGATCGACAACTACGACAGCTTCACCTTCAACCTCTTCCACTTCCTGGGTGACCTGGGGGCGAAGGTCGAGGTGCGGCGCAACGATGCCATCGACCCGCAGGGCGTGCTCGCCATGAAGCCCGAGGCGGTGGTGCTCTCCCCCGGCCCCTGCACCCCGAACGAGGCCGGCATCTGCCTGCCCCTGATCGACCTCGCCGCCGAGGTGAAGCTGCCGGTTCTCGGCGTCTGCCTGGGCCACCAGGCGATCGGCCAGGCCTTCGGCGGCAAGGTCATCCGTGCGGCGGAACCGGTCCATGGCAAGGTGTGGCAGGTGCATCACGCGGGCGCGGATGTCTTCGCCGGCATCCCCTCCCCCTTCGCGGCCACGCGCTATCACTCGCTGATCGTCGATCGCGCGACCCTGCCCGACTGCCTGATCCCCACGGCCTGGACCGAGGACGGCATCATCATGGGGCTGAAGCACCGGGACCTGCCGATCTCGGGCGTGCAGTTCCACCCGGAGAGCATCGCCTCCGCCCATGGCCATGACCTGCTGCGGAATTTCCTGACGCTTGCCGGCGCCCGCCTCGCGGCGCCGGAAGCGGCCTGACGCGCCGTGTCCCTCAAACCTATCCTGGCGCGGCTGGCCAATGCCGAGCGCCTCGCGGAATCCGAGGCCGAAGACGCCTTCGGCATCATCATGGGCGGTGAGGCCACCCCGGCGCAGATCGCCGGCCTGCTGATGGCCATGCGCGTGCGGGGCGAGACGGTCGCGGAACTGACCGGCGCGGTGCGTGCGATGCGCGCCCGCATGCTGGGCATCGAGGCACCGCCCGACGCCATGGACATCGTGGGCACCGGCGGGGATGGGGTGGGTACGCTCAACATCTCGACCGCGACCGCCATGGTGGTGGCTGGAGCCGGCGTGCCGGTCGCCAAGCACGGCAACCGGAACCTGTCGTCCAAATCGGGCGCGGCGGACGCGATCAGTGCGCTCGGCATCTCGCTGGACGTGCCGATGGAGCGCCTGCCCGCCGTGCTGGCCGATGCCGGCATGGTCTTCCTGATGGCGCCACGCCATCACGCCTCGATGCGCCATGCGGCCGGGCCGCGCGTCGAGCTCGGCACGCGGACCATCTTCAACCTGCTGGGCCCCCTGGCGAACCCGGCGCGAGTGAAGCGGCAGATGACCGGGGCCTTCGCCCCCGAATGGCTGCGCCCGATGGCCGAGACGCTGGCCCGGCTCGGCACCGAACGCGCCTGGCTGGTGCACGGGCAGGGTCTCGATGAATTGACCCTCGCCGGGGAAAGCCAGGTCGTCTCGCTGGAGGCGGATGGCGCGATCCGCGAATTCACCGTCGCCCCGGAGGATGCCGGCCTGGCCCGTGCGCCCACCGAGGCCGTGAAGGGCGGCGACCCCGCCTACAACGCCGCCGCGCTCGAGGCTTTGCTGAACGGCACCCCGGGCCCATATCGCGACGTGGTGCTGCTGAACGCGGCCGCCGCCCTGATCGTCGCCGGCCGGGCCGCCGATCTTCGGGAAGGTGCTGCCATCGCCGCCCAATCCATTGATACCGGCGCCGCGCAGGGTGTGCTCACCCGCCTGCGGGCCGCCTGCCCCCCCAAGGACGCCGCCGCATGAACGCGCCCACTATTCTCACGCCCCAAGCGGATGCCGCTTCGGTCCCCGATGTCCTGGTCCGCATCCTCGCCGACAAGGAGAAGGAGGTGACCGAGCGCATGGCCGCCACCTCCCAGGCCGAGATCGAGAAGGCCGCCGCCTACGCCCCCAAGCTGCGCGACTTCATCGGCGCGCTGTGCACGCGCATCGGCGAAGGCCGCACCGGCCTGATCGCCGAGATCAAGCGCGCCTCGCCCTCGGGCGGGCTGATCCGCGACCCGTTCGATCCGCCGGCCCTCGCCAAGGCCTATGAGGAAGGTGGGGCCGCCTGCCTGTCGATCCTGACGGACGGCCCGTATTTCCAGGGCAAGCGCGAGGATCTGGAGGCCGCCCGCGCCGCCTGCACCCTGCCCGTGCTGCGCAAGGACTTCATGATCCACCCCTGGCAGGTCTTCGAGGCCCGGGCCATGGGCGCCGATGCCATCCTGCTGATCATGGCCGCGCTGACCGACGAACGCGCGCATGAGCTGGAAGACATCGCCCGCTCGCTCGACATGGCGGTGCTGGCCGAGGTGCATGACCGGCGTGAGCTCGACCGCGCGCTCGGCCTCGAAACCCGGCTGATCGGCATCAACAACCGCGACCTGCGCACGCTGCAGACCGATATCGCGACCACCGAGGCGCTCGCCCCGCTGGTCCCGGCCGACAAGCTGCCGGTCGCCGAGAGCGGCATCCGCACGCCGGCCGATGTGCGCCGCATGGCGATGGCCGGCGCGCATTGCATCCTGGTCGGCGAGCACCTGATGCGCCAGCAGGACGTGACCGAGGCGGCGCGCGCCCTGGTGGATGCGCGCTGAGCGCCCGCCCATGGCGCTGACCCATTTCGATGCCGCCGGGCGGGCGGCGATGGTCGATGTCTCAGCCAAGGACGAGACCGCCCGCACCGCCACCGCCCGTGGCCGCATCGTGATGCAGCCCGCGACCCTCGCCCTGATCCGCGAGGGGCGCGCGGGCAAGGGGGACGTGCTCGGCGTCGCGCGCATCGCCGGGATCATGGCGGCGAAGAAGACGTCGGAGCTGATCCCGCTCTGTCATCCGCTGATGCTGTCGAAAGTCGCCGTCGATCTGGAACCCGAGGGCGAGGACGCCGTCGCCATCGAGGCCACGGTGACACTCACCGGCAAGACGGGCGTGGAGATGGAGGCGCTGACCGCCGTGACCGTCGCCGCGCTGACCGTCTACGACATGGTGAAGGCCGTCGATCGCGGCATGCGCATCGAGGATGTCCGCCTGGTCCACAAGGCCGGCGGCAAGTCGGGCGAGTTCCATGGCGGGTGACCTTCTGCCGGTCGAGCAGGCGCGCACACGCATCCTCGACGCCCTGGCGCCCACCTCGGCGGAAACCGTCCCGCTGGCCGAGGCGGCCCGGCGCGTCCTCGCCCGGCCGGTGGTGTCGCGCCTGACGCAGCCGCCGGCGGATGTCTCCGCCATGGACGGGTATGCCGTGCGTGCGGCGGATGCGGTGGCCGGCACAAGCCTCGCCGTGATCGGCGCCGCCCCGGCGGGCAAGCCCTTCGCCGGCGAGGTCGGTCCGGGTCAGGCCGTGCGCATCTTCACCGGCGGCTTCGTCCCCGCCGGCGCCGATTCCATCCTGCTGCAGGAAGACGCGACGGCCGGCGATGGTGTCGTCCGGGTCAACGAGACGGCGGAGCTCGGCCGGCATATCCGTCGCCGCGGCCTCGACTTCGCCGAGGGCGACGCGGTCCTGCCCGCCGGGCGCCGGCTGACCGCGCGCGACATCGGCCTGGCCGCCGCCGCGAACAATCCCTGGCTCGCGGTGCATCGGCGGCCGCGGGTCGGCATTCTCGCGACAGGCGACGAGATCGCCCTGCCCGGCGACCCCATCCCGCCCGGCGGCATCGTCTCCTCCAACGCGCATGCGCTGGCCGCGCTGGTGCGCGCGGCCGGCGGCGACCCGCTGGTCCTGCCCATCGCCCCCGACGACCGCAACGCCATCGCCGAGGTCGCCGCCACCGCCCACGCCTTCGACCTGCTGGTCACCACCGGCGGGGCGAGCGTGGGCGAGCACGACCTGGTCCAGAGCGCGCTCGGCGAACAGGGTTTCGAGCTCGGCTTCTGGAAGATCGCGATGCGGCCGGGCAAGCCGCTGATCTGGGGAAGGCTGGGGCGGACCCCGGTGCTGGGCCTGCCGGGCAACCCGGTTTCGGCCCTGGTGTGCAGCGTGCTGTTCCTGATCCCGGCGATCGAAAAGCTGACCGGCCTGCCCGGTGGCGCCCCGCCGACACGCCGCGCCATCACCACTGTGGCCCTGAAGCAGAATGACCGGCGCGCGGACTACCTGCGCGCCACGGCGACGCTCGATGCCAATGGGCGGCTGCTGGTGACGCCGGCGGCGCTTCAGGATTCCTCGATGCTGGCAACGCTTGCCCGGGCAGACGCCCTGGTGCTGCGCGCGCCGCACGCGCCGGCAGCGCCGGAAGGCGCGGAGGTGGAGGCGATCCTGCTGGCGGAACTGGGGGTCTGACGGGCCGCTGGGAATGGAGAGGGGCTTTGCCCCTCCCCGCCCCTCACCCCGGCACATCCGGATCCGTCATCCGCCGGTGTTCTTCCAGCGCGTAGCGATCCGTCATCCCCGCGATGTAGTCGCACACCACCATGGCGCAGCGCGCGCTTCCCGCATCGCCCGCCCGCATCCGCCAGGCGGGCGGCAGCATCTGCGGCCCGCCGTGGAACAGGCTGAAGAGCATCTGCACCACGCGCTTCGACTTCGCCATGGTCCGGTTCACCCGCCAGTGGCGGTACATGCGCTTGAACAGAAAGTCCCGCAGGACCTGGTTCGCCTCGGCCATGTCGCGGGAGAAGGCGACGACTGGTTCGCGCGAACGCCGGATGTCGTCCACCGTTTCTGGCGCGAGGCCGATCAGCCGGCGCCGCGCCTCCGAGACCACGTCGACCACCATCATGTTGATGACACGGCGGATCATCTCGGGCGCCACGCGATCGTCGGGCATGCCGGGATAGGTGCCGCGCGCCTCGGCCAGCGCATCGCCGATCAGCGGCAGCGCGCCCACCTCCTCAAGCGTGAAGAGGCGCGCGCGCAGCCCGTCATCGAGATCATGGTTGTTGTAGGCAATGTCGTCCGCCAGCGCCGCGATCTGCGCCTCGGCACTCGCATGGGTGTCGAGGTCGAGGGGATGGATCGCGTCGTATTCCGCGATGTAGGGTGAGGGACGGCGCAGGGGACCGTTGTGCTTCGCCAGCCCCTCCAGCGTCTCCCAGGTCAGGTTCAGCCCGTCGAAGCCGGCATAGCGGGCTTCGAGCTGCGTCACCGCCTTCAGCGACTGCGCATTGTGGTCGAAGCCGCCATACGGCTTCATCACGCTGTTCAGCGCATCCTCCCCCGCATGGCCGAAGGGCGGGTGGCCGAGGTCGTGCGCGAGGGCCAGCGCCTCCGCCATGTCCTCGTCCAGATGCAGTTGCCGCGCGATCGACCGCGCGATCTGCGCGACCTCGATCGAATGGGTCAGGCGCGTCCGGAAATGGTCGCCCTCGTGATAGACGAAGACCTGGGTCTTGTACTGCAGCCGCCGGAAGGAGGTGGCGTGGATGATCCGGTCGCGGTCCCGCTGGAAGGGCGAGCGCGGGTCCCCGCCCGGTTCGGGATGCAGCCGGCCGCGCGACGTCTCCGGCAGGACGGCATAGGGGGCGAGAGTCATGGTGGGCGCGCCGTAGCATCGCGGGGCGCGCGTTGGAAGCGGCGGCATGTGAGCCTATGTTACGCGGCAAGGAGTTCCCGCCCATGCCCGACGGCACCACCGCCCCCGCCTTCCGCGTCACCAACCGTGCCCATGCGCAGATCACCGAGATCGCCGCGCGGGAGGGCCGCCCGGAAGCCGGGCTGCGCCTGGCCGTCGAGGCCGGCGGCTGCTCGGGCTTCCAGTACAAGTTCGGGCTCGAGGATGCACCGGCCGAGGAGGATCTGGTGGTGGGCGACGGCCCGGGCCGCGTCTTCGTCGATCCGGTCTCACTCGACCTGCTGGCCGGGGCGGAACTCGACTGGGCCGACGAACTGATCGGGGCCCATTTCGCCATTCGCAACCCGCAGGCGGTGTCGGCCTGCGGTTGTGGAACCTCCTTCTCGGTCGCCTGATTCGAGAATTTTGTGTCGCGCGCCGGGTGCCTCCCGCGCGCGCATCGCTGCCTCCGTTGGCGTTTCCGACATTTTTGTGCGTTGCAGCATTCTACTTGCAGGTCAGCATTGCTGACATATACCCTGCACCGCACAGGGATTGTCGTAACGCAACATTCAACCGGAGGCTTGAGCGATGGGCGACCCGATTCACTCCTATGCCGTGATGCCTGCGATCATCCTGCGCCTGGGCGTTTTCCTGGCTTGCATGGCGATGGCCGTCGCGGCCTGAGAGGCCGGTTGAAAGGACCGGCACCGGCCCGCACCCCCACCCGGCCACCCAACGACAGTATGCTGAATTGGGTGGCCGGGTGGGGGTGCGGGCCGGTGCCGGACACGGAAACGCGCCATGCGGCGCGCTTCCAAGCAGACGCTACGCGGCGGCCGGATCGAGCCGCACGAAGGTCAGCTCATGCTTGTTGTGGAAGGCGTGGAACAGCCTTCCGCCGGGGATGGCGGCGAAGGCAGCGGCGGCATCGTGGTCCGTCTCGCCTTGGAATTTCAGGGTGCAGAAG
>JAYRJZ010000093.1:0-21132 GCA_041906015.1 Roseomonas sp.
GAGCTGCCCGCGCCCGCCCAGCCCGGCGCGCCGGCACGCGCCCTGCCGGACCCGCGCTCGCCCCTGGGCCAGGCGCTGCTGCGCATCCGCGGCGTGGACCAGGCGTTCGAGCCCGCCGCCTTCCTCAACGGCGCCGAGGGCGCCTTCCGCATGATCGTGCAGGCCTTCGCCGCCGGCGATCGCGAGACGCTGCGCGGCCTGCTGTCGGAGGAGGCCTTCGCCGGCTTCGACCAGGCGATCGCGGCGCGCGAGACCGCCGGCGCCACCCAGCGGACCGAGCTGCGCGCCATCAACGACATGGCGATCGAGGAGGCGGAGCTGAAAGGCACCGTCGCCGACATCACCGTGCGCATCGTCTCCGACCAGGTGAACCTGACCATCGCCCAGGATGGCTCGATCGCCGCCGGTGCAGAAGCTGTGACGGAAATCACGGACCTCTGGACGTTTCAGCGCGATCTTGCGACGCCCGATCCCACCTGGAGACTGGTGGGGACCCGGTCCGCCTAGCCCAGGACCGGGGCGCCCGCGATTATCCATCAGCCCCCGGAAAGTCGCGGCGCGGGCCGGGCGGAGATATGATCGCATCATGTCACGGACGGCTCCGACAGGCCGCGCGGCGAAAGCGGCGGCCATCCTGCTGTCGACCCTGCTGCTGAGCGGCCAGGCGGGCGCGCAGGGCGGCGAACCGACCCCCGCCGCTGCCGCCCCCGCCCCGGCGGAGGAACCGCAGATCCCGGCGCTGAGGCCGGCCAGCTTCACCGAAATGCCCGGCTGGGACGCCGATCACCACGCGCAGATCCTGCCCGCCCTCCTCGCATCCTGCACGGCCATGCGCCCGATGCGCCCCGAGACACCGCTGGGGGGCCAGGGCGAGACGGCGCTGCGCGCCGGCACGGCCCTCGCCTGGATCGGCCTGTGCCTCGACCTCCGGGCGCTGAACCGCAGCCTGCCCCCGCCGCCGCGCCTGTCACCCGGCGCCACGCCGGGACCGGCCTTCCAGCGCCGCATGACGGCCTGGCGCAACATCCGCAACGAGACGGTGCGCGCCTTCATCGAAACGCGCTTCGAGGTCTTCGCCGCCGGCAGCGGCGTGATGACCGGCTATTACGAACCCATCCTGCGCGGTGCGCCGGCGCCGGACGAAACCTTCAACACCCCCCTGCATGCCCGCCCGCCCGAGCTCGTCGAGCAGCCCGTCACCAGCAATCCGCTGCGCCGCCGTTTCGGCGTGATGGTGGATGGGCGCTTCGAGCCCTTCTTCGACCGGGCGGCGATCGATGCCGGGGTCCTGGCGGGGCGCGGACTGGAACTCGCCTGGGTGGATGACCCGGCCGATGCCTTCTTCCTGCACATCCAGGGCTCGGGCCGCGTGGTGCTGCCGGATGGGCGCCTGATGCGGGTGGGCTATGCCGGCCAGAATGGCCGGCCGTACGTACCGATCGGGCGCGTGCTGATCGAGCGCGGGGAACTGACCCGCGACCAGATGTCGATGCAGGCCATCCGGACCTGGCTGACCGGCGCCGGCCGCGACCGGTCCGTCGAGCTCCTGCAGGCCAACCCCTCCTATGTCTTCTTTCGCGTGGTGGACAGCCTGACGCCGGAACAGGGGCCGATCGGGGCGCTCGGCGTGCCGCTGACGCCCGAACGCAGCGTGGCGGTGGATCGCAATTTCATCCCGCTCGGCACGCCCTTGTTCGTCTCGGTGCGCGACCCGACGGCGCGGCGCGGCACGCCGCCGGCCGGACGGCTGGTGGTGGCGCAGGACACCGGCGGGGCGATCCGCGGGCCGGCGCGGACGGATTACTTCTGGGGCTGGGGCCCGGAAGCCGGCGAACGCGCCGGCCGCATGCGCGAGGAAGCCGAGGTCTTCATCCTGCTGCCACGCATCGACGAGGTGGCGACGGCCCCGCAGCCACGGTGAAGGCGGCCGCGGGCCGCATGGACAGCCTTTCGTCATGCGGCAAGGATGTCGCGCGGAAGGAATCGCCGTGCCCCACCTGCCCGCCCTCATGGATGCCGCCGCGTCAGGGACCATGAGCATGCCCCTCCCGCAGCGCTCGCGGAGCGGGGCCGGGGACGGCCGATGCTGACGGACGGCCAGGCCAGGCGGCCGCTTTCCGTACGCGCCCGGGCCACGCGCGCGCGCATCCTGGATGCCGCGCTGGCGGAATTCGCGCTGAATGGCCTGGCCGGCGCGCGGGTGGACGAGATCACCGCGCGCTCAGGCGTCAACAAGCGCCTGCTCTACGCCCATTTCGGGTCCAAGGAAGCGCTGTGGCAGGCCGTCCTGGAACGCGCCTATGCCGCCAAGCGTGCCGAGGAACGGGTGCTCGACGTCGATCACCTGCCGCCGCCCGAGGCCATGGCGCGCCTGGTCCGCTTCAACCTGCGCTACACGGCGCAGCATCCCGAATTCATCGCCCTGCTGCATCAGGAGAACATCCATCGCGCCGCCTATCTGCGACGCAGCGCGGAGGTGCCGGCGATGTACTCTCCCCTGGTGCACAGCCTGCATGACGTGCTGCGGCGCGGCGAGGCGGCGGGCGTCTTCCGCCACGACGTGGATCCGCTGCAGCTCTATGTCACCATGCTGGCGCTGGGGCATTTCGGGGCGGCAAACCGGCACACCCTGTCCACCATCTTCGACCAGGACCTCGGGTCCGAGGCCGCGCTCGAGGCGCGGGAACGCCATGTGGTAGAAGTTGTGCTCGGCTATTTGCGCCCTTGATGAACATTCTGCCTGATCTTGCGGCACCACCGAGTCGCAATGTTAACGTTCCGCCCGCGCCATAACGAAGGAGAGCGCAGATGGCACCGAAACTCGCCGCCGAATTCGTCGGCACCTTGTGGCTGACGCTGGGCGGATGCGGTTCCGCCGTCCTTGCGGCGGCCTTTCCGCAGGTCGGCATCGGCCTGCTTGGCGTCTCCTTTGCCTTCGGCCTCACGGTGCTGACCATGGCCTATGCCATCGGCCATGTCTCAGGCTGCCACCTCAACCCGGCGGTGACGCTGGGCCTGGTCGCAGGCGGCCGCTTCAAGGCAAGCGAGGCGGTGCCCTACATCGTCGCGCAGGTGCTCGGCGCCATCGCCGGGGCCTACATCCTCTATGCCATCGCCAGCGGCAAGCCGGGCTTCGAGGTGGGCGGCTTCGCGGCGAACGGCTTCGCCGAGCACTCGCCGGGCGGCTACAGCCTGAACTCGGCGCTGATCACCGAGTTCGTCATGACCTTCTTCTTCCTGGTCATCATCCTCGGCGCGACCCATGGCCGCGCGCCGGCGGGCTTCGCGCCCATCGCCATCGGCCTGGGGCTGACGCTGATCCACCTGATCAGCATCCCCGTCACCAACACCTCGGTGAACCCGGCGCGCAGCACCGGGCCGGCGCTGATCGTTGGCGGCTGGGCGCTGCAACAGCTCTGGCTGTTCTGGATCGCGCCGATCGCGGGCGCGGTGGTGGCCGGGCTCGTCGGGCGCGGCCTCTGGGTAGAGGACAAGTCGCTGGTCGAAGGGCGTTGACCGATCCGGAGGCGCCGGCGCTGCCGGCGCGCGCGACATTGGCGCCACGCCTGCTGATGGGCGTGGTGGTCCCGGCCACCAACATGACGACCGAGGCGGAGATGGCCGATCTCCGCCCGCATGGCGTGATCAACGCGACAGCCCGCATCGGCAATCCGGACAGCCGGGTACGAAGCGATGCGGATTCCGCCGCGGTGCGCGCCGCGATGGTGGATGGGCTGATGGCGGCGCTCGACACGCTGCGACCCGCGGCACCCGACCATGTCGCGATCGGCGTGATGGTCGAGAACTTCGTCGGCGGCGGCGCGGCCGCCGAGGCCCTGCTGGCGGAGGCCGCCGCGCGGGTCGGCTGCCCCGTGACCGTGCCGAGCGATGCGACGATCGCCGCGCTGGCCGCGCTCGGCCTGTCTCGGGTGGCGTTGCTGACGCCCTTCTTCCCCGCCGGCGACGAGGCGGTGAAAGCCGCGCTGGAGGCCGCCGGCCTCATCGTGCCTCGCGTGCTGGGCTTGCGCGCCCCGGGTCCGGCCGCCATCGGACGCATCGGGCTCGACCGGCTGCGCGAGGCGGTGCGCGAGCTCGACGGGCCGGATGTGGAGGCCATCGTGCAACTCGGCACCAACCTGCCCTTCGCGACGGTGGCGCGGGAGGCGGAGGCGGCCCTGGGCAAGCCGGTGCTGGCAACCAACCCGGTGACCTATTGGCATGCGCTGCGGCGCGCCGGCATCGCGGACCGGGTCGCCGGGGCGGGGCGGCTCTTCGTGGTGGCGTGACCCGGCATTGACCGTATCATTGCGCGACGTTCATGGAGCCGCGTGATGATGGACCGTCGCCGACGTCTCGCCGCCAGCCTCATCGGCGCCGCCATGGCCGCCTTCGCCGCGCCGGCCGCGGCGCAGATGGACCCCATGGCGGAACAGCGCTGCGTCTGGGCATGCCTGGCCAATTCGCGCGGCGCCTCGGACCCCGCCTATCACGCCTGTGTCCGCGCGCGCTGCGAAGGGCGCCCCGCAGCACAGGCCGCACCGCGCAGCGCCTCGCCCAAACCCGCCGTATCGCAAGGGTGGGAACCGATGCGTGGACTGGCCTATCCCGCGGCGGGCATCTGCCTGGGCCAGAGGCCCTGCCTGATCGTGAGCTGCCCCGGCCGGGGCGCGCCGATGCTGGAATTCCATGCCCCGGACAACGCTTGGCCAACCGAGGCGCCGGTGCGCCTGCGCTTCGGCGCGGAGGCCTTCCGCGCCGCGCTCCCGGCCCGGACCGGGCCGACGCCGTTGTATCGCTGGCCGCTCAGCGCCGACCTGGCCGGCGAGCTGAAGACGGCCCCGGACATGGCGGTCGAGGTGGAAGGCGCCCAGTTCCGCTTCAGCCTGGCCGGCAGCGGGCGCGCCATCGGCGGGGTGGAAGCGCAATGCCGGTGAGCCGGGGAAGGGCCTTGCCCCTCTCCAATTCCCCCATTTCCGCGTATCGGCGCCGCCCTCCCCGGGGCAGGCGTCCCCGTCAGATCAGGATCCCGGTCAGCAGCCGCACGGCGATGTTCACCACGATCGCGACGCCGATCACCGCGAGGGTGAAGGTCACGGCCTTTTCCTGCGGCACGCGCATCACCAGCGGCACGCCGAGATACAGCGTGTAGAGCGAGTAGAACCCGCCGATCAGCGCGACCAGCCAGCCCAGGATCGGCACGATGATGGCCGCCCCCGACACCCAGGCCGCGGTCGGCGCGAAGGCAGCGAGCTTCAGGGCCGCATCCGCATCCTGCGGTCCGCCAAAACTGGGGGCCAGGATCTCGATGATCTTCGCGGTGACGAAAACCGCCACCAGCGAAAGGATATAGCCCACGAGCGCGCTGGTCAGCGCGTAGAAGGGCGCCCAGATGGCCAGGAGGAGGAAGCCCGCCACCGCCGGGATGGCGGCCAGGATCATCACATAGCGGGTGAAGAGCGGGACCAGTTCCACCGGCTCCCGCGCAATGGTCCGCCATTCCTGCGCGGGGGAAAGGATCATGCCCTTCGCGCGCGCGATCAACTCGTTCATGAAGCCCTCTGTCGGGATCGTTGCCGGCGCGATACTGCGCGGGGGCGCCGCGCCGGGGCAAGCCCGCCGCGCTGGTGATGTGACCTGGGTTCTGCCAGCCTGCCGCCATGTCCGAATCGGCCCTGCCCCGCTGGCGCGACCGGCGCTTCCTCGTGCTTCTCGCGCTTGGCTTCTCGGCCGGCGTGCCCCTGCCGCTGACCGCCTTCACCCTGCGGCAGTGGATGTCGGAGTCCAGCATCTCGCTCAGCGCGATCGGCATGACCGCGCTGATCGGCCTGGCCTATTCGCTGAAGTTCCTCTGGTCGCCGGTGCTCGATCACGCCGCGCCGCCGGCCTTCGGCGGCCTGGGACGGCGGCGGGGATGGCTTGCCGTGATCCAGCCCGTGCTGGCGCTGGCGATCCTCGCGCTCGGCCTGACCGACCCGGCGGCGGATGCCGCCACGACCGTGGCGATCGCGGTGGCCGTGGCCTTCCTCTCGGCCAGCCAGGACATCGTCATCGACGCCTATCGCATCGAGGTGCTGCCCGAGCGGGACCAGGGCTATGGCCTCGCCTGCTATGTCTGGGGGTATCGCGGCGCATTGCTCGCCTCCGGCGCGGGCGCGCTCGCCATGGCCGAATTCGGCGGCTGGTCCTTCGCCTTTGCCATCTGCGCGGCGATGATCGGCGTCGGCTTCGTCGCGGTGCTCGCCGCCCCGAATGCCGGCCCCACGCCCGTCGTACACGTCCACGGCTGGGGGGCGCGGCTGCGCCTCGCGGTGGTCGACCCCTTCGCCGACTTCATCCGGCGGCCCTATTGGTTCGCGATTCTTGCCTTCGTCGCGCTGTTCAAGCTGGGCGAGGCGCTGGCCGGCATCATGACCGCCCCCTTCTACCGGGAGATGGGCTTCTCGCGCCTGGAAGTCGCATCCGTGTCGAGCGTATTCGGCCTCTTCGCCACGCTCCTCGGTGCGCTGGCGGGGGGCTGGTTCGTCGCACGCATCGGCACCGGCCGCGCGCTGATCATCACCGGCATGGCGCAGATGCTGTCCAACCTGATGTATGTCGCGCTGGCCTATGCGGGGCACGATATCCGCATGCTCTTCGCCCAGGTGGGGGTGGAGAACTTCACCGACGGCCTCGCGGACGCGGCCTTCGTCACCTACCTGTCGTCGCTCACCAGCCGGTCCTTCACCGCGACGCAGTACGCGCTGCTGTCCTCGCTCGCCGCCGTGCCGCTGCGCACGCTGGGGGCGAGTTCCGGATGGCTCGCCGAGATGCTGGGCTGGCCGGCCTTCTTCGTGATGACGACCTTCGCCGCCCTGCCAGCCATGGGCATCATGCTGTTCCTGCTGCGGCGCCTGCCGCCGGCACCGCTCGCACCGGCCCAGGCGGTCGTCTCAGAGACCGTTTGAAAAGTCCGGCACCGGCCCGCACTCCCACCCGGCCGCCCAACGACCGTATGCTGAATTGGGCGGCCGGGTGGGAGTGCGGGCCGGTGCCGGACAGGGAAATGCGCCGAACGGCGTATTTCCAAAGGGTCTCTCAGCCCAGTAGCTCCAGCACCGTCTCGGCCGGGCGGCAGAGCCGCACGCCGCGCGGTGCGAAGACGATCGGCCGCTCGATCAGGATGGGGTGCGCGGCGATCGCGTCGAGCAGCACCGCATCGGAGAGCGACGGGTCGCCGAGCCCGAGTTCGGCATAGGGCGTGCCGCGCTGGCGCAACAGGCCGCGCAGCGGGATACCGATGCGCCGCGCGGCCTCGGCAACCTCCTCCCGGCCTGGCGGGTTCTTGAGGTATTCGACGATGCGCGGCGTGGCGCCGGTGTCGCGGATGAACCCCAGCACCTTGCGCGAAGTCCCGCAGTTGGGGTTGTGCCAGATGATGATGTCGCTCATGCCCCTGTCGTAGAGCATTCTTGATCGAACGGCACCGGCAGGTGCCGATCCAGTGTAAGCGAAACCCGATCGAAGCAGATCGCGGCGCGCCGGAAGCGCCCGATCGCGCCGCCCGCCCACAAGGAAGCCCTTCCGTGAATCCGATGCTCGTCACGCCCCTGATGCTGGTTGCCTCCAACGTGCTGATGACCTTCGCCTGGTATGGGCATCTGAAGCAGCCTTCCTGGCCGATGTGGCTGGCGATCGTGATCTCCTGGGGCATCGCCTTCTTCGAATACTGCCTGGCGGTGCCGGCGAACCGGATCGGCTACGGCACCTTCACCGGCCAGCAGCTCAAGGTGATGCAGGAAGTCATCACCCTCGCGGTCTTCGCCGTGTTCAGCGTGAGCTTCCTCGGCGAGACGATCCGCTGGAATTTTCTCGCCGCGGGGGCGTGCCTGATCGCCGCGGTCGTGTTCATCTTCCTGCCGGTGGAGTGAGAGCCTGTCTCAGACGCCGCCTAACGACGACTTCTGAAGACCGGCACCGGCCCGCACCCCCACCCGGCCACCCATTCGGGATACTGCCGTTGGGTGGCCGGGTGGGGGTGCGGGCCGGTGCCGGACTCTCAAGACAGGCTCTGACACCGGGGAGGAAGAGCCAATGCGTATCGGCGTCCCGAGGGAAGTGAAGGTCCACGAATACCGCGTGGGCCTGGTGCCCGGATCGGTGAGGGAACTGGTGCAGCAGGGCCATGAGGTGCTGGTCGAGACCGGCGCCGGCGCCGCCATCGGCTTCCCGGACGAGGCCTATCGCGCCGCCGGCGCGGGCATCGCCCCCGACGCCGCCACCGTCTTCGCCGCGACCGAGCTGATCGTGAAGGTGAAGGAACCCCAGCCCGCCGAATGGGCGCGGCTGCGGCCTGACCAGGTGCTGTTCACCTATCTCCACCTCGCCCCCGATCCGGTGCAGACCAGGGGGCTGATGGAATCGGGCGGCACCGCCATCGCGTATGAAACAGTGACGGATGCGCAGGGCGGCCTGCCGCTGCTCGCCCCGATGAGCGAGGTCGCCGGCCGCATGGCCATCCAGGTCGGCGCGCGCTGCCTGGAAAAGGAAGCAGGCGGCGCCGGCATCCTGCTCTCCGGCGTGCCGGGCGTGCCGTCGGGGCGCGTCGTCATCATCGGCGGTGGCGTGGTGGGGTCGAACGCCGCGCGCATCGCGCAGGGCATGCGCGCGCAGGTCATCGTGCTCGACCGCAATCCGCGCGTGCTGAATGCGCTCGATGTCGAGTTCAACGGCATGGTCGAGACGCTTTTCGCGACCAGCGACGCGGTGGAACGCGCGGTCCTCGACGCCGATCTCGTCATCGGCGCGGTGCTGGTGCCGGGGGCGGCGGCGCCGCGGCTGGTCTCGCGTCGGACTGTCGCCCGCATGCGGCCGGGCAGCGTGATGGTCGATGTGGCGATCGACCAGGGCGGCTGCTTCGAGACGTCGCGTCCCACCACCCATGCCGACCCAACCTATGTCGTCGATGGCGTGGTGCATTACTGCGTGACGAACATGCCCGGCGCGGTGGCGCGCACCAGCGCGGTGGCGCTGAACAACGCGACCCTGCCCTTCACGCTGCAGATCGCCGAGAAGGGCTGGCGACGCGCCGCGGCAGACAACCCACATCTCGCCGCCGGGGTGAATGTGCATGCGGGCAAGGTGACGCATCCGGCGGTGGCGCAGGCACTGGGTCTGCCGCTGAGCACGCTCGACGGCTAGAGCAGATCCCGATCAGGTGGGATCACCTGATCGGGTGAAGATGCTCGCGAAAACAAGGGGCTAGAGACATTGCCGTGAGCCAGGGCGGATGGGAACGGCTCCAGCGGCCCGCCTGTTCGCCGGAGATCCGGCGGACGCCAGGGCAGGCGATTATCCGATGCGGCGCCAGCCTTCGTAGACCGTCTCGCGCGCGATGCGCCCGTCGCGCATGGCAAAGAGGTGCATCAGCCGCAGCTCGACCAGGCTGCCGACGGGCAGCGGGGCGTTCGCCACACCCTCGCCGGTCAGGCGGAAGCGCGCGACGCAATCGTCCACCACATGGTCGGGCGTGGCGAAGCGCGTGCCGGGGACGATCTCGACATCCGCCATGGAGCCGAACATGGCGCGGTAATTCGCCTCGATCGCGGTGCGTCCAACCAGGGTCAGCCCCCGCGTCGGCATCTCGAGCACGATGTCGTCGGTGTAGAGGTCCATGACGGCGGCAGGGTCGCGCGCCTCGTCCCGGATATGGGCCTCGACCACGGCGAGGTTGCGGGCGATGGGATCCATCGGATCGGCCTTTTCGTCAGAATAACTGACGACATATAGACAGATGGACTGACTACTGGTCAAGCTGCGGCATGGACACCCCGCCCGCCACCGTGCGCCAGCGTACCCTCGGCGCCCTGCTGCGCCTGCCTTACGAGGCGCTGCAGAAGGAGGTCTATGGCGCGCTCGCTGCGCGTGGCTTCCCCGAGATCCGTGCGGCCCATTCGGCCGTCTTTCGTCACATCGCCCTGGATGGGTCACGGCTGACGGTGCTCGCCGAGCGGGCGGGAATGACGAAGCAGTCCATGGCCTATCTGGTGGACGGCCTGCAGGCGGCGGGGCTGCTGTGCAGCCTGCCCGATCCGGTCGACGGCCGCGCGCGCCTTGTCCACCTGACGAAGCGCGGCCGGGCTGCGCTCGACACCCTGCTGGCGCTCAGCGCGGAGGCGGAGGCGCGGGTGATGGAGCGGCTGGGCCCGCGCCGGGCGGCGGCGTTGCGCCGTGCGCTGGAGGAATGGGTGGCAGCGCTGGAACGCGAGGCCGGCTGATCAACGCCGGTGCAGCGCCACCAGGTAACGGCAGGAGCGGCTCGACGAGGGATTGCGGAAAGCGTGGCCCTTCGGCGCGACCAGGTCGAAGGCCAGGCTGTCGCCGGGGGCGAGCTGCGCCTCCTCCGTGCCTTCCTCGATGACCAGACGGCCGGCCAGCAGCCAGACCACCTGCCCGCGCAGGAAGGCAAAGGAGGAAGCGGTGTAGGCCACGCGCGCACCGGGCGGCAGCTCGACCTCGACCAGTTCGGGCTCCGCGCCGGGCGGCGAGACGGCGCGGCGGCGATAGCCGGTGGCGGGGTCGGTCCAGAGTGGCTGGGTCGCGGCACGGGCAATACGCGCGGGGCCGGCATCGGCTTCGGCGCGCGCGAGCAATGTCGAGACGGTGAGGTGGAACGCCCCCGACAGGCGCCCGAGCAGCGAGGCGGTCGGGCTCGATTCGGCGCGTTCGACCTTGCTGATCATGGCGCGCGAGACGCCCGACGCGGCGGCAAGCTCGGCGATGGACCAGCCGCGTGCCTCCCGTTCGCGCCGGATGCGGGCCGCGATCAGGGCGTCGAGGAGGGGGGCTTGGGGTTCATCCATGATGATGGACATATAATCATTATAGTGGATACTGCACCGCATGACCACGCCACCCCTGCAAGGCCATAATGGCGGCCCGCCGCTCGATGACGAGGAGGAGAAGGGCGCCTCATGGCGACCCTGGATCTGGCGCCGGGCGCACAAGCGCGCCTGGAAGACGCCCCCGCGCGAGATCGCCCTGCGGCGCCTGGCACGGGCCGAGGAGCTTGGCATGACCTACCACGACTACGCGCTCGAGATCATGGAACGGGGGCGGTATCTGTGAGCGTGAGCGTCACCGAGGGCGGCCTCGACGATCCGCAGGTGCAGGCGCTGTTGGCCACGCATCTGTCGAAGGCGCGGGCGGCGACGGCCGAAGGCTTCGCCTTCGCGCTGGACCTCTCCGCGCTCCGCGTGCCGGAGATCCGTTTCTTCAGCGCCTGGGATGGCGAGACGCTGCTCGGCGTCGGCGCGCTCAAGCGCATGGCGCCGGATCATGGCGAGGTGAAGTCGATGCACACCGCCGAGGCAGCACGCCGGCGCGGCGTTGGCGCGGCGATGCTCCACCACATCATGGAGGCGGCACGCGCGGCGGGGATGACGCGGCTGAGCCTGGAGACCGGCACCAGCCCCTACTTCCAGCCGGCGGTGTCGATGTACCTCGCGCACGGCTTCACGCCTTGCGGACCATTCGGCGACTACGCGGCAAGCGCGGAAAACCGCTTCCTGACACGGCTGCTCGCCTAGAGCATTTCCGGTGAACTTGCGTTCACCTCCAAAGCTCCAGACGTTTGCTTTTGCGAGCATCTTCACCGGTCCGGATGAGTTCATCCGGACCGGATCTGCTCTAGGCGGAACGCCGATCCACCCGGCGAGTGGAACCGGCGTCGGGGCACAGCGCAGGTCGGGCGCGAACACGGTACCGGCGACGCCCGGACATGGCCTTCCGGGCGGCACGGTCATCTGGCGGAACGGAGACAGCGCGCCTCAGCGCCCCTTCTCCTTCCGCCACGCTTCGAAGATCGGCTTGTTGGCCGGATCGGTCATCGGATAGAGCCCGCGAATCGTGTGGCCCGCCGCGACACGCTCCTGCACGAAATCCTCGAAGACCGTCTGCTCGAAGGCCTCGTCGGCGACCTCGTCGGCGATATGGGCGGGGATGCACACCACCCCTTCCCCGTCACCGACCATGATGTCGCCGGGATGCACCCCGACGCCGGCGCAGGCGACGGGCACGTTCAGGTCGACGCAGTGGTGGTGGATCAGGTTGGTCGGCGCCGAGGGCGTCGCGTGATAGGCGGGCCAGCCCATCTGGGCGATCTCCGGGCTGTCGCGGAAGCCGCCATCCGTGATGGCGCCGGCCACGCCACGCGCCTTCAGCCGCGTGATGAGGATGCCGCCCGCGGAGGCCGCGCGCGCGTCGCCCCGGCTGTCGATGACGAAGACCGCGCCGGGCGGGCATTCCTCCACCCCCTTGCGCTGCGGATGCGCCGGATCCTTGAAGACGTCGAGCGTGTCGAGGTCCTCGCGCGCCGGGATGGTGCGCATGGTGTAGGCCGGACCGACCATGCGCGGCGCCTCGCTGCCGAGCGGCGCAAGCGAGAGGAACACGTTGCGGAAGCCGCGCTTGAACAGCACCGTGGTCAGGGTGGCGGTCGAAACCTCAGCGAGCTTCGCCCGCGTCGAATCCTTCATGGCGATTGCCTCATTGTGCGGCCTTGGAGATGTTCCAGTACACGGGAACGGGGGAATCGAGGATCCCCTGCAGCCGCGCCGAATAGCCGCGCACCAGCGAAAACTGGCCGAGCGGGACATAGGGCACCGTCTCGGTGGCGCGGCGGTGATAGGCCTCGGCCGCCTCGGCGCGCTGGGAAGCACTGCTGGCACCGATGAAGGCGTCGCGCAGGCGTTCCATTTCCGCATCGCAGGGCCAGCCGGGCAACGCGGTGCGTTCGCAGGCGGACCGCATGGCGTTATGGCCGGACGGATCCATGCCATCGAGACCCGTCGGCGCGGAGACGAACAGCGCCCAGCCGCCCTGGTTCACCGGATTGCGTGACAGCCGCCGCTGGATCAGCGTCGCCCAGTCCATCGCCTGGACATCGACGGTGATGCCCACCTGGCGCAGCAGGTCGGCGGAGACCAGCGCGAAGGTGTGGCTGATGGTCGAATCCTGCGCATCGAGAACGACGACGGGCGTGCCGTCATACCCGCTTTCGGCCACCGCACGGCGCGCAGCATCGAGGTTCGGCGTCACCCAGCCGATCTCGGTGCGATAGGGCGAGGTGCAGGTGTAGAAGGACCGGCAATCGCGCCACAGGGATGGTTCGGTCATGTAGGCGGGCATGGCGTGGGCCGGGTCCACCAGCAGCCGCATCGCCTGGCGCAGCCGTGGGTTGTCGAAGGGCGGCACCGCCTGGTTCATGCGGAAGATCGCCTGAACGCCGACGCTGTCCTGCGGGCCGATGCGCAGGGCGCGGTTGCGCTGGACAACGGGAAACAGGTCCGGCGGCAGTTCCTCGAAGATGTCGAGCTCGCCGGTGGTCAGCGCGTTCAGCGCCGTCTGCGCATCGGGCAGATAGACCCATTCGACACGCTCGATTCCCGCGCGCTTGCCGCCGGCCAGGCCGTCAGGCGGCTCGTTCCGGGGCATATAGGCGGCGTTGCGGCGATAGGTGACGCGATCGCCGACGCGCCAATCCTCCCGCCGCAGGGTGAAGGGGCCGGAGCCGGTGGGGTCCGTGATCGGCGTCGTCGCCGGCGTTGCGGCGACGCGCGCGGGCATGATGAAGGGCGGCTGGCCCGAGGGCTTGGACAGCGCCTGGAGCATCAGCCCGAAGGGTTCGCGCAGCACGATGCGGAAGCTCCGCGCATCGACAGGTTCCATCGCCGTCGCCAACGCAACGAGCTGCTGGCCTAGCCCGTCGCGCACCGCCCAGCGTCGTAGGGAGGCGATCACGTCCTCGGTCGTGACCGGCGCGCCGTCGTGGAAGGCCAGGCCCTCGCGCAGGGTGAAGGTCCAGGTCCTGCCGTCCTCGCTCGTGGTGAAGCGTTCGACCATCTGCGGCCGCACCTGCAGCCGGGAATCCAACGCGAAGAGCGTGTCGTAGACCATGTAGCCATGGTTGCGCGCCATGTATTCGGGGCTGATGAAGGGGTCGATCGAGCGCAGGTCGCCGAAGGTCTTGATGCGCAGCGCATTCGGATCGCCACGCCCCTGGGCCTGCGCCGCGGGCGCAGCCAGCATCAAGGCGGCGCCGAGCGCCGCAGCCAAACGCTTCATGAATGCTTCCTTCCCTCTGGCCGTTCGGCAGCACGACGGCCTTGGGGCTACGATGGGGCCGGGGCCGGCCGGGCGGCAAGCCGGAATCGGACCGAGAACGAAGCGAGAAAGACATGCCTGACAACGGCGCCCAGAAGCGCTCCCGCTCCTACCTCCTGGCCATCGAGGACCAGGAATTCCTGCTGCGCGACGAGATGCGGCCCTTCCGCTTCGGGATGGAATACGCCAAGGCCGAATACGCGCTGCGCGACTGGGGCGTGCGGTCGACGGTGGTGGTGTTCGGTTCCGCCCGCATCCCGAGCCCCGAACAGGCGGCGGCGCTGACGGAAGCGGCGAAGACCCAGACGGAGAAGCGCGCCGCGAAGAGCGCCGTCGAACGGTCGCGGCTGTATGAGGATGCGCGCGCCTTCGCGCGGATCGTCTCGCTGCGCGGGGGCGCGCTGGCCGTCTCCGGCGCGCCGCGGGACAACGTGATCGCGACCGGCGGCGGACCCGGCATCATGGAAGCGGCGAACCGCGGCGCGGCCGAGGCCGGCGCGCCCTCCATCGGCTTCAACATCACCCTGCCGCATGAGCAATACCCGAACGCCTGGTCCACCCCGGCGCTCACCTTCCGCTTCCACTACTTCGCGATGCGCAAGATGCACCTGGCGATGCGAGCCAATGCGCTGGCCGTCTTCCCCGGCGGCTTCGGCACCTTCGACGAGTTGTTCGAGTTGCTGACCCTGGTGCAGACCGGCAAGGCGACGCCGCGACCGATCGTGCTGGTCGGGCGGTCCTTTTGGGAAGGCGTGGTCAACCTGCCGATGCTGGCCAAGGAAGGCATGATCGACGAGAAGGACCTCGGCCTGTTCGATATCGTCGACACGCCGGAGGAAGCCTGGGCGAGCCTGGTGCGGCGGGGGCTGGAGGCCCGGGCCTTGCCCCCTGCGCCGGCCGCGCCGCTGGCCCCGGCACCGCGCCGGAAGAAGCCGGAGGCGGAAAGGATGCCCGACCCGCCAGGGAAACGGCGATAGCCGTCGCCATTCTTTCGCTGTGGCGTTGGCGGGGCGACGCCCTCACCCATCCAGCCGGATGTTCAGCCGCCGGATCATCCCGCCCCACCGTGCGGTCTCTTCCGCCAGGAAGGCCGAGGCTTCGGCCGGCGTGGTCGCCATCACCTCGAAGCCAGCCTCCTCCAACCGCCGCCGCGCGGCCGGTTCGCGCAGCCCCCGCTGCGTCTCCGCCGCCAGCCGCGCGACGCGTTCCGGCGGCGTGGAGGCCGGCACGACCATGGTCTGCCAGCCATAGGATTCGGCATTGGCCAGGCCCTGTTCCGCGAGCGTCGGCACCTGTGGCGTCAGCGCGAAGCGGTTGGCGGAGGTCACGGCGATGGCGCGGATCTGCCCCGCCTGCACCTGCGGCAGCACGGCGGCGGTGGTGACCATCATCGCCTGGATCCGCCCGGCGATCAGGTCGAGCGTCGCAGCGGGGAAGCCGCGATAGGCGACGTGCAGCATCTCCGGCGCATCGAAGCGCGCCAGCAGGTCGAGCATGCCGAGATGCCCGCCCGAGCCGGCACCGACCGATCCGAAGGCGACCTTGCCCGGATTGGCCCGCACATGAGCGATGAAGCCGGGCAGGTCGGTCACCGGCACATCATTGTTCACCACCAGGAACTGCGGCCCGCGCGCAAGCAGGGAGACCGCGATCAGATCCTTCACCGGGTCATAGGGTAGGTTCGGATACAGCGCGGGGGCGGTGGTCAGCGGGCCGTTGATCGACAGGCCGATGGTGTGCCCGTCCGTCGCCTTGGCGATGGCGTCGGTGCCGATATTGCCCCCCGCGCCGGCGCGGTTGTCCACCACAACGGGATGGCCCAGCACCTTGCCGAGATGTTCCGCCGCCACCCGGCCGGTCAGGTCGGGGCTCGACCCGCCGGGGAAGGGCACGATGAAGCGCACGGGCCGGTCCGGCCAGGCCTCCTGCGCGCGCGCCACGCCTGGCAGCAGCGGCAGGGCAGGCAGGGCAACGAGCCCGCGGCGGGTGATGGACATGGCGGTTCCTCCGGCAGGGTGGCGCAGTCTTCTTTCCCGGTCCGTGCCCCGGGGTGGCGAGGCTTATCCCGACACACGCCCGAAGGAAATCGCACACTGGCCGCCGCATGACGCGCATGCTTGTGCTTCACGCTCGGCTCAGACTGCGTATTACAATCTATGCGTGTCTTCGAAGGATAGAACGCAACCCATGACAGCACGCCTGCGAGTCGCGGCGCTGATCGCCGCCCTGCCCGCGCTGTCGGGCTGCGCCACGGCCGCGTTGAACGTCGCGTTGCGCGCCTCCTACCCGCATCCACCCTGGAACGGGGAGATCGCCGTGGCGTCGGAACCGCCGGGCGCGCAATGCAGCATCCACCGCGGGGACCGCGTGATGGCGGAGGTGGCGGCCGCCCCGGGCACGGTGACGCTGTCGCGCTCCCATGCCGTGCTCGAGGTGCGCTGCCGGGCTGATGGCTACCTCGAAACCGCCGAGGTGCTGAGGCCCATGGACGACCCGGCGGTGTTCCGCATGGCGCCGAACGGCATCATCGGCGCGACGGCGACGGTGATCAGCCTCGCCTCGGCGCGGACCATGCGCTACCCGGGGCAGGTCACCATCGCCTTGGTCCCCGCCTTCTTCCCCGATGAGGAAAGCCTGACGCGGTTCTTCGAAACGCGACGTGGCACCATCGTCGCGAGCCGCGCCGCGCAACTCGCCCTGGCCGACGAACGCTGCCGCGCCCAGGCCGAGGAGAGCACCTGCGACCCCGCCGCCCTGGTGCTGCGGCGGGAGCAGGACGAGGACCTGGCGCGGCTCGATCGGATGCGGGAGCAGGCCCGGGTCGGGACCGCACCCATCGCGCCCGCCGCACCGACGGCCGGGCAGGAACTCGCCGCGCAACCGGCGCAGTGATGCGAATGGACGGGAGGAAGGAGAGCGGCAAAGCTCCTCTCCACCGCGTCTCCCGCGTCTCAACCCCAGGGATTGCGCCGCCCGCCGCCCCAGGGCCCGGACGCCGCCGGCGGCGGGGCGCCCCAGCCGCCCCCCGCCTGCCCCATCCGTGCCGCGAGCTGCTGCAGCGCCGCCACCCGGTTCTCCGTGCGTGGATGGGTCGAGAAGAGATTGTCCATCCGCGCGCCCGACAGCGGGTTGACGATGAACATGTGCGCCGCGGCCGGGTTGGCCTCGGCCCCATAGTTCTGGATCTGGTGCGCATAGTGATCGAGCCGCTGCAGCGCCGTGGCGAGGCCGAGCGGGTCGCCCGTGATCTCTGCCCCCACACGGTCGGCCTCGTATTCGCGCGACCGGCTGATCGCCATCTGCACCACCGCCGCCGCGAGCGGCGCGAGGATCAGCATCAGGATCATCCCGATCGGGCCGAAGGGGCTGCCGTTGCGGTCCCGCTGCGCGCCGCCGAAGATGATGCCGATATTCGCCAGCATCGAGATCGCGCCGGCCACCGTCGCCGTCACGGTCATGATCAACGTGTCGCGGTTCCGGATATGGGCGAGTTCATGCGCGATCACGCCCGCGACCTCCTCCTCGCTCATCAGGTTCAGCAGGCCGGTGTTCACCGCGACGGCGGCATTGGCCGGGCTGCGGCCGGTGGCGAAGGCGTTGGGCTGGTCCTCGTGGATGACATAGAGCGCCGGCATGGGCAGCCCCGCGCGCTGGGCGAGCTGCGCCGTCATCTCGTACAGCCGCGGTGCATCGTGGGGGCCGATCGGCTGCGCGTTCTGCATGCGCAGCACCATCCGGTCGCTGTTCCACCAGGCGAACACGTTCATCGCCCCGGCGAAGAGCAGCGCCAGGACCATGCCCTGCTGTCCCGCGATGGCGAAGCCCAGCACCCCGAACAACGCCGTCATCGCCGCCAGAAGAACCGCTGTCCGCAGATAACCGCTCATTCGCTCCATCTCCCTGCTGCGCCGCGGGCCATGACAGCCTACATCATCTTCGCCATGACCGAGACGACCCCCACCCCCGACCCCAAGCCCGCCGCCACCTCGACGGCGCAGCCCGACCCGAAGCCCGCCGGGCCCAAGCTGCCGAAGGAGATCGGCGGGCCGACCGGCCCCGAACCCACGCGCTTCGGCGACTGGGAACGCAAGGGCCGGGTCAGCGACTTCTGATGCCGCTGGACGAAGGCCCGGTCCGCGGACTGCCACCCCGCCCCCTGGCGCGCAACGTCCTGGGCGGGCTGCTGTTGCCCTGTTCCGTCGCGCCGCTGACCGGCTTCTTCCGCGACGGCTGCTGCAACACCGGCCCGCAGGATCTGGGGCTGCACGTGGTCTGCGTCGAGGTCACGGAAGCCTTCCTCGCCTTCAGCCGGGCGGCGGGCAACGACCTGTCCACGCCGCGGCCCGAATATGGTTTCGCAGGCTTGCGCCCGGGTGATCGCTGGTGCCTCTGCGCTGCGCGGTGGGAGGAGGCGCGCGAGGCCGGCATGGCGCCGCCCGTGCTGCTGGAGGCGACACATGAGGCCGCGCTTGCGGTCTGCAGGCGGGAGGATCTGACGGCACACGCGCTGGAAGGGTAACCGCGCGGGGATGGGCTTTGCCCCTCCCCGGACCCCACCCTACCAAAGGCCGAAAGGCCTTTGGAAACCAATACTTGGCGGTGTGCAGAGCGGGCGCGCCGAAACACCGGCGATCGCGCCGCGCCCGGTACCTGAATCACCCAGCCTTCTGGCTCGACACAGCTTTCGACAATTGGTCCTGACGATCGTCCCCGGCGCCAGATCGAGGTTTCCAAAGGCCTTTCGGCCGATGCGGGCCTCATTCGCGTTGCAAGGCAACGGGAATTGGGTACCCGTGGTCGGGTGAGGTCTGGAGAGGGGCAACGCCCCTCTCCAGTTCCACCTTCACAGCGACGCGCAGGCCGCCTCCAGCCACGCCGCGACCTCCGGTTCCACCTGCGGCGCGACCTCAGCCAGCACGCGGGCGTGATACGCGTTCAGCCATGCCCGTTCCGCCGGCGTCAGCAGGGCGGCATCGATCAGCGCACGGTCGAAGGGCGCCAGCGTCAGCGTCTCGAAGGCCAGGAAGGGCTTGCTCGCCAGCGGCAGCGCGGCGGGGATGACGAGCAGCAGGTTCTCCAGCCGGATGCCGTATTCCCCGGTCGCGTAGAAGCCGGGCTCGTCCGACAGGATCATCCCTTCGCGCAGCGGCACCACGCGCGCGGCGCGGCTGAAAGCGACCGGCCCCTCATGCACCGAGAGGAAGGAACCGACGCCGTGCCCCGTGCCATGGTCGTAGTCGAGGCCAACATCCCACAGGGGGCGGCGCGCCAGCGCATCGAGATGCGGCCCGGCGACGCCGGCCGGGAACCGCGCGGTCGCGAGCGCGATGTGCCCCTTCAACACGCGCGTCACGCGGTCCTTGATCACGGCGGGCGCCTCGCCCGGCCCGGTCCAGAGGGTACGCGTGATGTCCGTCGTGCCGTCGAGGTACTGCGCGCCTGAATCGATCAGGTAGACCTCACCGGCCGCGATGCGGCGGTCGGTCTCGGGCGTGACGCGGTAATGGACGATGGCGCCGTGTTCCCCCGCGCCGGAGATGGCGGGGAAGGATTCCGCCCGGAACAGCTTCACCTGGCGGCGGAAGGCGAGGAGTTGCTCGGCCGCGGCGATCTCGCTCAGCCCGCCCTTCGGCGCCTCGCGCGCGAACCAGTGGAGGAAGCGCACCATCGCCGCCGCGTCGCGGTGATGGGCGTTGCGCGCGCCCTCGCGCTCCACCGCGTTCTTGCAAGCGCGCGGCAGGCGGCAGGGATCCTCTCCGGCGCTGATCGTCGCACCGGCTTCGGCGAGCCAATGCACGAACCAGGCGGGCGTGGTTTCGGCATCGACGCGCACGCGCTTGCTGCGCAGGGCATCGAGGGCGTGGGGCAGTTCCTCGCGCGGGCGCACCACGACCTGGTTGCCAAGATGCGCGCGGGTTTCCGCCGGCACCTTGGCGGGCGCCATGAACAGGTCGACGCGCGCATCGTCGTGCAGGACAGCGCAGCCGAGAGCCAGCGGCGTATGCGCGAGATCCCCGCCCCGGATGTTCAGCAGCCAGGCGAGGGAATGCGGATCGGACAGGATGACGGCGGCATCGCCGGCCTCGCGCAGCGCCGCGGCCGCCTCGGCGCGCTTCTCGGCCGCCGGCTTGCCGGCATAGGCGAGCGGGTGCGGCACCGCCTCGGCCATGGGCGCGGCGGGCCGGTCCGCCCAGACGACGTCGAGCGGATTGGCCGGGAGCGGGACGAGATGCACCCCGGGGGCAGATAGGCGCTCGATGGCCGGGACCGGATGCAGCCAGGGATCGTAGCCGATGGCCATGTCCTGGGCGTGGGCCCTGAGCCAGTCGGCGGCCGGCTCCTCGGTGATGTGGCGGCACTCCCAGAGCACCGGATCCGTCTGGTCCCGCACCTGGAGGGTGTAGCGCCCATCGGTGAAGACGGCGGCGCGGTCCGGCAGGATGATCGCCATGCCCGCGGAGCCGGTGAAGCCGGTGAGCCATGCAAGACGCTCGCCCGAGGGCGGGACATATTCGCCGAGGTGTTCATCGGCGCGGGGAACGATGAAGCCTTGCACACCGTCTTGGGCAAGGCGGGCGCGCAGGGCGGCGAGGCGTTCGGACGGAGACAGGGCTGTGATCCTTGTTACCGCAAAGTTGCACGCATCCACAGGAATTCATGCGTCATTCGCATGGCTCATTCGTGGCTTTGGCGCACCACCTGTGGCTTTCACGTCAATATATTGCCGACACGAAAGGTTGACGCCCGGAACGACGCCGACCAACCAAGGAACACTTATCATGGACGCCCGTAACACCAAGGCCGAGGCCGCCCTGCTGCTGCCCGGCGCCACCGCCGCCTCCCGCCACGAGGAGGAAGTGCGGGCCCTGCACGCCGCCAACGCCGCGGCGCGCGAGGAAGCCTTCTCCAACGCCGTGCTGAGCGGCCTGCAGAGCGCCGTGCGCGGCCTCGGCGCCGCGGGGCGCCCCGTCGCCGCCCGGCCCGCCCGCCGGC
>JAYRJZ010000166.1:0-2945 GCA_041906015.1 Roseomonas sp.
AGCTCGTCCCAGGGCTCCCGATCCCGCGGGCTGCCGGAGATCACCACGTGGTCGACCAGCCAGGAGGAGAAGCCCTCCGCCCATCCCCAGACGTCGCACTCCAGGCGATCGTCCTGCACGTCCACGCCGGCTGTCAGCACCAGCGCGCCGGGCGGCACCACGCCCATGGCAAAATCCTCGCGGCGCTCGACCAGGCGCTCCCAATCCGGCGCCTCGCCCTGTTCTTGCCAGGTCTCGCCGAGCACGGTGTTCCGAAACGTCTTGATGTCCTCGGGCTTGCCTTGCGCCGCCTCCCAATCGCGGGCGATCTGCTCCCAGGAGAGCCAGCCCACCGGCGAGTAGAGCGCCGAGATGTGAAAGCCGATCGTGTGCGGATCCTGGCCCTCCGCCGTCGCGCGCCATTCCCCGCCACCCAGCATGGCGGTCTTGTCGTGCTCCTGCATGGGGTGGTCGCAGGCGGTGCAGTGGTACCGCGCCGTCTCCGGCGCACCCTTCTCCCAAAGCAGGCGCTCGAACCGCAGCCACTGCATCTCGCCGCACGCTGTGCACGGTACGAAGAAGCGCCGCTGGTCGGAGGCGAGATACTCCCGCTCGATACGGCTGCGGCCAGCGATGGTCGGCGTGCTGACCAGGAAGGCCTTGCGCCGCCAGCCGAAGGTGCGGGCGCGGGCCTCGGCCAGAGCAATGGGATCGCCCTCGCCGGCGACATCGCCGGGATAGGCATCCACCTCATCGAGGAACAGGAACCGCGCCGTCATCGAGCGCAGCCCGACTGCGCTGTTCGCCCCCGTCAGCACCAGGATGCCGCCGGGGAATTCCTTCGACAGCATGGTGTTGCCGCTGTCGCGCGCCCGGGCCGGCGCCACCCGCTCCCGCAGCGTCGGCGTCTCCTCCAGCAGCGGATCGATGCGCTGGCGCGAGAAGCGCTTGGCGAGTTCCACGGTCGGCTGCACCGCCAGCGCGGGCGCCGGTACGTGATGCATGATGTAGCCGAGCCAGTTGTTGCCACTCTCGGTCGCGCCGACCTGCGCGCCCTTCATGAACACGACGCGGCGGGCGGGGTGCACCGCGGACAGCGCGTCCATCACGTCCTTCAGATATGGCGTGCGACTGGTGCGCCACGGGCCGGGCTCGGCCGAGGCGCGGCTGCCGAGCATGCGATGCCGTTCGGCCCATTCCGAGACGGTGAGCTGCGGCGGCGGGCGGAGCATGGCGCCGACACGCCGACGCACATGCTCACGGCTGCGAAGACCGATCCCCTCCGAGGTCTGCTGGATCGAAGCGATCGGCCGCCTCCGTCAGCAGGTCGTTGATGTGGCTCTGCAGGATGGTCTGCAGCAGATGCGGATCGACGCTAATCTCGGAGGCGATCAGGCCGGCGACGCGGGCCGGCCAGTTCAACAGCGCGTCGCGCATGGTGCTGCCGATCTCGTCGAGCGCGGCGTTGGCCTCGGCGACATCGAGCAGGCGGCGCTTGGTCTCGTCTAGGGAAAGGCGCTGCGCCTCCACCTTCAGGGCGAGCTGCGCCACCTTCAGCCGGGCGAAGGGCGTGCCCTCGGCGCCGGCGCCATTGGCCAGTGGAGAGCGGACCGGATCCGCGGTCTCGACGAGGCGACGGCGGGTCTTGTCGATGTCCCACTGGCCGTCCGGCTCACGGGCGATGCGGCCCGCCCGTTCGGCCTTGTGGATGGCGGTGTCGCTGACGCCGAGGCGCCGCGCAGCCTCGCGGGTCGAGGCGGTCAGTTCCGGCATGGCGGCGACTCTGCCTCCCATCGCGGAGCCGCGATGGGGGCCCGCATGCCGCCGCGCGTGTTGGCGATGCCGGCCTTCTCAGAGGGGACGAAGGGCGCGCTGGCGAGCGGCTTCAAAGGCAGTGATGGCGGCGGGCCAATCCAGCGTGGCACCGTCGCCGAGCGTCTGCACTGGCGCGAGGGCCACGCGGCGGCGCGACCAATAGTTCCCGTCCAGCGTGGCGAGCCAGCCCGCCAGCCCCTGCGCGGCGAGCGCCGCGGCGGCGGCTTCGACTTCCGCCTCGCTGGGCGGCGCGGCGCGGCCCATGGTCACGTGACGGCCGTCCTGTGCGAGGATGATCCAGCGCCGCTCAACGCCTTTCGGTATATGGCTCATCGTCGTCTCCGTCCTGGCGTGGCGGGATGCCCTGCGCGTGACGGACGATTCGCGCTGCGTCGGAGCGCAGCCAAGTCGCATGATCAATGTCGACTGTAGGTTTTCGATGGGCGCCGCGATGCGCGATGTGCATCATTGCGTGGCGAGCAGAGGACGGCAGAGATGCCACAGCCGAGCGCACCAGAAGACATCGAGAAGATGGTGGAAGCGACCGCGAAGGCGATGGCGCTCGCCGAGCATCGTTGCGGCACGCCACGCGTGGTGAATCTGTATATGGAGGATGCACGGAGGGTGCTGCTGGACGTCGCCCGGGCGGCGAAGCGCCTGAACTGGGCGCCGGATGACTTGGTGCGTGCGCTCGATCCGCCGAAGCCCAAGCCGAAGCCCTGGGAGAAGTACGAAGGCCCGCCGCGCTGCGGCGGGCCCTGATCGCGGCGCCGGCGGCGTCAGTCGGCAATCTTGTAGATGGTGTAGCTGCCGCGCGCGCCTTCCTTGTTCGGCCCGACCTGGCGGATGCGCTCCGCGGCAATGACCGTGATCCCCTGGCGCTTCTTCAGGCCTGCGAAGAAGCCACGGACCGTGTGCTGCGCCCAGCCCGTGGCCTCGGCGATCTGCGCCACCGTCGCCCCCACCGGCCGGCGCAGCATGGTGAGCACCTGCTCCTGCTTCGTGCCCTCGCGCGGCTTGCGCGGCACGCCCGGCTCGCGCGGCGTGCGGGCGGGCTTGCCGGCCAGCAGGGTGCGCAGGGCCTCCATCGGCGCGTCGAGGGCGCCGATCATGTCGCCCTCACGGTTCGCCTCGTCGCCCCAGGCGGCGAG
>JAYRJZ010000002.1:0-142924 GCA_041906015.1 Roseomonas sp.
GGGCCTTCGTGCAGGTCCAGCAGGGCTGCGACCATCGCTGCACCTTCTGCGTCATCCCCTTCGGCCGCGGCCCGTCGCGCTCCGTGCCGATGGGCGCGATCGTCGAGCAGGTGCGCGCCCTGGTCGCCGCCGGGTACCGCGAAGTGGTGCTGACGGGGGTGGACATCACCTCCTACGGCCCCGACCTGCCCGGCAAGCCGACGCTCGGGCAGATGATCCGCCGACTGCTGGCACTGGTGCCGGAACTGCCTCGGCTGCGACTGTCCTCCCTCGATCCCGTCGAGGTCGATGACGACCTCTGGCGCCTGATCGCCGAGGAACCGCGCCTGATGCCACATCTGCACCTGTCCCTGCAGCACGGTTCGGACCTGATCCTGAAGCGGATGAAGCGGCGGCATCTGCGCGCGGACGCGATCGCGCTGGCCGAGCGTGCCCGCCGGCTGCGCCCGGATGTCGTCTTCGGCGCCGACCTCATCGCCGGCTTCCCGACCGAGACCGAGGCGCATTTCGCCGACACCCTCTCCCTGGTCGAGGCCTGTGGGCTGAGTTTCCTCCACGTCTTCCCCTATTCGGAGCGGCCGGACACGCCGGCGGCGCGCATGCCCCAACTGCCGGTGCCCCTGCGCAAGGAACGCGCGGCCCGGCTGCGCGAGGCCGGCGCCAGGGCCGCCGCCCGACTCTTCCAGGCCCGCATCGGGCGGGAGGAAGCGGTGCTCTTCGAACACGCCGACCGTGGCCATACCGAGCATTTCGCCCCGCTGCGCCTGGCGACCGGCGCCGCGAACCCCGGCGAGATCCGCCGCCTGCGCGTGACCGCCGCAACCAACGACGCCCTGCTGGCGGAGGCCGCCTGATGGCCCTGCGCGACCTCTGGACCCGCTTCCGCGGTGGCGCGGCCGAAGCCGAACCTCGCCCCTCCGAGACCCCACCGCCGGAGACCCCGCCCCCTCCGGCGGAACCGGTTCCGACGCCGACACCGGTCGAGGCGCCACCGGCCATCCCAGTCGAAACGCCGCCGCCAGCCGAACCGCCTCCCGAACCCACGCCTCAGGAACTCCCCCCGCCGGAGCCCCTGCCCCCGGCCGAGGCCCCCCCGACGACCGCGCTCGCGCCCGACGCCGAACCCGCTGCGCGCCAGGGCTGGTTCTCCCGCCTCAAGGCCGGCCTGGCGCGCTCCACGGCGAAGCTGACCGACAGCGTCACCGGCATCTTCACCAAGCGCAAGCTGGACGATGCGGCGCTGGAGGAGCTCGAGGAGACGCTGATCGCCGCCGATCTCGGCGTTGCCGCCTCGCATCGCATCGTCGAGGCTTTCCGCAAGACGCGCTTCGGCAAGGAAGTCACCGATGAGGAGGTGAAGGCGACCCTCGCCGGGGAGATTGCCGCCATCCTCGATCCCGTCGCGCAGCCGCTGCTGCTGGACACCACCCATGCGCCGCATGTGGTGCTGGTGGTCGGCGTGAACGGCACCGGCAAGACGACGACCATCGCGAAGCTCGGCAAGCAGTATCGCGACCAGGGGCTGAAGACCGGCTTCGTCGCCGGCGACACCTTCCGCGCCGCGGCCGTCGAGCAGCTTCAGGTCTGGGCGGATCGCACCGGCGCGCGCTTCTTCCCGCCCGCCAAGCCCGGCGCGGATGCCGCGGGCCTCGCCTTCGACGCGCTGACCACGGCACGCGCGGAAGGCCTCGATGTGCTGCTGGTCGATACCGCCGGCCGGCTGCACAACAAATCCGCGCTGATGGAAGAACTGCGCAAGGTCATCCGCGTCATCCGCCGCGTGGACGAAACGGCGCCGCATTCCGTGCTGCTGGTGCTGGATGCGACCACCGGCCAGAACGCCGTCCAGCAGGTGAAGGTGTTCAAGGAGATGGTGGATGTCTCCGGCCTCGCCGTGACGAAGCTGGATGGGTCGGCGAAGGGTGGCGTGGTCGTCGCGCTGGCGCAGGAGTTCGGCCTGCCGGTGCATGTCGTGGGCGTTGGCGAGAAGGCCGAGGACCTTCGCCCCTTCGCGGCACGCGATTACGCGCGCGGGCTGCTCGGACTCGACTGAACCCGCGGGGCGCGCCCCGCCCCCTTGCCAGCACCGGCGCATGGGGCGACACCCCTGTCCAGAAACGCCAGGACAGGTCCGATGACAAAGCCCATCGCCCGCACGCCGATTCCCGACATCGCCACGCTGCCGGACGACATCCGCACGCGCATCCTCTCCGTGCAGGAGCGCTCCGGCTTCATCCCCAATGTCTTCCTGATGCTGGCCCACCGGCCGGAAGAGTTCCGCGCCTTCATGGCCTATCACGACACGCTGATGGACAAGTCCGAAGGGCTGACCAAGGCGGAGCGCGAGATGATCGTCGTCGCCGTATCCGCGCTGAACCAGTGCCAGTATTGCGTCGTCGCGCATGGCGCCATCCTGCGCATCCGCGCGAAGAATCCGCTGATCGCCGACCAGGTCGCGGCCAACTGGCGCAAGGCCGACATCACCGGCAAGCAGAAGGCGATGCTGGAATTCGCCATCAAGGTGACGCTCCGCGCCAACGAGGTGAACGACGCCGACCACGACGCGCTGCGCCAGGCCGGCTTCGACGATGAGGCGATCTGGGACATCGCCGCCATCGCCGCCTTCTTCGGCATGTCGAACCGTCTGGCCAATGTCACCAATCTGCGGCCCAATGACGAATTCTACGCCATGGGAAGGGGATGACATGGTCGAAGTCCGCTGGGAACGACTGACCGCGCCGCAGCTTCGCGCGCTGGCCGAACGCGACGCCGTCGTGGTCGTGCCGGTCGCGAGCCTGGAGCAGCATGGCCCGCATCTGCCGGTCTGGACCGACAGCTTCATCGGGCATTCGGTCAGCGTGCGCGCGGCGGAACTCTGCGCCGACCTGCCGGCGGTGGTGCTGCCGCCGATGTGGCTCGGCCTGTCGGAGCATCACTTCCCCTTTGGGGGCACGATCAGCGTGGACTACGCGACCTTCGCGGGCATCCTGCGCTGCATCGTGCGATCGCTGCTGGCCGATGGCTTCGGCAAGGTCATGCTGTTCAACAGCCATGGCGGCAACATCGATCCGCTCGCAGTGTCGGCGCGGGAACTGGCGCATGAATTCGGCATCCCGGTGCTGACCACGACCATCACCAAGGTCGCCCCCGACGCCATCAGCCAGGCGCTGACGGCGCAGAGCGGCATCGCCCATGCCTGCGAAGGCGAGACCAGCATCTGGATGCATCTCGACCCCTCGCAGGTGCGCATGGAGGAGATCGCGCAATCGGTTTCCCCCAACGCCCCCGTGGGCAACCCGGTAGTTACACGCTTCTGGTCTTTCTCGGAACGTGCCCCGGTCACCGGTGTGCGCGGCGATGCCCGCGCCGCCACGCCGGAAAAGGGCCAGGTGATCTTCGAGGCGATGGCCGAGGGCCTCGCGAAGGAACTGCGCGACCCGGCGAACTGGACGAAGCCCGACGCGGTCTGGGCACGCGGGCGCGCACAGGGATCGCGGTGATCCCACCCTATTTCGGGCAATGGGAATCGGCGGCGCGCATCGGCGAGATCCTCGCCGGCACGCTGCGCGCCGCCGATGATCCGCTCTGGCCGCGATCCGGCGCGGCCGGTGCGGCGGACTACGAACGCTGGGCCGACCATCTCTGCGGCGTGGCCTGCCTGCGCATGGCGTTGGCGGCCCGGGGCATCACGCCGCCGCGTGCCTTCGATCTCGCGCGCACCCTGACGCAGCTCGGGGGCTATGTCCTGCTGCCGGATGGCGGCATTCGCGGCCTGATCTACGCCCCCGCCGCCGCCTGGCTGCGCGCCGCCCATGGCATGGCGGCGGAGGTGCGCGTGGATGTCGCGGCGGACGACATCCCGGCGCTGGTGGGCGGTGGCGGCCTCTACATCGCCTCTGTGCATCCGGCCATCCGCCGCGCGGCGGCCGAACCGCCCGCGCGCGGCGGGCATCTGGTGCTGGTCTTCGGCACGGAAGATGGCCGGCTGCGCTTCCACAACCCCTCGGGGGACAGCGGGTCGACGCAGCGCGACATGCGCCTGGCGGTGGCGGACTTCGCGCGGTTCTACGCCGGGCGCGGGATCGCCCTGCCGGGCTGATCGCAGGCGCGGGAACAGCGCTTGCGCGGCTGCTCCCCACGCGCCATCTGCGACCCATGGCCCGATCCTCGCCGACCCAACCTGCCGCATGACGATGCGGCCCGACACGCTGGGCGTGGTGTTGGCGGGCGGCCTGGCGCGACGCATGGGCGGCGGCGACAAGCCGCTGCGGCTGTTGCAGGGCCGGCCATTGCTCGACCATGTGCTGGGGCGCCTCGGCCCGCAGGTGGCGACGGTGATCCTGAACGCGAATGGCGATCCGGCGCGTTTCGCCGCCTATGACCTGCCGATCGCGGCGGATGGGCTGCCGGATCATCCCGGTCCTCTCGCTGGCATCCTGGCGGCGCTGGATTGGGCGTCGGCGCATCGGCCGGATCTGCCCTGGGTCGCCTCGGTGCCGGGGGATACGCCCTTCCTGCCACCTGATCTCGTCGCTCGGCTGCATGCGGCGCGCGCGGCCGAGGGGGTTCCGATGGCCTGCGCACGATCGGACGGCCAGGCACATCCGACCGCCGGACTATGGCCGGTGGCGCTCCGCGGCGATCTGCGGGCGGCCCTGCTGGCCGGCGAGCGCACGATCCGGCGCTGGACCGCGCATCATGGCTGCGCCCATGCCAGCTGGTCGGTCGACCCCATCGACCCGTTCTTCAACGCCAACGCGCCGGAAGACCTGGCCGAGGCGGAGCGTCTCCTTCAGTACGCATGACCAGGGGGCGATGCTGGGCCCACCGGCCGACCGGCCCGTCTCAGCGCAGAAGCTGCACAATGCCCAGCCCGAGCAGCCCGGCCCCGACCAACGTCGCCAGCCCAGGACGCACCGGCAGATCGATGCGCGCGGGCTGGGCCGGATCATAGAGCAGCAGCACCGCGCCCTCGCCCCGACGCGCCACCAGGCGCAGATCGGTGGTGACGACGCCGATCGGCGTGCCGTCCGGCAGCGCGAAGTCGATGCGCCAGGATGGCCCCGCAGCGGTCGGCAAGAACGCGATGCGGCCTGTCGCCCGCCGCCAGCGCCATCGCCGCGCGAAGCCAAGCAGGTCCCGACGCAGCAGCACCGCGGCCAGCAGGCACAACGCCAACCCGGAGGCGGCACCGCCCATCACAGCGCGACGCCGACGGGCGCCTGCGGCCACCGGCACGCGGCAAGCGGCACCTCGCCCGCGGTGACGCAGCCGTCGCCGAACGGCACCGGCTCAGACCTCCTGACGCTGCGCCCAGGCAATGGCCTCGATCGGCTGCGCATGGGCCATGACCAGCGCGGCGATGGCCTCGATGTCGTCGAGATCGGCGCGCGGCAGGTCATAGGGCGGCGGCACGTCCGAGGCCACGGCCACGATCCCCGGCATGTCCGGCCGCATCCAGGGCTTGGCGTTGGCGGCGCGGTGCACCTCGATCTTGGGGTGGGCGTCGCGCTTGTAGCCCTCGACGATGATGAGGTCGGCGGGGTCCATGCGCGCGACGAGTTCGGGCAGGGTGGGCTCGCGCGCCGTGCGCAGCTCGGTCATCAGCGCCCAGCGCGCGCCGGAGGCGACCATCACCTGCTGCGCGCCGGCCTTGCGGTGTTCCCAGGAATCCTTGCCCGGCACATCCACGTCGAAACGGTGATGAGCGTGCTTCAGGGTGGAGACCGTCAGCCCGCGCCCGATCAGGCAGGGCAGCAGCTTCACCATCAGTGTGGTCTTGCCCGCCCCGCTCCAGCCGGCGAGGCCGATGATTCGCGTCACGTCAGTCCCCCCGGAAAAGCAACAGGTGCATGACATCCGCCATGCGCCCGTCACATCTGCGTCCCGGCGACCGCCTGGTCAATCGCCGACGGCACCTCGCGCCGTGCGCCCCCGGAAGGCGGCCGTGGCACGGTTCCTGCGCCTGCCATCCTGCCCATGCCGGGTCACAAGCCCGCGCCGGGGCCGCCGACGGCATTCCGCCCCGGTGAATCAGGACGGGGATACGATGCAGATATCTTCCCTCAGCGGCAGCAACGCGGCCGCGATGATGCAGCAGATGCGCGAGAGGATGTTCTCGCAGGCCGATTCCGACCAGAGCGGCGGCCTTTCGCTCGACGAGTTCAAGGTGATGGGCCAGCAGGGCGGACCGCCGCCCGGCCCACCGCCGGGGCCGCCGCCGAGCGACAGCACGAGCGCGGCATCTTCTGCCGAGGGCACGGCCAATGCTGCCGGCACCTCGGCAACCGGTTCCGCGGAGGAGCTGTTCAGCAGCCTCGACACCGATGGTGACGGCACGCTCACCCAGGCCGAGCTCGCCGCCGGCGAGGAACGCCGCGCTCAGGGTTCGATCAGCGCCGACGGCATGACGGCCCTGCTGCAGGCCCAGGAAGAGTCGGGCACCGACTTCAGCAGCAACAGCCCCGCCGCGATCGAGCAGGCGATCGAACGCATGCTGCGCCAGCTCACGGCCAATGCCGGCGGGCAGGGCAGCGGCGCGACCACGAGCACGGCCGTCACGGCCTGAACGGCGCCGTCGGCCGGCAGCCAAAACGGCGCCGACCAGGATCGTGGCCCGTTCCGTGGCGTCAGTTGCGCGGCAGGCGGGCGAGGCTCGGCGCGTCGGGGTTCTGCGCCCGGTGGCGCAGCAGATGGTCGGCGAGGACGATGGCCATCATCGCCTCCCCCACCGGCACGGCGCGGATGCCCACGCAGGGGTCGTGGCGGCCCTTGGTCTGCACTTCCACCTCCCGTCCCTGGCGATCGACCGAGGCGCGGGGCGTCAGGATCGAACTGGTCGGCTTCACCGCGAAGCGCGCGACGATGGCCTGGCCAGTGCTGATGCCGCCCAGGACGCCGCCCGCATGGTTGGATTGGTAAGCCACCGTCCCGTCCGGGTTCATGCGCATCTCGTCGGCGTTCTCCGCCCCGGTCAGCGCGGCGGCGGCGAAGCCCTCTCCGATCTCCACCCCCTTCACCGCGTTGATGGACATCAGCGCCGCGGCCAGGTCGGAATCGAGCTTGCCATAGATCGGCGCGCCGAGGCCGGGCGGCACGCCCTCGGCCACCACCTCGATCACCGCGCCCACCGAATTGCCGGACTTGCGCAGTTCGAGGAGTTGTTCCTCCCAGCGCGCCGCGGCGGCGCGGTCGGGGCAGAAGAAGGCGTTGTCCTCGACCGCCGCCCAGTCCCAGGCGGCGCGATCCACGACATCGGCACCGACCTGCACCAGCGCGCCACGAATGCGGACATCGGGGCCCAGCACCTTGCGCGCAACCGCGCCGGCAGCGACGCGCATCGCCGTCTCCCGCGCGCTCGACCGCCCGCCGCCGCGATAGTCGCGGATGCCGTATTTCAGCTCATAGGCGATGTCGGCATGGCCGGGGCGGAAGCGCTCCGCGATCTCGGAATAATCCTTCGACCGCTGGTCGGTGTTCTGGATTTCGAGCGCGATGGGCGTGCCGGTGGTCTGGCCCTCGAAGACGCCGGAAAGGATGCGAACCTGGTCCGGTTCCTGCCGTTGGGTGACGAATTTCGACTGGCCCGGCCGGCGCTTATCGAGCCAGGGCTGGATATCGGCCTCGGTCAGGGGCAGGCGCGGCGGCACGCCGTCCACCACGCAGCCGATGGCCGGCCCGTGCGATTCGCCCCAGGTGGTGACGCGGAAGAGGTGACCGAAGCTGTTGTGCGACATGGCGCGTCCCGTTAGCCCGGACGCGGAGCGACCTCAATCTCCGCCAGCACCGATTTCTGGATCCGTGACGGTACATGCAGGCGAAGGCCGCGGCATGGCAGGGCTCGCAGGAAGGCTGCCCCGCCCAAATGTCGGCGTCCGGGCCTACCGATCCTGGCGCGGCCCGCCGCGGTAGGTGCAGGTCATCAGCCCCGCAGGCGGCAAGCGCTCCTCGGGATCGGCATCATGCGACCGCCAATCAGCCGATCGCTCGATCAGCACCGGCCGGCCCATATCGCAGTACAGCGCCGCGATCGGGCCGAAAGGCTGACCGGTATCGGAGAGAAACACCAGGATGTCGCCGGCCCGGCATTGGGCCTGCAAGCGATGACGCGCCTCTTCCTCATTGGTGCGCATTGCCTCGGGACCCGAGACGCGCACGGCAATCCAGCAACGCCCTTCGCCGCCCGGGGCCTCGGCCGGCACCTGCGCGGCGGCCGTCAGAGACACTGCAACGCCGGCCGCGGCGAGCGAGGCCCGCCAGATCACCCCTTCTCCACCGTGATGTCCGGCGCCTCGGGGTTCTTCATCCCGACGATGTGGTAGCCGGAATCGACGTGGTGCACCTCCCCCGAGACGCCCCGAGAGAGGTCGGACAGCAGGTACAGGCCCGACCCGCCCACCTCCTCGATCGTTACGTTGCGGCGCAGCGGGGAATTGTACTGGTTCCACTTGAGGATGTAGCGGAAGTCGCCGATGCCGCTCGCCGCCAGGGTCCGGATCGGCCCGGCCGAGATGGCATTCACCCGGATGCCGCGCTCGCCGAGATCGGCCGCCATGTAGCGCACCGAGGCCTCCAGCGCCGCCTTGGCCACGCCCATCACGTTGTAGTGGGGCGTCCACTTCTCGGCGCCGTAATAGGACAGCGTCAGCAGCGAACCGCCATCCTTCATGATGGCTGCCGCCCGCTGGCCCACCGCGACGAAGGAGAAGCAGGAGATGTCCATCGCCTGCAGGAAGGCCGCGCGCGGCGTATCCACATAGCGCCCGCGCAAATACTGCTTGTCCGCGAAGCCGATGGCATGGACCAGGAAGTCGATCTGCCCCCATTCCTGCTCGACGGCCGCAAAGGCCGCATCCATCGAGGCATCGTCCGACACGTCGCAGGGCAGCACCAGCTTCGACCCCACGCTTTCGGCCAACGGCCTGACGCGCTTCTCCAGCGCCTCGCCCTGATAGGTGAAGGCGACCTCGCCCCCCTGGGCCGCGACGGCCTGCGCGATGCCCCAGGCGATGGAGCGGTCATTCGCCACGCCCATGACCAGGCCCCGCTTGCCCTGCATCAAGGTGCCGGAGGCGATCTGGGGCTCTGGCTCGGCGTCATTCATCGTTGTGGGGGCCCGTGGCGATTGCTGAGAGCAGGCGTGGTGCCATGGCAGGAATGCACGGGCAAGAGGTTCCCTCCCCCTTGCCCCCGCCCCCGCCCGCCCCCGATACAGGCGGTGGCAAGGAGTATCCGCGCATGGCCAGCACCGAGGACCCGATCGCCACCTTCCAGGCCTGGATGGAGGAAGCGGCGAAGACCGAACCAAATGACGCCAATGCCGTCTGCCTGGCCACGGCGACGCCGGATGGCTTCCCCTCCGCCCGCATGGTGCTGCTGAAGGGCGTGGATGAACGGGGCTTCGTCTTCTACACCAACCTCGAAAGCCGCAAGGGCGGGGAACTCGCCGCGAACCCCAACGCCGCGCTGTGCTTCCATTGGAAGACGCTGCACCGGTCCGTGCGCGTCGAAGGTGCGGTGGAAAGCGTGAGCGATGCGGAGGCGGATGCCTACTATGCCTCCCGCGCCCGGACCTCACGGCTCGGGGCCTGGGCGTCGAAGCAGTCGCGGCCGCTGGAATCGCGCTTCGCCCTGGAGAAGGCGGTGGCCGAATACGGGCTGAAATACGCGGTTGGGGAAATCCCGCGCCCGTCGCACTGGTCGGGCTTCCGGGTGCTGCCGCGCCGGATCGAGCTATGGCGGGACATGCCCTTCCGCCTCCATGAACGGCGCGTGTTCCATCGCGAGGGAGCGGGGTGGCGCATCGAGACGCTGTATCCCTGATGGGGAATGCGCTGCCGCCGGGCTTCCGCGCGACGTCGGGGCAGGGCCGCTGGATCCGGGGCCTTTCCGATGGCCCGGACACGGGTGCCGCGGCGTTGGCGGGGCTCCACCCCATGACCGCTCTCGAGATGCCCCAGGGATTTGATGGGGGGCGTCCCGAGAAGGCAAAGCTCCCTCTGACCGCGTCCCGCCGGTGATCCCGCCCGCCCAGGCCGAGGCCGCCGCTTTCCTCGCCTGCCTCTCCGGCGCGGCGCCGATCGAGACGCATATCTCCGCCGTCTTCGTCGGCCGCGACACGGTCTGGAAGATGAAGAAGGCGGTCTCCCTCGGATTCCTCGACTTCACGCGCCTCGACGACCGGGCGCGCTTCTGCGCCAGGGAGTTGGAGCTGAACCGCCCGCACGCCCCGGGGATCTATCGTGACGTGGTGCCGCTGACCCGCGCCCCCGACGGGTCGCTGCGCGAAGGCGGGGACGGGCCTGCGGTGGAATGGGTGCTGCGCATGGCCCCGATCCCGCCAGATGACTTCCTCGACCGCATCCCCCCCGATCCCGTGCTGCTCGATGCGCTGGCCGATGCGGTCGCGGCGATGCACGCGGCCGCGCCACGGGTCGAGACCGACACGCCCGCCGCCATGGGCGCGATCCTGGAGGGCAACGTCCCCTCCGCCCTGCATGCCGGCCTGCCGCCGGATCGCGTCGCGGCCTGGGCCGACGCCGCGCGGGCGGCCCTGTCGCGCCTTGCGCCCTGGCTCGCCGATCGCACCGCGCAGGGCTTCGTGCGCCGCTGCCATGGCGATCTGCACCTGGGCAATCTGTGCCTGTGGAACGGCAAGCCGACCCTGTTCGACGCGCTGGAATTCGACGAGGCCCTGGCGCGCATCGATGTCGGCTATGATCTCGCCTTCCTGCTGATGGACCTTGATCTGCGCCATGGACGCGCCGCGGCGAACCGCGTGCTGAACCGCTATGTCGCGCGCAGTGGCGATGCGGGGCTGGTCGCCGGCCTGCCCTTCTGGCTGTCGCTGCGCGCGATGATCCGCGCCCATGTCGAGGCCAGGCGGGGCGGCGCCTGGGGCAGCCTGCTGGACGCGGCGCAGGACCATCTGCATCCCGCGCCACCGCGTCTGGTCGCCGTCGGCGGCCTGCAGGGCACCGGCAAATCCACCCTGGCCCGCGCGCTGGCGCCGGAGATCGGCCGCTGCCCTGGCGCGCTGGTGCTGCGGACAGACGAGACGCGCAAGCGATATTTCGGATTGGTGCCGGAACAGCCCCTGCCACCGGAAGCCTATCGCGAGGAGGTCAGCCGCGCCGTGCATGCCGAACTCTTCGCCATGGCCGCCATGGCGCTGGCGGGCGGCCAGGCGGTGGTGCTCGATGCGGTCTTCCTCGATCCCGCGCAGCGCGCGGCCGCCGAGGCCGTGGCGCGCGGCGCGACCCTGCCCTTCGACGGGCTGTGGCTGGAAGCGCCGATCGAGGTGCTGCGCGCGCGCATCGCCGCACGACGCGGCGATGCGTCGGATGCGACCGAGGAGATATTGCTGCGCGCCGCCAGGGTCGATCCCGGGCCGGTCGCCTGGCACCGTATCCGGGCGGATGGGGGCGCCCTCGCCGCCGCGCGAGCGGCCCTTGGCATGGGTACGGGTTCCATGTGCTAGACTGATCCCGCTGCTCGATGCCGAGCGCAGCGTTGAAGGGATCTTCACGTCATGGCCTACCGTCGCCTTCTGCTGCCGATGACCGGAACTGCCGCCGGTGAAGCCGCGCTTGCCACCGCGCTGATCGCCGCGCGCATCTGGGGCGCACATGTCCATTGCCTGCATGTGCGCGTCGATGCGCGCGATGTCGCGCCTCTCGCCGGCGAGGGCCTGTCAGGCGCGATGATCGAGGAAATGATGGCCGCGACGGAACGCGAAAGCGGCGAGCGCGCCGAACGTGTCCGCGCGCTGTTCGAGCGCTTCACCTCCGGCCTCGGCGGCGTCACGCTGGCGGACAATCCCGACACGGCGGCGAAGTCCGGCGGACCGACCCTTTCCTTCGAATCCATCCCGGGGCGCGAGGAGGACATCGTCGCCCAGCAGTCGCGCCTGTACGACATGGCGGTCGTGCCGCATCCGGAAGCGGGCGAGGACGTGTCGAGCTCCGACGCGCTGCACGCCATCCTGTTCGATTCCGGACGCCCGGTGCTGATCGCCCCGCGCGTCGCGCCGATCGACATCGGCAACCGCGTCTGCGTTGCCTGGAACGGCACGGCGGAAAGTGCCGCCGCCGTCGCCGCCGCCCTGCCCTGGCTGCACAAGGCGTCCGCCGTGCAGATCCTCTGCGCCGACGAATACCAGCGGCGCGGGCCCAGGGCCGAAGGGCTGCAGGCCTATCTGCGCTGGCATTCCATCCAGGCCGAGGTCGTTCCCTTCAAGCCGCAGACGCGCGAAGTGGGCGCGGGGCTGCTCGGCGCGGCGCGCGACTTCGGCGCCGACCTGATCACCATGGGCGCCTATTCGCATTCGCGGCTGCGCCAGCTCATCCTCGGCGGCGTGACGCGCCATGTGCTGGAGAATGCCGAGATCCCGGTGATGATGTGCCGCTGACCGCGGCGCCATCACGCCACTGAATGGACGTCATCCGGCGCGCCGCGTGGCGCGCTGGGGACGGGACGCATATCTCCGGCGGCGAACAGCATCGTCGGAGACCGCGACATGATCGAGATCCGCCCCTTCGCCAGCCTGGGAAAGGCGAATTTCGGCTGGCTCAACGCCAACCACCATTTCTCCTTCGGCCATTACCGCAACCCCGAACGCGACCAGTGGGGCCGGCTGCGCGTGTGGAACGACGACGAGATCGCGCCGGGCACCGGCTTCGACCCGCATCCGCATCGCGATATGGAAATCATCACCTATGTCCGCGAGGGCGCGATCACGCATCGCGACAACCTTGGCAATGAAGGCCGCACCGAGGCGGGCGACGTGCAGATCATGTCCGCCGGCAGCGGCGTGGTGCATTCCGAATACAACCTGGAACCGGGCACGACGCGCATCTTCCAGATCTGGATCATGCCCGACCGCCGCGGCGTGAAGCCCGCCTGGGGCGCGAAGCAATTCCCGAAGGAACAGCGCGAGGCGGGGTTCGAGGTCCTCGCTTCGGGCCGCCCGCAGGATGCGGAACAGGGCGCGCTGCCGATCAACGTCGATGGCGCGGTGCTCGCGACCACGATGAAGAAGGGGCAGACGCTGCTGCAGAAGCTCGGCGAAGGGCGGGCGGCCTACATCGTGCCGGCGCGCGGCGCGGTGACGGTGAACGGCGCTGCAGCCGCCGCGCGCGACGGCATCGCCGTCCGCGACGAAAGCGAGTTCAGCATCACGGCAACCGAGGACGCCGAGCTGGTGATGGTGGAAGTCGCCGCCGACTGACCGATGGGCGGAGAGGGGTACGCCTCTCTCCGCGCCATCGCGGCGGTCAGTGCATCGCGATGGGGGCCTGGCGGCGGCGGAACTGCCAGCCTTCCTCCCGCATCCGGCCCGCCAGGCCGATCAGCGGCGGATCTAGGAAGATCAGAGCCGCCTCTCGCACGAAGGCCGCCAGCATCGTGGACGGATCTTCAGCGCCGAGTGCCGCCAGCGTCACCGCATGCAGGATCAGCGCCTCGTCTTCCGTCACACGGGGGCAGCGCAGGCAGCCGACATCGACGACACGCGTCGCCTGCACGGCGATGCCGTGCATCAGCGCATGCACCGACAGCCCCAACGCGGCGGGCCCGTCCACGGCTTCGAGCGAGGCGACGACCGCCGGCAGCGGGTCTTCCTCCTGGCGCACCGCCGCCACCCAGGGGCGCAGGCCATGCAGCAGCAGCCAGGTCGGCGCGGGGTCGAGCAGAGCGACCTCGGTGGGCCAGGCAGGCGCCTGGCGCGGGAAGACGAGGATCTGTCCCATGGGTGGTCCCGTGTGGCGAGCGCCCGCTTCTCGCATTTTTGCGAATGCTTCGCAATTGCAAATTTCTGTCACGGAACCGTTGTTGGATGGCCAGGCACGCGGCGGCGATACCGCTGCCGCACGCCGTTCAGGGGATTCCGATGGAATATTCGCGCCGCTTCAAGTTCCTGCTCTGCGCCCCTGCCTTCGACGAGGCCGGCGACCTCGAGGGCGAGCGCCTCGCCCAGATCGTCCGGGAGATCGAGCAGGACGGCTACCAGGTGGTCCGCGCGCGGCGCGACGACGACGCGGAACTCGCGGTGCGCACCGATGCCGCCATCGGCTGCCTGATCGTCGACTGGGGCAAGAAGGGCCTCGCCGGGAAATCGGCGCAGATCATCGCCTTCACGCGCAAGCGCGGCCTCGATGTGCCGATCATCCTGCTGGTGCGCCGGCGGCGACTGGAGGACATTCCCGTCGACGTGCTGGACGACGTGGACGGCTTCGTCTTCCTGGCCGAGGAAACGCCGGACTTCATCGCGAAGAACCTCGTCTCCCGCCTGCGGCAATATGCCGAGAGCCTGAAGACGCCCTTCTTCGGCGCGCTGGTGGATTATGCCGAACAGGGCAACATGCTGTGGACCTGTCCGGGGCATAATGGCGGCGTCTTCTACCGTCGCTCGCCCATCGGGCGGATCTTCGTCGAGCATCTGGGCGAGGCGGTGTTCCGCGACGACCTCGACAATTCCGTCCTGCAGCTCGGCGACCTGCTGACGCATGAAGGCCCGGCCGCAGCGGCGGAGCGCGCGGCGGCCGAGATCTTCGGTGCCGAACGGACCTATTTCGTGCTGAATGGGACGTCGACCTCGAACAAGGTCGTGCTCTCCGCGCTGCTGGCGCAGGACGACCTGGTGCTGTTCGACCGCAACAACCACAAGGCCGCGCATCACGGCGCGCTGTTCCTCGGCCAGGCGATCCCGGTCTATCTCGAAACCGACCGCAATCTGCACGGGCTGATCGGCCCGATCTGCCCGGAGGCCCTGGACGAAACCAGCATCCGCCAGGCCATCCGCGACAACCCGCTGGTCACGGACAAGTCCCGCGCCGATGCGCCCCGCCCCTTCCGCGCCGCGGTGATCGAGCAATGCACCTATGACGGCACGATCCTGTCCGCCGAGCAGGTGATCGCGCGCATCGGGCATCTCTGCGACTACATCCTCTTCGACGAGGCCTGGGCCGGCTTCATGAAGTTCCACCCGCTGTTCCGCGGGCGCTTCGGCATGGGGCTGACGGATCTCGGCCCCGAGGCGCCCGGGATCATCGTCACGCAATCCACGCACAAGCAGCTCGCGAGCTTTTCCCAGGCCTCGCAGATCCATGTGAAGGACAGCCATCTCGGCGATCAGCGGCGGCGCGTGGAACATCGCCGCTTCAACGAATTCTTCCTGCTGCACGCGTCGACCAGCCCCTTCTATCCGCTCTTCGCCTCGCTCGATGTCGGCGCGCAGATGATGAAGGGGCGCTCGGGCGAAGTGCTGTGGGACGACACGGTACGGCTCGGCGTCGAGTTGCGGAAGAAGATGCGCATGACGGCGCGCGACTTCGCCGGCTCGGCCGATCCGCCGCGGCGCTGGTTCTTCGACCCCTTCGTGCCCGACAGCGTGCCGGTGAATGGCGAGTCCACACCGTGGGAGGAGGTGCCGACCGACCTCCTGGCGAGCGACCCGTCGCTGTGGGAACTGCGCGAAGGCGAGGCCTGGCACGGCTTCCGCCATGTCGCCCCCGGCTGGGCCATCACCGACCCCAACAAGCTGACCGTGCTGACGCCCGGCTTCGACCGCGTGGCCGGACGATATGCGGAGCACGGTGTCCCCGCCCCCATCGTCGCGGAATATCTGCGGCAGAACCGCATCGTCTGTGAGAAGAACGACCTCAATTCGCTGCTCTTCCTGCTCACGCCCGGCGTGGAAAGCAGCAAGGCCGGCACGTTGTTGTCGCATCTCGTCTCCTTCAAGATGCTGCATGACGCGAATGCGCTGCTCGACGACGTGATCCCCGACTTCGTCGCGCGGCGGCCCGCGCGCTATGCCGGCATGCGGCTGCGCGACCTCTGCGCCGGGATGCATGCGCTGCACCGCTCCGCCGGCGTCTCGGCGCTGCAATCGGCGCAGTTCCGCGCCGAGCACCTGCCTGAGATCGCCATGGCCCCACACGAGGCGGTGCGCGCGCTGGCGCGCAACGACGTGGATTATCTCCCGCTCGATGCGCTCGATGGGCGCGTCGCGACCACGCTCTGGGTGGTCTATCCGCCGGGCATTGCCACCATCGTCCCCGGCGAACGCCTCACCGCGCGGGCACGGCCGATGATCGACTACCTGCGCGCCTTCGAACAGGCCGCCAACGCCTTCCCGGGCTTCGAGAGCGAGGTCCAGGGCCTGCATCGCGAGACACAACCGGATGGCAGCGTGCGCTTCTTCACCTACGTTGTCCGGGAGTGATCCGCCGAAGGGAGAAACCGCCATGCCGACACTGCCGGACGGCACCGCCATTCCCGCCCTGGGCCAGGGCACCTGGTACATGGGCGAGAACCGCAGCACGCGCGAGGCGGAAGCCGATGCGCTGCGCCTCGGCATCGACCTCGGCATGACGCTGATCGACACGGCGGAGATGTATGCGGATGGCGGCGCTGAGGAAGTCGTCGGCGACGCGCTCCAAGGCCGGCGGGATGGGGTCTTCCTCGTCTCCAAGGTCTATCCGCACAACGCCTCCCGGCGCGGGGCTGTCGCGGCCTGCGAACGCAGCCTGAAGCGGATGCGCGTCGAGACCATCGATCTCTACCTGCTGCACTGGCGCGGCGCCGTGCCGCTCGACGAAACGGTGGAGGCCTTCGAGGCCCTGCACCGCGCCGGCAAGATCCGCCATTGGGGCGTATCCAACTGCGACGTGGACGACCTCGAGGAACTCGGCGCCGCGCTGCCCGACTGCGCGACGGACCAGGTACTGTACAGCCTGGAACACCGCGGCGTGGAGTTCGACCTGCTGCCCTTCTGCGCGCGGCAGCGCATGCCGGTGATGGCCTATTCGCCGGTCGGTCAGGGCGGACGCATGTTGCGCCATCCCGCCCTCGCCGAGGTCGCACAGCGTCATGATGCCACGCCGGCGCAGATCGCCATCGCCTGGACCCTGCGCAGCGGGAACGTCATCGCCATCCCGAAGGCCGCCAAGCCCGAGCATGTGCGGCTGAACGCGGCGGCGCGGGACATCGTGCTGACGGCGGAGGATCTGGCCACCCTGGATCAGGGCTTTCCGCCGCCCACGCGGAAGCGGTCGCTGGCGATGCTGTGACGGGCGCGGAGCTGTTCTCTCTGAGCGCGACTTGAGGAGTTGGAGAGGGGCTTGGCCCCTCTCCAAACCTCTCCCCACCAGGATGCTGGGCATCCTGGACCGCAGGCATTTGGCGTTGGGCACGACGGGCGGGCAGTCCCTCCCGGCACCCTTCGGGCGCGGGAGCGGGTCGAGGCACTCGTCCTGCCTGCCGCGCACACCGCCATATGACGGTTTCCGAAGGCCTTTCGGCCTTTGGTGGGGTGGGGCTCGGGGAGGGGCAAAGCCCCTTCCCGGTGCCGCCCTACTCGATCTTTCCCAAGGCCCGCACGACCCGCACCAGCCGAGCCGCATCCTCCGCGTAGAAACGCGCGAAGGCATCGCCATCGCGGTAGTCCAGCGTATTCCCGCTCGCCGTCATGGCCCGGCGGAACTCAGGGTCACCGGCCGCCAGGCGGGCCGATTCGCGCACCCGTTCGATCACCGCCGCGGGCGTTCCCGTCGGCGCGAAGAGGCCCACCCAGATGTAGAACTCGCAATCCGGGTAGCCCTTCTCGATCAGGGTCGGGACGTCCTCGAAGCCCGCCAGCCGCGTGCGGCCCCAACTCGCCAGCGGCCGCAGCGCACCGCTGCGGATATGCGGCGCGATCGGCCCCGGGCCGGAGGCCAGGCAATTCACCTGCCCCGCCAGCAGCGCGGTCAGCGCAGGCCCGCCGCCCTGGAAGGGCACATGCAACATGTCGAGCCGCGCCGCCTGGGCCAGTTGGGCCATGGGCACGTGCAGCGCCGAGTAGTTCCCCGCCGAGGAATAGGAGACCTGCCCTGGCCGCGCCCGCACATCGGCGACGAAATCCTCGATGCTGCGGATCGGCGAGGCGGCCGGGACAACGAGCACGGTCGGGTCGGCGGCGAACAGCGCGATGGGCGTGAGCTGATCCGTCGTGTAGGCGGGCGTGCGGCCATTCACGCGGGCAGCCTCCGGCAACAACGCCATGGAGGAGAGTGCCATCAGCAGCGTGTAGCCATCCGGCGCGGCGCGGGCGACGGCGGCATTGCCGATCTCGCCGGCCGCGCCGCCCCGATTCACGATCGGCACGGCAATCCGCCAGACCCGCTCCAGCGCCGCCGCAACCGGGCGGCCCACCACATCGGCCTGGCCGCCGGGCGGGAATGCCACGACGAGGGTGACGGGTCTGCTCGGGAAGCCCTCCTGCGCCACGGCCGGGCGCGCGAGGGCAAGCGCGGCGGCGGAGCCGATCAGGACACGTCGTTTCATGGTTCTTATTCCTCCCGGTTGGTGTTGGCGGATCAGGTCACGCGACGGGGTTCTCCAGTACGCCGATGCCCGGCACTTCGATGCGGACGATGTCCCCGGGCTTGAGGAAGCGCGGCGGGGTGAAGCCGATGCCCACGCCAGCCGGGGTCCCGGTCGCGATGATGTCGCCCGGCTCCAGCGTGATCGCCGCACTGATGGTCGCGATCAGGGTAGGGATGCCGAAGATCAGTTCCTCGATGCCGGCGCGCTGCCGCAATTCCCCGTTCACCCAGGTGGACAGGGCGAGCTTGGGCGGCGTGCCAGCCTCATCCGCGGTGACGATCGCGGGGCCCATGGGGCAGAAGCCGTCGATGCCCTTGCCCAGGATCCACTGGCGATGCTTGTGCTGCAACGTCCGCGCCGTGACGTCGTTCACGATGGTGTAGCCGAAGATGTGGGCCTGGGCGCCCGCCTCGCCGATGCCACGCCCGCCCTGGCCGATCACGACGGCGATCTCGCCCTCGTAGTCAGTGCTGCCCGAGGAATCGAGGAAGGACGGGATCGGGTCATGCGGGCCGATCACGCTGGTGGGCGGCTTGCTGAACACCACCGGCGCTTCCGGTACGACCTCCTTCGCCGTGGCGTCGAAGCCGGAGGAGGCGAATTCCTTCGCGTGCTCCTGGTAGTTCTTGCCGACGCAGAAGATGTTCTTCGCCGGGCGCGGGATGGGGGCGAGGAGGGTCGCGCCCACCGCGACCGGCGCCGCTTCCGCCGCGGCGCGCGCCGCCGCCAGCGCGGCCGGGCCGGCGGCGATCAGGCCAAGCATGTCGCGCGGCAGGCCGGCGTCAGCCGCGGCGAGGTCAAGGACCTGGCCCACCCCATCCAGCGCGCCGATGCGCGTGCCCTTGCCATCCTTGAAGGTGACCAGACGCATTCTTGTCGTTTCCTCTCGCGATGCTACCGCTTGCGCACGAATTCGGTGCGCAGCACCAGCCCCTTGATGGTGTCGTGGCGACAGTCGATCTCCTCCGGATTGTCCGTCAGGCGGATCGTGCGGATGACCGTACCCTGTTTCAATGTCTGGTTCGCGCCCTTCACCTTCAGGTCCTTGATCAGCGTGACGGAATCGCCGTCCGCCAGCTCGTTGCCCGAGGCGTCCCGCACCACGACCCTCGCCGCCGCCTCGGCCTCGGCCTTCACCTCGGCGGCGGGACGCCATTCGCCGGTCGCTTCGTCATAGACATATTCTTCGTCGGACGTTGTCAGGTTCCTGGTGCTGTCGCGGCGGGATCGGCGATAGGCACGGTCACCGCGCGTTCCAGCGCCCGCGCGCCGCGGAAGGCGAGGTCGTCGCGATAGAGCGGCGCGACCACTTGCACGGCGCGCGGCATGCCTTCCCCGTCCAGCGCGACCGGCACGCTGATCGCGGGCTGCCGGGTCAGGTTGAAGGCGAAGGTCCATGGCGCCCAGTCGCGCCACAGCGCCATTTCCGGCTGCGTCGTCGGCTGGTCCGCGGCGAAGGCGGCAGTCGGCGTGCAGGCAGTCAGCACCAGGTCGTAGCGCTGGTGGAAGCGGGCCATGGCGTGGGCGGCTTCGAGGCGCATCGCCTCGGCGGCCAGGTAGTCCACGGCGGACATGTCGCCGTTCCGGCGCGCCACCTCGATCAGGCCGGGGTCGAGCAAGTCATGCTTCTCGGCCGGGATGGTGGCGAGCACACGCGACAGCGCGACGCCCCAGACGCGGCCGAAGATCGCACGGGTGTCGGGCAGGCCCGGATCGGCTTCCTCGACCAGCGCGCCCTGTTCGGCCAGCATCTCCGCCGCCCCGTCCAACACCGCCCGCCCATCCGCATCGAGCGGCGGTTCGAAGCCCATGCGGCGGACCACGGCAACGCGCAGGCCGGCGACGCCATCCTCGATGTCTGCGCGCCAGTCGCGCGGTTCGTCCGGCAGGCAATAGGGATCGCGCAGGTCGAAGCGTGCCATGGCGGAGAACATCAGCGCCGCATCCCGAACGGTGCGTGTCATCGGCCCCGCCACCGCGACATGGCCGAAGGCCCCCGTCGGCCATTGCGGGATGCGCCCGAAGGAGGGCTTCACACCGACCAGGCCGCAGAAGGCCGCCGGGATACGGATCGACCCGCCGGCATCGGTGCCGATATGCAGAGGCCCGAAGCAGGCTGCGCCAGCCGCGCCGGCGCCGGAGGAGGAGCCGCCCACGGTGCGCTGCGGGTTCCAGGGATTGCGGGTGATGCCGTTCAGCGGGCAGTCACCGGGGGATTTCCAGCCGAATTCCGTCGTCGTGGTCTTGCCGATGATGACCGCCCCGGACTCCTTGAGCCCCATCACGGCGGGCGCGTCCTCGCTCGCGGGCGTGGCGTCGGTCGCGCGGCTGCCGCGCCGGGTCGGGAAGCCGGCCAGGTTCAGCAGGTCCTTCACCGTGGCCGGGACGCCATCCAGCGGGCCGATCGGCCGGCCGGCCATCCAGCGCGCCTCACTCTCTCCGGCGGCGCGCAGCGCGTGGGGATTCATCGCCGCGAAGGCGTTGACCCAGGGATTGTAGCGCGCGACGCGCTCCAGCACGGCTTTCAGCGTCTCGACCGGCGAGAGGGCGCGGCGGGCATAGAGGCCGAGAAGCGTCTCGGCCGACATCAGGGCGGGATCGGTGGTGTCGCTCATGCGGAGCGCGGGGCCAGGGTGCACATGGCGGCCACCATGTCCCCCCGCCCCGCGCCATTCAAGCCGGCGGGATCATTCCGCCGCCAGCGGGAGCCGATCCTTGCGGCATTCCATTAGCGGCTGGATGTACTGGCCGAACTTGTCGAGGCCTTCGAGGAAATCGTCGAAGGTCAGCATGATGCCCTTCACGCCGGGCATGGTCGCGACCTCGTCCATCATCTTCGCGACATTGGCATAGGAACCGACCAGCGTGCCCATGTTCCAGTTCACCGGGGTGGGCGAGCGCAGCACCGCCGCGGCCATGGATGTGTCGGCCGCCGTGGTGTCCTCGGCCGCCTTGCCATGGAGGTAGGCCAGCGCCTCCTGGTCCGCGCCGTCGATGTAGGACTTCCACTTGGCCCAGGCGGCCTCGTCCGTTTCCTCGGCGATGATCATGTAGAGCATGTAGGCGCCGATATCGCGGCCGGTCTTCTTGCCCGCCTCAAGCACGCGGGCGGGCACGGACGCCGCCTTGGTCGGTTCGTTCACGCCCTCGCCGAGGCAGAAATTGTAGTCGCAGAGCTGGGCGGCGAATTCCATGCCGCGATCGGACTGGCCGGCGGCGACGACCCTCACCGGCTCCTTCGGGCGCGGGCTCAGCACGCATTCGTCCATCTGGAAGTATTCGCCCTTGAAGTCCGAGACGCCGGTTTCCCAGAGCTGGCGCATGATGGTCACATATTCGGTGCTGTAGTCGTAGCGCTTGGCGAAATGCCCATCACCCGGCCACAGCCCCATCTGGCTGTATTCCTTCGAATGCCAGCCCGAGACGATGTTCACCCCGAAGCGGCCATGGGAGATGGAATCGATCGTGCTCGTCATGCGCGCGATGATGGCCGGCGGCACGGTCAGCACCGCGACCGAGGCGAAGAGCCGGATCTTCGTCGTCACCGCCGCCAGGCCCGCCATGAGCGTGAAGCTTTCGAGACCGTGATCCCAGTATTCCGTCTTGCCCCCGAATCCGTGCAGCTTGATCATCGAAAGGGCAAAGTCGAAGCCGTAGCCCTCGGCCTTCTGCACCACCGCCTTGTTGAGATCGAAGCTCGGCATGTATTGCGGCGAGGTTGCCGAAATGATCCAGCCATTGTTGTTGATCGGGATGAAGACGCCGATATCCATGCGGAGGCTCCGTTGCGGGCCACGCGATGCGTGGCGGATTGACCCCAGCGAGTCCGCAATTACCGTGCCAGCCACATGACCCCTGGAGGATCACGCATGAGCGACGGCAAGGCGAAACCCTGGGAGTGGAGCGAGCCGGAATGGCGGCGGATCGTCGGGCGGGCCCGGGCGGGCCGGTCCCTCGCCCCCGCATCCTGGCCAGGCGGGGCGCGCTGCGCGGTGGCGCTGTCCTTCGACGCGGATCACGAGACGATCCCGCTGCGCGACGCCGATGAAAGCCCCATGCGCATCAGCCAGGGACAGTACGGGTCGCGCCAGGGCGTGAAGCGCATCCGCGCATTGCTCGATCGGCATGGCGTGCGGGCCTCCTTCTTCTACCCCGCGGTCGCCGGGCTGCTGCATCCGGAGGAGATCCGCGCCGTCGCCGACGAAGGCCACGAGATCGGCATCCATTCCTGGATCCATGAGGCCAACACGCAGCTTCCGCCCGGCGTCGAGCGCGACCTGACCTTCAGGGCGGCCGATACGCTGGAGAAGCTGTCCGGCCGCCGGCCGGTCGGCATCCGCACAGCGTCGTGGGACTTCTCCGTCGACACGATGGACATCATCCGGGAGCTTGGGCTGCTCTACGATTCCTCGCTGATGGCGGATGACGATCCCTATGAGCTGGAGGTGCAGGGCAAGCCCACCGGCATCGTCGAGTTGCCGCCCGAATGGATCCGCGACGATGCGGTATATTTCAACATGGTCCGCTTCTCGGCGCTGCGGCCCTATACGCCGCCCTCCGCGGTGGAAGAGATCTTCCGCGCCGAGTTCGAGGGCGCGCTGGCCGAGGGCGGGCTGTTCTTGCTGACGATGCACCCGCATGTCATCGGGCATCGCAGCCGCATCGCGCTACTCGATCGGCTGGTGACGCTGATGAAGGGCACGCCCGGCGTGTGGTTCGGCACGCATGAGGAGGTCGCGCGCTGGTGCGCCGAGCAGGCCGGACTGGGTGGGACCTCCATCTGAAGCGGGTGAAGGTGCTCGCAAGAACAAGGGGCTAGAGACGTTGCCGTGAGCCAGGGCGAACGGAAGCGGTTCTAGCTCACGGGGCGCCGCAGGCGGCTGAACAGGAAGCGGTCCATCTCCGGCACGTAGTGGCGCTGCTCGAAGCCTGCCTTTTCGAGCACGCGCCGCGATCCGATATTGTCGGGATGCGCGAAGGCGCGAATCTCGGCGAGACCCAGCATGCGGTCGGCGTGATCGAGACAGGCCGAGAGCAATTCAGACGCATAGCCGCGCCCCCAGGCATCGGGGCGGAAGAAGTACCCGACCTCCACACCCCAGCCCGGATCGAAGGGGTCGTCATAGAGGCCGCCCCAGCCGATGATTCGTCCGTCCTCCTTCGTGATGACGGTCCAGGGCGCGTAGCCATCACGGCGGCGACGCCATTCGTGCACGGCGATGCGGCGCCGACAGGCGCGCAGCGTCGGATCGATATGGGTGTGCCGCATCGCCTCGGCGTCGCCGAGGAAGGCGAAGATCGCGGGCACGTCAGCAAGCCTCGGCGGCCGCAGGGTCAGTCGAGCGGTTTCGATACGCATCGGTTCGTCGGCATGACGTCAGGGGCCACACCATGAGCGCCATTGTCCCGAGCGCCAAGAAAGGCCGAAGGACCTTGGAGATGCCCCGGATGCTTCCGTTGAGGGCATTGCCCCATCGCGCCGAAAGCCGGGCTCGGCAGAGTCGCATCGGGGAGCGGTTCGACCCTCCCCGATGCCCGCGTCTGCGCGCTGACGTGCCGCGGGGTTTGGAACGCCATTGCTGCATCACGCCTCGTGGCGGCTTCCAAAGGCCCTGTGGCTTCTGGTGGGGTGACGTCCGGAGAGGGCGAAGCCCCTCCCCGGCGCACCGCGCCCCATCACGTCACGACGATGTTGAACTGCCGCGCCACAGCGGTCCATTCAGCGATCTGCTGATTGATGATCGCCGTGAAATCCGGCCCCATCGGCGGCGAGCTGCGCGGCAGGGTCTGCAACTCCTCGAACCGCACCATCAGGTCCGGGCGCGCCACCAATTGCGGAATCAAGGCACTCAGCCGCTCGACGACGGGAGCCGGCAGGTTCTTCGGCCCCGACAGGCCGAGCCACTGCGCCGAGGTCAACTTGGCGAAGCCGAGCTCCGCGAAGGTCGGCACATTCGGAAACGCCGCGAGGCGCTGCGGCGTGGAGACGGCGAGCGCTCGCAGCACACCGTCCTTCATGAGCTGCACATTCGTCGTGATCGGATCGATCATCGACTCGATCTGGTTCGCCATCAGGTCCTGCATGGCAGGCGCGGAACCGCGATAGGGCACGTGGTCGAGGTTGGTCACGCCGGTCTCGCCGGTCAGCATCGCACCCAGCAGATGCGGCGCCGATCCAATGCCCGAGGAACCGTAGCGCACCGGCCGCGTGCGCGCCGCGGCGATGTACTGGTCGAGCGTCTGGAAGGGCGAATCCGCCTTCACCAGCAGCACGTTCGATGCTTCGACCAGCATGCCCATATGGGTGAAGTCGGTCACCGGATGGAAGGGCAGCGTCGGCATGGTGGCGGCCGAGAAGACATGCACCGAGGCGTGGCTGACCAGCAGCGTGTAGCCATCGGCCGGCTGCTTGGCGACGAAGTCGGTGCCGATGACGCCACCCGCACCCGCGCGGTTCTCCACCACGATGGTCTGGCCGAGGGATTGGGAGAGGATCGGGGCCATCAGCCGGGCGATGGTATCGACCAGCCCGCCCGGGGGAAACTGGGCGACCAGGCGGATCGACCCGCGGGTCGGCCAGGTGCCGGATTGGGCGACAGCGAGGCGGGGCACGGCGAGCGCCCCGGCGGCGGCCAGAAGAACGGTACGACGATTCATGACGATGCTCCCGGATGAAGCACGTCGGCACCGCCGCGCCCAAGTCGGAGGCAGGTCTTCCCGACAAAGGCCTGCAATGCCACGTGGCTCAGCACGAACCGCAAGGCTCGTGCCAGCCCCGTGACGATTACTGCGCGAGGGCGGCGCTCCAGGGGCTCATCGCATCGCTGATCCCTTCCCGCGTCCCGTCCGGCAGGATGCGGATCAGGTTCGGGCAGGCGAAGTTCACCGGCAGAACGGCGTGCTCCACCTCGGTCACCGTATCCTCGGCGGCGAGCGCGGTGATGGTCTCGGCACCCAGGCGGATATCGGCTGTCACCCCCTCGGGGCCTGACACGTCGAGGCGCGGATGATGCGCCGCTGCCGCCGGTGACATGCCGAAATCCGCGACATAGGACAGCATCTGGAACACCGAGGCCAGGATGCGCCGCCCGCCGGAAGCCCCGAGCGCCATGTCCGGCACCCCGCCCTGCGCGGCGATCACGGGGCACATATTGGTCAGCGGCCGCTTGCCGGGGCCGATGGCATTCTTCGCCTCGGGACGCGGGTCGAACCACATCACGCCGTTGTTCATCAGCACGCCGCTGCGCGGCAGCACGACGCGGCTGCCCATGGAGGAGAGCAGCGTCGTCGTCATCGCCACCATCATCCCGTCCTTGTCACAGACGGTCAGGTGGGTGGTACAGGATTCGGCGGCCTTGGGCTCGGCATCCCCGAGGCCTGCCAAGCGTTCCGCATAGGCCGCGCGCATGACGCGGGCAAGCTGCGCATACCAGGCAGTTGACGGCGCGGAGCCGCTGAAATCGGCGTCGCGCATGCCCCCCAGCACGCTCATCAGCGTCGGCGCCGCCGTCAGGCCGTTGGCGAGGAACAGTGTCCTGCCGCGCCAGACCGCTTCGAGCGCCGGCTTCACGACCGCCCGGCAGCCGAGCAGGTCGGCCGCGGAGATCGGCGACCCCATCTCGCGGAAATCGGCGAGGAGTTCGCCGGCGACCTCGCCCTCATAGAAGTCGCGCAGCCCGGCCGAGGCGAGGCGCTCCAGCGTCTCCGCGAGCCTCCCTTGGCGGAAGAAGCCCGGCGATCCCTGATAGGGGGCCACCGGCGGCAGCCCGCCTGGCAGGTAGATGCGCGCGCTTTCAGCGTAGTGGCGCAGCACGGACGCGCTGTTGGCGACCTTCAGCGTGGTGAACCAGTCCTGCGCCAGGCCGCGCTTCGCCAAGGCGATGGCCGGCTCCATCACCACCGACAACGGCAGCTTTCCGTGCCGCGCATGCAGTTCCGCATAGCCCGCGACGGAAGACGGGATGGCGAAGGACAGCGGTCCGTGGATGTTGCGATCCTCCACCACCTCCGGCCAGGCGAAGAGGTCCTGGCGCATCTTCCCGGTCATCGGGAAGGCCGCAGGGTCGAGCCCGCGCGGGGATACCGGGCCGAAATCGAAGGTCTGCGGCGCGATGCCCGGCCCCGCCACCTGGGTGAAGCCGATCCCCCCGATGCCGGAGTTCCAGGGTTCGACGACCGAAAGCGCGAAGGCCGTCGCGACCGCCGCATCCGCCGCGGTGCCACCGGCCTCCAGGATGGCGATGCCGGCCTCGGCCGCGTCGCGCGCCTGGGAGGCGACCATGCCCCGCTTGCCACTCGCCCCGGGCTTGGTGACCTGCCAATGCTGGCTGACATGCGGGGGCGGGGTCCAGGCCATGGCGGCGTTCCTTATCCGTGCGAAGCGGCGCGCAGCCTCGCGCCGCGGGCAGCGCGCGGCAAGCCCTGCTGCCGATTGACGCCGCCCACGGCGGACGCCGATGATGCTTTGCCTCTGCGTCAGGCCTGGAGCGAGTCTCGCGTGGAACCCGCCGTGCTGTCAGCCCTCTCGGCCCTGGCCGGCTCGGTGATCGGCGGCTTGGCGTCGCTCGCCACGGCCTGGGTGAGCCAACACGGAACGCATCGCCAGCAGCGGCTGACCGCAGAGTTCGCCAAGCGCGAGGCACTCTACGTCGAATTCATGCAGGAGGCGGCCCGGCTGCTGATGGATGCGTTCGGCCACACCGCAGCGGATGCCGGCACCTTCGCGCAGGCCTATGCGCTGCTCGGGCGGATTCGCCTCTTTGCCTCGCCGCCGGTCACGAGCGAGGCGGAGCAGGTGCTCGAACACATCATCGCTACCTATGCCGCGCCCAACCTGACCTTCGACGATCTGGCCGCGAATGCCCAACAGCAGGTTGAACGCGACCCGCTCCGGGCCTTCAGCGCGGCTTGCCGGCGGGAGCTGGACGACATCCGCCTCGCCTGACCCTGCCCCCATCGCGCAAAAGACGGTAGACAGCCGGTTTCAAAGCCCGCCCCATGCGGGCAGGACCTGATTCATCCAAGGGGGAGAGTTCGGACATGGCGGAAAGCAAGGGCCTCGTCGTCGCACCGGTGCTGCGCAGCTTCATGGAAACCGAGGCACTGCCCGGCACCGGCATCGCGCCCGAGACCTTCTGGGCGGCGATGGAGAGCATCCTGCGCGAGCTCGCCCCGGCCAACGCCGCCCTGCTGGCCAAGCGCGACCGGCTGCAGGCAGAGATCGACGCTTGGCACCGCGCCCATCCGACGCGTCCGATCGACCTGCCGACCTATGCCGGTTTCCTCCAGGAGATCGGCTATCTGATCGAGGATCCGGGCGAGGTGACGGTCGGGACTACCAATGTGGATGCGGAAATCGCAACCATCGCGGGCCCACAGCTTGTCGTGCCGGTATCCAATGCGCGGTATGCGCTGAATGCGGCGAATGCGCGCTGGGGCTCGTTGTACGACGCGCTCTACGGCACGGATGCCATCCCGCAGGACGGGCCGAAGGCGAAGGGCTACGACCCCGCGCGCGGGGGAAAGGTGATCGCGAAGGCCCGCGCGGTGCTGGATCAGGCGGTGCCGCTCGCCTCGGGTAGCCATGCGGATGCGACAGGCTATCGGATCGAAGACGGGGCGCTGGTGGTCACGCTGGCCGGCGGTGCATCCACGGGCCTCGCAGCACCCACGCAGCTCGCGGGCTATCTGGGCGAGGCCGGCGCGCCCTCGGCGCTCCTCTTCGCCCATAACGGCCTGCACATCGAGGTCCTCTTCGACCGCGCGCACCCGATCGGCCGCACCGACGCGGCGGGCATCGCCGATGTCGTGCTCGAAGCCGCGATCACCACCATCCAGGATTGCGAGGATTCCGTCGCCGCGGTGGATGCCGAGGACAAGGTCGGCGTCTATCGCAACTGGCTCGGCCTGATGAAGGGAGACCTCACCGCGGAATTCGAGAAGGGCGGCCAGGTGATGGTCCGCCGCCTCAATCCGGATCGCGTCTTCACGAAGCCCGGCGGCGGCACGCTGACGCTGCATGGCCGCTCGGTGATGCTGGTGCGCAATGTCGGCCACCACATGATGACCGATGCGGTGACGCTGGATGGCGCCGAGGTGCCCGAGACCATCCTCGACGCGCTCTGCACCGTCGCCATCGCGATGCACGACATCAAGGGCAAGCGGCTGAACTCGCGCGCCGGCAATGTCTACATCGTCAAGCCCAAGATGCACGGGCCGGAGGAAGTGGGCTGGGCCGATACGCTCTTCGCGCGTGTCGAGGAGGCGCTCGGCCTGCCACGCAACACGCTCAAGATGGGCATCATGGACGAGGAACGGCGCACCACCGTCAACCTCAAGGCCTGCATCGGCGCGGCGAAGGACCGCGTGGTGTTCATCAACACCGGCTTCCTCGACCGCACCGGCGACGAGATCCATACCTCGATGGAAGCCGGGCCCATGGTGCGCAAGAACGACATGAAGGCGCAGCCCTGGATCAAGTCCTATGAGGACTGGAACGTCGATACCGGCCTCGCCTGCGGCCTGCGCGGCCGTGCTCAGATCGGCAAGGGCATGTGGGCCATGCCCGACATGATGGCGGCGATGCTGGAACAGAAGGTGGGCCATCCGAAGGCCGGCGCGAACACGGCCTGGGTCCCCTCCCCCACCGCCGCGACGCTGCATGCGCTGCACTACCACGAGGTCGACGTCGCCGCGCGGCAGGACGAGCTGCAGCAGGGCGGGCGTCGTGCGAAGCTGACCGACATCCTCACCGTGCCGCTGGCGCATGACACCAACTGGTCGCCGGCGGATGTGCAGGCGGAACTCGACAACAACGCGCAGGGCATCCTGGGCTATGTCGTGCGCTGGGTGGATCAGGGCGTGGGCTGTTCCAAGGTGCCGGACATCAACGATGTCGGCCTGATGGAAGACCGCGCAACGCTGCGCATCTCCTCCCAGCACATCGCCAACTGGCTGCGGCATGGCGTCGTCACCTCCCAGCAGGTGATGGACACGATGAAGCGGATGGCCGCCGTGGTGGATCGGCAGAATGCCGGCGACCCCGCCTACCGGCCGATGGCGACCGGGTTCGACGGGCCGGCCTTCAAGGCGGCCTGCGACCTGGTGTTCGAAGGGGCGAAACAGCCGAACGGATATACCGAGTTCGTGCTGACGAAGCGCCGGCGGGAAGCGAAGGCCGGGTAGCGCGATTGGAGGGGCCCCGCCCCTCCAAACCCCCCCCGCCAAAGGCCGGAAGGCCCTTGGAAGCGGATACCGGGCGCCGGGCGCCTGAAACAGGCTGGCCGGGCCCGGCACGAGGTTGCGGCGTCACCGTCACGCCGACGATGCGGCCTCGCGCCTCAGGGGCAGTTCCAGGGTGATCATCCAGCACGCAGCCAGCATCACGGCGGCGCCCAGCAGGCAAGCGGTCAATCCGCCCCAGCCATAGAGGAACCCTGACAGCAGGGTGCCGCCGAACCGTCCGGCGGCATTGGCGGCGTAGTAGAAGCCGACATCCTCGGCGGCCTTCTCGCTGCCCGCATAGGCGAGGACGAGATAGGAATGCACCGAGGCGTTCACCGCGAACAGGACGCCGAAGAGGCAGAGCCCGATCGGCACGAACAGCGCCGCATGCGGCACGCCGCCAAGCATCATGCCCGCGAGCACGGCAGGCACGGCGGCCAGCGCCAGGGACCAGGCGCGCGCGGCCGGCACTTCCGCCGACAGCCCGTCATCGCTGCGCCGCACCAGCGCCGGCGCGCTCGCCTGGATCACGCCATAGCCGATGGTCCAGAGCGCGAGGAACGCGCCCACCATCGTGAAGGTCCAGCCCTGGGCGTAGAGGAAGACCGGCAGCCCGACGACGAACCACACGTCCCGCGCGCCGAACAGGAAGACGCGGGCGGTCGCCAGCAGGTTGACCCCCCGGCTCTTCGCGAACAATTCCCGCGCGGAACGCGATGCCTTGGCCCGGCCCATCAGCGGCGGCAGGGAGAGCACGACGCCCGCGAGCACGGCCGCCAGGGCCACGGCCATCAGCCACAGCGCGCCGCGAAAGCCCAGTGCTTCGAGCAGCAGCCCGCCGAGGAAGAAGCCCGCCCCCTTCATCGCGTTCTTGCTGCCTGTGAAGAAGGCAACCCACTTGAACAATCGGCCGGCGGCATCGCCGGCGGTCAGCTTGATCGCGGATTTCGACGCCGTCTTGGTCAGATCCTTCGCCACGCCGCAGACACCCTGTGCCACGATCACCCAGGCCACCGACAGCGCCGCGCTCCATTGGGGCGACACGGCGGAAAGCAGCAAGAAGCCAGCGATCTGCGTGGTCAGCCCGACTGCCAGCATCCGCGCGATGCCGAAGCGGGTGGCGAGCCAGCCGCCGAGGAGGTTCGCCGCGATGCCGGCGGCCTCATAGAGCAGGAACAGGAAGGCGAGCGTGAAAGGCGAGTAGCCGAGCCGGAAGAAATGCAGCAGCACGAGCATCCGCAGCGCGCCATCGGTCAGGGTGAAACCCCAATAGGCCAGCGTCACGATGAGGTAGTTGCGCGTGCCATGCGACGCGGCGGCGGTGCGGCTGCGCATGCTGTCAGATCCCGACCCTTCGCATGTGGCAGGCGAGATCCACCATGCGGCAGGCATAGCCCATCTCATTGTCATACCAGGCATAGACCTTCAGCAGCGTGCCATCCGTGACCATGGTGGATGGCGCGTCGACGATGCTGCTGCGGGTATCGCGGGCATAGTCGGCCGAGACGAGCGGGCGCGTCTCGAAGCCAAGGATGCCGGCGAGGGGACCGGCCGCCGCCTCGCGAAACAACGCGTTCACCTCCTCGGCGCTGGTCTCGCGCCGCATCTCGAAGACGCAGTCGGTCAGGGAGGCATTCAGCACGGGCGCCCGGACGGCATGGCCGTTCAGCTTGCCCTTGAGTTCCGGGTAGATCAGGGCGATCGCCGTCGCGCTGCCGGTGGTCGTCGGGCTCAGCGACAGCATGGCGCTGCGCGCCCGCCGCAGATCCTTGTGGGGCGCATCGACCACCAGGTTGGTGTTGGTCGGATCGTGGATGGTGGTGATCTGGCCGTGCCGGATCCCGATCGCCTCATGCACGACCTTCACCACCGGGGCGAGGCAGTTGGTGGTGCAGGATGCCGCGGTCACGATCGGATGGCGGGCGGGATCGTACAGCCCGTCATTCACGCCGACGACCACGTTCAGCACGCTGTCGACCTTCACCGGCGCGGCGACGACGACCCGCTTCGCGCCGCGATCGAGATGACCCTGCAAGGTCTCCGGCGTCAGGAAGCGGCCGGTGCATTCCAGCACCAGGTCGACGCCGAGTTCGCCCCACGGAATCTCGTCCGGCCTGGCGTGTTCGCTGAAGCCGAGACGGCGGTTGCCGACCACGATGGTCGCGTTGTCCTCGGCCGTGACCGGGGTGCGCCAGCGCCCCTGCACGCTGTCGAATTCAAGCAGATGCGCGGTGGCGCCCCCCCCGCCCTTGATCTCGTTGAGGTGCACCACCTCGAGCCGGTTACCCGCACGCGGGTCATCCCCCGGCCGTTCGGCGGCGCCCAGGGCGGCACGCAGGGCGAGCCGCCCGATGCGGCCCATGCCGTTGATACCGACCCTCATGCCCGGGCCGCCACGGCCAGCGGCTGCGCCAGCTCATCGAGCCGCGCCTTCAGCGCCATGCGGTCGAGCGCATCGAAGGGCAGGTTCGTGAAGATCGACAGCCGACGATGCAGCGCGGCATAGAGTTCGTTCAGCAGCGTCGCCCGCTCCGTCTCGCTGCCGCCGAACTTCGCGGGGTCGGGCAGCGGCCAGGCGGCAGTGACGTGGGTGCCCTCGAAATCCGGGCAGGCCTGCAGGTTGAGCGTATCGCAAAGGGCGATGACGAAATCCATCCGGGGCGCTCCCGGCCCGGTGAACTCGTCCCAGGATTTCGACCGCAGGCCGGAGACGTCGTGGCCGAGCGCCCTGAGCTGCGCCAGCACCGCGGGCAGCGGGCCGGTCGGCAGCGGATCGGAACCCGCCGAGAACGCCCGGAAGCGGCCCCTGGCCAGGCTGTCGAGGATCGCCTCGGCCATGATCGACCGGGCCGAGTTGCGGGTGCAGAGGAAGAGGACGTTGAAAGTCGCCGGCGTCATCCGGGCGGTCTCCCTGGGGGTGTCGAAGAGGCGGTGCAGGTCGCCGCAGCGCGTGGGCTGGCCATCGCAGCAAGCGTCGGCGAGGAAGCCGAGCAGGGCGCGCAGGCAATCGATCTGCGCGGCGTAGATCAGGCTGCGTCCCTGCCGGGTCGCGGCGATCAGCCCTGCCTGGTCCAGCGCGCGGAGATGGAAGGACAGCGTCGAGGGCGGCACACCGAGCCGCGCGGCGATGTCACCGGCGGCGAGTCCGCTCGGTCCGGCCGCGAGCAGGACGCGCAGCAGATCGAGGCGCGTCTCCTGGCCCAGGGCGGCGAAGGCGAAAGCGGCGGTTGTCGATTCCATGATTCGACGATAATCGAATCATGATCCAAGACCAGTGACCCTTTGATGACAGGACGCCCCGGCTACCGCGCCGGCGCGACGCCGAACCAGCGCTCCCCGAGCCGGAGTGCCACGCCCACCAGCAGGATCAGCACCGGCACTTCGACCAGCGGGCCGATCACGGTTGCGAAGGCGACCGGCGAGGCCAACCCGAAGGCGGCGATCGCCACCGCGATGGCGAGTTCGAAATTGTTCGACGCCGCGGTGAAGGCGATGGCCGTGGTGCGCGGATAATCCGCCTCGATCAGCTTGCCCATCCAGAAGCTGACCATGAACATGACAACGAAATAGATCGTCAGCGGCACCGCGATGCGCAGCGCATCGAGCGGCAGGCGCAGTACGTCGCCACCCTTGAGCACGAACATCGCCACGATGGTGAAGAGCAGCGCCGCCAGCGTGATCGGGGCGATGCGCGGCAGGAAGCGCTGGCGGTACCAGGCATCACCGCGTCGCGCGATCATCACGCGCCGGGTCAGGAAGCCCGCGGCGAAGGGGACGCCGAGATAGAGCAGCACCGCGCCGGCGATGGTGGTGAAGGAGACATCCACCACGCGCCCCTCCAGGCCCACCAGCGGCGGCAGCACGGCCAGGAAGAACCAGGCGTAGAGCCCGAAGAACAGCAGCTGGAACACGCTGTTGAAGGCGACGAGGCCAGCGACGTACTGGTTGTCCCCGCGCGCGAGCTGGTTCCAGATGATCACCATGGCGATGCAGCGCGCGAGGCCGATCAGGATCAGTCCGGTCATGTATTCCGGCCGGTCCGACAGGAACGCGACCGCCAGCACGAACATGAGCACCGGCCCGATCACCCAGTTCTGCACCAGCGAGAGCAGCAGAACGCGGCGGTCGGCGAAGACCTCGGGCAGTGCCTCGTAGCGGACGCGCGCGAGCGGCGGGTACATCATCAGGATCAGCCCGGCGGCGATGACGATGTTGGTGCCGCCCACCGAGACGCTGTCGAGCGCCGCGGACAGACCCGGCACGAAGGCGCCGAGCGTCACCCCCAGCGCCATGGCCCCGAAGATCCAGAGCGTCAGCCAGCGGTCGAGGAAGGACAGCCGCCGCGGCGCGGTGTCGGCGACCGCACTCATGCCGCGCATCCCGGCCGGCCAGGGCCTTCGGCCGGCGCGCAGCAAGCGGACAAGGGCATCGCGGCCTCCAGCAGCGCGGCGCAGCGTTCCGGCTTACCGCCGCAGCATTCCTGCACCAGGAAGCCGACAAGGCCCCGCACCGTTTCGAGCTCGACGGCGTAGATGACCTGGCGGCTGTCGCGCCGGGACCGGACGAGGCCGGCGCGGGACAGGATCCCCAGATGCGTCGACATGGTGTTGTGCGGCGTGCCGAGCCGGCGCGCCACTTCGCCAGCGGGCAGGCCTTCGGGTCCCGCGCCGAGCAGCAGGCGGAAGACCTGGAGCCGGGTGTCCTGCGCCAAGGCGCTGAAGGCGCCGATCAGGTTATCCATGTCCATATGTCCAGACTATCGGAAATGTTTGTCCAGGCAACTGGTCAGATGCGAGCCAGGCGATAGCATCGCGCCGTGCCTGCCAGGAGCAACATGTGACCGGCCCCCGCTTCACCATTGCCGTCGTGGCAGCGCAGGTTCTCGCGCAAATCGGCACCTTCACCCTGCCGGCCCTGCTGCCCGGCTTCATCGCGCGCTGGTCCCTGTCGAGCACCGAGGCGGGCTGGCTGATCGGGGCCTTCTTCGCCGCCTACGTCGCTGCCGTGCCCGTTCTGGTCGCGCTGACCGACCGGGTCCCGGCGCGGCGCATCTACATGATCGGCACCGGACTGACGGCGCTGTCGCATCTCGGCTTCGCCCTGGCAGCGGATGGGTTCTGGAGCGCCTTGCTGCTGCGCCTCATCGCCGGGGCGGGATGGGCCGGCTGCTACATGCCGGGCCTCAAGGTGCTGGCTGACCGACTGGACGGGTCGGAGCAGGCGCGCGCCGTCGGGCTGCACGCGGCCGGCGTCGGCGTCGCCGGTGCCGCGTCCTTCGCGGTCGCCGGCCTGTTCGACGCCCTGGCCGGGCCAGGTGCCGCCTTCCTGTTCGGCGGCGTCGCCGCAGCACTCGCCTTCCTGATCGGCGCGCTCACCATGCCGCGCATGGCCCCGCGCCAGGATCCGGCGCGTGCCCCGACGGCGCTTCTCGACTTCCGGCCGGTGCTGCGCAACCGCGCCGCCATGGCCTGGATCGCCGGCTACACGGCCCATACCTGGGAACTGGCCGCCCTGCGGGCCTGGGGGGTGACGTTCCTGGCGACCGCGATTGCCTGGCACGGCGCGCCGGACTGGATGCCGGGACCGAGCGCGATCTTCACCGCGGCCGGGCTGCTGGGCATTGCCGTCTCCCTGACCGGCAACGAGGTCGCGCAGCGCTTCGGGCGCCTGCGCGTCGTCACCGTCGCCATGGGGGCAGGCGCGGTCTTCGCCCTGGCGACGGGCTGCTCGGCGCTCGTCTCGGCGCCCTTGGCGGCGCTCTGCGTGCTCGCCTGGAACGGTGCCATCTACCTGGACAGCTCCGCCCTGACGGCCGGCACGGTGCTGGCCGCGGACAAGGAGCGGCGCGGCGCGACCATGGGCCTGCACAGCATGTGCGGCTATGCGGGCGGCTTCCTCGGGCCGATCATCGTGGGCGTCGCGCTCGACCTGGCAGGGCCGGACGACGTCATGGGATGGGCGCTGGCCTTTGGGCACCTCGCGCCTGTGACGCTTCTCGGCCTCTGGGCATTGCGCCGGCTCGGCGCGCGGCGCTGACGCCTGGAACGACGGATCGCGCCGCAGGCGCGGGAGCCCCACCGGCTTGATATGCCGCAACGAACATATGCACCGAAGCGCATACAGAACATGCATGAGCAACCCTATCGCTCTTCTCTCCGTATTGGCGCACCCCACGCGACTGGCGGCGCTGCGCCTCCTGCGCGATGCGCAGGAACACTGCGTCTGCGAGTTGATGGATCGCCTGGGTGCCAGCCAGTCGCGCATGTCGCGCCATATGGCCGCCCTGCGACAGGCCGGGCTCGTCGTCGACCGTCGCGACGCGCAGTGGGTGCGCTATCGTCTCAACCCAGCCTTGAGGATTGAGGTGCGGCGGCTGCTCGACGCCGCCCTTGATCTGCCGATGGGTTCCGAAAGGCATGCTGCATGAGTGCCTCCGCCGGGTTCCCCCGGGCATCCTCTCCGCTGGCCTGGATCGCCGGCGCGGCGGGGGGCTTGCTGCTCTGGGCCCTGCTCTACAGCCAGCTCGTCGGCTTCTCCGACTGGCTGGTCTCACTGCTGCCGGTCGAACGCCACTCCCACCTGGGCGAGGCCATCGCCTTCTTCTTCTACGACGTGCCGAAAGTGCTGCTGCTGCTGACGCTGGTGGTCTTCGCCATGGGCGTCGTGCGCAGCTTCTTCTCCCCGGAGCGCACCAGGGCGCTGCTCGCCGGGCGGGCGGAAGGCGTGGGCAATGTCATGGCCGCCTCGCTCGGCATCGTCACACCCTTCTGCTCCTGCTCGGCGGTGCCTCTCTTCATCGGCTTCGTCTCGGCCGGCGTGCCGCTCGGCGTTACCTTCTCCTTCCTCATCGCCGCGCCGATGGTCAATGAGGTCGCGCTCGGCCTGCTCTTCGCCCTGCTGGGCTGGCAGGTGGCGCTAACCTATCTCGGCTTCGGGCTCGGCATCGCGATCGTCGCCGGCTGGGTGATCGGTCGGCTGAAGCTGGAATCCTGGCTTGAACCCTGGGTGTTGAAGATCCAGGCCGCGCGGCTGGACCTGCCCGAGACCATCATCACCTGGCCAGATCGCATCCGCGCGGGGCTGGACGCGGTCCGGGAGATCGTCGGCCGCGTCTGGTACTGGATCATCGCCGGCATCGCGGTCGGGGCGCTGATCCACGGCTATGCGCCGGAAGATCTCCTTGCCGCCATCATGGGAAAGGATGCCTGGTGGTCGGTGCCCGCCGCCGTACTGATCGGCATCCCGATGTATTCCAACGCCGCGGGCATCATCCCGGTGGTCGAGGCGCTGCTCGGCAAGGGTGCCGCGCTCGGCACCGTGCTGGCCTTCATGATGAGCGTGATCGCGCTCTCCCTGCCCGAGATGATCATCCTGCGGAAGGTGCTCTCGGTGAAGCTCATCGCCGTGTTCGTCGCGGTGGTCGGCTGCGGCATCCTCGCCGTCGGCTTCCTGTTCAACCTGCTCTACGCCTGAGGAGGGCGGCATGATGAAGGACGTGAAGGTGCTGGGGCCTGGCTGCAAGCGGTGCGACGCCGCCATGCAGATGGTCAAGGACGCCGCCGCGACCGCTGGTGTCGAGGTGACGGTGGCCAAGGTCACCGACTATGCGGAGATCGCCGGCTACGGCATCGCCGCGACGCCGGGGATCGTGGTGGACGGCAAGGTCGTGCATGCGGGCGGCCTGCCGAAGGCCGAGGATCTGGTGCGCTGGATCCGCGCCTGACGTCGGGCCGCGCCACGCCGATAGCGGCGACCGCCCAGCGCGGGACGCGCCGGGGCAGTTTCGTCCCCGGCGCCGAGGCCGCGTGCGATGCTCAGGCGGCAGGCTCGACCGCCGCGACCGGTGACGGCGCACAGCACGGTGCCTCCGCCTTCACTTCCGGCTTGGGGGCGCAGCAGGTGCCTTGTGGCGTCTCCGCCGTGCAGCAGCTTGCGCCGTCGACGCCTGGGCGATCGGTCGAGCAGACGCCGGTCTCGGGCAGTGTCAGCTCGACGCGCCGCGCCGCGGCGATATCGCCGCCGAGGAAGGCGGCGATCGAGCGTACCTGCTCATGGCCGGTGGCCAGCAGGAAGGTCGGCGCGCGGCCATAGCTCTTCATGCCAGCGATGTAGAAGCCGGCTTCGGGATGGCGCAGCTCGGCCTCGCCGTGCGGGCGCACGGTGCCGCAGGAGTGCAGGTTCGGGTCGATCAGCGGCGCCAGCGCCGGGGTCGTCTCGACCGCGGGGTCGAGACCGAGGCGGATCTCCCGGAGAAAGGAGAGATCCGGCCTGAAACCGGTGGCGACGATCATCCGCTCGACATGCAGCGTCGTCCTCCGTCCCTCCTGGCGTCCGGTGACGGCCAGCCCATCACCATCGCCGTCGATGCGGTCGATCAGGAACGGCGCGACCGCCGTCACGGCACCACGCTCCACGAGCGACTGCGCGCGGGTGCCGAGTTCGCCGCGCTGTGACAGCCCGTCACGGGCGCCGCCGCCGAAATTCACCGCGCCGAGTGGCCGCCGGAAGGCCCAAAGGATGCGGGTCTGCGGTTCGGCCCTCGCGAGCTCGATGAGATCCAGCACGGCATTCATCGCCGAATGGCCGGCGCCGACGACGAGCGTCGTACGGCCGGCATAGGTCGCGCGCTCGGCCGACAGGACATCCGGGATGCCATAGGCGATCCGCGCGGCCTGCGCCGCTTCGCCCGGCGCAGGCATGCCATGGCTGCCCGCCGGGTTCGGCGCGGCCCATGTTCCGGAGCAGTCGATGACCGCTCGCGCCTCAATGGCCTGGATGCCGCAGCAGGTCTCGGCATGCAGGACGAAGGGGGCGGCATCGCGGCCCTCGCCATCGTGCAGGCGGCCGAAATCGCGGCGCGCGACACCGACCACGCGCGTGCCCGTGCGGATGCGGTCCCGCAACACGGCCGTTTCCGCCAGGGGTTCGATGTAGCGATCGATCAGGTCCCCGCCGGTCGGATAGACCTCCGCATCCGGCGCGACCCAACCCTCGGCTTCGAGGAGCGCCCGGGCCGCCGCGTCGGTGTTGTAGGTCCAGGGGGAGAACATGCGCACATGCCGCCAGGCGCGGATGGCGTGGCCCACCCTGGGACCGGCCTCGAGAACGAGCGGTTCGAGACCCCGCGAGAGGAGCTGGGCTGCGGCAGCCAGGCCGACCGGGCCGGCACCGATGACCACAACGGGCAAGTGCCGCGAGGCGCCGGCGGTGGGAGCCTCGGGGCTGGGCATTGAGGGAGAGCAGCAGCCGCTCATGGGATCCTCCAGCATATCGTTGCGTAGCATCGATGCATCGTTGGTCTAGGTATGTAGCCGTGACTCGGGCGGGACATGGTGGTCACGGGCAGCAGGTCTCGGAGCGCTTGCGGCGGGCTCGGGCCGCCGCGGCGAAGGCGCGGCCCGTATCCTGCAGCGCCGCCGTGGCATCCATCCAGGCCGCGAGAGCGACCTGGAAGGCGGCGCGGCCCGCCTCGGTGAGTTCGTAGACCCGTCGCTGCCGTCCCTGGACGACTTCTTCCGACGCGGTCACGAAGCCGCCGGCCTCGAATTCGCGCAGGACCGGGTAGATCGTCCCTTCGGTCGGTGAGCAGCATCCTCCCGTGGTGCGCTCGACCGCGCGGGCGATGTCGTAGCCGTGCATCGGGCCGTCATGGAGGACGCGCAGGATGAAGAACTTGGACAGTCCCATCTTGATCGTGCCCGCCCAGTAATCCCGGGAGGCGTAGTCGACGCGGGGCGCGGGAGCGCGACGGATGGCGGTCATGGCGTGACTATATACATCGATGATCAATGCATCAATGACCAATCTGTTCCCAGCATTCCCACAGTGACCGGGCGTACCGTCGCGGCAGGCTCCGGGCCCGCCTTCCTGCTCGCTTCTGCTATTTTAGAAGATGTTGATGTTTCGCAACGCGACAACGACCTCGGCGCGTTATCGAGGCGGCAACGCCACCCTTCTCGGGAAGCCCTGCCATGGATACCGCCAGACGCTCCTTCTTCGCAGGGTTGGCGGCCAGCTTCGGGGGCACGGCCGCCGCCGCCACGCCGCCGGTTCCCTCACCTGCCATCGGTCCACGCTGGGGCATGGTGGTGGACCTTGCCCGCTGCATCGGCTGCCAGGCCTGCACCGTCTCCTGCATCATGGAGAACGACGTGCCGCCCGACAGCGTGCGGACCATCGTCAATACCTATGAGGTGGTGAAGGATGGCGTGCCGGGCATGGCGATGCTGCCGCGCCTGTGCAACCACTGCAACGAACCGCCCTGCATCCCGGTCTGCCCCGTCGGCGCGACCTTCCAGCGCGATGACGGCATCGTGGTGGTCAACGCCGATCTCTGCGTCGGTTGCGCCTATTGCGTGCAGGCCTGCCCCTACGACGCCCGCTTCATCAATCATGAGACCCAGAAGGCCGACAAGTGCACCTTCTGCGCCCATCGCGTGGATGCCGGGCTGCTGCCCGCCTGCGTGGAAAGCTGCGTGGGCGGCGCGCGCATCTTCGGCGACCTGAACGACCCCAACAGCACCGTGCGCAAGCGGCTCGCCAGCGAGGAAAGCGCGGTGCTGAAGCCCGAGCTCGGCACCGAGCCACGCGTCTTCTACCTCGGCCTCGCCGAGGTTCTCGCCCACAAGCCCGAGGGCACCCCGACCCTGTGGCGCCCCCAGCATCAGGAGGCGATCTGAGCCATGCCCCAGATCACCGAAGTCATCGGCATCACCCGCGAGATCGCCTGGCTGCCCTGGGCGGTCACCTATTTCTTCCTGATCGGCCTGTCGGTCGGGTCCTTCCTGCTCTCCCTGCCGCATCACCTCTTCGGGCGGCCCGGCTGGGAGAGGGTCGGGCGGCTGGCCCTGCTGGGCGCGCTCGCCTGCGGCGTTGCCGCACCGGTCGCGCTGCTGGCGGACCTGCACCAGCCCGGGCGCTTCTGGCGCTTCTATGCACACCCCAACCTGAATTCCTGGATGGCCTGGGGCGCGTTCTTCATCCCGACCTATCTCGGCGGCCTCGTCGTCTTCGCCTGGTCGGCGCTGCGGCCGGCAATCGCGGCGGATGCCGAGGCGCGTGGCGTCCTCGCACCGCTCTATCGGCTGTTCGGCGGCAAGGCACTGCCCTGGCTGACCCGCGCGGCGGCGGCGGTCGCGATCGTCGGCGCGTCGCTGGTGCTGCTCTATACCGGCATGGAGGTGATGGTCGTCCGCGCCCGGCCGCTTTGGAACACCCCCTTCCTGCCGGTGCAGTTCGCGTTGACCGCGATCGGCGGCGCCATCGGCCTTGCCCTGCTGCTGGATCGGCTGCTCGGCGGGCATGAGGCGGCCACCGAGGTACGGCTCAACCGCGCCCTGGCCATCGTGCTCGGGGCTTCGATGGTGGTGGGCGCGGCCTGGTTCGCGATCGGCTTCTTCGGGCTCGAGGCGCGGCACGCGCAGGCGCTGGCCTCGGTCGCGCAGCATGACAGCTTCCGCATCACCGCCCTCGAGGGGCAGGCGGCGCTTGCGCTCGCCATCCTGCTCGCGCTGTGGAAGCCGCGCGGGACCGGCTGGCTGACCGGGCTGATCGCCCTGCATGCCGCCTGGATGTTCCGCTGGACCGTCTTCATCGGTGGCCAGTCGGTGCCGAAGAACGCGCCGGGCCTCTACGACTATCACCTGCCGCTCGGCCCCTCCGGCCTGCTCGGCATCGCGGGCAGCATGGGTCTGCTCGTCTTCCTCATCATCCTGCTGGATGCGCTGATGCCGCCCGCCAGGGCGCGGGCCGCGGCCCCCGGCGCAGCCCTGCCCGGGAGGGCGTGAACCATGAGCATCGACCGTCGCGATGCATTGAAGATCGGCGTGGCCGGTGCGGGCCTCGCAGCCTTCGGCCTCGGCTTCGAGGAGACCGGCCGCAAGGTGGTGGAAGGTGTCGCCGAGAGCATCACCCGCCCTGCCCGCGCGGCCAACATCAACGGCCATTCACTCGCCCCGGAATGCGTGGTGGACCCGGCGACCGGCGCCATCACGCCGAACCCGGCGCAGTATGTGGCGAATACCGTCTGCCTCGGCTGCACCACCCTGTGCGGCGTGCGAGTGCGGGTGGATCGCGAGAGCGGGCAGGCGCTGCGCGTCATCGGCAACCCCTATTCGCCGCTTTCCGCCGAACCGGCGTTGCCGATGCAGACTCCGGTGCGGGAGGCACTGGTCCATCTGTCGCGCCACGATGAGGACGGCCTCGCCGGCCGCGCGACCGCCTGCGGCCGCGGCTCGGCGGTGCTGACCCAGCTCAACAGCCCGAGCCGCATCACCACCGCGCTGAAGCGCGTGGGTCGGCGCGGGTCGGGACAATGGCAGTCGATCCCGCTCGAACAGCTCATCCAGGAAGTCGTCGATGGCGGCGACCTGTTCGGCGAAGGCGAGGTGGAGGGCCTGCGTGCCCTGCGCGGCAACGAGCCCCTCGATCCCGCGCGGCCGGATTTCGGGCCGAAATCGAACCAGGTGGCCGTGATCTCCTCGGTCAATGACGGGCGGGAGAACCTCCTCCGCCGCCTGATCAACCAGGCCTATGGCAGCACCAACTTCGTCGGCCACGGGTCCTATTGCGGCGGGTCCTACCGCTCCGGCTCGGGCGCGGTCTTCGGCAACAAGGCAACCATGCCCCATGCCAAGCCGGACATGCCGAATGCCGAGTTCGTCATCTTCTGCGGCACCGCGCCGGCCAATGCGGGCAATCCCTTCAAGCGCCAGGGCTGGCAGCTCGCCGCGGCGCGCTCGCAAGGCAAGCTCGATTATGTCGTGATCGATCCGCTGCTCGGGCACAGCGATTCCGAGGCGGCACGCCATCAGGGCCGTTGGATTCCGATCAAGCCCTCGACCGATGCGGCGCTCGCCATGGCGATGATGCGCTGGATGTTCGAGAATGAGCGCTACGATGCGAGGTTCCTCGCCCAGCCCAATGCGCGCGCGGCGGATGCCGCCGGCGAGACCTGCTTCAGCAACGCGACCCATCTGGTCGTTACCCAGGAAGGCCATGCGCGGCAGGGCTTCTTCCTGCGCGCCTCCGACATCGGCTTGCCTTTCGAGGAGCCGCGCTACGGCGCGAAGGACGCCTTCATCGTCCGCGATGCCGAAAGCGGCGAGTTCCGCGCGCATGATGCCGGGACCGGCGCGGCAAGCCCCTTCGTCGAAGCCGAGGTGAACGGCATCGCCGCCAGGTCCGCGCTCGCCCTGCTGCGCGCCAGCGCGCAGGAGAAGCCGATCGCCGACTACGCCGCGATCTGCGGCATCCCCGAGCAGACCATCATCGACCTGGCGCGGGAATTCACCAGCCACGGCAAGCGCGCCGCGGTGAACAGCCATGGCGGGACCATGGCGGGCAACGGCTTCTCCAACGCCTTCTCCCTGGTCACCCTCAACACCCTGATCGGCAACCTGCACCACAAGGGCGGGACCATCATGGGCGGCGGCATGTTCAACGACGCCACCCCCGGCCCGCGCTACAACCTCGCGACCTTCGAGGGCGCGATCACCCCGCGCGGCCTGATGGTCGGGCGCAACAACCTGCCTTATGAACGCAGCGGCGAATTCGCCGCCAAGCGCGCGGCGGGGCAGAATCCGTATCCGGCCGAGGCGCCCTGGTACATGGTCGCGCCCCAGCTCAGCACCGAGTTCTTCACCGCGATCGAGAACGGGTACCCGTACCGGCTCGGCGCGCTGATCCTGTGGAACAGCAACCCGATCTACGGCATTCCCGGCATGCCCGCGAAGGCGGCGGGCACCCTCGGCGATGTGCGCAAGCTGCCGCTGCTGATCGGCATCGACCCCTTCATCAATGAAAGCAATTGCTGGTCGGACTACCTGATCCCGGACTCCCTGCTCTACGAAAGCTGGGGCTACACCTCGCCCTGGGGCGGCGTGACCGAGCGCACCACCCATGCACGCTGGCCGGCCGTGTCCGATCCGCTGAGCCGTGCGGCGAATGGCGAACGCGTGGCGATGGAAAGCTTCGCGATCGGCGTGGCGAAGGCGCTCGGTCTACCGGGCTTCGGCGCGAATGCCATCAAGGCGGCGGACGGGTCGATGCATCCGCTCGAGACCGCGGCAGACTGGTATCTGCGCGGCGGGGCGAACATCGCCTTCGCCGGCACCCCGGTGCCGGACGCGACCGAGGACGACATCCACCTCACCGGCGTGGAGCGCGTCATGCCGTTGCTGCAGGCGACGCTGAAGCCGGACGAGATCGCCAAGGTCGCCTTCGTGCTGACGCGCGGCGGGCGGATGGACCCGGCCGGCTCGGCCGTGCAGGGCGACCGCTACCGCCACGCCTTCAAGGGCCCGCTGATGCTCTACAATGAGTTGGTGGGCACCACCCGCAGCGCCATCACCGGGCGGCGCTTCTCCGGCGTCCCGCACTGGCAGCCCGCGGGCTTCCAGGACGGCACCCCGATGCGCGAGGTGTATGGCGAAAGCGACTGGCCGCTGCTGCTGGTCAGCCAGAAGTCGGTGCTGGTGAATGCCTATGTGATCGGTGCGGATCGGCTGCGCGGCATCCATCCCAATAATCCAGTGGCGATCCATCCGGAGGATGCAGCGCAGTTCGGCCTGCGCACCGGCGATCAGGTCCGGATCGCAACCCCGGGCGGGGAGACCGTCGCCACTGCCATCATCCGCCACGGCGTGATGAAAGGCGTGGTCGGGATCGAGCATGGCTTCGGCCATACCGAGTTCGGGGCGCGCGCCCACGTGCTGAACGGACGGCGCCAGGCGGAGCGGCCGGCGCTGTCGGCGGGGGTGAACATCAATACCCTCGGCGTGCACGATCCGAGCCGGCGGCTCGGGCCGGGACTGTGGCTCGATCCGGTGTCCGGCACCGCGGTGCGGCAGGGCATTCCGGCACGGATCGGCGCCATCCGGGCGGCATGAGGCATGGCGCGGCGATCATCGTCGCCGCAGATGGGAGGTTGACGCGGCGCACGGTCTGGCGCCGCGCCGGAGCATCGCCGGCAGCGCGCGGCGCGGGTCAATCCCAGCTCAGCGCACCGCCATTCTGGTATTCGATGACGCGGGTCTCGAAGAAGTTCTTCTCCTTCTTGAGATCCATCACCTCGGACATCCAGGGGAAGGGATTCTCGGTCTCGGCGAAGAGCGGCTGAAGCCCGAGCTGCGCGCAGCGGCGGTTGGTGATGAAGTGCATGTACTGCTCGCAGGTGCCGGCATTCAGGCCGAGGAAGCCGCGCGGCATGGTGTCGCGGCCATAGGCCACTTCCAGCAGGCAGGCTTCGTGCAGCATCTCACGGATCTCCTGCACGAAGGCCGGCGTCCAGAGGTGCGGGTTCTCGATCCGGATCTGGTTGATCACGTCGATGCCGAAGTTCAGATGAATGGATTCGTCGCGCAGGATGTACTGGTACTGCTCGGCGATGCCGACCATCTTGCCGCGCCGGCCGAGCGACAGGATCTGCGCGAAGCCGGTGTAGAACCACATGCCTTCGAAGACGACGTAGAAGGCCACGAGGTCCCGCAGGAAGGCCTGGTCCTTTTCCGTCGTGCCGGTGCTGAAGCCGGGATCGGACAGGTTCTGGGTGTATTTCAGCGCCCAGGCGGCCTTCCCGGTGATCGCAGGTACCTCGCGATACATGTTGAACAGCTCGCCCTCATCCAGGCCGAGGCTGTCCACGATGTACTGGAAGGTGTGGGTGTGCACCGCCTCCTCGAAGGCCTGGCGCAGCAGGTATTGCCGGCATTCGGGGTTGGTCAGGTGGCGATAGACGGCAAGCACGATGTTGTTCGCCACCAGCGATTCCGACGTCGCGAAGAAGCCCAGGTTGCGCTTGACCGTATGCCGTTCATCCGCCGTCAGCCCGTCGCGCGACTTCCACAGCGCGATGTCCGCCTGCATGGACACCTCGGTCGGCATCCAATGGTTGTTGCAGCCGGCAAGGTACTTCTCCCACGCCCAGCGGTACTTCAGCGGCAGGAGCTGATTCACGTCGGCACGGCAATTGATCATCGCCTTGTCGTCGACCGTGACGCGCGCCGCGCCCTGTTCGATCGCCTCCAGCCCCGTGGCAGGGCCGGCGGGCATAGGCTTGTCCTTGGGCGCCGCGGTGTCGGACCAGTCGAGCATCTGCGTATCCATCATTCCCAATCCCCCTTACTGGCAAGCTTCGCAGGTCGGGTCATCCAGCGAGCAGACGGCGGGCGCCGCCATCACCGCCTCGACACGTACGGCGTTCAGCTTGCCGTCGGAGGTCTTCAAGGTGGATTTCTCCACATGCGTCGCACTCTGGGTGCGCAGGTAATAGGTCGTCTTGAGCCCACGCTTCCAGGCGAGGCGATACAGCGCATCGAGCTTCCGCCCGTTGGGGTTCGCGAGGTACAGGTTCAGCGACTGCGCCTGGTCGATCCATTTCTGGCGCCGCGCCGCGGCTTCCACCAGCCAGGAGGGATCGACCTCGAAGGCGGTGGCGTAGAGGTCCTTCAGATCCTGCGGGATGCGGTCGATCGGTCCCAGGCTTCCATCATAGTACTTCAGGTCGCTGACCATCGCGGCATCCCACAGGTCGAGCCGCTTGAGATCCCGCACCAGGAAGGGATTCACCACGGTGAAGTCGCCCGACATGTTCGCCTTGACGAACAGGTTCCGGAAGGCGGGCTCGATCGATTGCGTCGCGCCGACGATGTTGGAGATCGTCGCGGTCGGCGCGATGGCCATGGTGTTGGAATTGCGCATGCCGATGCGCTTCACCCGTTCGCGCAGCGACGCCCAGTCGAGCCGCGTCGAACGATCCACATCAACCCCGCCGCGCGCCTCGGCGACATGCTCGATGGAATCGATCGGCAACACGCCCTGGCTCCACAGCGAGCCCGGGAAGCTCGCATAGGCGCCACGCTCGGCCGCCAGTTCCACCGAGGCGGAGATGGCGTGGTAGCTGATCTCCTCCATGCTCTCATCGGCGAAGCGCACCGCTTCCTCGGAGGCGATGGGCAGGCGCAGAATGTGCAGCGCGTCCTGGAAACCCATCATCCCGAGCCCAATCGGCCGGTGCCGCAGGTTGGACCGCCGCGCCTGCGGGATCGTGTAGAAATTCACGTCGATGACGTTGTCGAGCATGCGCATCGCGATGCGCACCGTCCGCGCCAGGCGCTCGCGGTCGATGCCCTCGGGCGTCACATGGCGGGCCAGATTGACCGAACCGAGGTTGCACACCGCCACTTCGCTGTCCGAGGTGTTCAGCGTGATCTCGGTGCAGAGGTTCGAGGAATGCACCACGCCGGCATGGCGCTGCGGGGAGCGCAGGTTGCACGGGTCCTTGAAGACCATCCAGGGATGGCCCGTCTCGAACAGCATGGTCAGCATGCGGCGCCACAGATCGACGGCACGCAGGCGCTTGTGGACCCGCATCTCGCCGGCGGCGGCCTTGGCCTCGTAGCGCAGATAGGCGGCCTCGAAGGGCTTGCCGTAGAGGTCGTGGAGATCCGGGACCTCGTCGGGGGAGAACAGGGTCCAGTCGCCATCCGCCTCGACGCGCTGCATGAACAGGTCGGGGATCCAGTTCGCCGTGTTCATGTCATGGGTGCGGCGCCGGTCGTCACCGGTGTTCTTCCGCAGGTCGAGGAATTCCTCGATGTCGATGTGCCAGGTCTCGAGATAGGCGCAGACGGCGCCCTTGCGCTTGCCGCCCTGGTTCACTGCGATGGCGGTGTCGTTCGCGACCTTCAGGAAGGGCACCACACCCTGCGAAGCACCGTTGGTGCCACGGATATGCGCCCCCAGCCCGCGCACGCGCGTCCAGGAATTCCCGATGCCCCCGGAATACTTGGCGAGCATGGCATTGTCGCGGATGGCCCCGAAGATGCCTTCCAGATCGTCCGGCACCGAGGTGAGGAAGCAGGAGGAAAGCTGCGAATGCCGCGTGCCGGCATTGAACAGCGTGGGCGTCGAGCACATGAAGTCGAAGGAGGAGATCAGATCGTAGAACTCGATCGCGCGTTCCTCGCGATCGATCTCCCGCAGGGCGAGGCCCATCGCCACGCGCATGAAGAAGGCCTGCGGCATCTCGAAACGCGTGCCCGCCGTCTGCAGCAGATACCGATCATAGATCGTCTGCATGCCGAGATACTGGAACTGCAGGTCGCGTTCGGGCTTCAGCGCCGCGCCGAGCCGCGCAAGATCGAAACGCCCCAGCTCCGGGTCGAGCAACCCGACCTCGATGCCGCGCGCGACATAGGCCTGGAAGTAGGACGGGTAGCGGCCGACCATCTCCGCCTGGGTCGTGGCGGGGGTGCCCTCCACGAAACCGGTCGCCTCCTTCCGCAGCACCGTCAGCAGCAGGCGAGCGCTGACCTGGCTGTAGTTCGGCTCCTGCTCGATCAGCGTCCGCGCGGCGAGGATCGGCACCTGGCCGAGTTCGTCCTCGGTGATGCCGTCATAGAGGTTGCGCTGCACCTCGGCGATCACCGGCGCGGCCGCGACATCGGCGAGGCCCTCGCAGGCCTCGGTGACCGCCAGCGCCAGCGCCTTGCGGTCCAGCGCGACACTGCGCCCGTCGCGCAACGCCACCATCAGCGCCGGTTCGGTCGGCGGCGCCGCGGCGGCGGCGCGTTCCTTCGCGCGTTCCTCACGATACAGCACATAGGCGCGCGCCACCTTGTGATGGCCACCACGCATCAGCACCAGTTCCACCTGGTCCTGCACATCCTCGACATGCAGGGCGCGGCCGCGGCCCGGGTGGCGCGTCAGCGCGGCAACGATCTGGTCGGTCAACTCGGTCACGATGTCGTGGATGCGGCTCGAGGCAGCGGCCGAGCTGCCCTCCACGGCCAGGAAGGCCTTGGTCATCGCGACGCTGATCTTGGCCGGCAGGAAGGGGGTTGGCTGTCCGTCCCGGCGAATGACCTGGAAGCCGGTGGTGTCATGCGACGCCGTGTCGGTCGGGAATGGAAGGACGGAAAGCGAATCAGCCATGGAGAGCCCCTTAGGAGATGCCGCGGAATCGGCCGTGCCGCCCCGGTTCCAGGCGAATGCCCAGGGTCCGGGTTACTCGAGGGAAGCGCGACGCCCACACCATATATCGCGCCACACCATCCTCGAGGCAACTACATATGGTGTAGGCGGCAGGCTACCTCACCTCGGAGCGACGGCCGGGTCTCGAATCGCGCTCTGAGGGCGGTCTCGGCGCCGCCGGTCGACAAGGATGCCCCCCCGGGGGGGGCCGACTTGCACCCCCACGATGGCGGCGGGCACTCTCCGCGGCATGATGTCTCCCGCCGCTGCCGCCTTCACGCCCTCTCGCCAGATTGCGGTCCGCCCGGACTGGCTCGCACAGGTGCGGGAGGCGCCGCTCGACCCGGCGCTCCCGATCATCGATCCGCATCATCATCTCTGGGACCGCGACGGCGAGCGCTACCTCCTCGATGACCTGCTGCAGGACATGGCCTCGGGCCACGATGTGCGGGCGACCGTCTTCATCCAATGCGGGTCGATGTACCGCGCGACCGGCCCCGAGGAGCAGCGGTCCCTCGGCGAGACCGAGTTCGTCAACGGCATCGCGGCCGCGAGCGCCAGCGGCACCTATGGGCCGCAGCGCGCCTGCGCCGGGATCATCGGCTTCGTCGATCTCACGCTCGGGGACCGTGTCGCGCCGTTGCTGGAGAACCACCTCGCCGCGGCGCGGTCGCGGTTCCGCGGCGTGCGCAACCGCACGGCCTGGCATGCCTCCCCGGAGGTGCGCTCGAATCTCCTCGGCCCGGCGCCGGGGCCACTCTCGGATCCGCGATTCATCGAGGGGGCCCGCCAGCTTGCCGCCCATGGCCTCGTCCTCGACATCTGGGCCTACCAGACGCAGCTACCGCTCGTCGCGGCCATCGCCCGCGCCGTGCCGGACTTGACCGTGGTGGTGAACCACTGCGGCGGCCCGCTCGGTGTCGGCCCCTTTCGGGGGCGTCGCGAGGAGGGCTTCGCGGCGTGGCGCCAGGAGATCCTGGCGCTCGCCGGCCTGCCGAACACGGTCATGAAGCTTGGTGGCTTGGCCATGGAGGTCGGCGGCCACGACTTCCACCTCCAGGATCTCCCGCCGAGCTCCACCCTGCTGGAGACGGCCTGGCGACCTGTCATCCACACGCTGATCGAGGCATTCGGTGCCGCCCGCTGCATGTTCGAGAGCAATTTCCCGGTGGACAAAGGCATGTGCAGCTACGGCGTGCTGTGGAACGCCTTCAAGCGCCTCGCGGCCGATGCCGGGCAGGATGAGCGCAGCGCCCTGTTCTCCGGCACGGCGACGCGCGTCTATCGCCTGCAGGATGCGCCGGGCTGCGAAGACCTGCCTGTCCCGCCGACGCCAGCGCGGCCATAGCGCCAGGCGGTCGCACGCTACCTATCGCAGCCCTCGCGGCCGCGGCGGCGGAAACGCCGGCAGCATGGCGGCCCGCAACGCGGCGAGGGCCGGCGGGACGGCGTCGGCGCCAAACGGGTCTGCGACCTCGACCGGCCGCCGATCCTGCATGACGTAGCAGCGATCGGCGATCGGGCGCAGCAGGCGCAGATCATGCGTCACGAAAAGGTAGGCCACGCCCGTGCGCGCCCTCAGCGCGCGCAGCAGCGCGAGGATCTCTGCCTGGATCTCCCCGTCGAGGCTGTTCACCGCCTCATCCAACAGCAACAGACGCGGCGCGGGCGCGAGGGCGCGGGCGATGCACAGGCGTTGAAGCTGACCGCCGCTGAGCCGATGCGCCGGCCGATCCATCATCGCGGCATCAAGCCCGACATCAGCCATGAGCTGCGCCACCCGCTCGCGCAGCGCTGGGCCTGGGAGGCGCAGGGCCTCCGCCACCACCTCCCCCGCCGTGAAGCGTGGGCTGGTCGCCCCGACCGGGTCCTGGAACACGGCCTGGATCGCGCGCCGCGTGGCGGCATCCATGTGGCCGCGCGCATCCAGCAAAGGCCGCCCATCGAACAGCACACGGCCGGCATCGGGGCGCTCGATACCCAGCAGAATGCGGCCGAGCGTGCTCTTGCCCGACCCGGTCGGGCCCAGCAGCGCGACGGATTCGCCGGCCTCGATGCGCAGATCGGCATTCTCGAGCACCGGATGGAAAGCGCTGCGGCCGAACAGTGCGCCATGGCGATAGCCATGCGACACACCCTGCATCGCGAAGAGACTCATGATGCATGGAGCGCGCGATGCGCCTGCACGAGGGCGCGGCTGCGCGGATGGCGCGGCGCGGCGAAGAACGCCTCCACCGGCTGTTCCTCGACGATGCGGCCGGCTTCCATCACCGCGACCTCATCGGCCAGCCGCGCGATGACGGAGAGATCATGGGTCACGAGGAGCAGACCAAGGCCGCGCTGGACCACCACGCGTTCCAGCAGCGCGAGGATCTGCGCCTGCACAGCCAGGTCGAGATCGGTGGTCGGCTCATCGGCCAGCAGGAAGGCAGGATCGCGGCACAAGGCCAAGGCGATCATGGCCCGCTGCAGCATGCCGCCGCTGAGCTGGCCGGGATAGAGGCCCGGAATCCGGTCGGGCGTGTCGAAGCCGAGTTCGCGCAGCAGGTCGCGCATGCGCTCGCGCGCCGCGGTGCCGCGCAGCCCGGCCAGGGCGAGCGTCTCCTCGAAATGCCGGCCGATGCTCACCAGCGGGTTGAAGCCCGCCCGCGGCGCCTGCTGCACATAGCCGAGCGTGCGGCCGCGCAGCCCCGCCTGGCCAGCACGATCCAGCACTGTGCCGTCCATCGCGATCTCGCCGGCCAACCGCGCGACACCTGGCGGCAGCAGGTCGAGCAGCGCCAGGGTTGTAAGGCTCTTGCCGCTACCGCTGCGCCCGACGAGACCCAGCACCCGGCCGCGGCGCAGATGCAGCGAAACCGCGTCAACCAGCACCTGGTCTCCGGCAGCGACGCGCAGGCCGGACAGCACCAGCCCGCCGGTCATGGCGTCGGCCCCGCCAGCGCCGGGTCCAGCCTGTCGCGCAGCGCATCGCCCAGGAGGTTGAAGGCCATGACCGTCAGCATGATCGCCGCGCCCGGCAGCAGGATCAGTGCCGGTGCCGTGCGGAAGAAAGGCCGCGCATCGTTGATCATGATGCCCCATTCCGGCGCCGGGGGCGCGAGACCGAGCCCCAGGAAGGACAGCCCCGCCACATGCAGCATCCAATGGCCGAGATCGAGCGAGGTCAGCACGGCAAGCTGACCGGCCAGCACCGGCAGGACGTGCCGTCGCACCACGGCGAATCGCGTCAGCCCGGCGATCCGCGCCGCGACGACATAGTCGAGGTTGCGCAGCGACAGCGTGGTCGCCCGCACCAGCCGCGCATAGAAGGCCCAGTGGGACAGCGCGATGGCGACGACCACGTTCACCAGCCCGGTGCCGAGGGCCCCGATCATGAACAGCGCCAGCACCAGGGTGGGCACGGTCATGAAGCCTTCGCAGACGCGCATCAGCGCGGCATCCACCCGCCCGCCGACCAGCCCCGCCGTGATGCCGACCGCCCCGCCGATCAGCAGCACCAGCGCGAGGATGGCCGCGACCGCGCCCAGCGAAGCCCGCGCGCCCCAGATCAGCCGCGACAGCAGGTCGCGCCCGAGATGGTCGGTGCCCAGCCAATGCGCGGCCGATGGCGGCTGGAGCCGGTTCACGAGATCGGTCTCGCCCGGATCGTAGGGAGCGACCCAGGGCGCCATCAAGGCGGCGAGGACCAGCAGGGCAATGATCGCGAGCGCGATCGGGATGCGGATGCGGCTCACGACCGCAGACCAAGACGGATGCGCGGGTCGAGCCAGGCATGAAGGAGATCGACCACCAGGTTGCACAGGACGAAGACGGCGGTCATCGCCAACACGAAGCCCTGCAGGGCCGGATAGTCGCGGTTCTGGATGGCGATCAGCGCCCAACGGCCGAGCCCCGGCCAGGCGAAGACCGTCTCCACCACCATCGCGCCGCCGAGCAGTTCGCCCACATGCAGCCCGAGCATGGTCATCGGCGGCACCATCGCATTCAGCACGATGTGCCGCCCGAGGATCGTCACGGGCCCCAGCCCGCGCGCGCGGGCGAAGCGCAGATGCGGCTCGCTCATCGCGCCCAACACGGAGGCGCGCACCAGACGCAGCATCACGCAGGCCGACATGGTAGCGGTGGCGATGGCGGGCAGGATGATGCTTGATGGGCCCGAACGCCCGATCGCTGGCAGCCAGCCCAGCGTGACGGCGAACAGCAGCACCAGCAGGAAGGCCAGCCAGAAATTCGGCAGCGACACGCCGAGGAAGACCAGGATGCGCGTGAGGTGATCCGGCCAGCGGTCGCGCCGCAGTGCCGCCCAGATGCCGAGCGGGACGCCGACCAGCAGCATGACCAGCACCGCCGCCCCCGCCAGTTGCAGTGTCGCGGGCAGGTAGTGCGCGATCTCCTCGGCGATCGGCCGGCCGGTTTGCCAGCTCCGCCCCAGATCGAGCCGCAGCGCATCGCCAAGCCAAGCGAGGTATTGCGCGATCAGCGGCCGGTCGAGGCCGAGCGTCTCTCGCGCCTGGGCCAGCGCCGCCTCGGTCGGCGGGATCTGAGCGAGGCGGAGATAGTCGAGCGCGGGGTCGCCGCGCCCCAGTCGAAGCATGGCGAAGAAGACGAAGGACACGACCAGCAGCAACGCCAGCAGCCCGGCGCCCCGCCGGGCCAGAAAATGAGCCATGGCGCCGTCAGGCCCGTCGCATGCGGTCGAAGGGAATCTCGTAGCGCGTCGCGCCGAAGGGGACCGGCGGCAGGCCGGCCCGCTGCACTGCCTTGTTCGTCAGATAGGAAATGGGGAAGTACACGCCCGATTCATGCAGCGTCGTCAGCAGCCAGCGATAGGTCTCGGCGCGTTCCGTCTCGTCGGTCGTGGTCAGGACGGCAGTGATGCGGCGATCGATCTCGGCCTTCTCCGGCAGGCCGCGCTGAGCCTCGAAGTCGGCATGGGATGGCGCGCGCATCGACCCCATGAAGGCGTGCGGATCGTAGGGCGCGCCCCAGCTGCTGCCGAAGATCATGCCAAACTCGCCCGAGCGCTGCCGCGCCTCGGAGGTGCCGGCATCCTCGCCGAGAAGCCGCGCCGCGATGCCGATGCGCGCGAGGTCGCCCTGGATCGCCTCCGCAAGCGCCTTCTGCAAGGCGTCCGATCCGACGAAGCACAGATCGAGGGAAAGCGGCCGCCCGTCGCGCTCGCGGACCCGCGCGCCGGGAGCAAGGCGCCAGCCCGCCGCATCCAGCGCCGCCACGGCCGCCGCGCGGTCGAAGGGCGGCGCGCGCAGGCCGAGCTGGCAATAGGGAAAATTCTCGGCGAAGAGCGTCTCGGCCGGCGGTTCGGTGCCCTGGAGCACGTGGCGGACCAGGCCGGCGCGGTCGATGCCCGCGGCGACGGCCCGGCGCACGGCGGGATCATCGGTCGGGAAGCGCGCCGAATTCACGGCCAGCATCCGGGTCGCCAGCGGCGGCGAGATGGTCGCCGCGAAGCGCCGGTCGGCCGCGAAGCGGCGGAAACTGTCCGCGTCGAGCTGGTCGGTACCGTAGACAAGGTCGATCTCGCCGGTCTCAAGGGCAAGAGCCCGGCTGTTGCTGTCGGACAGGACGCGGACCAACACGCGCTCCGCCGCGGGCTTATCGCCCCAGTAGGCGTCGTTGCGCAGGAACAGATCATGCTGCCCGCGCACCGTCTCCGCGAGGCGCCACGGGCCGGTGCCGATCGGCGCGGCGACGCTGCCATCCGGCCGCAGCGCCGCCGGCGAGGCGAAGCGCACCGGGCGGATCAGCGCAAGCTCGAGCAGCGTGGGGTAGTAGGGCCCGCGCAGCCGCAGCCGTACCGTCGCGGGGTCAAGCGCTTCCGCGCCCTCGATCTGGGCGATCAGTTCCAGCCAGGCATGGCGCCGCCGGTTGCCGAGGATGGCCTCGACATTGGTCACGACGGCAGCGGCATCGAAGGGCGTCCCATCGGAGAAGCGCACGCCCTGGCGAAGCTGAAAGACATAGCTTCGCCCGCCGCGCTCGGCTTCCCAGGCCGTCGCCAGCGCCGGTTCGACAGACCCACCCTCCGCGTAGCGGACCAGGGGCTCGTACACCATCGCCTGGGCGAAGAGCTGGTTCGGGTTGTAGAGATGCGGATGCAGCGGGCCGACATTGGCCGGCCAGGAAAAGGTGATGCTGCCCGGTTGGCCCGCGGCCCTGGCTGCAGGGACGAGGAATGGCAAGGCCGGCGTGGTGGCCAGGAGCGAGCGCCGACGCATTGGGCCTCCGCGGTATGACGAATCGATCAATTCGTCTCACAGTTGGTCGTATGGCGTCCAGCCCGCCCTGGGGCGCTGCCCTCATGCCCTGGTTGCGCTAGCCTGCGGCGCAGGAGGACCGCGATGCAGCGCCTGACCATCACCCTCGACGACGACATCGCGCAGGCGCTGGACGCCTTCATGGTCGCGCAGGGCTATTCCAACCGCTCCGAGGCCATCCGCGACCTGCTGCGTGGGCCGCTGCGGGACGCCGAAGCGGCGCGAGAGCCGCTGATGCCCTGCATGGCGGTGGTTTCCTACGTCTACGATCACCATGAGCGCGACCTGGGCCGGCGGTTGATGCGCACGCAGCACGACCATCACGCGCTGGGCATCGCGACTCTGCACACGCATCTCGATCACGATCACTGCCTGGAGGTCGCGGTGCTGCGGGGCGAGGCGAAGGAGGTTCAGGACTTCGCCCAGGCCCTGATCCGGGAGCGCGGGGTCAGGTTCGGCGGCGTGAACCTACTGCCGGCACCGGAGCACCCGCCCGCCGCATGACGGGACGCGCCGATCGCGTCCGCTGATGCCATTCCCTGCGGATCTTCGCCCGGGGCGCGGCGCCTGACGTGGGAAGGTCTCTGGACCGGAAGCCGCACGGCCCCGTCAATCGGCGAAGTGGCAGGCGACGGCGCGATCGCGCCCGTCGCTCAGCAGCGCCGGATCCTGTTCGGCACACAGCGCCGCGGCTCGCGGGCAGCGCGTACGGAATCGGCAACCTGACGGCAGATTGATCGGGCTCGGCGGTTCGCCTTCCAGCGCGAAGTTGTCGGTCACGCGCGCGCCGCCGATCTTCGGGATCGCGGCGAGCAGGGACTGCGTATAGGGATGCTTCGGGTCGGCAAAGATCGCCTCGGTCTCCCCGATCTCCACGATGCGGCCGAGATACATCACCGCGACGCGATGACAGACCAGCCGCACGACGGACAGGTCGTGCGAGATGAAGAGGTAGGTCAGCCCGAAGGTACGCTGTAGGTCGAGGAACAGGTTCAGGATCGTCGCCTGCACCGAGACATCGAGGCCGGAGGTGGGTTCGTCCAGGATCACGACGGAAGGCTTCAGTGTCAGGATGCGCGCGAGCCCCACGCGCCGCTGCTGGCCGCCACTGATCTCATGCGGGTAGAGATCGAGATGCGTCTCGGGCAGCCCGACCGCACGCAGGATCTCGCGGACGCGGATTTCGCGCTCCGCCGCCGGCAGGTCGGTATGGACGATCAACGGCTCATGCAGGGAGGAACGGATCGTCCAGCGCGGATCGAGCGAGGCACCGGGATCCTGGTAGCAGTACTGCAGGTGCTCCCGATACTGCCGTGCCTGGGCGGGCGTCAGCCCCGCGACGTCATGTCCTTCGAAGACGACGCGACCGGATGTCGCGGGCTGGATACCCATCAGCGTCTTGCCGAGGGTGGATTTGCCGCAGCCGGATTCGCCCACGATGCCGAGGATCTCGCCGCGCCGAACCTCGAAGGAAATGCCATCGACCGCGCGCAGCCAGCCAATGCGGCGCTTCCAGACGTTGCGGACCGGGAAGTGCTTGTGCAGCGCCTGCACGCTGAGGATGGTGTCCGCGGTCATGCACCGCCCTCCAAGGGGTGGTGGCAACGCACCGTGTGATGCGGCGCGACCATCTCCGGCGGGGGTCGCAGGCTGCGGCATTCATCGCTCGCGCGGTCGCAGCGCGGATGGAAGCGGCATCCGGGCGGCGGATCGATCAGGCGGGGAATTTCGCCCGGGATGCCGCGGATGCCGTTCTCCGAGGAGGGCAGGCTGTCGAGCAGCTTGCGCGTATAGGGGTGAGACGGCGCGTCGAAGAAGCTCGCCACCGGCGCTTCCTCGACCTCCTGCCCCGCATACATGACGGTGATGCGGTCGCAGATCTCGTAGGCCGTCCCGAGATCATGCGTCGTGAACAGCACCGCCACACCGCGTTCCCGCGCGAGGCGCTTCAACAACGTCAGGATCTGCGCCTGGACCGTGACGTCGAGCGCCGTGGTCGGCTCATCGGCAATAACGAGCCGCGGCTCCGGCAGCAGCGCCATGGCGATCATCAGACGCTGGCGCTGGCCGCCCGAGACCTCATGCGGATACTTCCGCAGCACGCCTTCAGGGTCGGGCAACTGCACCAGACGCAGCATCTCCAGCACGCGGGCGCGGTCCTGGCGGCGACGTTCCCGCGCCGAGAGACGGTCGCCCCGCAGCAGCGGTGACTTGAAGCGCATCAGATCGTCGATCTGGGTGCCGATGCTGAACACCGGATTGAACGCCGTGAATGGGTCCTGCGGGATGTAGGCGATGGCCTTGCCGCGGACCTCGCCCGCCAGCGCGTGTTGATCGAGTTCTAGCAGGTTGCGGCCCTCGAAGCGGATCTCGCCCGCTTCGACCCGGGTCGCATGGGGCGGCAGGATGCCCAGGATCGAGCGCGCGAGCGTCGTCTTGCCGCAGCCGGATTCGCCGACCAGCCCCATGATCTCGCCGCGGGCGATCGACAGGTCCACACCATCCAGCACGCGCGCCAGCCCGGCATCCGAGCCGAAGGAGACCCGCAGCCCGCGTACCGCGATCAGGTCACTTTCCATGCCGTGCCGCCCGCCTCAGCCGCGGATCGAGCACGTCGCGCAGCCCGTCACCCAGCAGGTTGAAGCCCATGACCACCATGAAGATCGCGAGGCCCGGAAACGCCGCATACCACCAGGCCATGGGCAGGAATTCGCGCGATTCCGCGATGGTCCGGCCCCATTCCGGTGTCGGCGGCGGCGGCCCGAGGCCGAGGAAGCCGAGCGTGGCCGCCGTCAGGATCGTGCCGCCCATGCCGATCGTGGTGCGCACGATGATGGAGGAGGAGATGGAAGGCAGGATGTGCAGCACCATCACGCGGAACGGCGAACAGCCGAGCGCGATCGCGGCCTCGACAAAGGGCTCCTTCTTGCAGGAGCGTGTCTCGGCGAAGACGAGGCGCGCCCAGAAGGGCCAGTAGGTCGCCGACAGAGCCAGGATGACGTTCTCGATCGACGGCCCCAGGGTCTGCGCGATGGCGATGGCGAGCACGATCTGCGGAACGGCCAGGAAGATATCGGAGACCCGCATCAGCAGGTCGCTGCCGATACCATCGTAATAGCCGGCCACGAGCCCGATCGGCACGCCGATCAGGACCGCCACGACGATCGCCGTGACAGCGATGGTGATGGTGATGCGCGCCCCGAAGAGCAGCCGCGAATAGATGTCGCTGCCCATGCGGTCCGTGCCGAGCCAGTTCTCCGCCCCCGGCGGCGACAGCCGCTGCGCGGTGTGGAATTCCGTCACATCGCCCGGATGCGTCGAGAGCAGCGGCGCCAGCACCGCCGCCAGCACCAGCAGCAGGATGAGCACCAGGCCGAGCAGCGCGGCGCGATCCTCCATCAGCTTGCGCAGGATGCGCAGCATCAACGGGCCTCCCGCGGGTCGATCATGCCATGCAGGATGTCCACCAGCAGGTTCACCACGATGAACATGGTCCCGACGATCACCGTAAAGCCCATCACCGCATTGTAGTCCGACGACAGGATCGAGTTGACGGCGAAGGTCCCGAGGCCCGGCCAGTCGAACACCGCCTCCACCACCACGGCACCGGCGAGCAGGATGCCGAAGATCAGGCCGATCTGCGTCACGGTGCCGATCAGCGCGTTGCGCAGCACGTATTTCCAGATGACCAGGCGCCGCGGATATCCCATCGCCGTCTCATACAACACGTAGTTGGATTGCAGCGCATCGAGCACGCCGGCACGGGTGAAGCGAACGATCGTCGCCATGGCCGGCACGGCGAGCGTGATCACCGGCAGGATCATGTGCTGCAGGGCGTCGAGCAGGATTTCGTGATCCTGCAGGATCAACGCGTCGATCAGGTAGAAGCCCGTGATCTGTTCCGGTCCCCAGCCTTCCACCCGCCCGCCGAGGGGCGTCCAGCCCAGCCGCATCGAGAACAGCAGTTGCAGCAGGATCGCGAACCAGAAGCTGGCGATGGCGAGGCCCGCGATGGTGATCACGCGCAGCGCATGGTCCAGCCATGAATTACGCCGCAGCGCCGAGACGACGCCCAGCGGTACGCCGACCAGCGTGGCGACCAGCACCGTGACGAGGGTGAGTTCGAGCGTTGCCGGGAGACGGTCGAGCAGGTCCTCGGCCACCGGTCGCCCCGTATAGATCGAGCGGCCCATGTCGCCATCGAAAATCGAGACGATGTAGCGCCAGAACTGCACAGGCAGCGGCTGGTCCAGGCCGAGCCGGGCGCGGATCACCGCGATCGTCTCCGGTGTCGCATTCTCCCCGGCGACGAAGGCCGCCGGGTCCGCCGGGACAATGTGCGAGATGAAGAAGACGATCGCGAGCAGCCCGAACAGCGTCGGCACGAACCAGGCGAGCCGGTTCACGATCAGGACGATCGTCTTCATGCCGTCACCGCCCCGGCGGCGTCGATCGCGTTCAAGCCAGGCGTAGCCACCGCATCTCCTGCCCGTCGCCGATCGGGCAGAAGCGCACGCCCTGCACGTTCTTGCGGAAGGGTCCGTACCATTTGGTGTTGTGAACGAAGACGCAGGCCGCATCCTCGCTGCTGATGCGCGCCACCTGTTCGTAGAGCGGCGCGCGCCGCGCCTGGTCGGAGACGGCGAGCGCCTCCGCGAGAAGGCGGTCCACCTCGGGATTGCTGTAGTAGCTGGCGTTGCTGCCGCGATGGCGGTCGGAGGCCAGGATCTCGCCCGCCCAGTTGTGCGGGTCCGCATAATAGGTGCTGCGCCAGAGGAACAGCATGTCGTACATCTGTTCCGGATCGCGCATCTTGTTGGACACGACCGGCCAGGGCTCGTTCAGCAGCCTGCTCTGGATGCCCGCGCGCGACAGGCCGTTCTGCAGAAGTGCCGCGGCCTGCATCGACTGTTCGTAGCCCACCATGCCGGCGACCGTGATCTCCCGCAGTGGCGCCTGGACGCGCTGGAGATGCCACTTCGCCTTGTCGATGTCATAGGTGTAGCCGGCGACATCCTTGGGCGCGCCCCACATCGGATTGGGGACCACCTGCGTATTGCGGACGACGGAGCGGCTCAGGATGTTGTTGATCCAACCATCGTAGTCGAAGCAGTAGCAGACCGCCTTGCGGAAGTTCACATCCGTGAAGGGCGGCCGCTGATTGTGCATGGTGGCGTAGAAGAGCCGCGTCGACTCCGCCTCCATGACGTTCATGTTGGCATCGCCCTGCAACCGCGTGATCTGGTCCTGCGGCATATAGGGATCGGTGCCCTGGAAGTCGCCGCGCACCAGGCCGAGCACGCGGCTGTTCACCTCCGCCACATAGCGGAAGTCGATTTCCGCAAGGCCCGCCGGTCCCAGGAAATGCTGGTCGTAGCGCTGCGCGAGGAAGCCGCGCGCCGGATCGAAGCGTCGCAGGATGTAGGAACCCGAGCCGGCATCGTTGCGCGCAAGCCATTCCTGGCCCCAGTCGCCATCCTTCTCGTTGCGCTTCACCAGCGCGCTGTTCACCACATAGATGTCGTGGGTGATGGCGGCGAAGATCGCCGAGGCTTCCTTGAGGTTGAACTCCACCGTCAGCCTGTCGCGCGCCTTGGTCGAGCCGGGCTCGATCAGCGGGGCGAACAGCGGATAAGCGCCTTTCTTGACTGCGAGAATGCGGTCCATCGAGTAGACCACATCCTCTGCCGTCAGGTCGGTGCCGTCGTGGAACTTCACGCCCTGGCGCAGCTTGAAGACATACTGCTTGCCGTCGGGGGAGACCGTGTAGCTCTCCGCCAGCCAGGGCTCCAGCTTCGGCGGGTTGTCGAGCCAGCGCAGCAGCCCGTCATAGATGTTCAGGCGATAGGCGACGCGCCCGACATCGAAGGTCGCATGCGGGTCCATCGTGTCGAAGGCGCTGCCATTGGCGAAGACGATGCGCCCGCCACCGCGCTGCGCCACCGCGGCTCCAGGCAGACCCAGCATCACCGTGCCGGCTGCAGCCACCTTCAGCAGGTCACGTCGCCCGCCAACCGCAGACAGGGCGTGTTCAAGGCGTTCATTCATCGCCTGGTCTCCTGTTGTGTGCCTCCGGCTGCGCGGTGCCTCGGCGAAGCCCCGCGCACGTGCAGCGACCCATGCTGGCAATCCGCGTGCCGCGGCGTCAAGGCCGGTTGCCGATGTCGGTCGGCGCCTCTAGCGTCACCGCCACGGCCGCAATGCGGGGGCGCATGAACGACGATCCGATCCTGATCTGGAACACGGCGGCGACCGCCGATGCCTCCCTCGCCGCCCGCACTGCCTTGAACGGCATCAGCGAATGCCGGCAGCGGCCGCTCCCCGTGGACGGGAGCCAGCAGCACGACATCGGCACGGAACTTGCCGAGCCATTTCTCGACCTGGCAAGCGCGCGACAAGGAGCTCAGGCATGACGGACAAGGTGGCGGTCGTCACAGGCTCGGCCCGGGGCATCGGACGAGGCTGTGCGCTGGAACTGGCGCGGCGCGGCTATGACATCGTCATCGTGGACATGCTGGCCCCGGAGATGGCACGCACGGCCGGCGAGATCATCGAACTCGGCCGCCAGGTCATGACCGAGGAGGCGGACGTCGCCGACCATGCCCGCGCCAGGGCCATCGCCGCGGCGGTGAAGCAGCGCTTCGGGCGCGTCGACGTGCTGGTGAACAATGCCGGGCGCGGCAATCCCACCGGCATCCTCGACATCACCGAGGAGGACTTCGACCGCACGATCGCGGTCAACCTGAAATCCTGCTTCAACTACATCCAGGCCCTGGTGCCGCTGATGATGGATGGCGGCGGCGGGCGCATCGTCTCGATGTCCTCGCTCAACGCGCATACCGGGGGCGTGACCAGCGCGGTATCGAAATTCTCCTACGCCGCCGCCAAGGCCGGGATCATCGGCATGACCCGGGCGCTGGCGAAGGAGCTCGGCCCGACCATCGCCATCAACTGCGTCTGCCCCGGCATCATCGAAACCGAGGTCGGCAATTCGCTGACCAAGTCGCGCGGGCCGGAGCTCGCGAAGAAGATCGTGCTGAACCGGCTCGGCACACCGGCCGACGTGGCGCAACTGGTCGCCTTCCTTGCCTGCACCGAGCCCTTCTTCATCACCGGCCAGGCCTTTACCATCGACGGCTTCCAGTGGGAGATCTGAAGCGCATGCCCTGCCGTGTCGGCGTCGATATCGGAGGCACTTTCGCCGATTTCTGCGTGCTGGATGAAGCGACCGGCGCGCTCTCCACGCTCAAGGTGCTGACCACACCGGATCGCCCGGGGGCCGAGGTCATCGCCGGCCTCGAAGGGCTGCAGCAGCGCTTCGGCGTCGCGCCGGGCGATATCACCTGGTTCACCCACGGCACCACGGTCGGCGTCAACGCCATCATCCAGCGCAAGGGCATCCGGCTCGCACTCCTCGTGACCGAGAATTTCCGCGACGTGCTGGAAGTGGCGCGGCTGAAGACGCCGGATCCCTATCATCTCTATTCGCGGCGGCCGGAACCGCTGATACCGCGCGCGCGGGTGCTGGAAGTGCGCGGCCGACTGCTCGCCGACGGGTCCGAGGCCGAACCGCTCGACATCGCCTCCGTCGACGCCGCGCTGTCGCGGGCCGAGGCGCTGGGCGCGGAAGGCATCGTCCTCGCGCTGATCCATGCCTGGCGCAACCCGATGCATGAGCATGCGGCGAAGGCGATCATCGCGGCGAAGCGGCCCGACCTGCCGGTCTACTGTTCCTCGGACATCTGGCCGATCATCCGCGAATACGAACGCACCGTCACCGCGACCGTGCACGGCCATGTGCAGCCCCGCGTCGCCTACTATCTGGGCTCCCTGCAGGATGCGCTGAAGCGCGCCGGCGTCGTGGCCGAGCCGATGGTCACCAAGTCCAATGGCGGCGTGATGCGGGCCGAACTCGGCAAGACGCGCTGCGTCGAGATGCTGCTGTCGGGAACCGCCGCGGGTGCGATCGGCGCCGCCTTCGTTGCCCGCCAGGCCGGCGTGGTGCGCGCGATGAGCCTCGATATCGGGGGAACCAGCGCGGATGTCGCCATCATCAGCGATGGTGCCCCGGGCTATGGCACTGGGGAGCGCGTCGGCGACTTCCCCGTCTATATCCCCACCGTCGCGGTGTCTTCCATCGGCGAAGGCGGCGGGTCCATCGCCGCCGTGGATGCGATCGGGCGCCTGACGGTGGGGCCGGAGAGCGCCGGCTCCACGCCGGGCCCGGCCTGCTACGGCCGTGGCGGCACGCGCGCGACCATCACCGATGCGATGTGCGTACTCGGCTGGATCGGCCATGGCGAGCTCGGCTATGGCGCGGTGAGCGTCCGGCGCGACCTGGCGGAACAGGCGGTCGATGCCGTCGCCGCCGCGCTCGGCCGCACCCGCCATCAGGCCGCCGAGGCCATCGTGCAGGTCGCCGTGAGCGGCATGTACAAGGAGGTGAGCAAGCTCGCCGCGCGCCAGGGTGTCGATGCGCGCGACTTCTGCCTGATGCCCTTCGGTGGTGCGGGGCCGATGCTCGGAGCCTTCCTGGCGCGCGAACTCGGCATGGGCGACGTGCTGATCCCGACCACGCCCGGCGTGCTCTCGGCGCTGGGCGGGCTGATCGCGGAGATCCGCAACGACTTCCTCGATACGGTCTATGCGGATCTCGACGCCGCCGCCCTGCCCGGCATCGTCGCGCGCTTTGCCCGCCTCGAAGACCAGGCGCGGCAATGGCTCACCGAGGATCAGCGCTTCGCCGGCGAGGCCCGCCTGCTTCCCTCGGCCGACATGCGCTATCGCGGACAGTCCTTCGAGATCGAGGTGCCGCTGCGTCCCGAATGGCTGGCCGAGCGCAATCTCGCTGCCATGGCCGATGCCTTCCACGCGGAGCATGAACGCATCTACGGCCATGCCGACCGGGACGCGCCGATCCAGGCCATCTCCTTGCGCATGGTCATCGCCGGCGCCGTGCCCGCGCCGCACTTTCCCGAGCAGGAACGTGTGGTCGGCGAGCCGGTGCCCGCCGGCGAGGTCACTGTCTTCCTCGACGGCGCGCCGCACCAGGCGCCACTCTATCGCCGCGACACGCTGCGCCACGGCCATCGCATCGCCGGTCCCTGCATCGTCGCGCAGGAAGACACGACAAGCTGCATCCCGCCGGGCCTCGCCGGCGAGGTGGACCGCTTCGGCAATCTGCGCCTGGGGATCACGGTATGAGCATCGACCCGGTCACGCTGCAGATCCTCGGCAACCATGCCCAGGCGGCGGCGGAGAGCATGGCCTTCACGCTGTTCCGCACCGCGCATTCCACCTTCGTGAAGGAGACCGAGGACTTCACCACCGGCCTGACGACGCCGGACGGCCAGACCTTCGCCTCCCCGCGCGAGCTCGGCGCGACCTGGTTCGTCGGCCTCGACTATGGCCCCGTCATCCGCTCCATCGCCGAGTACAGCGAGGGCGATGTCTGCATGACGAACGACCCCTATAGCGGCTTCGTCTGCACCCATTCGCCGGACATCCATCTCTGGAAGCCGATCTTCTGGGAAGGCGATCTGGTCTGCTTCGCCGTCGGCCACATCCACAACACCGACGTCGGCGGCGCGGTGCCGGCCTCGCTCTCGCGCGCGCTGACCGAGGTGCATCAGGAAGGCATCCGCTTCCCGCCCTGCAAGCTGGTGGATCGTGGCGTGCTGGATCAGGGCATGCTCGACGTCATGCTGACCAATGTCCGCGCGCCGACGCAGAACTGGGGTGACCTCAAGGCGCAGCTTGCCGCCATGACGACCGGCGAGCGCAAGGTCCATGAGATGATCCTCCGCTTCGGCATCGAGACCTTCCGCGCCGGCATCGCGGGCCTGCTCGACCTGGGCGAGCGCCAGGCCCGCCGCGTCATCGCAGCCATTCCCGATGGCGACTACACCTTCACCGACTACCTGGATGAGGACGCGCCGGACGGCCTACCCTGCCGCCTGCACCTGGCGCTGCGCATCCGCGGTGATTCCGCGGAACTCGACTTCACCGGCTCCGACCCGCAGCTCGCAGCCTCTCTGAACATGCCGACCGGCGGCAATCCGCGGCACATCCTGCTGATGGTGGGGTGGAACTACGTTCTCTACACGCTCGATCCGACGGTGCTGCTCAATGGCGGGCTGATCCGGCCCGCCACCTGCATCGTGCCGGAAGGCACCGTGCTGAATCCGGTCTTCCCCGCCGCGGTCGGCATGCGGTCCATGACCTGCATGCGGCTGCAGGGTGTCGTCATGGGCGCCTTCCAGCGCGCCCTGCCGGACCGCCTGCCCGCGGGTCCGGCGAGCGGCGGACCGATGACCAACGTCAACACCACCGACAACCGCACCGGCCGGCGCGTCATGGCGGCGATCGACCCGATCACCGGCGGCGCCGGCGGGTCGCCCCTTGGTGACGGCGCGGATGGCTCCGGCGCGAATAGCGGCTTTCTCAAGAACACGCCGGTCGAGATCAGCGAGGCTGAGGTTCCCGTTCGCATCCTGCGCTATGGCCTCGAACCCGATTCCGGCGGCGCCGGCCTCCATCGCGGCGGTCTTGCGACGGTGCTGGAGTTCCGCGTCCATGCGCCCGGCACCGTGGTCACCGCGCGCAACCGCGACCGTTCGCGCTTCCGCTCCTGGGGCGTCGCGGGCGGGCGCGCCGGCGCAACCTCCCAGTTCTGGCGCAATCCCGACACGGCAGGCGCCGAGAATCTCGGCAACACCGATGTCGTCACCCTCGACCCCGGCGATGTCATCCGTATCGTCTGCTCCGGCGCCGCCGGCTGGGGACCGCCATGGCAACGGCCGGTCGAGGCGGTGCTGTCCGACCTCGAGGCCGGCAAGATCAGCCGGGAGGCCGCGGAACGCGACTATGGCGTGATCCCTGGCGACGAGGCAGCAACCGTCGCGCGCCGCGCGGCGATGGCGCCGGAGACCCGCCCCGACCTCGATGCCGGGCCGGAGCGCGCGGCGCACGAGGCAATCTGGACCGACGCCAACTACGCCGTGCTGACCGAGGCGCTGGCTCGACTGCCGGTCCATTGGCGGCATTTCGCGAAGCGTCGCGTCTTCGCCGCCGTCGCCGCCGATCCCGACCGCCAGGGTGACGGTCGCGAGGTTCGGCGCGCCATCACCGCCCTGCGCGCCGAGTTTCCGCAAATCGCGTGAAGGAACATCGGATGGGCATGCGCTTCGCCGGACAGAAGATCGTCATCACCGGGGCCGCCGGTGTCTATGGATCAGCCCTCGCCGCAGGCTTTGCGGCGGAAGGCGCAACCCTGCTCCTGACTGACTACGATGCCAATCGGCTGGCCACCGCCGCCGCGGCCCTGCCACCGCGCTGCTTCACCCTGCACGCGGCCGACCTGACGCACGACGAGGCGATCGACGGGCTGATCCGCGCGGCCAATGACGGCGGCGCACCGCATGTGCTGGTGAACAATGCCGGCCTCTACCCCTTCCTGCCGCTGATGGAGGTCACGCCCGCCGAGTATGATCGCATCCTCGGCGTCAATGCCCGCGCGCCCTTCCGCCTGATGCAGGGGATCGGCGGCGCGATGGCGCAGGCGGGGCGCGGGGCCATCGTCAACGTCACCTCTGCGGCGGCGGAGGTGATCCGCGGCAATGGCGTGCCCTATGGCGCGTCGAAATGCGCGCTCGAATACCTCACTCGGGCCTTTGCGCTGGAACTCGGCCCGCAGGGCGTTCGCGTGAACAGCGTCCGACCGGGTTTCGCGGAAGGCAGCGCCGAGGTCGTGATGCCGCCCGGCTATGCCGATGCGATACTGGCGCGCTCCCTGCTCAGGAGCTTGGCCAAGCCCGAGGATTTCGCCGCCGTGGTGCGATGGATCTGCTCAGCCGAAGCGGCCCATGTCACGGGCTCCGTCCTTGATGCCGGGGGCGGCGGGCACATCAACCGACGCGACGGCGCCGCGACGCGCGCGCGGAGCTGACCCACAGCGCCCCGTTCCGGACAATAGGCGTCGGTCTTCAAGGAGCCGTGACGCCGGCCGACGGCGCCTCCGGAACGCCGGGTTCAGGCACTCCATCCTCGCCAGCGCCGGCGTAACCTTTTGATATCGCTTGCCAGGTGGATCCCCCGCAAACGCGCCATCCCGCCAGCGCAGATACCTATTGCAGAACGTTTCTAAATCGTCACAATAATCAACCACCGGATGCGGGCTGCCGGATCAGGAAGACTCCGGAGGCAGTGGCAATGAGTGGCGAGGCCCGGCCGGAATCCGGCCAGGAAGGCTTTAGTTGGCGCCTTCAACTCGGTCGCATCCTGGCCGAGGAGCATCTTGCCATCTGGGGCGAAGATCCGCCCCCCACCAATCCTGCTGATCAGCGAAAGGCGGAAGAGGATCTGGCCGCGGCGAAGAATGCGCTGCGAGCCGCGGCGAAAGCCGCCAGCGCCGAGCAGAGCGCTGCCTTCGAACAGGCCGACGGCCGCCTGTCGCGCCTGCGCGAAGACGCCTACTACGCCTCCGTCCATGGTCGGGAGCAGGAGGCGCTGTGCCTGTCCGGCGGCGGCATCCGAAGCGCGGCCTTCGCGCTCGGCATCCTCCAGGGTCTGGCGCGACGGGGCCGCCTGTCCCGCTTCCACTACCTTTCGACCGTATCAGGGGGCGGCTACATCGGCGGCTGGCTGACGCGATGGATCAAGGAGGCAGGTTCCGCTGCAGCCGTGGAGACGGCGCTCGCGCGCTCTGTGCCGCCCGCCGGAGCCGACACCGCGGCCAACACCACGGGCTTTTGCGAACCCGAGGAAATCACCCGGTTGCGGGAACGCTCCAACTTCCTGACGCCGCGCATCGGCCTCGCATCGGCCGACACCTGGACCGCGGCGACGATCGTCATCCGGAACCTGCTGCTCAACTGGCTCGTCTTCGGACCGGCCCTGCTGCTGCTTGCATTCGTCTTCAACGTCTATCGTGATCTGTTCCGCTTCCTGGCGGTGGCTGGCGGACCGTGGTGGTCCTGGTGTGCCACGATACTGCTCGCGCTGCCGCTTGGCGTCGCGGTCACCTATGCCTGCCGGGACCTGCCGACCCATGCCCGTGCAGCAAAGCGCTCTCCCTCTCCTCCTGCGATCAGGCGAAGGATCGTGGTGCCGGCGCTGGTGTGGTCGGGCGGCCTGCCGCTGGCACTCGCGCCCCTGCTCCTCAACAAGGGCGCCACAGGCATATCGCCGGCACTCCTTGCCGCCGGCTGCTCCTTCGTGGCCGCCCTTGTCGGATACGGTGTCGCCTGGGCCCAGGTGGAAAAGGACGACCGCCGCCAGTTCTGGATCAATGTGCCCGTCTGGCTGGTCGCCGCCGGCGTGGCGTCGGCGACGCTGGCCCTTGGCGTGCACTTGGCCGCGCCCTTGGCAGACCCGTCATGGGGCCTCGGCATTCTCATCGCGCTCGGGCCGCTCTGGATCACCATCGCGCAACTGATGCTTTCGGTCGTCTATGCAGGTTTCCGCCGCACGCCGGGCCCACGGGAAGCCGCCACGGCCAGCATCCATATCCCGACCCCCGACCTGGACCGCGAATGGCTGGCCCGCCTGAGTGCGGCCAAGCTGCAGCCGCCCTTCGCCTGGGTCCTGGGCGGCTTCGGATGCCTCGTCCTGCCGGCGCTGATCCTGGACGAAAAGGCGTCGATGTCGATCAGCGGCTGGATTGTCAGCGCCGTCGCCACAACCAGTGGCGCCCTCGCCGTCTTCGGGGGCTGGAGCAGCCTCTCCAAGTTCGTCCCCGGGATGCCGACGGACGCCAGCGGTGCCGCACCGTCATGGCGCCCGTCCTTCGGCAGCATCGTCACCGTGGCGACCGCGGTCTTCATCGCCGTACTGCTCATGCTGTTCGCCTGGGCGGAGGACGCTCTGGTGGCGCTGGTGAAGACCCGTCCGACGGCGGGCGCGCAAGTGCTCGCGCAACTGTTCGTCGCCGGGGTTCTGGCGTTGCTTCTGGCGCTCACCTCGTCCCAGTTGAAGGTGAACCGCTTCTCGCTGCATGGGCTCTACCGCAACCGCCTGGTCCGTGCCTTCCTTGGCGCGGCCCGCCCAAGCCAGGGCACGCAACCGTCCCAGCGGGATCAGTTCACCGACTTCGACGCCTCGGACAATATCCGCGCCGCTGCGACATTGCCGCAGGGCATCGGGCAGCGCCGCCTTTTTCCGGTCCTGAACCTGGCGCTCAACGTCACCGGCGGGGACCGTCTCGCTTGGCAGGAACGCAAGGCGATCTCTTTCACGGTCACCCCCCAGGCCTGCGGCTGGACCGACCCGCTCGCCCGTGCCAGCGGACAACCCGCCGGCGCCTATGTCGCCACGGATCACTACGCGGGCATGGAACCCGATTCCGGCATGCCAGGCCTCGGCATCAGCCTCGGTACCGCCATGACGATCTCCGGCGCGGCGGCCAGCCCGAACATGGGCTACCATTCCTCACCTGCCACCGCCTTCGTGATGACGCTGTTCAACGTGCGTCTCGGAGCCTGGCTGCCTAATCCGGCGGCCCGGAACGGCACCGCGAAACTCATGGAGAGAAGCAGCCCGCGCAATGCACTCGGGCCATTGATGCGCGAGCTCTCGGGCAATGCCGATGCCACGAAGCCTTTCGCCTATCTCTCCGATGGCGGCCATTTCGACAATCTCGGTCTCTACGAGATGGTCCGGCGGCGGTGCCGGCGAATCCTGGTCAGCGACGCGGGCTGCGATCCGGACTGCCATTTCGCGGATCTCGGCATGGCCGTGCGAAAGATCTGGATCGATCTCGGGATCCGCATCGCGATCAACACGACCGGCATCGTGCCGCGGGTCAAGGCGGACGGGCAGTCCGTCGCCTGGGCCGTGGGTAGCATCCACTACCCGGAAGCGGGCTCGCCCACCGGCACGCTCGTCTACGTCAAGCCAAGCTACGATGCGGGCAACGCGCCGATCGACGTGCGAGCCTATGCGGAAGTGGAGCGGACCTTCCCGCATCAATCCACTGGCGACCAGTGGTTCAGCGAGTCTCAGTTCGAAAGCTATCGCCACCTCGGCGAAGCCACCCTCGCCCGGCTCGGGCAAGCCGCCGATGACGGGCACGCACAGCTCGGCAAGTTCTTCTGAGGGTGCCGACCGAGCAAGGCCGGTGCCCCAACAATTGTTACGATATCGTGTGATCAGGCTATTTCGGTTGACTTGGTCTGCCCCTAATCGCCTGCTCACCCTGCGCGTTTCGCTTGACGGAGGCTGGTATGGCACGACCCGTCTGGTGCGGCTTCGGGACCACCTTGGCCCTCGCATTGACCCTGCTGTGCTGCGGCGACACGAGTCCTCGGCCCGGCGCGGTGACCGATGAAGCGCGCCGCGCGGGCCGGGACGCCGCATCCTTCCCGCATGCGGGGGAGGACTACTTCCGCGACATGGATGGCGGCGTCGCGCTGAGCGCGGAGGAAGTACGCGGGCGCAACATGTGGATCGTCTGGAGTGGCGGGAACGACCGCTTCTGGACCCAGATGACGCACGAGACCTTCGGCTATTTCGACCTGCTGAAGATCCTCACCTCGCATCCGAGCCAGCGTTATGGCCGCAACAACCGCTGGGATTGGCTCGGCGTCGTCAACGAGCCCTGCTTCGAGGCCCCGTCCGGGCCCGATCCCAACCGCTTCGGCCTCTGGCTCGACCGCCGGCAGGCCGATTGCGCGGCGGATCCCTTCGAGAATGAGCAGCGCTACCCGGGCGTCGCGATCGGCGCGCGCGGCCGCACCATGCCGGTCGGCTCCTTCTATGGCCAAGCCAGCGGCGTGCTCGGCCTGCGCCTGTTCCCGAACCCGGATTTCGACGAGGCCGCGCGACGGCGCTGGGACCCGGAGCGCTACTACAGCGACCCGTCCTACTATCTCGATCGCAGCCTCGTGCGGCCGTACCGCGTCGGCATGTCCTGTGGCTTCTGCCATGTCGGCCCCGATCCGACGCGCCCGCCCACGGATCCGGAAAACCCGCGCTTCGCCAATCTCAGTTCCATCGTCGGCGCGCAGTACATGTGGGTGGATCGGCTCTTCATCCCGGACTCCCGGCCCGACAACTTCATGTTCCAGCTCGTGCACACCTATCGCCCGGGCAGCATGGACACCTCGCTCGTCTCCACCGACAACATCAACAACCCGCGCACGATGAACGCCTTCTACGCGACGGGCGCACGGCTCGAGATCGCGCGGCGCTGGGGGCGCGAGACGCTGGCCGGCGGCGAGCGCGACAACCGTCAGTTCAACGACTTCGTCCACGAAGGCCCGCTGACGCGCTTCTTCGAGCCGCCCGGGACTTCCTGGACGCCGCGCATCCTGAAGGATGGCGCGGATTCCGTCGGCGTGCTCGGCGCACTGAACCGGGTCTACCTGAACATCGGGCTGTTCAGCGAGGAATGGCTGCTGCACTTCAACGCGGTCGTCGGCGGCCGGCCGATCACGCCCATCGAGATCGCGACCGCCCAGCGCAACTCGTCCTATTGGCTCGCGACGGAAGCCGGCACACCGGACATGGCGCTCTTCCTCATCCGCGCCGGCGCGCCGCACCGGTTGCGCGACGCGCCTGGCGGCGAACGCCATCTCAGCACCGATCCCGAGGTGCTGCGCCGCGGCGCCATCGTCTTCGCCGAGAACTGCGCGCGCTGCCATTCGAGCCACGCCCCGGAGCCGGCCCAGGGCCTCGACCCCGCCGGCTGCTCCGGCCCCGACTACATGCAATGCTGGAACCGGTACTGGGCCTGGACGCAGACCGAGGATTACCGGCGCCAGATGCGCGAGATCGTGCTGGCGCCCGACTTCCTCGAGAACAACTACCTCTCGACCGACCTGCGCGTGCCGGTGACGCTGCTGCAGACCAATGCCTGCAGTCCGCTCGCGCGCAATGCGCTGGCTGGCAATATCTGGGACAATTTCTCGTCCCGCACCTACAAGGAACTGCCCTCGGTCGGCACGATCACGGTGCATGATCCCTTCACCGGGGAACCACGTCCCTTCCGGATGCCAGCGGGCGGTCGCGGCTATACACGCCCGCCCTCCCTCGTCGCGCTGTGGTCAACGGCGCCCTTCCTGCTGAACAACAGCGTCGGCCCCTTCGACCCGAGCCCCAGCGTCGAGGCCCGCATGCGGGTCTTCCAGGCTTCCATCGAGCAGATGCTGTGGCCCGAGCGGCGCGAGCGCGACCCGGTGCTTGGCGACCGCGTGCCCGGCGTGATCGACCGCACGACACGGCGCAGCACCATCACCATCCCGGCCGGCTATGTCCCGGAATCGCTGCGCCCCCTGCAGGGCCGGCTGCACCGCTGGTTCCCGGCGATCTTCACGGGCGGCGGCGACATCACCATCGGGCCGATTCCGGCCGGGGTGCCGGTCAATCTGCTGGCCAATCTCCAACCACTCGCCGAGACCAGCAGCCCGGCCGAACGGGCCGCGCATGCGGCGCGGATCGTCGAGTTCCTCCTGCGGCTCAAGGCGAACCTCGCCGCCCTCCCGCGCGATGCGACGGATGAGCAGGCGCGACGCGTCTTCGCCGACATGGTGGAGCCGATGCTCGCGCTCAACGCCTGCCCGGATTTCGTCGTCAATCGCGGGCACTACTTCGGCACGGCACTGGCGGGCGACGGGCCGGGGCTGAGCGACGAGGACAAGCGCGCGCTGATCGAGTTCCTGAAGACCTTCTGATGCCGGACCCTACCGCCGGGGAGGACTACGACTACATCGTCGTCGGCTCAGGCGCCGGCGGCGGCACGCTGGCGGCACGGCTCGCCGAAGCCGGCCATCGCGTCGCCGTGCTGGAAGCCGGCGGCGATGCGGCGGCATCCGGCGCGGCACGGCTACCCGAGGACTACGTCGTCCCCGCCTTCCATCCCTTCGCCTCCGAGAACCCGGCGATGAGTTGGAACTTCTTCGTCCGCCACTACGCGGACCAGGCCCGGCAGATGCGCGATCCGAGCTATCGGCCGGACTGGCAGGGCCGGCCGGTGGACGGCGTGTTCTATCCTCGCTCCGGCGCCCTCGGCGGCTGCACGGCGCACAATGCGATGATCCTGATCTATCCGCATGACGCCGATTGGAATGCCATCGCCACGCTGACCGGCGACCCCTCCTGGCGCGCCGAGCCCATGCGCCGTCTGTTCGGGCGGATCGAGGCCTGCCGGCACCGACCCACCTGGCGCTGGCCCGCACGGATCGGCCTCGATCCCACGGGGCATGGCTGGGATGGCTGGCTGCGCACCGAACGCGCGGCGCCGCTGGCGGCGCTGCGCGACAGCCGGCTCAAGCTGATGATCCTCGCCGCCGCGCATGCCGGCCTGCATGATGGGGGAAGGCCGCTGGCCGCGCTGTGGCAGTTGCTCAAGGGACGCGCCGACCCGAATGACCGCCGGCTCCTCGCCCGCGGCGCCGAGGGTCTCTGCTATACGCCCCTGACCACCAACGAGCATGCGCGCACCGGCACGCGCGAACGGCTTCTCGCGGTGCGCGAGCGCCATCCGGACCGCCTGCACCTCGAGCTCGATGCCCTGGCGACACGCGTGGTGCTCGACGGGTCGAACCGCGCCGTGGCGGTCGAGTACCTGAAGGGCGAGCGCCTCTACCGCGCCCATGCGCATCCGAGCGAGTCCCCGGGCGAAGCGCGGCTGCTGCGCGCGACGCGCGAGGTGATCCTCGCCGGGGGCGCCTTCAACTCGCCGCAGCTTCTCATGCTCTCGGGCATCGGCCCGCGCGGCGAGCTGGAACGCCACGGCATCGCCGCGCGCGTCGATCTGCCGGGCGTCGGCTGCAACCTGCAGGACCGCTACGAGGTCGGCGTCGTGAACCGCATGGCCTTCGAGCAATGGGCCTCGCTGGAAGGGGCGTCGTTCCACGCCGGCGATCCGATCCACAAGGCCTGGCAGGCGCGTCGCGGCATGTATGTCTCGAATGGCGTCGTGACCGCGATCGCGCGGCGCTCCTCACCGGAACGCCCTCTTCCCGACCTGTTCTGCATGGCGCTGCTCGCCGATTTCCGGGGTTACTATCCGGGCTACTCGCGCCGCGTGGCCGAAGCGCCCGCAACGCTGACCTGGTGCGTGCTCAAGGCCCATACGGCCAACCGCGCCGGGCGGGTGTCGCTTCGCTCGGCCGATCCGCGCGACCCGCCGCTGGTCGATTTCAACTACTTCCAGGAAGGCGCGGAGGAGGATCTGCGCGGCGTGATCCAGGGCATCCGCCTGGCGCGCCGGATGGCCGCGCCGCTGCGCCGCCGGGGCCTCATCGCGCAGGAGGAACTGCCCGGTACGCATCTCCAGACCGATGAGGAACTCGCCGGCTTCGTGCGCGACCATGCCTGGGGCCACCATGCCTCCTGCAGCTGCGCGATCGGGCCGCGCGATGGCGGTGGCGTGCTCGATGCCGCGTTTCGCGTCCATGGCACGAGCGGGTTGCGCGTGGTGGATGCCTCCGTCTTCCCGCGCATCCCCGGCTTCTTCATCGCTTCCGCCGTCTACATGGTCGGCGAGAAGGCGGCGGAGGCGATCCTGGCCGACACGCCGGCGGCGGGGGGCTGAAGGCCATGCGACCCTTCTCCCGGATCGTTCACGACGCGCTGGTCCGGCTGCTGCACCTGGAACGGCGCGTCGACCCCTTCTTCCGCCCGGCCTTCGACGCCGTGTTCCAGGCGCCGCTCGCCGCCGCGACGCAGGCCTTGCTGAGCCGCCGACGCCGCCGCTGGCCCGAGGACGCTTCGGGCGTCGCGCTGGAGAATCCGCTGCCGGACGAGACAGCGCAAGTCGACGAGATCGTCGCGGAGATGGCCGCCTTCATGCGTGCCCGCTACGCCCCCGGACACTATGAGCGCGGCGGCAACACCAAGACGCATGGCGTCGTGCGCGCGCGCTTCGTCGTGGCGGAGGACATACCGCCAGGCCTGCGGCACGGCATTTTCGCGACAGCTCGGGACTATCCGGCCTGGGTGCGCTTCGCGGGGCCCGGCCCGGACAGCCCGCCGGATATCGAGGATGTCGGCGTGCTCAGCATCGGCGTGAAGGTCATGGGCGTGCCGGGCCCCAAGCTGATGGACGACGAACGCTTCACCCAGGATTTCGGCGGCATCAGCACGCCCACCTTCACCACGCCGGATGTGCGGGAGAACGCCAAGCTCCAGGCGGCGATCCGGCGCGGCACCCCGCTCTACTACTTCATCGGCCCGCGCGACCCGCACCTGCTCGATGCGATCATGCAAGGCCTCTGGGCCCGCACGCAGTCCAGCCCGCTGGAGACAGCCTATTGGAGCTGCGTGCCCTATCTGCTCGGCGAGGGGCAGGCCATGCGCTATGCCTTCCGCCCATTGGGGGCGTACCGGCGCAGCCGCGTGCCTCGCCTGCCACGACGCCCGCCTGACGACTATCTGCGGCAGGCCATGTCCGCCACCCTGGCGGAGCGGGACGCCGCGTTCGAGATGTGCGTGCAACTGCGGACGGACCCGCGTCGCATGCCCATCGAGGATGCCTCCATCCGATGGCCGGAGCGGCTCTCCCCACCAATCCGCGTCGCCACGCTGCTCATCCCACGGCAGCGCTTCGACTCCCCCGCACAGCTCGCCTTCGCGCACCGGCTTTCGATCAACCCATGGCATTGCCTGCCGGAACACCGGCCGCTCGGTAACCAGAACCGCGGGCGCCGACGGATCTATCTCGAACTCTCGCGACTGAGGCAGGCGATGAACGCCACCCCGCATGTCGAGCCGACCGGGGAGGAGGATTTCGGGTGAACCCTTGGCGCTCAGGCATCGCGGCCGAGGGCAGCGAGATGGCGCAGCGCACGCACGCCGGGGAGGAAGAAATAGGCGCCGCCGCGCACGGTCACGAAGCGCGGCAGGGCGGCGATGCGCCGGGTGGGGCCGCCGGATGGGCGTGGCCAGGTGAAAGCGTCCGTGGCCCGGCCCCGCCAATGCGGTTCGCGATGGCCGACCAGCGGATCGGCCTCGTCGCTCAGCCCGTCGAAGGTCGTATTGGTAAACCAGGCGCCCTGGATGAATTCGAACTGGCGGGCGATGTTGGCATTGAGGCAGATGAAGTGCAGGCCGCTCGGGGCCGCCTCGCCTGGCCCCGCCTGCATGGCGTAGGCTCGGCCTCGCCGCAGGATGCGGTGGAAGCGGCTCGATGCGATCACGTCCTCGCGCAGCACTGCCGGCCCGAGGCCAAGGGCGCGCCAGAGCTGCGCGATCGCGCCCTGCCGGCCGCCCGGCATGTCGCCGGTCCGGGGATTGGCGCGGCGGACATGCGCCCCGAGCGGGCAGCGCAGCCCGTCAGGATCCGCGCCGTAGGTGAAGCCATTGGCCGCCCGATCCTCCTCATCGGGCCCCACGCCAGGGATCTCCGCCTCCTCCGCATGCAGCAGCGGGGAGCCATCCATGGCCCGTCCGACCATCGCTTCGGCCAACCGGAGTTGCGACGATCCATCGCCGGCCTGTGCGCGGAGGAAGCGCCAGAAGCCCTCCACATCCTGGTGAAGCTGCCGCAGCACGAGGTAGGTGCCGTTGCGGCCAAGGTCGCGCCGCGTCGGATCCTCCTCCGCAGCCGGCAGGCGGTTGTCGGGATCGAGCGCACGATCGAGGAGCGGCCGTTCCGTATAGAGGCCGTACTCATTGGGATAGCCGAGCAGGAACTCACCCGCGGCGATGAGGTTCGTATAGGCCAGGTCGGCATCCGTGCCGGGGCGGCGCTCCCCGATCCAGTCGAGCTGCGGCTGGCTGATGCCGTCGGCGAAGCCGAAGGGCTCCCGGCGGCCGAGATCGGCGGTGTCGAGCGCCGCGAGCACCGCAAAGCCGCGCTGCCACGGCGGTGATTCGACGGAATGCCTCATGGCAGGCAGGCCGCCGCGCCTGGCATAGAGCATCACCAGCAGGTCGGGCTCCTCCCCTGGCCTGCCCCAGTCCCAGCCGGCGGGGGCATTCGGCCCGACATCGCCGAGGCGGCGGGACCGCGGTCCGGGCCCGTCCGCACCCGCATCATCCGCCACGACGCCACCGAGGAACTCATTGGAGAAGCCGCCGATGACGGCTTCGGGCACATCAAGCGCACGCAATCCGCGCGCCGTGACGGCCACCTGCAGCGCGCTCTCCACCTCGCCGCCGGCGAGGTCCGCGACGGTGGTGACGCGCGCCGTGGCAAGCCACGCGCGCGCGCTCGCGGCGTCGGCCACGCGCAGCAGCAGAAAGACCGCGTCCAGGGTGCCATAGCCGGTTCGGAGCAGTCCCTGGATATCGGCGACATCCTCGGCGGGCGGACGCGGCATCGGGAGGGCGCCTAGATCCAGGACAGCCATTGCCGCGCCTCCGGTGCCGTGAGAGCGGACCGGCGCAGACCGGCGCGCAGCCGCGTGTTGCGGTCGAGATCCGTCGTCGTGAGATCCGGATACGCCTTGTACCAGACCTCGGTGGGAAGCTGATGGCGGCGGATGTATCGCTTGAAGCCCTGCTCATCCTTGGCACCGCCGAGGATGAGGAAGCGCGTGCGCGGGTAACCGATGCCGTTGCTGAAGACGAGGTTGAGGCCCCAGGCGACCTTGTTGATGAAGTCATCCATGTAGCTTTCGAGGCTGCCGTCGTAGTTGCTCGCGAAGAAGAGCCGGCGCCCGCCATCCAGATAAGCCCAACGCGCGAAATGGATGGTGCCGACACGCGACAGCCGGCCGCGCGTGTAGAGATGCCGCGTCGTGTAGTTCAGCACCCACAGCAGCCCGCGCAGCGTCATCCCGCGGAAGAGGCCGGGCTTGACGCTGCCGAAGGCGCTGAACTGGTTCGAGACATCATGATCCTCGATCCTGGCCAGGGCGTTCAGATGCTCGGCATCAGGGCGCGGCGCGATCACCGGGTCACGCCCTTCATGCCGGCGCAAGGCCCAGAGGAAGAACGGGGCGCCGAGCACCAGCACTGGCGCGACGGCGAGCAATAGCAGCGGAACGCCGACGGCATGCGCCACCTGGCGGATCCGCCAGCCTCGCGGCGTCGGCTCGTGATCGGTCAGGGCGAGCCGGCCAGCCTGGCATTCCGTCTCGACGAAGCGGCGGAGCTGCCCATGCAGCGCCACCGGATCCGGCGCATCCGACCGCGCGGCGTTGTCGTCCAGCCAGCCGCGCAAGGCTGCGTGCAGCGCGGCCTCCTCGCGCACCTGGCGCACCGTGCGGCCAACCCAGTTCACGTATTGCGCGGCCGGCCGCACCACATGGGCCTGCATGTAGGCCAGCAGATCCACCCCGTCGTCAAAGCCGGCGCAATGGGCGAAGAGGCGCCGCAGGCCAGGCGCGGCGAGCGTCGCGAATTCCGCGAGCTGCGCCGCATCCGATCCGTCGCAGTCACCGAGAAGCGCCAGGTAGACCGGTGCGTCCGGAAAGGAGGAACCATCGTGCAGGGCGAGGTCCGCAAGCGTCCTGTCCTCAAGAATGAGAAGGCGCGCCACATGCAACCGCTCGCAGCGACCGAAGGGCAGGACGGCATTGTCCGGGTCGGCGATACCGGGCCGCAGCACCATGCCGCGGAGCAGGGAGCGCAGCGGCTCCATACGCCCGGGCAGGATCGGGGCCGCCACCATGAAGGCTGATTGCGGGGTCATGCGCCGCGCGCTCCGCCTGGCGCGTCAGGTCGGGAATTCCAGGACGAAGTCGATGAGTCGCATCCTGTCCAGATACACCTTGCCCAGATAGAGGCCTGGCTGGATCAGGCGGATCTCATCGCGAATCCAGCGCGCGATCAGGGATGTCTCGGAATAGTCGAGGACGATGCATTCCTTGCCGTCCAACCAGCTCTTGTCCTTGTAGACCTTGGCGATGATGGCGTTCAGCCCGAAAGGCAGTATCCGGTTCCTGAGCCGCCCTCGCTGCGCGTCGAACACCTTGCCCTGCCAGCCGAAGACGGAGATGAAGGTGGCGATGTCCTTCGTGATCCGCGTCCCCGGTGGCACGATGGCGGTGCCCTTCCCCTCGCCATCGGGGATCGGACCCGCCTGAGCATTGCTGAACACCGCATCGAGTTCCGACTGCGGCATCGCGAGCAGTTGGTCCACCGTGTAGTTCGGCATGGTGCGTGGCCTCCGCAGGACACCGGCACTGCGCGGAGCTTAGGCCTTTCACCGATTGTATTGCATCAAGTTCTTCAACCGCGCAGTTGGTCACACTTGTCGAATCGCACCGGTCAGGCTGGCGCGCCCGGGGGGGGGGGCCGAGGCGCGCAGTCCCCGTCAGGCCGCCTCGTAGCCGATGACCGCCTTGATCTCGGTGAAGTCGTCGAGTGCCCATTTGCCGTATTCGCGGCCATTGCCCGACTGCTTGTAGCCGCCGAAGGGTGCGGCCGTGTCGCCGACCGGGTAGTTCATGAACACGTTGCCGGCGCGCATCTGCGCCGAGACGCGCCGCGCCCGCGCGATGTCGGGCGACTGCACATAAGCCGCGAGGCCATAGACCGTGTCATTCGCCATCTCGATGGCGTGCCCCTCGTCGCGATAGGGCAGGATGGACAGGACGGGTCCGAAGATCTCCTCCCGCGCGATGGTCATGTCGTTGCGCACATTGGCGAAGACCGTCGGACGCACGAAATAGCCGCGGTTGAGGTTCTCGGGCCGCCCCGGCCCGCCGGTGACGAGCTCTGCGCCTTCCTTGACGCCGGCCTCGATCAGTCGCTGGATCTTGTTGAACTGCGCCTCGCTGACGACGGGGCCGATCGTCGTGCGCGGGTCGTCCACCGGACCGACAACGACGCTTTCCGCCGCGGCCTTGGCGATGGCCTTCACTTCCTCATGCCGGTCGGCGGGGACGAACATGCGGGTCGGCGCATTGCAGGACTGGCCGCTGTTGCCCATCATGCCCAGCACGCCCTTGGTGACCGCGACCTTGAGGTCCACATCCGGCAGAAGGATGTTTGCGGATTTGCCGCCGAGTTCCTGCGCGACACGCTTCACGGTCGTGGCCGCGGTCTGGGCGACGAGGATGCCGGCGCGGGTGGATCCGGTGAAGGACATCATGTCGATGTCCGGATGCGCCGACATGGCATTGCCGACCACGGCGCCGTCGCCCTGCACCATGTTGTACACGCCGGCGGGCACACCGGCGGCATGCATCACCTCGGTCCAGATGATGGCGTTGAGCGGCGCGATCTCGGACGGCTTCAGCACCATCGTGCAGCCCGCGGCGATGCCGGGCGCGACCTTGCAGACGATCTGGTTGATCGGCCAGTTCCAGGGCGTGATCAGGCCGACCACGCCGATCGGCTCGCGCGCGATCAGGGTCGTGCCCTGGAGCTCCTCGAATCGGTATTCTTCCAGCACCTGGATCATGCGCTTCAGATGCGCGGTCCCGGTGGCCGACTGGCGTTCCAGCGCGAACGTCAGCGGCGCGCCCATTTCCTGGGACAGGGCGGCGGCGATGTCCTCCCGCCGCTTCTCGTATTCCGACAGGACCGCGCGGAGCAGGTCGAGCCGATCCTTGCGGGAGGTCTGCGAGAAGGCAGGAAAGGCCGCGCGCGCAGCGGCCACGGCGCGGTCCACGTCCTTCGGGCCGCCGATGGCGATCTGCGTAAAGACTTCCTCGGTCGAAGGGTTCACCACATCGAGCAGCCTCGGCTCGAGCGGGGCGACCCAGGCGCCGTTTACGTAGTGGTCGGTCTCGTGCTGCATCTCGCTGTCCTCCATGCCAGTTGAGAAGAATCGCCGTCGTCGCGGAACAGGAGCAAGGGCGTGCGGCGGGCACGCTGTGCTTATGCGTATATTACGCACCTGTCGGATGGGGGATAGTCAAGGTAGGTACCCACGAGGGCGGATGGGGCGAACGCATGGCCGATGTCGGCGCCGATCCGGACACGCTCGCCTATGACAGCTCGGCGGCGACAGTACGGGGAAGACCGCGGCGGGATCCGGCACGTCCGGGACGCTCATCGGGATGCCGGTACCGAAGCGGGGCCGTCGCTCTCGCGCCACATGCGCGTCGCCACCCCCGCTTCCCCATCACGAGCTTCGCGTCACGCTGCGCGCGCCAAGCGCGGCAGGGCGAGGTTCGGGGCAGCGCCCTCAGCCCGATGCCCCGCCAACACCCGCTTCGATGACGAAGGTGATGCGCCCATCATCCCGCCTGCGCGAAACCAGGAGATGCCCGACCTTGTCGAGATAGAACGGCACGTCGATGGCACTCAGCGGGTCGGTCGACACGACGGTCACCCGGCTCCCAGGCGGGACGCCTCGCATATGTTCCGCCAGGCGCAGCACCACATGCGGACAGTTCAGACCGGTCAGATCGAGCGCATGCACCGCGAGGGACCTCGCTCCGGCTTTCGTGGGCGACGATCCAGATTCCAGACTGCGCCGCGCCGCGCAATCCTCAACAGGGAGCGCGTCGATCGCCCGGCGGCGGTCGTGTGGGATCAAGCCCGCGGGCCGTCTCTGGCTGGCCTTCCGGTGAAGCCGACGTCGCACCTGATGGGCTCGTGCCGATATGCGACCCCCCGGTACCACCGGACCAGCCGGTCGAGCCCATGCCGCCGGGCGCCGTGCCAGAATCGCGGCCGCGAGCCGGCGGCGTAGCCGGTGCTGTCGGCTGGCCGTCAGCGCAGCCCCCCCGCTGCGGCGCAGCATTGGGATCGCCGCTCGTCTCACCCGCAGCCGGCATGGCGGTGAGCGCAGCCGACAACCCGGCGCATAAAACGAGGCTGTGCATCGACAACATGCTTGTCTCTCCGTTTTGACGAAGAACGCGATGCTGCCCGATTGGTTCCCTCGTTCCGTTTACGTCATGACAACGCAGTGCATTTTGCATCTGCACAATGGTTTCCGGCGGGTTCCAGCGCCCGAGGCCGGCGGATTTCGATGGTCATTTCGTAGCCTGGCGCCTAAATTTTGCCCCTGATCAACGGCTTTCCCGATGACGGGAAGAGGGAGTGGGTCAATGAATGTCGAACTCTCGCGGCGCACGCTGTTGCGCGTAGCGGGGGCTAGTGCTGCTGGGACGGCCCTCGGGGCCCTGGGCTTTGGTGGGATCGAAGCGGCGTATGCCGGGACCATCAGGGCCTTCAAGCTGGTCGGGACGACCGAAGCCCGCAATACCTGCCCCTATTGTTCCGTGGCCTGCGGCATCATCACTTATGCCCGCGGCGACATCGGAAAAGGCGAGCGCGCCGAGCTCGTCCATGTCGAAGGCGACGTCGACCACCCGACGAATCGCGGCACGCTCTGCCCCAAGGGCGCGGGCCTGCTGGATTTCGCGAAGTCCGAGACGCGCCTGACGCAGCCCAAGATTCGCCGGCCGGGCTCCGACCGCTTCGAGCCGATCTCGTGGAACGAGGCGCTCGACCGCATCGCGCGGCACATGAAGAACGATCGCGACGCGAACTTCATCGCACGCAATAATGACGGCGTGACGGTGAACCGCTGGACGACGACGGGCTTCCTCGCCGCTTCCGCAACGACGAACGAAACCGCGTTCCTCACCTACAAGGTGGTGCGCAGCGCGGGCATGGTGGTGTTCGACAACCAGGCGCGTGTCTGACACGGCCCGACGGTGTCCAGTTTGGGCCCGACGTTTGGCCGTGGAGCGATGACGAACTCCTGGACCGATATCAAGAACACCGACCTCGTCGTGATCATGGGCGGCAATGCCGCCGAAGCGCATCCGTGCGGGTTCAAATGGGTTACGGAGGCGAAAGCCAACCGTGGCGCAAAGCTTGTCGTGGTCGATCCGCGCTTCACGCGCTCGGCCTCGGTCGCGGATTTCTACGCGCCGATCCGGCAGGGGACCGACATCGCCTTCCTGCTGGGCGTGATCCGCTACTGCATGGAGAACGACAAGATCCAGTGGGAGTACGTGAAGGCCTTCACCAACGCGAGCTATCTCGTGAAGGACGGCTTCTCCTACAGCGATGGACTGTTCAACGGCTATGACGCCGAACGGCGCGACTACAACCGCTCCGAATGGGAATACCAGATCGGTGCGGATGGCTATGCGCTGACGGATCCGACGCTGCAGCATCCGCGCTGCGTGTGGAACCTGCTGAAGGCGCATGTCGCGCAGTACACGCCGGAACTGGTGGAACGCATCTGCGGCACGCCGCGGGCGAAGTTCCTCAAGGTTGCGGAGATGATCGCGGAGACATCGTCGCGCACCAAGACGATGACCTCGATGTATGCGCTCGGCTGGACGCAGCACTCGAAGGGCTCGCAGAACATCCGCACCATGGCGATGCTGCAGCTCCTGCTGGGCAATATCGGCGTGCGTGGCGGCGGGATGAACGCGCTGCGCGGGCATTCCAACATCCAGGGCCTGACCGATATCGGCCTGATGTCGAACCTGATCCCCGGCTACCTGACCCTGCCGGTGGAGCGCGAGGTGACGCGCGAGGTCTATATGAGCAGCCGCGGCTTCAAGCCGCTGCAGCCCAACCAGATGAGCTACTGGCAGAACTACGGGAAGTTCTTCGTCTCCTTCATGAAGTCCATGTGGGGGCCCGCGGCGACGCGGGAGAACGACTTCGCCTATGACTGGCTGCCGAAGCTCGACGTCCCCGCCTATGACGTGCTGCGCGCCTTCGAGCTCATGCACAACGGGCGGATGAACGGGTATTTCTGCCAGGGCTTCAACCCGATGCTGTCCTTCCCCAACCGGCGGAAGATCACATCGGCGCTGTCCAAGCTGAAGTTCCTGGTGGTGATGGACCCGCTGGAGACGGAGACCGCGCGGTTCTGGGAGAATCACGGCATCCACAACGATGTGGAATCCGCGAGCATCCAGACCGAGGTCTTCCAGCTTCCCACCACCTGCTTCGTCGAGGACGAAGGCGCGCTGGTGAATTCCGGGCGCTGGCTGCAATGGCACTGGCCGGGCGCCTCCCCGCCCGGCGAGGCCAAGCACGACACCTGGATCATGGCGCAGCTCCATCTTCGCCTGAAGGAGCTGTACCGGCAGGAAGGCGGCGCCTTCCCCGACGCGATCCAGAACCTGCACTGGCCGTATCGCGACGCGCAGGACCCCAAATCGGACGAGATCGCCCGCGAGCTCAACGGCTATGTCGTCGAGACCGTTCGCGACCCGGCCGACCCGACGCGGGTGCTGCTGGAACAGGGCAAGCAGGTCGCCGGCTTCGGCGTGTTGCGCGACGACGGCACCACGGCCTGCGGCTGCTGGATCTATGCCGGCTGCTTCACCGAACAGGGCAACATGATGGCCCGGCGGGACAATCGCGACCCGGACGATACGGGCGCCTTCCCCAACTGGTCCTTCTCCTGGCCGGCGAACCGGCGGATCATCTACAATCGTGCGTCCGCCGATATCGACGGCAAGCCGTGGGATCCGTCCCGCAAGCTGATCGAATGGGATGGCACGCGCTGGACCGGGTATGACGTGCCGGACATCGCCCCGAACGCCAAGCCGCAGGAAGTCGGTCCCTTCATCATGAACCCGGAAGGCGTCTCGCGCCTGTTTGCCCGGGGCATGATGCGGGACGGGCCTTTCCCGGTGCACTACGAACCGTTCGAGGCGCCGATCGCGAATGTCATTGCCCCGCGCATCCGGGGTAATCCCGTTGCGCGCGTCTTCCGCAACGACATGGAACAGTTCGGCGATGCGGACGAGTTCCCCTACGCCGCGACCTCCTATCGCCTGACCGAGCATTTCCACTACTGGACCAAGCACGTCCGCCCCAATGCGATCGTGCAGCCGGAATTCTTCGTGGAGATCTCGGAGGAACTGGCGCGGGAGAAGGGCATCACCAAGGGCGGCTGGGTGCGCGTCTTCTCGAAGCGCGGCTCGGTCTATGCCAAGGCGGTGGTGACCAAGCGGATCCGGCCGCTGATCTGCGACGGCAAGACCGTCCATGTCGTCGGCATTCCGCTGCATTGGGGCTTCACCGGCGTGGCGCGGAAGGGGTTCGGTCCGAACTCGCTGACGCCCTTCGTCGGTGACGCCAATATCGAGACGCCGGAATACAAGGCGTTCCTGGTCGACATCGAAGCCACGAACCCGCCGGTGAGCTGAGGGGAGGAGGAAGCATGACCATTTCCGTCAATCCCCCGGTCACGCCGGTGGCGCCGCGCTTCGGCGAACAGGATCTGCGGCGTCGCTCCGCCTCGACGATCGCGCCACCCGCGCGACAGCTCGAGGAAGTGACGAAGCTGATCGACGTCTCGAAATGCATCGGCTGCAAGGCGTGCCAGGTGGCCTGCCTCGAATGGAACAACCTAGCGCAGGACGAGGCGATCGGGATCAATGTGGGTGTCTACGACAACCCGCATGACCTGACCGCCAATACCTGGACGCTGATGCGCTTCACCGAATGGGTGAACCCGCAGACCGACAATCTGGAATGGCTCATCCGCAAGGATGGCTGCATGCATTGCGACGATCCGGGCTGCCTCAAGGCCTGCCCGGCACCGGGTGCGATCGTGCAGTACACCAACGGCATCGTGGATTTCGACCACGAGAAGTGCATCGGCTGCGGCTATTGCGTGAAGGGATGTCCATTCAACATCCCGCGGATCTCGCAGGTGACGCAACGGGCGTACAAATGCTCGCTGTGTTCCGACCGCGTGGCGGTGGGACAAGGGCCGGCCTGCGCCAAGGCCTGCCCGACCAAGGCCATCGTTTTCGGCACGCGCGAGCAGATGTTCGCCCATGCCGAGACGCGCATCACTGACCTGAAGTCGCGCGGCTTCGACAAGGCGGGGCTCTACAACCCGCCGGGCGTGGGTGGCACGCATGTCATGTATGTGCTGCACCATGCGGACCGCCCGCATCTCTACGCCAACCTGCCTGACAATCCGCGCATCAGCCCATTGGTCGAAGCATGGAAGGGCATGGCGAAGTATGCCGGCTTCGCGGTGATTGGCCTGACCGCCGCCTTCGGCCTCCTCCATCACTTGGTCACCGGCGCCAACCGCGTGACGAAGCATGACGAGGAAGAGGCCGAGCGCATCGCGGAGACCGCCGAGCCGAAGAAGGACAGCGCAGCATGAGCGGGTCCGAAGCCGAGTTGCACATTGCACCGTCCGGCGAGCCGCGCGTGACGGTCGGGCGCTATTCCGTCTTCACGCGCATGAACCACTGGACGCTGGCGATCTGCTTCGTCCTGCTGTCCGTCAGTGGCGCGGCGCTGTTCCACCCAAGCCTGTTCGGGTTGACGGTGCTGTTCGGCGGCGGGCAGATGACGCGCTGGCTGCACCCCGTGATCGGCTGCGTGCTGATGTTCGCCTGGCTGGTGATGTTCGTCCGCTATGTCCGCTTCAACCTGCCGGAGAAGTCGGACGTCGAGTGGATGAAGCACGGCGCCGAGGTGCTGCGCGGCGAGGAGGAGAAGCTGCCCGAGGTCGGCCGCTACAATGCCGGCCAGAAGCTGGTCTTCTGGGCCTTCACCTTCATCGTCCCGGCGCTGTTCCTGACCGGCCTGGCGATCTGGGACCAGTATTTCTACGACTGGACCACCATCCCGCAGAAGCGCGTGGCGGTGCTCGCCCATGCGTTGCTGGCGATTGGCATGATCACCGTTTGGATCGTGCACTTCTATGCGGCGATCTGGGTGCGTGGTACGATTCAGGCGATGACGCGCGGCTATGTCAGCGGCGGCTGGGCCTTCCGGCATCACCGCCGATGGCTCCGCGACCTGGCTGCGGGCCGCAAGGCTTCGTGACCAGACCCGGTCCCGGGGGTGGTGTCCCGGGACCATCCACCCTACGTGACCCGTGCGGTTCGTGAGGCCATAGCATGTCCCAGATCGGTGCCCCCCCTGCGGGCCACGACCCCGTTCCCATCGGAGAGGTCACGGCCCCGCCCTTCGCGCGCGTGCCGGACCTCGCCAGGCTGTTCCACGATCGCGCCGCAAGGCTGCGGCAGGTGGCACGGAACCATCCCCTCGCCCCCTATCTCGACTTCGTTGCCGGGCTGGCCGAGGCCCAGGACGGCATCAGCCACGACCTGCCCCGGCCCATCCTGCCCGAAGCCGATGCCCTCGCACGCGCGCAGGAATTCGGCATGCCAGCGCTGGACCGCGCGACGCTGCTGGAGCCGGCGGCCCTTCTGCCCACCCTGCGGCGCTTCCTCGCCGCGGCCTCGGTGCTCGCCATGCCCGATGCCGCGCGGCAGGCGCTCGCCGCCGCCAGCGCGGCGGAGGATGAGATGCTGCTCGCCATGGCAGGCAATGTGCTCGACAACGCCATCCCCTTCGATGCCATCGCCGAGCACGCCTTCGTCGCCGCCGGTCTTCAGGTGCACGCGGCGCACGCCGCGGCGCGGCTGGATGCGGCGGGGCTCGTGCCGGTGGGGGAAGGCGCCTGCCCCTCCTGCGGCAGCGCTCCCGTCGCCTCCGTCGTGGTCGGCTGGGAAGGATCGAACGGCGCCCGCTTCTGTTCCTGCTCACTCTGCGGCACGCTTTGGCATCATGTCCGCATCCGCTGCGTGGCCTGCGGTTCGACCAAGGGCATCACCTATCGCGAGCTGGACGGCAGCGACGGTGCGCTCAAGGCGGAATGCTGCCGGGAGTGCAAGACCTACCTGAAGATCATGCACCAGACGAAGGACCCGGCGCTCGACCCCGTGGCCGACGACATCGCGACCTCCGCCTTGGACGTGCTGGTGCGGGAGGAAGGCTTCACGCGCAGCGGGGTCAATCCCTTCCTGCTCGGCTACTGAGGCGCGCGATGGAACTGCGCCGCCTGCCTTCCGTGGATTCCGTGCTGCGTTCTGCCGCCGGCGCGGCATTGATCGAACGCCATGGCCATGCGCTGACCGTCGCCGCACTGCGCCGCGCGCTGGATGAGGCGCGCGACGCGCTGCGCCATGGGGCGCCGGCCCCCGGTCCGGATACCGTGGCCGCCGCCGCCGCCGCCATGCTGGACGTGAGCGAGGCGCCGCGCATCCGCGCCGTCTTCAACCTGACCGGGACGGTGCTGCACACCAATCTCGGCCGGGCGCTGCTGGCCGAAGCGGCGATCGAGGCCGCGACCACGGCCATGCGCCAGGCCATCGCGCTGGAATTCGACCTCGCCACCGGCAAGCGCGGCGAACGCGACGATCTGGTGCGGGATCTGCTCCGCGAGTTGACGGGCGCCGAAAGCGCGACCCTGGTCAACAATGCCGCCGCGGCGATGATGATCACGCTCAACACCCTTGCCCTTGGGCGCGAGGCGGTGGTCTCGCGCGGCGAGCTCATCGAGATCGGCGGCGCCTTCCGCCTGCCCGACATCATGGCCCGATCGGGCGTGACGCTGCGCGAGATCGGCACCACCAACCGCACCCATCTGCGCGACTATCGCGCCGCGATCACGCCGGAGACCGGCGTGGTGCTGAAGGTGCACACCTCCAACTACCGGATCCAGGGTTTCACGGCAGAAGCCGAGGCCAGCGCCATCGCGCCCTTGGCGCAGGAGGCCGGCGTGCCGCTGGTGCATGACCTCGGCTCCGGCACGCTGGTCGATCTCGCGCGCTGGGGCATCGGGCATGAGCCCACCGTCACGGAATGCGTGGCCGACGGTGCGGATATCGTCATCTTCTCGGGCGACAAGCTTCTGGGCGGCCCGCAGGCGGGCTTCATCGTCGGGCGGCGCGATCTGATCGAGCGCATCAACCGCAACCCGATGAAGCGCGCGATGCGGGTGGACAAGATCCGCCTCGCGGCCATCGAGGCGACGTTGCGCCTGTATCGCGACCCGGACCGCCTGGCCGAACGGCTGACGACGCTGCGCCTGTTGGCGCGCGACGAAGGCGCGATCCGCGCGACCGCGGAACGCCTGGCACCCGCACTGGCGCAGGTCGTTGGTCCGAACCTGACTGTGGATGTCGCGGCCTGTGCCAGCCAGATCGGATCCGGCGCGCTGCCGCTCTCGACCCTTCCCAGCGCGGCGATCCGCGTGACGCCCCTGGATGGCCGCGGCGGCTCAGTCGCGTCACTGGCGACGCAACTGCGTGCCCTGCCCATGCCGGTCATCGGGCGCATTGAGGACGGCGCCCTCTGGCTGGACTGTCGCTGCCTCGAGGACGAGGCGGGATTCCTTGCCACGATCGGGGCCTTGGTATGATGTGGTCCCGCCGCCGCGCCGAGCCCTCCGCCGAGGAACTGATGGCGATCGCGCGCGAACACGCCCAGGCCGAACGCTACGAGGAGGCGCTGGCGATCTGGGAACCGCTCGCCCGGGCCGGTCATGCACGCGCCTGCAACAACATCGGCGCCTGCTTCGCCGAAGGCATGGGCGTCGAGCGTGATCCCCTGATGGCGGAACGCTGGCTGGCCCCCGCGGCGGAGGCCGGCGACCCCGTCGCGCAGCGCAACCTCGCCACGATGCTGTTCAAGGGAGAGGGCATCGAGCCCGATCGCCATCGCGCCCTTGCCCTCTACCTGATGGCGTCGGAGCAGGGCGACGCCATATCCCAGGACATGTTGAGCTGGATGCTGCTGGAAGACGAGGAGATCCCCGCCGATCACGCCGAGGCCCGCCGCTGGGCCGAACGCGCCGCGGCGCAGGGTGTCGCCTCCTCCATGACGCGGCTCGGCATGCTGCACCACAATGCGCTCGGCGTACCGCGCGACCCCAAGGCGGCAGCCTTCTGGTGGCGCCTCGGCGCGGAGCGCGGCGATCCGGATGGCCAGGCGATGCTCGGTGCGGCGCAGTTGCTCGGCAACGGCGTCGCACGCGATCCGCTCGCCGCACTGGCCTGGCTACTGCGTGCCGAGACTGGCGGCAGCGCGCTTGCCGGCCGCTTCCTGCCCGCCGCCCGCGCCGCCCTGGATCATGACGCGCAGCACGAGGCCGCACGTCGCGCCGCCCAACCCCTGCCCGATCCCGGCCCGCGTCCCACCCTCCCCGGAGCCTCCGCATGAGCCGCACCGCCGCCTGGATCGAGGAGCTGACCGCAGCGACCAGCGCCGCCGAAACGGCGGAGAAGGCCTATCGCGCCGAATATGCGAAGCGCGTCGAGCAACTCGCGCAGGAGCGCGCCTTCGCCTTCCGGCGGGCCAACCTGCTGCGCGCCGTCGCCGATGTCGTCGCCACGGCGGAGGATGAGCAGATGGCCGTCGCCTATGGCCTCGCCACGCTGCGCAGCCGCCTGGGCTGGGGGCAGGAAAGCCCGGCACGGGAGGAGATCATCTCCCGCTTCGCGCCCGTCTGCGCGGCGCTGTGCGACGGCGATGCGCAGGCCAAGGAAGCGACCGACCCCGCCGAGGCGCTGGCCGCCTTCGAGGCCTGGCACCAGGAAGCGCGCGGCGTGCCCTTCTGGGTGCTGTTCGAACGCTGGATGCCGGAGACCCCCGTCGTTGACTTCTGACGTCGCCACCGACTTCGAACCCTGGCTCACCGGCGCTTTCGCGGAGTCCGGGGCCTTCACCGCGCTGATCGTGCTGCTGCGGATCGGGGACGCACAGGTCACGCCGCTCTGCTCCACCTATGTCAACGTGATCGGCGCCGAGGTCGATTGGAGCGACATGGTGGTGATGCTGGCCGGCGCGGGGCAGGAATGGGATGGCGTCGTCTTTTTCCCCGAGCAGGAGCGCGGCCGGCCGCTCGACAATCCGACGGCGCGCACGCGGTTGCGTTTGCTGGAACAGCGGCTGGACGATGATCGGCTGGCGCTGAACGAGGGCCATTTCTTCGACCGTTGGGGCCGCCGCATGCGCATCGACGAGGTCGATCCGCCATGATCGTCGGCACAGCCGGTCACATCGATCACGGCAAGACCTCGCTGGTGAAGGCGCTCACCGGCGTGGATGCCGACCGGCTGAAGGAGGAAAAGGCGCGCGGCATCACCATCGAGCTCGGCTTCGCCTATCTGCCGCAGCCGGATGGATCGGTGATCGGCTTCGTCGATGTGCCCGGCCATGAGCGCTTCGTGCACACCATGCTGGCCGGCGCGCATGGGCTCGACCTGCTGATGCTGGTCGTCGCCGCCGATGACGGCGTCATGCCGCAGACGCGCGAGCATCTCGAGATCGTCTCGCTGCTCGGCATTCCGCATGGCGTGGTGGCGCTGACCAAGGTGGACGCCGTGCCGCCCGAACGCATCGCGGCGGTGAGCGCGGAGATCGAGGCGCTGCTGGCCGGCACGGCATTGGCCGGGAGCCCGATCTTCCCGGTATCGAACCTGACCGGCGAGGGCGTGCCCGCGCTGCTCGCCTTCCTGCAGGAGCGCCACGCCGCCACACGCCCGCGCGAGCATGAAAGTCTGTTCCGCCTGGCCGTCGATCGCAGCTTCATCCTCACCGGCGCGGGGGTGGTGGTCACCGGCATGGTGCTCGACGGCGCGGTTGCGGTCGGCGATGCGGTCATCGTCTCGCCATCGGGTCTCGCGGCGCGCGTGCGCTCCATCCATGCGCAGAACCGCCGCGCCGAACGCGGCGTGGCGGGGGAGCGCTGCGCGCTGAACCTCGCCGGGCCCGGCATCAGCAAGGACCGGCTGCATCGCGGCGATGTGGTCACCGCGCCGGAAGCGCATGCCCCGACGCAGCGCATCGACGCCTCGCTGCGCGTCGCGCCCGGTGCGACGAAGGGCATCGCGCAATGGATGCCCGCGCGCCTGCACCACGCCACCGCCGAGGTCGGCGCCCGCATCGTGCTCCTGGGCGACCACAGGGCCGAGCCGAACGACGAAGCGCGCGTCCAACTCGTGCTGGACTCACCCATAGCGGCGCGTGCGCTGGACCGTTTCATCCTGCGCGATGTCTCGGCGAGCCGCACGCTGGGCGGCGGGCGCTTCCTCGATCTGCGCGCGCCGGAGCGCAAGCGCCGAACGCCCGAACGCCTGGCCTTGCTCGACGCGATGGCGCAGCCAGACCCGGTCGCGGCCTTGGCCGGCATCGTCGCGGCCTCGGCCGCACCGGTCGATCTGGGTGCCTTCGCACGGGATCGCGGCGTCACCCTGGAGACCGCCCGCGCCTGGTGCGTGGCGACGGATATCGAGGAATGGCCGGTCGGTTCGACGCGCTTCGCCGTCGCGCGCCAGCGTCGCGCGGCAATGGCGGAACGGCTGCGCGAGATCCTGGCCGACTTCCATGCAGCGCAGCCGGATCTGCCGGGGATGGGCCTCGAGCGCCTGCGCATGGCGACCGCGCCGCGCGTGCCGGCGCCCCTCTATCGCGCGCTGCTGCGCCGTATCGCGGATGAAGAAGGTTGGCTGGTGCTGGAAGGGGCGTGGGTACGCCTTTCCAGCCACCGCATCGAGATCTCGCCCGGGGAAGAGGCGCTGTGGCGGGCCATCGAGCCCATGCTGGCCGGCGCGGCACGCTTCCGCCCTCCGCGCGTGCGCGACATCGCGCGCGATCTCGGCCACGAGGAGAACGAGATCCGCCGCCTGATGCGCCGCTTCCGCCAGGCCGGGACGATCGACGAGGTCGCGCAGGACCACTTCTTCCTGCGCGGCACGGTGGCGGAGATGGTGCGCCTCTTCGCCACGCTGGACACGGGAGACTGGGTCTCCGCCGCCGCCTTCCGCGATGTGCTGGAAGCCCAGGGCGGCGGTGTGGTCGGTCGCAAGGTTGCGATCCAGGTGCTGGACTTCTTCGATCGCCACGGCGTGACCATTAGACGCGGCGACCTTCGCCGGATAAATTCGCATCGTCGGGATCTGTTCGAGACACCCGGCGACGATGGAAGAGAGTCGTCCCCGGTGGGGCGGCCAGACTTCAAATCTGGTTGGGGCTGCGAGACGGTCCCAGGTGGGTTCGACTCCCATTCTCTTCCGCCATCATCCGGGGCGGGCCATGGCTGATGACGTCCTGTTCGCGCTGGCCGACGAAGCGGGGTTGCCGCGCGGGCTCGCGCGGGACCTTGCGCGCATCGGTGCGCCTTTCGCATCGCGCCCGTTCCGCGCCTCGACGCCCAGCTTCCGCGATTTCGACAGCGATGAGCTCGGCGCCTGCCGGCGCTCGGGCATCTTCCCCGCCTTCTCGATCACGGGCGGCGCCTGCGCGCTGAACTGCAAGCACTGCCGCGCGGAGATCCTGAAGCCGATGATCCCGGCCGGAGAACCCGCCGCCTTCGCGAAGCTGCTGCAGGAGATGATCGCACGGCAGGGCCTGCGCGGTTTCCTGCTCTCGGGCGGATCGAACCGGCGCAACGAGGTTCCCTTCGACCGCTACCTGCCCGTGATCCGCGCGGTGAAGAAGGACCATCCCCATCTTCAGGTGCTGGTCCATACCGGCCTCGTCGACGCACGCCGCGCGCAGGCGCTGAAGTGGGCCGGGGTCGATGTCGCGATGCTCGACATCATCGGCGACGAGGACACGATCCGCGAGGTCTATCACCTGGACCGTCCCGTCGCGGATTTCGAGGGATCGCTCGCCCATCTCGTCGCGGCCGGCCTGACGGTCGTGCCGCATGTCGTCGCCGGGCTGCATTTCGGCCGACTGCGCGGCGAGGATCGCGCGCTCGACATCATCGCGCGCCACGAGACGGCCGTGGCGATCCTGGTGGTGCTGATGCCGGCCTTCGCCACGCCCGATTTCGGCGCGCTGGACCCGGTCGATGGTGCGGCGCTGTTCGGGCGCGCCCGGCATGTCCTGGCCGACCGGCTGCTGCTGCTGGGCTGCGCCCGCCCGCATGGCGCGGCGCGCGTGACGCTGGATGTCGCCGCGGTGCTGGCGGGCTTCGACGGCGTCGCCTACCCGGCCGACGAGGCGATGCGCGCCGTACGGATCATCGGCCGCGCGGCAGACCATGCGCTCGCCTGCTGCGGCACCCAGGCCTGTGCGAAGGCCGCCTGAGATGGCCTGCCTGTCGCCCCGCGAACCCGCCCCCATTCCCGCCGAGAGCCGCAACGGCGGCACGGTGAAGCGCGATGCGGTGGCACCCGATGGCGTCTATCGCCCACGCTACCAGCGCACGCCGGCGATGCGTTCGCCCGAATATGTGCAGCTTTCCACCGCCGCGGCGATCACGCTCGGGCTGATCCCGGGGCGGATGCATCGCTGCGCCTGCACGCGCTGCCTGAACCTGCTGCTGACCTATCCCGAGGGCTGCCGCGCGAATTGCGCGTACTGCGGGCTGGCGCGGCATCGGGAGGCGGCCACCAACTATGCCGACCGCAACTTCATCCGTGTCGATTGGCCCGCCGCGCCGCTGGAGGAGATCATCGCCCGCGTCGCCGATGCCGGTGCGGCGACGCCCTTCCACCGCATGTGCATCTCGATGATCACCCATCCGCGGTCCGACGCCGACACGGCGACGGTGCTGGAACGCTGGATGGCGCGCATCCCGCGCGCGCAGGTGCCCGTCTCGATCCTGTCCAACCCGACGACGATGACGCGCGGCGATGTGCAGCGCCTGCATGACCTCGGCGCCGACATCTTCACCGTCGCCCTCGATGCCTGCACGCCGGCGATCTTCGATCGCCTGCGCGGCAAGGGCGTGGACAGCCCGCATCGCTGGGACGGCTATTGGCGCGTCTTCGAGCATGCGCGGGAGATCTTCGGCCCCGAGCGCATCGGCATGCACCTCATCGTCGGCCTCGGCGAGACCGACCGGGATGTCCTGGAGGTCTGCCACCGCCTGCGCCAGGCCGGCGGACATTCGCACCTCTTCTGCTTCTACCCGGAACGCGGCAGCCTGATGGACCATCTGCCGGCCCCGTCCCGCTCGCGCTGGCGCCGCCTGCAACTCGCGCGCTACCTGCTCGAATATCGGGGCCATCCCTTCGAGGCCTTCGGCTTTTCGCCCGATGGCGCGCTGGTTTCCTTCGGGGCGGATGTGGCAGAGGCTGTCGCCTCCGGCATCCCCTTCCGCACTTCGGGCTGCCCGGGGCGCGACAGGCCCGATGTCTCCGCCTGCGACCGCCCTTATGGCGACAGCCCGCCCTCGGACATCGCGAGCTATCCCTTCCAGCCCAATGGCGGCGATCTGCGGCGCATCCGTCGCCAGCTTGCGGAGGCATGATGCTGCGCATCGTCGATTCCGGCCTGCGCGACGCGCGCTTCAACCTCAGCCTGACCGAGGCGCTCAGCCGTGGCCGCGCCGCCGGCACCACGCCCGATACGCTGCGCTTCCAGCATTTCCCACCCAGCGCCATCATCGGCCGCCATCAGTTGCTGCATCGGGAGGTCGATCTCGATTGGACCGCCGCGCACCGCGTGCAGACGGCGCGGCGCATGACCGGCGGCGGCGCCATCGTCATGGGGCCGGGGCTGCTGGGATGGGAACTCATCCTCTCGCGCCGCGCCGTGCCGCGTTCCCTGGACGAGGTCACCGCCCTGATCTGCACCGGCGTCGCCCGCGCCGTCGCGAGCTTCGGCCTGCCGGCCGCCTTCAGGCCGCGCAACGACATCGAGGTGGCGGGCCGCAAGGTCTCCGGCACCGGCGCCTATTTCGATGGCGACGTGCTGGTGTTCCAGGGCACGGTGCTGGTGGAACTCGATCTCGATTTCATGATGAACGCGCTGCGCTTGCCGGTGCGCAAGCTCGGCAAGCGTGGCCTGGTGGCGATGGCCGAACGCGTGACCGATCTGAAGACGCTGCTCGGCGCGGCGCCCGCCATGATGCGGGTCCAGGACGCCATGGCGACGGCGCTGGCCGAGGCACTGGGCCGCCAGCCGGAAGTTGGCATGCTGACGGATGGCGAACTCACCGCCGCACGGGCCATCGACGCAACGGAAATCGGTACCGAAGCCTTCGTGCGCGGCCATGACGACATGATGCCGCGCGAAGGGCGCCTGACGGCCCATGCTACGCTCACAGCGGGCGGCGCCATCGACCTGCTGCTGAAGCTGCGCGACGGCGGTGCCGGCGTGGTCGACCAGATCCTGATCACGGGCGATTTCTTCGCCGAACCGCCCACGGCCATCGCAACCCTTGAAGCGCATCTGCGCGGGCGATCGCTGCACGACCTCGCACCCGCGGCGCGCGAGTGCCTGGACGCCACCGGGGCGCGTTTCCTCGGCATCGCCCGCGCGGACGTCGCCGCCGCCATCGCCGCGGCGGCCGAAGCCGCGCTACAAGCCGGGCCATGAGCGCCGCCGACCGCCTGCTGATCGTCCTCGTCAACACCGACCCGCGCAATGGGGAGGAACTCGGCGCGCCGTTCTACCATGCCGCCGTCGCGGCGGCGCTGGGTTACAAGGTCGATGTCGTGTGCACCGCCACAGCGGGCAGGCTGTTGCGGCGCGGCGTGCCGGAATCGCTCGAGGTGAAGAAGGGCAGCGGCCACAGCGTCTATGCGTTCATCCAGGAAGCGCATCGCCATGGCGCGCGCTTCTGGGCCTGCCCGGGCAATCTCGATCTCTTCGACATGACGGCGGAGGAACTCATCCCCGAATGCGCGGGGATGATGAGCGCGACGCAGATGATCGGCGACCTGATGGAGGGCGAATGCCGGGTCCTGACCTATTAGTTGGCCCCAGGCGGCAGCCTTCGCCGGCCTGGCTTGCACTGCCGACCTGGTCCCGCGGATCGGCCGGCGTGCGATGATCACCGTCCGCGGCTGCCATTTCCCGGCCCATCTGCTCTACGATGTGGAGAACCACATCTGGTATGAGCGCCAGACGGACGGCTCCTTCCGCATCGGCATGACATCGGTCGCCATCGCGCTGGCGGGTGATGTGCTGGCCTTCACGCCGCGCCGCGTCGGCCGCCCGACCCAGGCCGGGCGTGCCTGCGCCACGGTCGAGAGCGGCAAATGGGTCGGCCCCGCGCGCATCGTCTTCGACGGCACCGTACTCGCGGTGAATGAGGCGATGATCGACCGCCCTTCCCTCGCCAATCGCGACTGCTACGGCGCCGGCTGGATGCTGGTCGCGATGCCCGCGGACGAGGCACCGATCACGCGCCTCGTCTCCGGCAACCAGATCGCGGAAGCCTACGAAGCCTGGAGGGCGCGGGAGAACTTCCCCGGCTGCGGCGCGGCGGAACCCCCGCCGCGCTGAGCATTCCTCACGCCACCTCGACCAGCGGCGCGCCTTCGGTGACCTGGCCGATGCGCGCGGCAAGCGGATAGCCGGCCGCCCGGATCTCCGCCAGCAACGCATCCGCGGCGTCGGCCGCGCAGCTCACCAGCAGGCCACCCGAGGTCTGCGGATCGGTCAGCAGATGGCGCTGCCACTCCGACATGCCCTCCGGCAGGCGGATGTCGTCGCCGTAGCTTGCCCAATTGCGCTTCGACGCGCCCGTGACGAGCCCCGCCTGCGCCCATTCCGCCGCGCGCGAGAGTAAGGGCAAGGCGTCGGCCTCGATGCGCAGCGTGACACTCGACCCGCGCGCCATCTCCGCCCCATGGCCCAGGATGCCGAAGCCCGTCACATCGGTCATGGCGTGCACCGCCTCGTGCTGCGCCAGCGCCGCGCCGATCCGGTTCAGCAGCGTGGTCGAGGCGATCATCTCCCGATAGGCAGCGTCGTCGACCAGCCCCTTCTTCAAGGCAGCGGAATAGATGCCGACGCCGAGCCCCTTGGTCAGGATCAGCGCATCGCCCGGCCGCGCCATGCTGTTCCGCCGAAGCTGCGAGGGATGGCACAGGCCGATCACCGCCAGTCCATAGATGGGCTCCGGCGCGTCGATCGAATGCCCGCCGGCGACGGGGATACCCGCGGCAGCACAGGCTGCGGCCCCACCGGCGAGGATATCCCTCACCACCGAGACCGGCAGCTTGTCGATCGGCATACCGAGGATGGCGAGCGCCATGATCGGCTTGCCCCCCATCGCATAGACATCCGAGATCGCATTGGTCGCGGCGATGCGGCCGAAATCATGGGCATCGTCCACCACCGGCATGAAAAAGTCGGTCGTGGCGATCACGCAGGTGTTCTCATCCACCTGCCAGACCGCAGCGTCGTCCGCCGTCTCCGTGCCGACCAGGAGCTGTGCGAAAGGCTGCGCGGCGGGGACACCGGCCAGCAGGTTCTGCAGCACCGAAGGCGCAAGCTTGCAGCCGCAGCCGCCCCCATGGGCAAGGCTGGTCAGCTTCACGGCGAAGGCGTCCATGATCAGCTCCGACAAGCGCCGGCACGCGGCAGCGCCATCTCCCGGCCTGGCGCGACGGCCGCGGCGGTTCTGGCAGGGACAGGATGCCGCTGATCGCGGCCGAGGAACAAGGCCATTGATGGGGCCCGAGCCCTGCCACCGGGGCCCGCCGCCCCGGTGACCGTCGATCAGCGGGCCGTCAGAATGTCACCCGCGGCGGCGGCAGCGGCGTGCCGGGCGGGATCGCGCCATTGCGGATCATGCAGTCGTGGTAGATGCGCGGCAGCAGCACCAGCAGCTCCTGTCGTTGCTCTTCGTTGTTGGCGGCGTTGCCGCCCGCAATTTCCCCGTAATAGCGGTACTGCGGGCTGTCCGCGGCCTCCCGTCGGCATTGCTCGGCGACGGGACCGCGATCGTCGGGCACGTTGGCCCAGACCCCGCCGGTATCGCAGCCAGCCAGCGCCGGCACCATCAGCCCCAACAGCGGCAGGACCAGACGAATCCGCATGTGCGTCTCCTCGAATCGCGCCGCCTTCATACCGGGGGTGCGAGCACCTTGTCGCGATAGTTGCAGAAGGCACGCGCCACGCAACGCCAGCATTCCGGCGCCCGCGCCTTGCAGACGTAGCGTCCATGCAAGATCAGCCAGTGATGCGCATCGCGCAGCAGGTCGGGCGGGATGCGCTTGATCAGCCGATCCTCGACCTCGCGCACCGTCTTCCCGGGCGCCAGACCGCAGCGATTGCCCAGGCGGAAGATGTGCGTGTCGACCGCCATGGTCGCTTGGCCGAAGGCCACGTTCAACACGACATTCGCCGTCTTGCGGCCGACGCCGGGCAGGGCCTCGAGCGCCTCCCGATTGTCGGGCACCTGGCCGCCATGCTTCTCGACCAGATCGCGGGCGAGGGCCGCGACATTCTTCGCCTTCGCCTGCCACAGCCCGATCGAGCGGATATACGGCCCGATCCCGTCCGCCCCCAGCGCCGCCATGGCCGCCGGGGAGGGCGCCGCGGCGAACAGCGCGGGCGTGCAGCGGTTGACCGCCGCATCGGTGGTCTGGGCCGACAGCACCACCGCCACCAACAGGGTGAAGGGGTCATGATAGATCAGCTCGGTCTCTGGCGCCGGGTTGGCGGTAGCCAGAGCGCGGATGAAGGCCTCCGCCTGGGCGGGCGGCATCATGCGGGCCCGCCGCGGCGCGGTCGCGCTGCCGTGGTCGGGACGTTTGGGGCGGGCGGGGCTTACGGTCATGGCTGGCGTCGGGGCGATCCTCGCCTATCTTGGCCAGTCATGGCACCCCCCGCCGAGCCGGTTCTGTTCCAGGCCGTCTGCACGCCGCCGCGATCGCTCAATGCCCGCGGCTTCCGGGCGTTCGTGCTGGTGCTGACCCTGTTCGCCCTGGTCCAGGCCGGGGTGTTCCTGCTGGCCGGCGCCTGGCCGGTCCTGCCGTTCCTCGGCGTCGAGATCGGCTTCGCACTGGCGCTGCTGGCCCTGCATGTCCGCGGCGCCGCACGGCAGGCGGAGATTGTGGTGCTCACGCCGCAACACCTGACAGTCACGCGCATCGACGGACGCGGACGACGGCACGTGGTGATGCTCGATCCCTATTGGGCACGGGCGACCTATCGGCCCAATCCGGCGCATGCCGGAGTGCTGACACTGCAAAGCCGCGGCCGTCAGTTGGAGATCGGGCGTCACCTGGTGGCCGCGGAGAAAGCCTCGTTGCAGGCGGCCCTGGCCGCGGCCTTGGCCGGAGCACGGCGGCCGGACTTCGATAACGCGCAGTTGCGCTGAACGGCGGGGGCGCCGCCCAGCAAGAGCCATCCTGCTGGTTCGTCGACTGTCGCTGTGGAAATTGGAGGGGCTTTGCCCCTCCAAACCACCCCAGCAAAGGCCGAAAGGCCTTTGCAAACCTCGACTTGGCGCCGGGCACCACGGGCAGAATGGTACCGGAACCCGCTCTTGCGCACGAAGCGCGCTGCGAGGGTTTGGGGTACGCGCTGCGCCCAGCGCCAGGTTCCAGCGGTCCAGGCCACACTGTGGCCTGGCGGACGTAGGGGCGGCGCCCCTCCGGTCCCCATCCGAGCAACCTCGGAAAGGCTACTGGTGGAAAGTAGGGGCAAAGCCTTTCCCGGCTCCACCGATCAGGGTGGAGAGCGGTAAATGCTACCGCAGTTCCCGCCCGAGCGCGGCCTTGTACCGTTCCGCCACGCGCGGCTTCACCTCGGGATTGATGATGCGCGGCGGGAAGCGACCGGCGGCGAAGTCCGAAAAGGCCTCGGCCGCGATGCGCGTGATCATCGACCGGCTTTCATGCGTGACGCCCGCCGTATGCTGGGTGCAGATCACGTTCGGCATCGACAGCAGCGGGTGATCGACCGGCGGCGGCTCCTGCTCCCAGACATCGAGGCCGGCGGCCGCGATGTGCCCCGACTTCAGCGCCGCGAGCAAAGACGCCTCGTCGTGGATCGATCCGCGCGCGGTCGTCACCAGCACCGATCCCGGCTTCATCGCCGCGAAGGCGTTGGCCGCCATCATCGCGCGGCTTTCCGGTGTCAGCGGGCAATGCAGGGAAACCACGTCGCACTGCGCCAGCATGGCCGCGAGGTCGTCGATCTTCTCCGCCCCGCGATCGGCGACGGTCGCCGCATCGACATAGGGATCATAGGCGAGAACGCGGCAATGGAAGGCGGCGTTCAGGATGGCCGCGGTGCGCGTCCCGACATTGCCGATGCCGACCAGGCCCACCGTCTTGCCATAGAGATTGCGGCCCATCAGCAGGTCGCGCTGGGAGGCACGGCCTTCCCGCATCGCCTGGTGGCATTCGCCGAAACGCTTCAAGGCCGAGAGCATCATGCCGACCGCGTGCTCGGCCACCGCCTCGGCATTGCCGCCGGCCTGGTTGACCAGCAGCACGCCGGCCCGGCTGCAGGCGGCCGGGTCGATGGTGTCGTAGCCGGCACCCTGGGAAGCCGCCATCAGCAGGTTGGGCAGCCGCGCGAGCAGTTCGTCATGGACATGCATCGGCTTCGGCAGCTCGTCCCGCGAGGCCTTCACGTAGTAGCCCTGGCAGGTCTCGAGCACCTTGATCGCCGCGTCCACGCCGTCGTCGAGCGTCATGCGCACCACCTCGAGTGCCGGATCCTGCGCGGCGGTGTCGAGGAAGCTCTGATGCGGCACCTTCATCAGGTAGCCGATGCGAAAACGGGACGGCGATGCGGACACTTGGCGATTTCCCCTTCAGACCTCCCGCCCTGGGTAGCGCGGGACGGCCTGGCGCGCCAGACGGGGGCTACCGCCGCAGGGAGAGGAGATAGGCGATGACATCGTCCATCTCCTCGCGCGAGAGCTGGTAGTTCGGCATGCTCGGATGCGGGGTCTGCAGGAAGGCGGCGAGCGCCATCCGGGTGGTCGAGGGCATCGCAGCCACCGCAGCGAAGGCCGGCGCGGCATCGCCGACCGGTCCGGGTCCCTGCGACGCGATGCGGTGGCAGTTGGCGCACCAGGTCTCGGCCAGGCGGCGGCCGGCGGCGGGGTCGCCCGGCTCAATCTGGGCCAGCGCCGGCAAGGCGCTTCCGGCGAGGACGATCAGGGCTGTTGCAAGGCTGCGCATGGGCACCTCCCGTGACTATTTGAGAAGTCTGATCCCTTGCGCCGTGTCGCGCCACCGATCAGGCCAAATAGGCACCGCCGTTGATGTGGTAGACTTGACCTGTGATCCACGACGCCGCATCGGAGGCGAGGTAGGTCATCATGGCCGCGATCTCCTCCGGCCTTCCCATGCGGCCGAGCGGCAGGGCCTTCGCCATCTCCGCGAGTTCCTCATCGGTGTTGCCATAGCGCGGCTGGGCCGTATCGGTCAGGCCCGGCGCGATGGCGTTCACCCGGATGCCATGGGGCGCGAGGGCCAGCGCCATGGACCGCGTGATGCCGACGACACCGTTCTTCGTCGCCGAATAGTGCACGCCGAGCGGCGCGCCGCGGATCGCGCCGGAGGACAGGTTCAGGATCACCCCCTTGATGCCGGCGGCGACCATGTGGCGCGCGGCGGCCTGGGCGCAGAAGGCGCTGCCCTTCAGGTTCACATCCAGCACGCGGTCCCATTCCACCTCGGTCATGTCGAGGAAGGCGACGCGCGGATAGATGCCGGCATTGTTGACGAGGACCCTGAGCCGGCCGAGGCCGGCAACGGCCTGCTCCACCACCGCCGCACTGGCGGCCGCGGTGCCCACATCGCCCTGGACGAGCACGGCCCTGCGGCCGAGGGCGGCGATGTCGGCCGCGACGGCCTCGGCGGCGGCGCGGTCGTCCAGCCAGTTCACCGCCACGTCGTAGCCCGCGGCGGCGAAGGCGCGGGCCGCGGCGGCGCCAATGCCCTGCTGGGCGCCGGTCACGAGAACAGTGCGATCGGTCATGCGGCCTCTCCTGATGCTGCGCGGCAGCATCGTAGGGCTTGCAGGGGCGCGCAACGGGTGGCACCCCTGGATGCCAAAAGGAGAGGAAACACCATGGACATCGCGGGGCTGTTCTCGCTGGCGGGGCACAGGGCGCTCGTGACGGGTGCCTCCGGCGTGCTGGGCGGCCATTTCGCCCGCGTCCTGCACGGCGCCGGGGCCGCGGTGGCATTGGCGGCGCGCCGGGCGGACGCCACGGCCGCCTTGGCGACCGAGCTGGGCCAGCGCGTGGTGCCGGTCGCACTGGATGTGACGGATGCCGGCTCCATCGCCGCCGCGCTCGATGCGGCCGAGACGGCGTTGGGCGGTCCCTGCGACATCATCGTCAACAATGCCGGCATCGCCGTGACCAGGCCCTTCCTGCAGCAGACCGCCGAGGACTGGGACAGCGTCATGGCCGTGAACCTGCGCGGTTGCTTTCTGCTCGGACAGGCGGCCGCGGCACGCCTGGCCGCGGCGAAGCTGCCCGGGACGATCATCAACATCGCCTCGGTGCTCGGTGAGCGCGTCATCCCGGGTGTGGCCGGCTATACGGCCGCCAAGGCCGGGCTGCTTCACCTGACTCGGCAGATGGCGGTGGAACTCGCTCGATATGGCATCCGCGTGAACGCCATCGCGCCAGGCTATGTCGCGACCGACATCAATCGGGACTACTTCGCCTCGGAACCTGGCCAGGCGATGATCAAGCGCATCCCGCAGCGGCGGCTCGGCTTGCCGAACGACCTGACCGGGCCGCTGCTGCTTCTGGCCTCCGCCGCCGGCGCACACATGACGGGCGCGACGGTTACGGTGGATGGCGGACATTCGGTCAATCCGCTCTGAGGAACGCTGCCCATGGATTTCGTCCTGCCACCCGAGATCGAGGAAGTGCGGCGCCGCATCCGTCGCTTCGTGGATGAGAGGCTGATCCCGCTCGAAGCCGATCGTGCCAACTACGACGAGCACGACAACATCGCGCCCCATGTGCTGACCGAGATGCGTCGCGCGGCGAAGGCGGAAGGGCTCTGGGCCCTCCAGATGCCGAAACGCCTCGGCGGGATGGAACTGCCGCGCATTGGCATGGCGGCCTGCTACGAGGAGATGAACCGCTCGATCTTCGGCCCGGTGGTGTTCAATTCCGCAGCGCCCGATGACGGCAACATGATGATCCTCGATCGCGTGCTGCCGGAGTCCATGAAGGAGCGCTGGCTGAGGCCCGTGGTCGATGGCGCGGTGCAGTCGGCCTTCGCGATGACCGAACCGGATGGCTGCGGGTCCGACCCCAACCTGACCTATACGAAGGCCGAGCGCGTCGGAAACGACCGCTGGCGCATCACGGGGCGCAAGCACTTCATCACCGGGGCGGGCAACGCGAAGGTCTTCATCCTGATCGCGCGCACCTCGGACGATGAGCGCAAGGGGCTGTCGGCCTTCCTGTTCGACGCCGCCGATCCGGGCTGGGAGATCGTCCGCCGCATCCCGATCATGGGCCCCGAGGAACATGGCGGGCACTGCGAACTGGTCTTCGACGGGCTGGAGATCCCGGACGAGCAGCGCCTGCTCGGCGTCGGCGACGGGCTGAAGCTGACGCAGATGCGCCTTGGCGTCGCACGGCTGACGCATTGCATGCGCTGGACCGGGTTGGCCCGGCGATCGCTGGAGATCGCCATGGAACGCATCAAGCAGCGCGATTCCTTCGGCATGAAGCTGATCGACCGCGAAAGCGTGCAGGGGCTGATCGGCCAGGCGGCGATGGAGATCGAGATCGGCCGCATGCTGACCATGCGCGCGGCCTGGGCGCTCGACCAGGGTTCCTTTGCGCGCAAGGAGGTGTCGATGGCCAAGATCGTCGTCGCGGATGCGCTGCAGAAGGCCGTGGATACGGCGCTGCAGCTGCTGGGGGCGCGGGGTTATTCCAAGGATACGGTGATCGAGTGGATCTACCGTTACGCACGCCAGGCGCGGCTGGTGGATGGCGCGTCGGAGGTGCATCGCATGGTGCTGGCCGGGATGCTGCGCGCCGAGGGCGACGGCTTCTTCCGCTGGGGCGAGGCCGGGCGTGGATGAGGCCCGGCGCGACCGCCTGATCGCCTGGCTGCGGCAGGCGGCGAGCGAGCCGAAGCTGGAGATCGAGCGGATGGCGCTGCTGTCGGGCGGTGCCATCCAGCAGAACTGGGCGATCGACCTGTCGGATGGCCGCGCCTGGGTGCTGCGGACCGACAATGCGGCGACGCTGGCGGTGTCGCATGGCCGCGCGCAGGAATTCGCGCTGCTGCGCGCGGCCTTCGCTGCCGGGGTGACGGTGCCGGAGCCGCTGTTCCTCTGCGAGGATGCCGCGGTGACCGGCGCGCCCTTCTTCGTCATGCGCCGCGTCGCCGGCACGGCCGCCGCGCATCGCGTGGTGAAGAGCGAGACGCTGGGCGGTAGCCGCGACGCCTGCGTGCACGCGCTGGGACGGGAACTGGCCCGCATCCACACTGTCACGCCGCCGCGCGCGGACCTGGCCTTCCTGGGCGAGGCACCGGCCGACCCCTGCCGCGCCTTCATCGCCGAACAACGTGCCGCGCTGGACCGCCAGCGCCTGCCGCGCCCGGTGCTGGAATGGGGCCTGCGGCACCTGGAACGCACCGCGCCATCGCCCGTCCCGGCCGTGCTGGTCCACAACGACTTCCGCACCGGCAACATCATGCTGGACGAGACCGGCGTCACTGCGGTGCTGGACTGGGAATTCTCCTGCTGGTCCGACCCGCATGCCGATCTCGGCTGGCTGTGCGCGAAATGCTGGCGCTTCGGCAATGACGCGCAGGAGGCCGGCGGCATCGGGCCACGGGCTGCACTCTATGAGGGCTATGGCGTGGTCGATGATGACCGGGTGCGCTGGTGGGAACTCGGCGCGCATATCCGTTGGGCTTCGATCGCGGTGGATCAGGCCGAACGCCACATCTCGGGCGTCGAACGCAACCTGGAACTGGCGCTGACCGGCCATATGGTCCCGGGGCTGGAATGGGAGATCCTGCGCATGGTGGAAGCACGCGATGCTCGCTGAGGAACCGCTCGCTCCCGATCTGCTTGCCATCGCGCGGGAGGTGTTGCTGAAGGAGTTGCTGCCGGCCCTGCCGCCGGACAAGGCCTTCGCGGCGCGCATGGTGGCGAATGCCATGGCGATCGCGGCACGCGACGCGGAGGAAGGCGATGCGCCAGCGCGTCTCACCGCGCTGGCCGGCGATGCGCGGGCCTTCGCCGCCGCGATCCGTGAAGGCCGCTTCGATCCCGGCACGCCACAACATAGTGACGCCGCAACCTTGCTCGACGATATCACCCGCCTGCGCTGCCTGGTCAGCGCCCCACGCGCCCTGGGATGACCGCCATGGAAGACGACCTGCCGCAGACGCGCGCCAATCACGTCCCGCTCTCGCCGGTCTCCTTCCTCGCCCGCGCGGCGCGCATCTGGCCGCGGCGAACGGCCATCATCCATGGCGAGCGGCGCATCACCTATGCCGAGTATGCCGAGCGCAGCCGGCGCCTGGCCTCGGCCTTGCGGGGAGCGGGCGTCGCGCCGGGCGATGTCGTCGCCGCGCTGCTGCCGAATATCCCGCAGATGCTGGAAGCGCATATGGGCGTGCCCATGGCGCATGCGGTGCTCTGCCCGATCAACACGCGGCTCGATGCGCCGACGGTGCGCTTCATCCTCGGCCATTCGGGGGCGAAGGTGCTGCTGCTCGACCGCGAATTCGCCGCGGTCGCCGGCGCGGCCCTGGACGGTGTCTCGAACCCGCCGCGCTTGGTCGTCGTCGATGACGGCGTGGACGGTGCCGCAATCGAGGCCACGGATTACGAAGACTTCCTCGCCACCGGCGATGCCTTGTTTCCCGTGGAACCGCCGGAGGACGAATGGCGCGCCATCTCGCTCTCCTACACCTCCGGCACGACAGGCGATCCCAAGGGGGTCGTGGTGCATCATCGCGGCGCCTATCTGAATGCCTGCGGCAATGCGCTGGCCTTCGAGCTGTCGCCGCAGAGCGTCTATCTCTGGACGCTGCCGATGTTCCACTGCAATGGCTGGACCTATACCTGGGCCGTCACGCTGCAGGGCGGCACCCATGTCTGCCTGCGCCGCATCGATCCCGCCCGCATCTTCGCGCTGATCGCCGAACATGGCGTGACGCATCTCTGCGCCGCGCCGGTGGTGCTGACCATGCTGATCCACGCGCCGGAAGACCAGCGCCGCAGCTTCCCCCATCGCGTCGGCATCGCGACGGGCGGCGCGGCGCCGCCATCGCCCGTGATTGCCGCAATGGAAAGGCTCGGCTTCGACGTCACGCATCTCTACGGGCTGACGGAATGCTACGGGCCCTCCCTGCTCTGCGCCTGGCAGCCGGAACTCGCGACGCTCGACCTGCCGGACAAGGCCGCCTTCATGGCGCGGCAAGGCGTGCCGCTGCCGACCCTGGAAGACGCCACCGTCATCGACGCGGAGACCGGCCTGCGCGTGCCGGCGGACGGGATGACGCTCGGCGAGATCGCGCTGCGCGGCAACACCGTGATGAAGGGCTATCTGCGCAACCCGCGCGCCAATGAAGCCGCCTTCGTCGATGGTTGGTTCCGCACCGGCGATCTCGGTGTCCTGCACCCGGACGGCTATATCGAGGTGAAGGATCGCGCCAAGGACATCGTCATCTCGGGCGGAGAGAACATCTCCTCTCTCGAGGTCGAGGAAGCCCTCTACAGGCACCCAGACGTCATGGAGGCCGCGGTCGTCGCGCATCCCGACCCGAAATGGGGCGAGGTCCCCCACGCCTTCGTGACTCTGAAGCCCGGCGCAACGGTGACCGAGGCAGAGATCATCGCCCATTGCCGGGCTGCCCTGGCGCATTTCAAGGCGCCGCGCCACGTGACCTTCGGCGAGTTGCCGAAGACGGCGACCGGCAAGATCCAAAAATTCGAACTGCGCCGGGGACTTTCCATCAACTCTTGATTGCGTACCCGCCGCGAATGCTTTGGGATGGCCGGAAGGCGGCGGCAACGGGCCGTACGCCCATGCCGGAGACGCGCGATGGACCAGGTGATCGGTTTCCTCAACACGATCTTCTGGGGCTACGTCCTCATCTACGGTCTTCTGGCTGTCGGCCTGTACTTCACCATCCGGCTCAGGCTGCTGCAGGTCATCCACTTCCCGGAGATGATCCGCTGCGTGGTGGGCTCATCCTCCACCGACCGCGCCGGCATCTCCCCCTTCCAGGCGTTGTGTACCTCCCTCGCCTCGCGCGTCGGCACAGGCAACCTCGCGGGTGTCGCGGTCGCACTCTATCTCGGCGGGCCCGGGGCGATCTTCTGGATGTGGATGGTCGCGACGCTGGGCATGGCCACCGCCTTCGCCGAAAGCGCGCTGGCCCAGCTCTACAAGGTGAAGGACGCGGAAGGGCATTATCGAGGCGGTCCGGCCTTCTACATCTGGCGCGGACTGAAGGCGCGCTGGGCCGGCGTGCTGTTCTCCATCTGCCTGCTGATCTCCTTCGGGCTGGTGTTCAATGCGGTGCAGGCCAATTCCATCGCCGACGCGATGCAGGGTGCCTTCGGCATTCCGAAGATCGGTACCGGCCTGGTGCTTGCCGCGCTGACCGGGGTGATCATCTTCGGCGGCATTGCCGCGATCGCGCGGGTCGCGGAATACGTCGTGCCCTTCATGGCGCTCAGCTATCTCGGCGTCGCGGCCTATGTCGTCGCCATCCACATCACCGAGGTGCCGGCCATGGTCGGCACCATCATCGGCAGCGCCTTCGGCCTGACCCAGGCGGCGGGCGGCGTCGCGGGATCGATCGCCGCGGCCATGCTGAACGGGGTGAAGCGCGGACTGTTCTCGAACGAGGCCGGCATGGGCAGCGCGCCCAACATCGCCGCCGTCGCGACGCCCGATCCGCATCACCCGGTCAGCCAGGGCTTCGTGCAGTCGCTCGGCGTCTTCATCGACACCATCCTGATCTGCACGGCGACTGCGCTGATGATCCTGTTCTCGGGCGCCTTGGCGCCGGGCTCGGGGGTGACCGGCACGCAGCTCACGCAACAGGCGCTGCAGGTCCATATCGGCGCGGCCGGCCCCTACTTCATCGCGGTGGCGATCTTCTTCTTCGCCTTCACCTCCATCATCGGCAACTACGCCTATGCCGAAGGCGCACTGGTCTTCCTGGGCCTGGATGGCACCACGGCGCGCACGGTGTTGCGCACCGCGGTCCTCGCCATGGTCGTCTGGGGCGCCTATGAAAGCGTCGCGACGGTCTTCGACGCTGCGGATGCCTCGATGGGGCTGATGGCGACGATCAACCTGATCGCCATCGTCATCCTGTCCAACCTCGTGGTCCGGCTCACGCAGGACTACCTGGCGCAGCGGCGCCAGGGAAAGGAACCGATGTTCCTCGCATCGAGCATGCCGGAACTGACCGGGCAGATCGATGCGGAGATCTGGCAGCGCCGATGATGACCGCTACTTGGCTGGCTGCGGGGCCGGCGCCGGTTTTGGCGCGGGTTGCCGAACCGGCGTGGACGGACCGGAGATGACGTCGAAATCGTATTCGGTGCGCTTCATGGTGGCCTCTGTGTGGTTGGGCCGCCTTGCACCTGGGTCTTGCGGGTAGCGGGGAAGTCGAGGTCCCGAAACGCGAAAGCCGCCAGGGCTTGGCGGCTTTCGGGGAAACTCGGTCGCGTGGACGTTCCCTAGGCCGCTGGTGGATACCAGCGGTACCAAAATCGAACGGTCGGGATGCACAGCGCGTCCATTGCCCGGACCGTAGTCCCGATGGCATCGGGCTGGCAAGCCCGAGATTCGCGCAAATCCTGCCTCGGCCGGCGGCAATGTCGTCGCGGCAACACACCATCAGGGCCACACGCCGCTTGCGCCCGCCATCCGCTCCGATACGGTCGGGCTGACCCGTCATCGGAGTGACCCGCATGGACCGCCGTCACCTTCTTGGCGCCGCCACCGGCCTGCTCACCGCACCGGCCGCGCTGCGCGCCCAGACCCTGCCCAAGATCACCATCGGCATGTCCGGCTGGACCGGCTTCGCGCCGCTGACGCTGGCCGAACAGGCCGGCATCTTCCGCAACAACGGCATCGAGGTGGAGACGAAGTTCATCCCGGTGCGCGAGCGCAACCTGGCCCTTGTTTCAGGGTCGCTGAACTGCGTCGTCACCACGGTCGACACCATGATCCTGTGGGCGAGCACCGCGCCGCTGGTGCAGGTGCTGGTGCTCGACCGCTCGAAGGGCGGGGACGGCGTCGCGGTGCGGCCCAACATCAATTCCTGGGCTGACTTCAAGGGCAAGACCTTCGCCTGCGACGGGCCGGGCAGCTCGCCCTATTTCGTGCTGGCCTACATGCTGCGCGAGAACGGGATGTCGATGCGTGACGTGACGCTCGCCACCCTTGCCGCCCAGCCCGCGGCGCAGGCCTTCGTCGCCGGGCAGTATGACGGGTGTTCGAGCTACGAACCCTATCTGTCGCAGGTGCGGGCGATGGGTGCGGACAAGGGCAAGGTCTTCGCGACGACGCTCGACTACCCCTGCATCGTCGATACGCTGGCCTTCCCGCCCGCCTTCATCCAGGCCAATCCCGAGGCGGTGCGCCGCGTCGTGAAGTCCTGGTTCGACGCGTTGGCGATGATCAAGGCCGAGCCCGACCGCTCTGCCGAGATCATGGGCCGCCGCGTCAACCAGTCGCCCGAGCAGTTCAAGGCCTCCGCGCAGTTCATCGAATGGATGGACCAGCCGATGAACCGGGACTACGTCGCGAACGGCCTGCCGGAATTCACCCGCAAGGCGCATCTCGTGCAGCGCGAGACCGGCGTGGTGCGCCGCGACGTCGATCTCTCCACGCTGTTCAACCCGGCCTTCATCGGGTGAGATGAAGCCTCTCGTTCCCGTATCCGCCGCCGCCCGGGTGATCCTGGGCGTCGGCTTCTTCGCCATGTTCATCGGCGTCTGGGCGGCGGTGACCTATTCGGGCTACGTGCCGCCCCTGTTCCTGGCCTCACCCGGCCAGGCGCTGGCGTCGGGCTGGTCGCTGCTGACCGAGTATGGCTTCCTCGGCGACATCGCGGTGACCATCTGGCGCGTGGTCGGCGGCTTCCTGATCGCGGCGGCCTGCGGCGTGCCACTCGGCCTGCTGATGGGCACCTTCAAGCCGGTCGAGGCCTTCTTCGAGCCCTTCGTCTCCTTCGCCCGCTACCTGCCGGCCTCGGCCTTCATTCCGCTGCTGATCCTGTGGGTCGGCATCGGCGAGACGCAGAAGCTCTCGCTCATCTTCATCGGGTCGTTCTTCCAGATCGTCATCATGGTCTCGGTCATCGCCGGCGGCACGCGGATGGACCTGGTCGAGGCCGCCTACACCCTGGGTGCGAAATCGCACGGCGTGCTGCGGCGGGTGATCCTGCCCTCCTCGGCGCCGCTGGTGATGGAGACGCTGCGCCTCGTACTCGGCTGGGCCTGGACCTATGTCATCGTCGCCGAGCTGATCGGCGCCTCCTCCGGCATCGGGCATATGATCATGGACAGCCAGCGCCTGCTCGACACCGGCCAGATGATCTTCGGCATCGTCGTGATCGGGCTGATCGGCCTCGCCACCGACTTCCTGTTCAAGGCGCTGAACCGCTGGCTCTTCCCCTGGGCGTCGCTGTGACATGAGCAACAAGACGCTTCGCATCGCCGGTGTCACGCGCACCTTTCCCGGGCGCGGCCAGACCGGACCGACGCTCGCCCTGCAGCCCACCGACCTTACCGCCGCGCCGGGCGAGTTCATCGCCATCCTCGGCCCGTCCGGCTGCGGGAAGTCGACGCTGCTGCGCATCGTGGCCGGTCTCGACCATCCCACCGGCGGCGGCGTGACCCTTGACGGCGCGCCCGTCGCCGGCCCCGGTGCCGATCGCGGCATGGTCTTCCAGTCCTACACGCTGTTTCCCTGGCTGACGGTCGCGCAGAACATCCGCTTCGGGTTGCAGGAACGCAACGTGCCGGAGGCCGAGCAGCAGGCCATCGTGGCCCGCTTCGTCGCTCGCACCGGCCTCAAGGGCTTCGAGAACCACTGGCCGCGGCAGCTCTCGGGCGGCATGCAGCAGCGCTGCGCACTGGCCCGCGCGCTCGCCAACGATCCCGAGATCCTGCTGCTCGACGAGCCCTTCGGTGCGCTCGACCACCAGACGCGCGAGCTGATGCAGGAGTTGCTGCTCGAGATCTGGGAAGCGGACCGAAAGACCGTGCTCTTCGTCACGCATGACATCGACGAGGCGATCTTCCTCGCCGGCCGCGTGGTCGTCATGTCGGCGCGGCCGGGGCGCATCAAGGCGGATGTAGCGGTCCCCCTGGCCTATCCGCGCGACTGGACGATGAAGACCACACCGGAATTCGCGGCGCTGAAGGCCCGCCTGATGGGCGAGATCCGCGAGGAAGTGCGCAAGGCCGCCACGGCAGCCTGACCGGGAGCAGAGGGGGCCGCCCTCCTGCCCCTCTCACGCCGAGGGTCGCGACAGCACATACGCCATGCCGAACAACATCAGCCCCGCCACCGCCAGCGTGAGCCAGGGCCCGTGTGCCGCGGCACGGTAGAACAGCACGAAGCCCAACGCCGACCCGGCCACCGCCATCATCTTTGCCCGGCGCGGAATCGCCCCGCGTTCACGCCAGGCACGCAGCAGCGGTCCGAAACGCGGATGGTTCAGCAGCCACGCTTCCAGCCGCCCCGAAGAGCGCGCGAAGCAGCCGGCCGCCAGGATGAGGAAGGGCGTGGTCGGCAGCACCGGCAGGAAGGCGCCGACGAAGCCGAGCGCAACGAAAGCCCATCCCAGCGCGAGGTACAGGTGACGCATCATCGCCGGCCAGCTTGCCTCACTTCCTCTTCCGTGCCGCCTCCCCCACCGCATGGCCTTCGCGCGCCATGGCCGCGAGCCGCGCCGGCAGGCCCGCCAGGATCGCGTCGCGATACCCCTTCACTCTCTTCCACACCTTGCGCTCGGGCTTGGTCATGCCGCAGCCGCGACACCAGCCGGTGTCGTCGTCATAGTCGCAGATCTTGATGCACGGGCGTTCCATGGCTGAGCAGATGGGCGTTGCCCTGGCGCGGGGGAAGCGCCATTCACAGCGCCATGGAGATTCCAGAGACCATTCCGCGCGCGGCGCTGGTCACGGGCGGCGCGAAGCGGCTCGGCCAGGCGATGGCGCTGGCCCTGGCGCAACAGGGCTTCGACCTGGCCATCCACTACGCTGACAGCCCCGCCGAGGCCGAGAGCACGGCCGCGGCCATCCGCGCGCTCGGCCGCCGCGCGGTGGTCCTGCGCGCGGAGCTCTCGCGCGAGCCGGAGGTTGCCGCGCTCATGCCTGCCGCCACGGAAGCTCTCGGCCCCATTGGCGTCCTGGTCAACAATGCCTCCCGCTTCGAGCGGGACGAATGGCACGATGCGACGCGCGATTCCTGGGACCGGCACATCGAGCCCAATCTCCGCGCGCCGTTCGTCCTCGGGCAGGATTTCGCGCGCGCCCTGCCAAAGGGCTGCGAAGGCGTCATCGTCAACATGCTCGACCAACGGGTCTGGTCGCTGACGCCACATTTCGTCTCCTACACCGTGTCCAAGGCGGGGCTGTGGACCCTGACGCAGACCATGGCGCTCGCCTTCGCGCCGCGCATCCGGGTGAATGCCATCGGACCTGGCCCGGCCTTGCCAAGCCCGCGCCAGTCGCAGGACCAGTTCGACCGCCAGGCGCGTTCCGTGCCGCTGCGCCGCGGCACGTCGCCCGAGGAGGTCGCGCGCGCGCTGATCGCGATCCTCTGCCTGCCATCCATGACGGGACAGATGATCGCCCTTGATGGCGGGCAACATTTGCAGTGGTCACCAGCCCAGGGCGGGGAGCCCGAGGAATGAGCATCAGTCCCGACGCCGCCGCCGGTGTGCGTCATGTCTTTGTCCGCGGCCTGACGGTTCAGGCGCATCTCGGCATCCATCCGCACGAAAAGACACAACCCCAACGTGTAGTCATCGGCATCGACCTCGCCGTGCGGGATCCGCATGCGCCATCGGGCGTTGGCCCGGATGAACTTTCCCGCGTCGTGGACTACGGTGCTGTTGCCGAAACGGCCCGCCGGATTGCCTGCGCCGGCCACATACGGCTCGCCGAAACCCTCGCCGAACGCATTGCGACAAAGCTCCTCGATGATCCTCGCGTTCTGCGTGTATCCGTCCAGATCGAGAAACCCGATGTGTTGACGGATGTCATGAGTGTCGGCGTTGTCGTTGAAAGGACGCGATTTTGAAATCTGCCTTCGGTGGAATTTGTCCACTGCCCCGCGGCAGCGCCTCGCCACGGGGGCAGGTCAAGCGAAAAATCCATCTTGACGCTGGGGCCCTCCAGGAGATCGATATTTTTTCTTTTAATATCAATGCATTATCTTCATTAGACGTGATCGCCCAAATCCGGGGCAGGTCGATGAAACCCTTTTGTAACCACGCTTGGGACGGATTCCTTCGCTGTTCGCCCACAGACTTGTCCACAGGTTTGGTGGACAATTCCCCCAGGCTTGGCGCTTTCGTAAGCGACGCATGACGCACGACCCCGCAACGACGGACCCGCAGGACGGCCTCGCCGTGATCGAGGCGGCGCTACCGACCCTGCCACTCGCGCCTGGCGTGTATCGGATGCTCGATGCCAAGGGCGACGCGCTCTATGTGGGCAAGGCGCGGTCGCTGCGGCGGCGGGTTACCTCCTACACCCAGGTCTCGCGCCTGTCGGAACGCCTGCGCCGCATGGTGTTCGAGACTCGCAGCCTCGAAATCGTGACGACGGCGAGCGAAGCGGAAGCGCTGCTGCTCGAGGCGAACCTGATCAAGCGGCTGCGGCCGCGCTTCAACATCGTCCTGCGCGACGACAAATCCTATCCCTGGCTGCTGATCACCGACGATCATCCCTACCCGCAGATCGCCAAACATCGCGGGGAGCGGCGCAAGGGCGCTTCCTACTATGGTCCCTTCGCCTCGGCCTGGGCCGTGAACCAGACGATCACGGCGCTGCAGCGCGTCTTCCTGCTGCGGTCCTGCCGCGACACTGTCTTCGACAGCCGCACGCGCCCCTGCCTGCTGTTTCAGATCAAGCGCTGCTCGGCCCCCTGTGTGCAGCGCATCAGCCAGGAGGACTACGCCGCACTGGTCCGGGAGGCGAAGGAGTTCCTCTCCGGCGGCACGCCTTCCATCCAGAAGCGCCTCGCGGCGGAGATGGAGGAGGCCGCCGGGCATCTCGAATTCGAACGGGCCGCCGCGCTGCGCGACCGCATCCGCGGGCTGACGCATGTGCAAGGCATGGATCGGGTGAACCTCGACGGGGTGGGTGATGCCGATGTGGTCGCGCTGCATCAGGCGGCAGGCCAGACCTGCGTGCAGGTCTTCTTCTTCCGCGGCGGTCGCAACAACGGCAATCGTCCCTATTTCCTGACTCACGGGAAACAGGAGCAATCCCCGGAGGAGGTGATGGGCACCTTCCTCGCCCAGCTCTACGACGACCTGCCGCCACCCCCTCTCGTGCTGGTCAGCCACGAGCCGCCCGAGGCGACGCTGATCGGCGAGGCTCTCTCCCTCAAGGCCGGCCGCAAGGTGGAGCTGCATCGCCCCCAGCGCGGCGACAAGAAGGCCGCGGTGGAGCACGCTGCGACCAATGCACGCGAGGCATTGGAACGCCGCCTCGCCGAGGGCACGGCGCAGGCCCAGTTGCTGGACGGTGTCGCGGGCCTGTTTGGCCTGCCCGCGCCGCCCGACCGCATCGAGATCTACGACAACAGCCATATCCAGGGGGCGAACCCCTATGGCGTCATGGTCGTTGCCGGGCCCACGGGCTTCATGAAGCAGGCCTATCGGAAGTTCTCGATCAAGACCGCACCGGGCAATGACGACTTCGCCATGATGCGGGAGGTCTTCGAGCGGCGTTTCGGCCGTGCCCTGCGCGAGGACCCCTCCCGCGAATCGGGCGCCTGGCCCGACCTGGTGCTGATCGACGGCGGCGCCGGCCAGCTTTCCGCCGCGCGCGAGGTGTTGGCCGAACTCGGCGTCGAGGACCTTCCTCTCGTCGCCGTCGCCAAGGGCCCGGACCGCGACGCGGGGCGCGAATGGTTCCACATGGCCGGCCGCGCGCCGATCCAGCTCCCGCTGCGCGATCCCGTGCTCTACTATCTACAGCGCCTGCGGGACGAGGCGCATCGCTTTGCCATCACCACCCACCGTGCCGGACGCTCGAAGGCGCTCACCACCTCGGAACTGGACGAGATCCCCGGGGTCGGGACGGCCATCAAGCGCCGGTTGCTCAACCATTTCGGCTCGGCGCGCGGGGTTCGGAACGCCGCGCTCGAGGATCTCACCGCCGCCCCCGGCATCGGCCCGGCCGTCGGCCGGCGCATCCATGAGCATTTCCACCCCGGCGCCACGGTGGCCCCGCGCGACGGGACCGGCTAAGCAGGCAACCACGCCATGCCGACAGACCTGCCCAACCTGCTGACGATCTCCCGCATCGCGGCCATCCCCGTGCTGGTCGTCTTTGCGGCCTTGGGCACGCCATGGGGCGATTTCGCCTCCTGCCTGGTCTTTTCGGTGGCAGGGATCACCGACTATTTCGACGGCAAGATCGCGCGCGACCGGGGCTTCACCTCCTCCTTCGGCCGCATGCTGGACCCGATCGCGGACAAGCTGCTGGTCGGCGCGGCACTGATGCTGCTGGTGGGCATGGACCGGCTCTCCCACGCCGCGCTCTATCCCGCGATCGTCATCATGCTGCGGGAGATCATGGTCTCCGGCCTGCGTGAATATCTCGCCGAGTTGCGCGTCGGCCTGCCGGTGACGCGGCTCGCGAAGTGGAAGACCGGTTTCCAGATGGCCGCGCTCGGCACGCTGCTCGCCGGCGACACCGGCGCCTCGGTGATCGGCCTTGGCCGCCTGCCGATCTCGATGATCGGCGAGGTCGGCCTGTGGGTCGCCGCCGTCCTTACCCTGGCGACAGGCTGGGACTACCTGCAAGCGGGGCTGCGCCACGCGGGGCAGCAGGATGCGCGCCAAGCGGGCCCGGCTGTCGACAAGACGGTGGCCCGGCCTTGAGCACGAACCCTCCCGGGCGCATCTTTACCCCCATGATCGCGGAGCGAAGCACCATGCGGCGTGCATATCCGGGCGCTGCCCTCCTCGCCGCCAGCCTGCTGGCCGGTTGCGGCCCGGACTGGCAGCCCTCCTGGAACATGTCGAGCGAGCCGCGCATCGAAGGCGACAGCCTGACGGTGGCGCGCGTGACCGGGCAGGAGGCGGAATTCACGCCGCTGCAATCCGAGCCGCTGACCGAGCTCCGCGAGGCGGTGACCACGGCGCTGAACCGCGCCCCGCAATCGCCCGCCGCCGCCATGACCGGCATCCCCGACTACCAGCCCGTGCCACGGCCCGAGGTCGATGCCGCGACGCGGCGGCGCCCCGGCTCCTCCACCCCGCCGGACGTAGTCGCCGTGCCGGAACCGGCCGCCATGCCCGCACCCGCGCGCCCCACCGCCCCCACCCTGCCGCCGACGCGCCGCGTCGAAGGCACCCCGGTGCAGATCCCCGGCCAGCCGACCGCCACCGTCACCGGCGGGACCGACCGGGTGCAGACGCTGAGCGTGCCCGGCAGCGCGGCCGGCGGCGTCGCCGTGCAGGACGGCGGCACCACCACCGTCATCCAGCCCGGCGGCCGCGTCACCACCATCCCCACGCCACGCTGAACCCCATGCGCGTGCTCTACTTCGCCTGGTTGCGCCAGAAGGTCGGCACCGCCGAGGAGGAGGTCTCGCCGCCCGCCGAGGTGCGCGACGTGGCCGGGCTGATCGCCTGGCTCGCGGCGCGGTCCCCGGCCCATGCGGCGGCCTTCGCCAACCCGCGCCAGGTCAGGGCCGCGGTGAACCAGGATTTCGCGACACCCGATGCCGCCGTCGCGGCCAATGACGAGGTCGCCTTCTTCCCCCCGGTGACCGGCGGCTGACATGGCCCGGATCCTGGTGCAGGAAGCGGCCTTCGACCTGGCGGCCGAAACCGCGGCCGTGACCGCGGGGCGCGTCGATGTCGGCGGCGTTGCCAGCTTCCTTGGCGTCTGCCGGGCGGATGACGGGCTGTCCGCGCTGGTGCTTGAGCACTATCCGGGCATGACCGAGCGCGCCATTGCGCGCATCGCGGCCGAAGCGGAGGCGCGCTGGCCGCTCACCGCCTGCACGGTCATCCATCGCCATGGCCGTATCCTGCCGGGCGAGCCCATCGTGCTGGTGCTGACCGCCTCCTCGCATCGCGCGGCCGCGCTCGAAGCCTGCGCCTTCCTGATCGACTGGCTGAAGACCAAGGCCCCCTTCTGGAAGCGCGAGGAATTCGCCTCCGGTACCCATCGCTGGGTGGAAGCCAGGGCCGAGGACGATTCCGCCGCCGCCCGCTGGACCGGAGCCGCGTGAAGACAACTCCTCCCCATCTCGACGCCGTGGTGATCCCCTGCCGCGACCTGGCGCGGCAGCGCGCCTTCTATGAACGCATCCTGGAAGGCGCGCCGACCGAGGCGCGGGTGGGATGGACCCGCTTTGACCTCGGCTCGGTCAGCATCGCGCTGCGCGCGCGCGGCGATGCGCTGTTCCCGCGCGAGGGATTGCCGGGGGTGATGCTCGCCTTCCGGCTCGACAGCCGGGACGAGGTGGAACGCTGGCACCGGCGGCTGTTGATGGCGCAGGTCGCGGTGCTCGATCCGCCGTCACGCCTGCCCTCCGGCGAATTCGCGCTGCACGCCGCGGACCCGGAAGGCAATGTGCTGTGCCTCTTCGCGGCCTGAGACGGTGCCGCACGGGCTGATGGGGTGCGCCATCGACCCATGACGGCAGCTGAGGGTCGCCCTTGCATCCGCCCCGCCGCACGCCGGAGACTGCCCCCTCACGGTTTCAGGAGCGCCCGCGCGTGACCCTCGCCCTCCCCCGCAGGCTGCTGTTCGCCGCGCTGCCTCTGGCCGGATGCGTCTCGCCCGGCACGCCGCCGGCCACGCCACAGGCCCAGGCCACGCCTCCGCCCCCGGTACTCGATAGTCTCGCCGCCCTCGCCACGGTGCGCTTTCTCGATCCTGTCACGCGTCAGGCGGTGCTGGATCTCGGGGGCGGGTCGATCATCGACATGACCGCGGCGCCGGAGATCCGCAACTTCGTCCTGCTGCGCGCCGGCATGCGCGTCGTCGTGGAGTACGAGGCGGATGGCACGGTGCGCATCGCGCGCGCCGCACAGCTCGATCGCACCGGCCGACAGCGCGCCGCGATCCGGGAGATCGCGGTGGGTGGCGCGTTCCTGGTACTGACGATGCCGAACGGCTCGGCGCAGGAAGTCGCGCTGCACCATCCCGCCATGATGGCCTTCGCAACACGCCTGCATGCCGGGGACGCGGTGGCGGTCTCCATCGCGCGGGAATAGTCAGCCCGCGCGCAGCCCGCAGAAGCGCAGGATGGTCGCCGCGATGACCTGCGTCGCCTCCTCGAGCGAGGCGATGGAGACATATTCGTCGGGCGCATGCGCATTCGCCGCGACGGGACCATAGACCACGCCGCGGATGCCCCGCGCCGCGTAATGCGCGGCATCGGTGACGCCCAGCATGCCCTCGAAGGTCACGGGCAGGCCGGCCGCGGTGCGGCTCGCCTCCAGCGCACGCGGCAGCTCGTGGTCGATCGGCGTGTTCACCGGCGGGAAATAGAGCCCGTGCAGGTCCCAGATCACCTGGGGCGGGTTCTCGCGCAACCAGGGATCGGTGGCGGCGAAGCGGGCGATCCATGCCTCGAACTCGCCCCGAATATCGCCAGAGTGTTCATGCGGCAGGAACTTCAGGTCGAAGTCGATGGCGCAGGTATCCGGCACGATGCCGGGATTGCCGAGAATGGTGGGCAGGCCTTCCGGGCCGCATCCGGCGCCGGCGACCATCGCGCCGGGGCTGATCGTGTTCATCCCCACGGGCATGCCGGGGAAGCGGCGCGTCAGGCCCCAATGCGTCTCGAGGTCACGTACGGCGGCAAGCACGCGCGCGCCGAGTTCGATGGCGTTCACGCTGCGCACCGGAATGGTGGTGGCGGCCTCGGACGGATAGATCGAGGCGAAGCGGCGCGACGAGTGCCCGTTGCGGCCGCGCACCACCACGCGCACCCATTCCAGCCCACCGGCCCAGGGGCGGATCGCGCCGCCGCTGCTCTCGGCGACGAGTACGGCGCCGGGTGCAGGCTCGCGCGCGGCGGCCTCCATGGCCCCGAAGCCGCCCGCCTCCTCATCCACCACCGCGTGGAATTCCAGCCGCCCGTCGAGCACGAAGCCACAGCGCCGGATCGCGCGGCAGGCCGCGAGGCAAGCCGCGATCCCGGCCTTCATGTCGCCCGCGCCGCGGCCATACATCAGGTCGCCGCGGATCTCGGCACCGAAGGGATCGACCGTCCACGCGGCGAGGTCGCCCACCGGCACGACGTCGACATGGCCGCACAGCGCCAGGCTGCGCGCCTGCGACCCCTCCCATACGCCGAACAGATTGGGCCGATCGGGAAAAGGCAGGCTGCGGCTCGTCGCGAAGCCGAGTGCCTTGAGCTCCGCCTCGATCGCATCCTGCACCTCGGGCTCGCGGTTCTGCGCGGGATCGGTGACGAATTTCGGGTTGACGCTCGGGATGCGGACCAGGCGCTGCAGCGTGGCGATCAACCAGTCGCGTTCGCGCGTGATCTCCTCGCGCAGTCGGCTTTCCCAGGTCTCGGTCATGCGCGGGCCTCATCGGGCAGGACGGACGGCAGGCCGCAAGCGGCCAGGGCTTCGGCGATCGGGCTGGCCAGGCAATCGGCCCATCGGATCACCGCGGCGGTATCGGACAGCAGATCCTGGCGGATCTCGATCAGCAGGGCAGGCAGGCCGCGTGCATCGCCATGCACGGGAACGGTCACGTCCTCATCCTCGGCGATCCGATAGGGCTCGTTATCCCCGACATCGAGGCCCAGCGCGGCGAGGCCGTCGATCAGTGATCGCGCGAAGCGGCACGCACCAGCATAGAGCACGCCGACCGGCCAGGGCCGCGCGACGCCACGGAAGACCGGCGTGAAGCTGTGCACGCCGATGACCGCCGTGGCTCGGCCTGCGCGGCGGCGCGCATCGAGATGCGCCGTGACCGCATCGTGGAACGGATGGAACAACGCTTCCTCACGCTGCCGCCGCGCCGCGGCGCTCAGCGCGAGATTGCCTGGTACCACCGTGTCCTCGCTGCGTTCGGGAATGGAGGACGGCACGCCCGGCGGCCGGTTGCAGTCGATGACGAGGCGCGAATAGCCGGTGCTGAACAGCGGCGCATCGAAGCGGCGGGACAGCGCGATGGCGAGCGCCTCGGCGCCGATGTCCCAGCCGATGTGGCGGGCGCGATCCGAAGCCGGCAGGCCGAGATCGCCAAGGCTGCGCGGGATGCGGTTGCTGGCGTGCTCGCAGAGCAGCACGAGCGGCGATGCACCGCCCAGGTCGCGTGCGGTGAAGGCGGGCGGCTCGTCCGGCGCGAGCAGGGGCGGCAGCATCAATAGACGGCCGCGTAGCGGCTGCAGAGCTCATCCGGCGCGAGGCCGGCGGTGAGGTCGAGTTCCTTCTCCTTCACCGAGATGAGGCAGTCGCGCAGCGCCGGCGGCAGGAAGCCCGCGACGGTCGCATCGGCACGGAAGGCATCGAGGGCGGCGCGCAGATCCACCGGCAGGCGGCGGACGCCGAGGCGCTCGCGCTCGGCATCCTCGAGCGTGGAAGGATCGACATTGACCAGCGGCGGCTGGTCGAGTCCGGCGCGGATGCCTTCCAGCCCGGCCAGCAGCAACGCAGCCAGGGCGAGATAGGGGTTCGCGGTCGCATCCGTCGCGCGGAATTCGACATTCATCTGCCGTGCGGGATCGCTGCCCGGCAGATCGACGATCGGGCAGATGCGCAGCGCGGCTTCCCGGTTGCGCAGGCCGAGGCAGGCATACGCCGCGCTCCAGTGATGGGGCACCAGGCGGAGATAGGAGAGCGGGCTCGGCGCCGTCATGGCGAGCAGCGCGGGCATGTGGCGCACCACGCCGGCTGTGAAGTGGCCCGCGACCGTCGAGAGGCCGCCAGGACGCGCGGCGTCGTACATCGCGGGACGCCCCTCGCGATCCAGGAAGCTCAGATGGATATGCACGCCGTTGCCCACGCCCTCCGGCACGGTCTTGGGCGCAAAGGAGGCGCGCCAGCCCGACCGCGCGGCGAGTTCGGCGACCAGCAGCCGAAGCGCCACCGCGCGATCGGCGGCGGCGAGCGCCTTGGTCGGCCGCATCGTCACCTCGAACTGGTCGGTGCCGTATTCGGGCAGGAACATCTCAGGCCCGAGGCCCGCCGTCTCGAGCAGGGACATCAACCGCGGCCCGAACGGATCGGCGCGGCGCTGCGCGGCCAGCGAGAAAGCCGGCGCGGCAGGCCAGTTCGCGCCAAGGATCTGGAACTCATGCTCGAAGGCGGCGACGGGTATCAGGCCCGCCTCGGCCTCCAACGCCGCGATGGCGCGCTTCAGCAGGCTGCGCGGGCAGCATTCCCAGGGGCTGCCGTCGAGGCCCGTTATGTCGCCAAGATAGGCATGCAGCGGCGTCGGGCCGAGCCCTTCGAGCCGCAGCCGCGTCGCCGGGTCCGGCATCAGCCGCAGATCGCCTTCCGACCCCCAGGGATTGTCCTCGGCGATCAGGTCGAAAGGCGTCAGCGCCATATTGGCCGGGACCCAGCCGCAGCCACGCGCGAGGTAGCGGTCCAGCGCATCGACGCGGAAGCTGCGCCCGCGCGTGATGGCGACGAGATCGGTGGTGAGGATGGTGACGAGTTCGTCCATGGCGCTGCTCCTCAGCCCCCGAGCGCGGCGAGGCGCGCGACGACCGTGTCGGTATCGGCGATCCAGCAATAGCCCCTGAAGGCATTGAGCGCGGCATCGTGCCGCCCCTGGCTGTAGGTGGCGCAGGCATCGCCGACCAGCGTGACGAGGTAGCCACGGTCGGCCGCATCGCGCACCGCCATGTCCACGCATTGATCCGTCACCACGCCCGCGACGATCAGGAAGCGCACGCCGAGATTGCGCAGCACATAGTCGATGGCGGTGGAGTTGAAGACGCCGGAGGAGGTCTTGGGCAGGACGATCTCATTCGCGACAGGCGCCAGCTCATCGATCACCTGGCCTTCGGGCGCGCCCTTCGGCACATGGATGTCCGAGAGCTTGTGGTCCAGCGACCGGTCGCGGCCGTCCCGCGTCAGGCTTTCGATGATGGTGTGCAGCACCTCGGCCCGCGCGCGCCGCGCGGCATCGAGGAGGCGGCGCTGGTTCGGCACCACCAGGCCCCGCAGGCGGCCGTAATAGTAGTCACCCGCCTCACCCGCATGCGTCGGGTCGAGGCCGGGCTCCACCCAGATGCGCTGCATGTCGACGAAGAGCAGCGCGGTCTCGCCAGGCCGATAGGCGGCATCGCGGCGCGTCGGGGCGGCGGTCATGCAGGAGCGGTCCATCCGTGGCTGCTGAACTTCCTTTTATTACAGTTGATCGGTCATATCGAGAAGATGAAATGAGATTGACATGACGCCGCCCCTGCCTCTTTGCTTACGAGAGGGCCGGCGCAGCGGCCTGGACAGCCGGCCTGGAGCGAAGCACGCCATGCAGCGACGCGCATTCCTGACCCTTTCGGCGGCAGGCCTCGCCCTGCCCCGCCTGGCCACGGCGCAGGGCGCATCGGTGCTGCGCTTCGTCCCGCATGCCGATCTCGCCGTGGTCGATCCCGCCATGTCGGCGGCCTATGTCACGCGCAACCACGCCTATCTGGTCTTCGACACGCTGTACGGGCAGGACGCGGGCTATCAGGCGCAGCCACAGATGGTGGCGGGCCATACGGTCGAGGATGACGGCAAGCGCTGGACCCTGACGCTGCGCGAGGGGCTGCTCTTCCACGACGGCACGCCGGTACTGGCACGCGACTGCGTGGCGAGCATCCGGCGCTGGGCGCGGCGCGACGATCTCGGTCGCACGCTGTTCACCATCGTCGACGAGCTGTCCGCCCCCGATGACAAGCGCATCGTCTTCCGCCTGAAGCGGCCCTTCCCCATGCTGCCCTTCGCGCTCGCCAAGACGCCTGGGCTGGTCTGCGCCATGATGCCGGCGCGCCTCGCCGAGGGCGATCCGGACCGGCCCATCCCCGAGGTGATCGGCAGCGGCCCCTTCCGCTTCAAGGCGGATGAGCGGATTGCCGGCGACCGCGTCGTCTATGAACGCTTCGCTGGCTATCGCCCACGCGAAGGCGGCACGGCGGAAGGCACGGCGGGGCCGAAGGTCGCGCATCTCGATCGCGTCGAATGGAAGATCATTGCCGATCCCTCGACTGCCGGCGGGGCGCTGCGCGCGAACAAGATCGATTGGTGGGAACTGCCGAGCGGCGACATGCTGCCGCTGCTGCGCCGCGCCCGCGGGGTGAAGGTCGAGACGCTGGATCCCAGCGGTTATATGGGTTCGCTGCGCGTGAACCACCTGCAGGGACCGACGGCGAATGCGGCGATCCGCCGCGCGATGCTCGCCGCGATCTCCCAGAAGGATGTGGTGATGGCCGCGGCCGGCACCGATCCGTCGCTGTGGCGCGATGGTGTCGGCGTCTTCACGCCGGACACGCCGCTGGCGAACGATGCCGGCATGGCGGCGGTGACCGCGCCGCGGGACCGCGCGGCGGTGCGGCGCGCGCTGCAGGCCGCCGGCTACACGGGCGAGAAGTTGCTCTTCATGTCGCCCTCCGACATCCAGCTCAACGCCAATGCTTCGGAGGTCGCGGCGGATGCGCTGCGCCAGTCCGGCATGGAGGTGGATTTCGTCGCCATGGACTGGGGCACCCTGCTGCAGCGGCGCAACAAGAAGGAGCCTGCGGCGCAAGGTGGCTGGCACGCCTATGTCGCGTTCAACACCGGCGTCGACCTCCTGAACCCGGCCGTGCACCCCATGCTGCGCGGCGACGGCAAGAGCGGCGTCTATGGCTGGAGCGAGAACCCCGCCATCGAGGAGATGCGCAGCGCCTGGTTCGACGCACCGGACCTCGCCGCGCAACAGGCCATCGCGCGCCGAATGCAGGAGACGGCGTTCCAGCACGTGCCCTACATCCCGCTCGGCCAGGTGGCGCAGCTCACGAGCTTCCGCGAGACCGTCACTGGCATGCTGAAGGGCGTGCCGGTGTTCTGGAACATCCGCAAAGGGTGAGAGCCGCCGAACGGTAAAGCGGAGAGGGCCGCCGCCCCTCTCCGCGCCATCAGCGCGCCGCCTTCCCGCCCGACGGGCGATCCTCCGCCTCCTCATCCAGCGTCACGCGGTTGCGCGCGCGCACGGCTTCCAGGTCCTGCACCCGCCGCCGCATCCCGTCGTCGCGCTGCTCGACCAGGCAGGCCATCAGCGCCTCGACCTGCGCCAGCGCGGGCACCATCGTGTCATAGGGCGACCCCGCTTCCACCGGCGCGGTGAAGACGATGTCCGCCAGCGCCGCGATAGGGGAGCGGTACGGGTCCGTGAACAGCAGGATCCGCGTGCCGCGCGCGGCCGCCGCCTCGGCCAGCGCCACGACATCGGCCTGGTAACGCCGGTAGTCGAAGACGATCAGCAGGTCCGGCCGACCGAGGTCGATCAGCGCATCCACCGTCTCCGCATGTGTGCCGTCGAGGTGCCGCACACCGGGGCGGAACTGGATCAGATGGGTGTGCAGGATGCCGGCCAGGAAACGGCTGAAGCGCCCGCCATGCAGCACGACCTGCGCCTTGCGATCGAGAATCATGCCGGCCGCCTGCCGGTAGTTGCGCGCGAGGTCCCGCCGGCGCGTCTCGGCCAGCGCGGTCTCCAGCGAAGCGAGATAGGCATCCGGCGTACCGGCCTCGCCACCGCGCGCCTCCATCATCAGCAACGGGGAGCGCAGCCGCTGCTCCACTTCCTCGAGCAGCGCGCGCTGGAAGGCCGGAAAACCCTCGAAGCCAAGCTTCGCCACGAGGCGCACGACGGTCGGGTCGCTGACGCCGGCGCGCTTGGCAAGGCTCGCCACCGTGCCAAGGCCGGCGATCGGGTAGTCTTCCGTCAGGATCTGGGCGACGCGGGCCTCCGCCGGGGTGAGATGGGCGGAGGCCTCGCGCAGGATCGCGTCAATACGGGCCATGGCGCAGCACAAGGGCAGGCGCGCGAAGCGGCGGCTCCGGGTCGTGGGCAGCGCGGCGCGGCGGGGAGATCAGGCACGACACCCGGGCGAGACTACCGCCCGGCGCATCGCGGGAGAAGCGGCGGCGCAGCCTACCAGCCCTGACCGCGCGGATACCACCGGCCATCCGTGCCCTGGACGTATTGCTGGCCCATCCCATCCCGCGCATGGACGCGGCAGGTTGGCGGGTCCCGCGTGACGGAACCGCCCCTACAGGGCAGCGCCTGCGGTTGCCCGCTGCGCGGGTCGGTCCAGTTCTGCTGGCCCTGCATCACGCGGCCGGCCTCAGCTTGGTTCTGGCCGCAGCCGCCGGCCCATTGGCCCTGGGCTTGGGCCTGGGCACGCTGGCGCATGACGCGGTTCCCGACGCATTCGATGGCGCGATCATGGCATAATCAATGCGATATCGCAGCGGAATCATTCATCCGGCCACCGCAGGCCGCCAGGCGACGACGCCTTGGGTCCGGGCCCGTACCTCGGGCGAGGCGAGACAGGTAGCCACCGCCTCATAGCCGGGGGCTCCGGCATGGGGCGCGACGCGGCTCGGGACAGCATGATTGGCGGGACAGAGAATGATCGCCTCCCCGGCACCCACCGCGGCCAGGTCGAGGATGGCGGAAGACCGCGTCAGGACGAAGAGCGGCCGATCGGCACGCGGCCGGTGGCGCAGATGCGTGATCAACGCTTCCTGCGTCAGGCGGTCGAGGCCCTGTTCCACCATGTCGACGACCAGGGCGGTGGGGCCTTCCGCTTCGAGGCCGGTCAACAGGGCGACCAGGGCATCGGATGGCGTCGCACCCTCCTCCGCAAGCCAAGCCTGCGTCCGTTCGACGCGGCGGGCCAGCGCGGCATCGGCGGCAAGCCGCGCGCGGGCGGCGGCGCCGGCATTGTCGATACGGTCGAGGCCGAGGAAGACAGCGCCGGGCATGGTCTCGGCGAGGCGGTGGGCGAAGCGGGTCTTGCCGCTGCCCAGCGGGCCGATGATGTAGGTCAGGGGGCGGATGTCACGCAGTTCGAAACGCTCGCCGCCCCACGGCCAGGGCAGTTCGAAGGTGAGTTGCACCTCGGCGGCCGGCAGGGCCAAGCGGACCAGGTCGCTGGTCGAGGGCGGCCGGCCCTCGGCCAAGTCGGCACGCAGATCCCGCAGCCTGTCGAGCGTCGCGACAAGGCCGCGGAGCCGATCCTCCAGGAACGCCTGATGTGCTGCCAGCGCGGGTTCGAGCGCCGAGGCCTCCCCGGCCAGGACGCGCGCGATCGCGGCCAGGCTAAGCCCCAGGGCGCGGAGCGCCGTGATCTCGGCGGCGCGCGCCATCTGGTCGGGCCCGTAGGCACGCCACCCGGCCTCGGTGCGGAGCGGCGCGACCAGATGGCGCTGTTCGTACAGACGCAGCGCCTTGGCCGAGACGCCAAGCCGTCGCGCTGCTTCGGAAGGGCTGAGAAAGGCGGCCATGGGCACCTCGTCGCTGGTTGACCGTGCCTCGTGTCAGGGCAGCCCCAGGGGCCGGGTCAAGTGCGAAACGCCAGAGACCTTGCCCCGACCCGAGCGACCACGCCCCCGGACAGTCCACGCGACCGCCCCACCCCGCGCCAAATGACGGTTTCCAAAGGCCGCGGGCCTTTGGCGGGGTGAGGTTTGGAGAGGGGCAGAGCCCCTCTCCAATACCGCGGGTCAGCGCGCCGCCTTCTCCACGTTCCAGAACACCATCACCGGCGAGTTCAGCATGCCCGTGACGTTGGCCCGCCGGGCATAGGGCTGGTTCACCTCACCCAGCACGCGATAGGGCTGCACCTCGGCCAGCCGCCGCTGCAAGGCCTCGGTGAGTTGCGTGCGCTCCGCCCCTTCCGGCGCGTCGAGCAGCGCGCCGCGCAGCCGCTCGGCTTCCGCATCGCAGGGCCAGCCGGCCCAGTTGCGCCCTTCGCAATCCATATTGGCGCCGATGTTGGTCAGCGGATGCATCATCGTCGCGCCGGAGGCATAGGTGACGAAGAGGTTCCACCCGCCCTGGTCCGGCGGATCGCGCCGCGGCTGGCGCGTGACCACCGTGCCCCAGTCGTTCACCTGCAGGTCGATGTTCATGCCGATGGCGCGGAGGTTCGACGCCACCACTTCCGCCATGTGCCCGATCGGGGCGATGTCGTTGGAGGTGATGAAGACGACGCGCTCACCATTGTAGCCGGATTCGCGCAGCAGGGCGCGGGCGCGGTCGAGGTTGGGGCGCGCGAAGCCTTCGGTCCCCGCCTCGCTGCCATAGGGCGCGCCACAGATGAAGTAGGCGCCGCAGCGGCGCCACCAACGCTCGTCGCCGAAGCCGCCGGCCATCACCTCGGCCTGGTCGGTGGCATAGGCGAGAGCCAGGCGCGCACGCGGATCGTTGAAGGGCGGGAAAAGCGAATTGGGCCGCAGCATGCCCTGCAGCCCGATGGTGCTGAGCTGCTGGATCTGGACATCGCGACGGCGTTGCAGCACGGGCACCAGATCGAGGGCGGGCTGTTCCCAGATGTCGATCTCGCCCGTCTGCAGCGCGGCGGCGGCGGTGGCCGCGTCGGGCATGATGCGCCATTCGACGCGATCCACCTTCACCACGCGGCCGCCGGCCAGCCCATCGGCCGGTTCGCTGCGTGGAACGTAGTCCGGATTGCGGTCATAGACCACGCGCTGGCCCGACAGCCATTGCTCGCGATTGAACCGGAACGGGCCGGACCCGATGGTGTTGGTGATGGGCACGCCCGGTTCGGCCTGCGCGTCGGATTCGCGCATGATGACCGGCAGCGCGCCGACCGCCGAACCGAGCGCATAGGTGACGAAGGCGTGCGGACGCGACAGGCGCATCACGATGGTGCGGTCGCCATCCGTCTCCAGTGCCGCGACCCGCGCACCGAGATGGCTGCCCACCACGTCCTTGGCCATCCAGCGCCGCAGGGAGGCCACCACGTCGCGCGAGGTGACGGGCTGGCCGTCATGGAACTTCAGCCCGTCGCGCAGGGTGAAGCGCCAGACCAGGTTGTCGGGGCTGGTCGAGACGTCCTGCACCATCTGCGGGCGTGGGTTGAGCTGGCTGTCCCAGGCGAACAGCGTCTCATAGATCATCAGCCCGTGGATGCGGGTGATGGTGACCGACACGGCCATGGGGTCGAGCGTACGCAGATCCGCATGCGGCACCACGCGCAGCACGCGCGCATCGGGCAGCGTTGATTGCGCGCCGGCCGCAACGGGCGCGAGCAGCGCGGCGGCGGCCAGCAGGGAACGGCGAAGCGAAGCGAGGAGAGGCATCCGGAAATCCCGACGAAAGAAGCCGTGTTGATTGGTTCAGGCGCGCGCGAAATCGAGCACGCGGCTGCGGTTGGTGACAAGGCGCAGCGTGTCGGGCCCGCGCAGCCAGGCGCAGGCGCGCCCCGGCCATGGCAGGGCGCCGACCGGCATCAGCGCGCGCGTCGCATCGAGCGGCGTCAGCATCGCGCGGCGGTACAGGGCGCCACTGCCCGTCTCCACCTGCGCGCTGCCGTCGGAGGCGATGGTGACGGCCAGCGCCGCATGTTGTCCCGCGGCGCGCCAGGTGCCCGCGAAGGCCGGCGCGACGCGCGCATCGGCACGGACCGGCAGGAAGCGGCGCGCGACGTGGCCGACCTCGCCGGCAATGGCCTCGCCGTCTCGGGCGAGGCGGATGGGCAGGTAGGGCGACAAGGAGACCGCCTCGCCCGGCGCATCGCCGGCGTACAGCATCTCCCGCGCGCCGAGGAAGGTCAGCGCGCCGGCGCGGTGCTCGATCCAGGCGGGGCCATCGGCCTCGATGAAAAGGCCTTCGGGCAGCAGGGTGGGGGCTGGGGCGCGCAGTGCCGCGCCGGTCAGTGCGGCCGCCACGCCCAGGGTGAGCAGGAAGGGATCGGTTTCCTCCCGATTCGACAGGGCGATCGCACCCCACCCCTGCTCCGGATCGACCAGGAAGTGGTTCTTGAAGCCGGTCAGGTGGCCGCCATGGCCGAGCAGCGCGCGGTCGCCAAGCCGGCAATGGGCAAGGCCCAGCCCATAATCCACCGCGCGTCCATCGGTCAGCCGCACCGGCTCGGCGAGACGCGGCAGCAGCCCACCCGCGGGCCCTTCCCCGCGCAGCAGCGCGATCAGCCAGGTCGCCAGGTCCCGCCCGCTGCCGGTCAGCGCGCCCGAGGCGGACAGCGCCATGCCATAGCCACCGATGCGCCAGGGGCCGTCCGGTTCACGCCAATGGCCGTCGGCAAGCCCCGGCACCACGGTGTCCCAGCCGGGCGGGAAACCGAAACCCGTCCTGAGTGCGGCGTTCAGCGCGCCTTCCACCCAATCGCGGAACACCGCGCCGCGCGCGGCAAGCGCCTGTTCCAGCACGCGATAGCCGGTGTTGGAGTAGGACATCTCCGTCCCCGGCGGATTGTCGAGCCCCGGCAGCGTCGCCGTGAAGGCATCGAGCATCGCGGCATCGAGCATCGCCGAGGACGGCGTCGCGCACAGCACGTAGCTCTGCATCAGGTCCGGCAGGCCGCCGGTCATGGACAGGGCACGAAAGGCTGGAACCCCGGCAAAGGCGGGGGGCAGCGCCGGATGCAGCGCGCCGAGCGGCGCCTGGAGGTCCAGCCCCTGCGTCAGCGCGAAGGCGCAGAAGACGTGCTTCGTGATGGAGGCGAAGCGCGTCGGCGTGTCCGGCGTGAAAGGCAGGCGATGCGCCAGGCTGGCGCGACCGCCCTGCGCGGTCCCCCGAATCCCGTCCCGATCAAAGAGGAGGATGGTGCCGCCAGGCGCGTCGTCGGGCCAGGCGGTGCAGAAGGATTCGGCGGCACGGAGGGCCGCCGCCCAGTCGAGTTCAGCCATGCGGACATGCTGCACCCGGGCGTCGCGGCTGACCAGGGAGGTAGGCGGCCGTGCCGCTCTATGGCGCCACCAGCACCACCCACACCGGCAGCGTCACCACCGCGGCGATGTGTTCGGTCGTGGTGATCGCCGCCATCAGCGGCGCATCGCCGCCCAGCGCGCGCGCCATGACGTAGGAGGTCGCCGCCGTCGGCAGTGCCATGAAGATCACCGCCACCGCCGTCAGCAGTGGCGGCACGCCGAGCAGGAGGCACAGCCCCCAGGTCATCGCCGGCATCACGATCAGCTTGATGACGCCAGTCGCCGCCTGGGTGCCGATGCGGTCGGTGAAGCTGTCGAGCGACAGCGCCGCCCCCACGCAGAGCAATCCGATCGCGACCGAGGCCCGCCCTAGCGACTGCACCGTGGGCGCGAGCCCCGGCGGCAGCCCGCCCAGCGCGGCGATGCCGAAGCCGATCCCCACTGCCAGCAGCAGCGGGTTCAGCAACAGGTTCCGGATCACCGTGGTGGGCTTCGGTGGCCCGCGATCCGTGCCGAAGGCGAAGAGCAGCGTCACCACCACCTGCACGAAGGGCACGATCACACCGGTCGCGACCGCACCAAAGCCGTTGCCTTCCGCGCCGAACAAGGCGCCGGCGATGGCGAAGCCCATCAGGTTGTTGAAGCGGATGCCACCCTGCACCACCGAGGTCATGGCGGCATGACCGTGACCCATCACCCGCGCCAGCAGGATCGAGACCAGCGTTCCCGTGCCCAGCGCCAGCCAGATCGCGACCGCGATCCGCCCCAGCGGCAGCGTCGCGAGGTCGAGCGGCGCCAGGGCGCCCACAATCAGCGAAGGCAGCAGCACCCAGTAGATCAGCCGCTCCATCCCCGCCCAGACCGCGTCGTCGCGCAGCAGGCGCCGCTTCAGCAGCGCCCCCAGGGCCAGCAAAGCGAAGGCTGGAACGAAAGCGTCGAGCCAGGCGTTCATGCGATGACGATCAGGCGCGCGGCGCGGTCCAAGGGGGCGGTGCCGGCGCGATGGCAACGGCGGACAGGCACGCCGCCTCGGTCACGCTCTCCCCGCTGCCCAGCGCCCGGGCCGCGGCATGACCGACGATCAGTGCGTTGCCCTCGGCATGCAGAATCACATCGAGACGGCATGCGGGAGCCTCATAAAGCCAGACTTCGGCCGCCCCTTCCGGGCGCCGGATGGAGGGCTCGCCCAGCATGCGCCGCAACTGCTCCGCCGTCACGCCCAGCAGGGCGGACGCAGCGGCCGGCGGCGCGGCGCCCCGCACACGCGGCGCACCCGGACGCGGCACGGCAGCCGGTGGGGATGCAACGGCCACGGCAGGTGGAACGGCGGAGCGCGCACCGGTCGCCGCAAGGCTCGCCTGGGTGGAGGCGAGGGCGTGGCGCATCAGCGCCGCGGCTTCCTCGCCGTCATCGGCCGTGCAGCCGGCAAGGGCCATGCCTGCCAGGAGGAGAAGGACGCGCGGCAAGGCCCGAAGGTCGGCGGAGAGGGGCAGGCCCCTCTCCGCCGCGCCATCATGCGTCCGCGGGTTCGGCGCTGCGCGGCGTCGGCGCCAGGCGCGTCGTCGGCGTCGGAGAGGATTCGGTGATCATCTCCATCTTGCCCGAGAGCTGGCCGCCATCCTCGACCGACAGACGGCGCGAGCGCGCCACGCCGATCACGCGCCCGGTCGCGCGGATGGTCAGGCTGCCATTGGCGAGCAGCGTGCCGTCGAAGACGCCGGCGATCTCGGCATCCTCGACCTCGACCTCGCCCTTGAAGACGCCCGAATGGCTGATGACCAGTTCATGCGCCTGGAGAAGCTGGCTTTCCATCGTGCCCTCGATGATCAGCTTCTCGGCCTCGGTCACCGTGCCCTGCAGGCTGATGCCCTTACCGACCACGAGGGTGCGGCGCTCGACCGTCTCGGGCCGCGGGGCGGCGGCACGGGGGGCGGAGGCAGCGGCCGGCGCACGCGCAACACCGGCGCTGGCCGGCGGCGAGTTCGGCTTCGGAGCCATCGGACCGGAGGCAGACGGCATGGCGGTGCTCACCGGCGTGATCCCGGCCGGGCGAAAAGGCGGCATGGCCAGATCCGGATCGCGCGCCGCCGGAATCGTCGTCGGCGCGGCATCGCCCCCGGTGGCACCAGTGGCGGGCTCGTCCTTGCGGCGGAAAAGCGACATCGCAGACTCCCTCGATTCCCTAAGCGTGACGATAGGCACAGCGGGGCTAGCACGCGCCCTTCGGCCGCCACAACGCCGCCGCCGCTCTTATCCCCAGGAATCCTGCGTTCACATTCGCATGGGCCTATTCAGGATATGCACGGCCGCCGCGGTTCCCATGACAGGCACGATCAGATTCAGAACCGGCACGAGTGCCATGAGCGCCAGGACCAGGCCCAGAAGCCAGCCCGAAAGCCGGTTTCGCCGCCAGGCCGCGCGCGCCTCGGGCATCGCCATGCGCAGCAACGCCGTTTGCAGGATCATCCCTGCACCCAACGCATAGGCGGAAATGACCAGCGCAATCATGAATCCCGCTACCGGAACGAACAACATCGGGACCATCAGGATCTGCAGCAGCAGCAGCTTCGCCCCGAAGCGCAGCCCGAAGGCGATCTGCGCCGCGACCGAAGCCCCCCGGGCGGGCGGCAGTGCTGGGTAGTATCGGCGCTCCACCGCCGCGGCGACCGGTTCCACGAGTTGCGCGGCGATCGCCGCCGCCACCGGCAGGAACAGCCACCAGGCCAGCAACAGCCCCATCGCCCCGCCCCCCGCCTGCGCCAGCCAGGACAGCCAGCCAGACCCGGCCGCCGCCCAGGCCGCGGCTTCCACCGCGCCCCAGACGAGCAGACCGAAGGCGATGGCTGCGCCCAGCACGCCCAGGATGAGGGGACGACGGAAGGCCGGATCGCCGATCTGGCCCAGGGCGAGGAGGAAGGCAGCAGGCATGCCCGCGCATATAGGCGAGATCGGGCCCGCCGGCAGCGGGGGCCTTGGCGTCGCCTGTCCCCGGCGCCAGATTGGCGCCCTCCAGCGACAAGGATGACGACGGCATGATCGGACGGCGCGGCGCGATCGCAACCGGGCTCGCCACGGTGGCGGGCGGGGCGAGGGCCCAGGGGCCATGGCCCGACCGTCCCCTGCGCTTGGTGGTGGGCTATCCCGCGGGCGGCCCCTCGGATGTCTTCGCCCGGCTGATGGCCAGCCAGATGGGCCCGCGCCTGGGCCAGAACGTCGTGGTGGAGAACCGGCCCGGCGGCGGCGCCGTGCTGGCCAGCGAGACCGTGGCGCGCGCCCCGGCGGACGGGCTGACCTGGCTGCATGTCGACAACGGCATCCTGGTCTACAACCCGGCGCTCTATGCCCGGCTGCCCCATGACCCGGACCGGGACTTCACGGGCATCGGCTTCATCGGGAGCTTCCCGCTCTACATCGTCTGCCGCGCCGATGCGCCCTGGGCGGATTTCCCCGCCCTGCTTGCCGCCTCGCGCACGCGGGCGCCGACCTATGGCAGCCCGGCCGTCGCCTCGCCCCACCACTTGGCGATGGAGCTGGTGAAGCGGCGTTCGGGCCTTGCCGCGGAGCATGTGCCCTATCGCGGCGGCCAGGCAGCGATGCAGGACCTGGTCGCCGGCAGCGTGGAGTTGGTGATGATCGACACCGCCACGGGGCTCCCTTTCATCCGCGACGGCCGCGTCCGGGCGCTCGCGGTGCTGACCGCGACGCGCACGGCGGAGGCGCCAACCGTGCCGACCATGCGGGAGCTCGGCTACGATGCGGTCGCCTTCGGCTGGCAGGGCCTAAGCCTGCCGCAGGGCGTACCGGCCGAGATCATCACCCGGCTCAATGCGGAACTCGTCCGCGCCGTCGCCTCGGACGAGGTGCAGCAGCGGACCCGTGGCCTCGGCATCCAGACCAATGCCTGGTCGGCGGCGGAGTTCGACGCCTTCGTCGCGGCCGAGAACGGTCTCTGGCGCCCGCTGATCCGTGAGCTGGGAATTCGCCTCGACTCTTGACCGGCGAGCCTGCCGTGCCGAGATTCCGGGCATGACACGTCGAGACTGGATCCTCGGCCTGATGGCCTCTGCGACCGCCCTGCCGGCCGCGGCGGCGCAGGAAGGCGCCGTGCAGCGTGCCGGACGCGCGGTGGAACGCGGCGCGAAGCGTACCGGCGCGGCGATCGAGCGCGGCGCCCAGCGCACCGGCTCGGCCCTGGAACGCGCGGCGAACTGGACCGGCGAACGCCTGCGTCGCGCCGGAACCTGGGCCTTCGGGAACTGATCGCGCCGCCGCCTTCCTGCCACGGTGGCGGGCAAGGATCCGGACCGATACCAGATTGATTCTTCTGGAGGCTTCGATGCGCTTCCTTTTCGGCCTTGCCGCCGCCGCCCTGACCATGGCGCCCGCGATGGCGCAGCAAGCCGGCAGCTTGCCGCCACCCACGCCGCGGGCCGCCGAACCCGCGCCGCCCGCGCCGGCCCCGGGCGATGCGGCCACCGGCCGCCAGCCGGGCTATGGCGAACGGGCGGGCGCTGCGATCGATCGCGGCGCGCAGCAGACGGGCCAGGCGCTGGAACGCGCAGCGGATGAGACCGGTTCCGCCCTGGGCCGCGCCATGCGCTGGACCGGCCAGCAGCTCCAGGGGGCCGGCGAATGGACGGCCCGCCAGGGGGAACGCATGACCGGGCAGGACGGCAGCGCGCCGCGTCAATAGGGGTGCCCGGGCACGAGCCTCGCCTCCTCGGTCGGTTTCCCTGGGCGGCTGGCGCGGGCCCTCGTTCCGTCACACGGCAGTTCAGGGCGCCGCCAATGGCCGGTGCATGGACTGTCCAGCGGGTCCGGTGGCGAGGTGCCGCGCCAGCAAGGGGCACAACGGCGGCGTGCCGTCGAGGCGTCCCGCTCCGGACCTATCCTCGCTCGGCCGCCGGCATGATCACGGTCACCACCGCGCCGCCACGCGGATCGTTCCCCAATTCGAGCCACCCGCCCAGCCGCTGCGCCATGCTGCGCATTACCAGCAGGCCGAGACTGTCCGCGGCTTCCGGCGCTTCCGCTCCCATGCCCGGCCCGTCGTCACGGATCCGCAGGCGTCGTTGGCCGGGCTCGTCTTCGCTGAAGAGGATCTCGACCGATCCGTCCTCGCGGTCGTGGAAGGCATGCTTCAGGGCATTGGTCACCGCCTCGGCCACGATCATGGCCAGCGATGTCGCATCCGCCGGCGTCGTGGCCAGGGGCGGCGCGACGACATGCAGGCTCACCCCCTCCTTGCCGCCGGCATCGAGGATGTCCCGCGCCAAGGCCCGCAGGGCGGTCTCGAGACCCGCTTCCCCAAGCGTGGGATCGTTCAGCCGACGATGAACGGTCGCGACCATGGACAGGCGCGTCACCGCGTCCTCCAGCACCGCGGCGGCCTCGTCGTCCTGCACGCGCGAAGCTTCCAGCGAAAGCAGGCTGGCGACGAGCTGGATGCCGTTGGCGATGCGATGCTGCAACTCGCGGAACATGAGTCGTTCGGAAGCGCGCAGCGCCTCCATCTGCTGGCGCTTCCATTCGAGCCGCGCCAGCGCCTGGGTCAACCGGTGCACGAGCACGATCTGCGCGCCGGCCACCGCCGCGAAGAGGCCGAGCGGGACGAGTGGCCATGGCCAGCGCATCCGCCCTGCCTGGAACGGCGCCTGGAACCAGAACAGGATGACGACGATGGCGCCCGCGGCAACCGCGCTTGCCGGCGCCCAGCCGCCGACCAGGCTGGCGACGAGGATGGCGAGGAAGAAGGTGGCGAAGGTCAGCCCACCAGCGGGCTCCGCCAGGCCGTGCGGCACAGCCCAGGCGGCGGCGAAGGCCAGGGCCCCCACCATCCATCCCCCCCAACGACCCGAACGCAGGGCATGCAGCATGGCCAGGACGCCACCTTAGATCCTGTGGAACGCGATGCTGACCTGCGCTGCGGTGGGGCGCATTAACATGCGATAAGCGGTGCCGATGGAATCCCCTCTCGACTGCCGTGCCTGCCCGCTGCGAGCGCTGCCGAGCTTCAAGCCGGTGGCTCCGGCGGAGCTGGCCGCGATCCGCGCCGCGAAGATCGGCCAGCGCCTGATGACGGCCGGCGCGACCATCCTGGCCGAGGGCCAGGCGACGACGCGCCTCTATGTGCTGCTCTCGGGCTGGGCCTTCCGCTTCAAGACGCTGGAGGACGGGCGGCGGCAGATCCTGAACTTCCTTCTGCCGGGCGACCTGCTGGGCCTGCAGGGGGAATTGCTCGCCACCCTGCCGCATGGCGTGGAGGCTCTGACCGAGGTGAATCTCTGCGCCTTCGCGACGGACGCCGTACCGGAGTTCTTCCGGAACCTGCCGGGCATCGCGCTCGACATCACCTGGCTGGCCGCCCATGAGGAGCGGCTGGTGGACGACGCGGTGCTGACCGTCGGCCGGCGCACCGCGATGGAGCGCATCGCCACGCTGCTGGTGCATCTGTACAAACGTGCCGCCTCATCGGGGCTGGCGACGACGGAAGGCATCCCCTTCCCCATCACCCAGGGGCATATCGCGGACGCGCTCGGGCTCTCGCCGGTGCATACGAACCGCATGCTGCAGCGCCTGCGCAAGGGCGGCTTCATCCGGCTGGACGGTCAGCGGCTGCAGATCGGCGACCTGCGCGCGATGCGCCGCGTGGGTCAGTACTGGGAGCAGCCGGCGCCGAAGCGGCCGCTGCTCTAGGACAGATCGACAATCAGGATTCGCTGGGCGGCTGATTGATGATTCATGGGGTTCCGTGTCTCGACGCGGAGCCGGTGATGGGGACCAAGCGGTATGAGTTGCCCCCCCGGGCAGCCATGCGGCGATGGGCGGGAAGCGCGTCATCGCCGCAATGCTGCCGAGGGGCGGCCCGTGCTGAATTCCGGGGCAGCCGAAAGGCCGGCCGGTATCAGGGGAAGATCCGCGCCCAGTCGTCCTTCATGGAGATCACCTGCCAGCCCTGCAGCGACGCTTCGTCCAGGGCCTTCGCCAGAACGAGAGACAGCCCACGCGTCGTGGCGGCGCCGGGCAGCCGAAGCTCGTCTTCGCACCGGTCTGCGACTACACCACGGGCTACCTAGCCACCTATGGCGCGCTGCTCGCCCTGGCGCGGCGGGCCCGTGAAGGCGGGAGCTGGCAGGTGAACGTCTCGCTCTGCCAATCCGCCATGCTGCTGCAGCGCCAAGGCCTCCTCGCCGATTTCGCATCGGCGGCCGAACGCCTCGCCGAGGAGGATCTCACGCCCCTTCAGGTGCGAGAACGGGGCTTCTATGGCGATCTCCTCACGCTCGGCCCCGTCCTTCGGATGTCCGAGACACCCACGCGGTGGGACCGGCCGACGCCGGAACTCGGCTCGGACGATGCCGCGTGGCTCCCGCGCATGGCTTGATCCGGCGCCTGCACCGGGGGGGGGGGGTTGCAACTGCGCCGCCCCCCCCCCCGCAGCGATCGGATGCAGGAACCGCGTGGTACGCCCGCTATTCGATCGTACGTGCCAGCTCGCGGTTCAGCCACAGCGCCACCAGGGTGCAGGCCGCGCCCGAGAGCAGATAGGCGCCCGCCGACGCCAATCCGAAATGGGTGGACAGGAGCAGGGCGGCAATCGGCGCGAAGCCGGCGCCGAACAGCCAGGCGAGGTCCGCGGTCAGCGCCGAGCCGGTGTAGCGGTGGCGCGGCGAGAAGCGCGTGGACAAGGCGCCCGACGACTGCCCGAAGGACACGCCGAGCAGGACGAAGCCCACCAGCATGAACACCGCCTCGCCCACCGGGCCGCCGTCCAGGAGCTGCGGGGCGAAGCCACTGAACACCGCGATGGCGGCGGCCGAGGCGCCGAGCAGACGACGCCGCCCCACCCGGTCCGCGACATAGCCGGAGATCACGATGGCGAGCGTGCCGAGCGCCGCGGCGACCGCCTCGAGCACGAGGAAGCCGGACGGCCGTTCCGGGGTGAAGAGGAACACCCAGGAGAGCGGGAAGACGGTGACCATGTGGAACATGGCGAAGCTGGCCAGCGGCGCGAAGGCGCCCATCGCGATGGTGCGCCACTCGGCCCGGATCGTCTCGCGGACGGAAGCGGGCTCGAGGGACATGCTCTCGAACCGGCGCGCATATTCCGGCGTCACCACGATGCGCAGACGCGCAAAGAGCGCGACGACGTTGATCGCGAAGGAGACGAAGAAGGGGTAGCGCCAGCCCCAGTCGAGGAAGTCCTCGGCCGGGAGCGTGACCGTGAAGAAGGCGAAGAGCAGGCTGGCGACGATCAGCCCGAGGGTCGCGCCGAGCTGGGGGATCATCGCGTACCAGCCGCGCTGCCCTTCCGGCGCGTTCAACGCCAGCAGGGAGGCAAGGCCGTCCCAGGACCCGCCGAGCGCCACGCCCTGGCCCATACGGAACAAGGCCAGCAGCACCACCGCGGCATGACCGATCGTCGCATAGCCCGGCAGGAAGGCGATGGCGGCGGTGGAACCGCCCAGCAGGAAGAGTGCGATGGTCAGCTTGGTGCCGCGGCCATAGCGGCGGTCGATGCCCATGAAGACCATCGTGCCGATGGGCCGCGCGACGAAGGCGAGGGCGAAGACGGCGAAGGAATAGATCGTGCCGGTCAGCGGATCGACATAGGGGAAGATCAGCTTCGGGAACACCAGCACCGAGGCGATCGCGTAGACGAAGAAGTCAAAGAACTCCGACGCTCGTCCGATCACCACCCCGATGGAGATCTCGCCCGGCGACAGGTGATGGTCGCGGGTGTGCAGAGCGAGGGCGTCGCGCTCGGCCTCGGTGGCGGCGAAGGAATGGGTCATCGTCATGGGCGTCGCAACTCGTTGGGACCCTGCTTTAAGCGCGGCGTCGGCCGCTTCCGCAAGTCTGGACCGAGACGTGGGCGTGCGTCGGGGATAAAATGCTCAGTGAGGCGGAATTAACAATTTTGCCTATGTCCTACCACGCTTCCCATGGGTAAGTGCCTGACATGAGTGCTCCCAATCGATCTGGCCGGACCCTGAGCCGGCTGGCCCTGCTCGCCCTGCCGGTTCTGCTTGGCGGCTGCAACCTCGTGGTGCTCAACCCCGCGGGAGATGTGGCGCGGCGCCAAGGCGACCTGGTGATGATCTCCACCGCCCTGATGCTGCTGATCATCCTGCCGGTGATGGCGCTGACGGTCCTCTTCGCCTGGCGCTACCGCGCGAACAACCGCACGGCACGCTACGAGCCGGAGTGGAGCCACTCCACCGGTCTCGAACTCGTGATCTGGGCGGCGCCGCTGATGATCATCATCTGCCTCGGTGCACTGACCTGGGCGGGGACGCATCTGCTCGACCCCTACCGGCCGCTGTCGCGGATCGGCCCCGATCGGCCTGTTCCCGCAGCGGTCCGCCCGCTGGAGGTGCAGGTCGTGGCGCTCGACTGGAAATGGCTCTTCATCCTGCCGGAATACGGCGTCGCGAGCGTGAATGAACTCGCCGCGCCGGTGGACAGGCCAATCCGCTTCCGGATCACCTCCACCACGGTAATGAACTCCTTCTATATCCCGGCGCTGGCCGGGCAGATCTATGCCATGCCGGGGATGGAGACGACGCTGCACGGCGTGATCAACCGGCCGGGCGACTACGAAGGCTTCTCCGCGAATTACAGCGGCGCGGGCTTCTCGGGCATGCGTTTCCGCTTTCGCGGTCTTGCCGAACCGGACTTCGGGAACTGGATCGCCCAGGTCCGGCAGGGCCAGGACGGGCTCGACCGCGGCGGCTTCCTGGTGCTCCAGCAGCCCAGCGAGAACGTCCCGGTCCGGCACTTCTCCCGCGTCGATCCGGACCTTTTCTCCGCCATCGTCAATATGTGCGTGGAGCCGGGACGGATGTGCATGCACGACATGATGAGCATCGATGCCCGCGGCGGCCTTGGCGTCGCCGGCATCGACAGCGTGCGGCGGATCGCGAGCGGATCGGCGCGGAGGACGACCATGGTTACCTCCATCTGCACCGTGCCGAGCTTCCCCGAGGCGCGGAGCGCACGGCCGCCGGTGGCCCTGACCCGCCTGACGGGGCTCGGCCTCAGGCCTCCCGAGGGGGGCATGTCGCGTCCCCTCGCCGTTAGCCAACTGCCGTCCGGGCCGGAATTGTAATCACCATGACCACCCCTGCCGTTTCGGAAGTGAGCCCCATCTTCGGCAAGCTCAGCCTCGCCTCACTGCCGCTGCATGAGCCCATCGTCGTCATCACCTTCATCGTCGTCGCCATCGGCGCCTTGGCGGTGCTCGGCCTGATCACCTGGTTCCGCCTGTGGGGCTATCTCTGGAAGGAGTGGTTCACCAGCGTGGACCACAAGAAGATCGGCATCATGTACATGGTGCTCGGCACCATCATGCTGCTGCGCGGCTTCGCCGACGCGGTCATGATGCGCCTGCAGCAGTCCATCGCCTTCAACGGTTCCGATGGCTACCTGCCGGCCCATCACTACGATCAGATCTTCACCGCCCACGGCGTCATCATGATCTTCTTCGTGGCGATGCCCTTCGTCACCGGGTTCATGAACTACGTCGTGCCGCTGCAGATCGGCGCGCGCGACGTGTCTTTCCCCTTCCTGAACAATTTCAGCTTCTGGATGACGACCGGCGGCGCCGTGCTGATCATGGCCTCGCTGTTCATCGGTGAGTTCGCCAAGACCGGGTGGCTCGCCTATCCGCCGCTCTCCGGCGCGACCTACAGTCCGGATGTCGGCGTCGACTACTGGATCTGGGGTCTGCAGGTAGCCGGCGTCGGAACGACATTGTCGGGCATCAACCTGATCGCGACGATCATCAAGCTGCGCGCGCCAGGCATGAGCCTGATGAAGATGCCTGTCTTCACCTGGACAGCGCTGTGCACCAACGTGCTGATCGTCGCCACCTTCCCGGTGCTGACCGCGGTGCTCGCGCTGCTCGGCCTCGACCGCTACCTCGGGATGAACTTCTTCACGAGCGATCTGGGCGGAAGCCCGATGATGTACGTGAACCTCATCTGGATCTGGGGGCACCCGGAGGTCTACATCCTCATCCTGCCGCTGTTCGGCGTCTTCTCCGAGGTCGCCTCGACCTTCTCCGGCAAGCGGCTCTTCGGCTACACCTCGATGGTGTATGCCACGGTGTGCATCACCATCCTCTCCTACCTCGTGTGGCTGCACCACTTCTTCACCATGGGGTCGGGTGCGAGCGTCAACAGCTTCTTCGGCATCACCACCATGGTGATCTCCATCCCGACGGGCGCGAAGCTGTTCAACTGGCTCTTCACCATGTATCGCGGCCGCATCCGCTTCGAACTGCCGATGATGTGGACGATCGCCTTCATGCTGACCTTCACCGTCGGTGGCATGACAGGCGTGCTGCTGGCGGTGCCGCCGGCGGATTTCGTCCTGCACAACTCCCTGTTCCTCGTCGCGCACTTCCACAACGTCATCATCGGCGGCGTGCTGTTCGGCAGCTTCGCGGCGATCAATTTCTGGTTCCCCAAGGCCTTCGGCTTCAAGCTCGATCCCTTCTGGGGGAAGGTCTCCTTCTGGTGTTGGGTGGTGGGCTTCTGGCTGGCCTTCATGCCGCTCTACATCCTGGGCCTGATGGGCGTGACACGACGCATGCGCGTGTTCGACGACCCATCGCTGCAGATCTTCTTCGTCATCGCCGGCATCGGCGCCGCGGTCATCGCCTGCGGCATCGCCGCGATGCTGATCCAGATCGGCGTCAGCATCCTGCATCGGGACCGCCTGCGCGACGTGACGGGCGATCCGTGGGATGGCCGGACCCTGGAATGGGCCACCTCCTCTCCGCCACCGGACTACAACTTCGCCTTCACGCCCGTCGTGCACGATCTCGATGCCTGGTACGACATGAAGCAACGCGGACATGAACGCCCGACCGGAGGCTTCCGGTCGATCGAAATGCCGCGCAACACCGGCGCCGGCGTGGTGCTTGCCGCGCTCAGCACGGTCTGCGGCTTCGCCCTGATCTGGCACATCTGGTGGCTTGTGGTGCTGAGCTTCGTCGCGATCCTCATCACGGCCATCGTCCACACCTTCGATTACCATCGCAGTTTCCGTATCCCGGCCGAGACGATCGCCGAGACGGAGGCCCTGCGTAGCCGAGCCCTGGCAGCCGCGGAATGACCACAGAAACAACCCTCGCGTCGGATCTCCCGCCGCGCTTCTACGATCTCGACGAGCATGACCATCCGGAAGGCGGCAGCACGATGCTGGGCTTCTGGATCTACCTGATGAGCGATTGCCTCATCTTCGCGATCCTCTTCGCGTGCTTCGCGGTGCTCGGCGGCAACTACGCGGCAGGCCCCTCGCCGCGTGACCTGTTCGATCTGCCGCTCGTCGCGCTCAACACGGCAATGCTGCTGTTCTCCTCCATCACCTATGGCTTCGCCATGCTGGCGATGCAGGGGGGGCGGTCGGGACTCACACGGTTCTGGCTGCTCGTGACGGCGGCGTTCGGCCTGGCGTTCCTCGGGATCGAACTCTACGAGTTCCACCACATGATCCATATCGGCGCGACGCCGCAGCGCAGCGCCTTCCTCTCGGCCTTCTTCGCGCTGGTCGGCACACACGGCCTGCACGTCACCTTCGGCGTGATCTGGATCTTCACGATGATGGTGCAGGTCACCCGCCACGGCCTGATCGCGGCGAATCAGCGCCGCCTGATGTGCCTCAGCCTTTTCTGGC
>JAYRJZ010000094.1:0-20824 GCA_041906015.1 Roseomonas sp.
CGGTCGCGGAGATCAACCGGGCGAAGGTGCGGGAGGCGATCGACGGCGTTTGGACCTCGGCGCCGTCGATCGGCCGGAAGGTGCTGCGGCGTATCGCCATCGTCCTGCGCTATGCCGCTGCGCATGGCTGGCGGGCGAGCATCGCGGTCAGAAGCCTGCCACCACCGTTCCAGCGCGCGCTCGGCGCACCACGAAGGCCGCTGGCTGATGCCGTGCAACGCAAACTTTGTGTTTTCCGCTGGCAACGCTGGCAACGGTGGCAACAACCGCAGAAATCCGCCGCTTCCGACCGTTGCCACCGCCGTTTCCGTTGGTGGCAACGGTGGCAACGCTTATCGGGAACGATGTGGAGCCCTGGGGCTGGAACCCGGCTGAGAAGCTGTCAGCATGGCTCAGGAGGACACGCCATGCGCCTTGCGATAGCCGCAGCAGCTCTGATCGCCGGCACATTCATCGGGCAGGCTGACGCAGCACCGGAACGCCGCTGCGGGTGGCTGGCGAATCCCTCCCCAGCAAACTGGTGGCTGCTCGATCGGGACGGTGAATGGGTGCTGTCAGTCCAGGGACGGGAGCCAGTCCCCGGCCTCGACACAATCCCGGACATGACGACCCTCGGATGGGTCGGGACGAACGGGCCGCATGGCTATGGCTGCGCCTGCCTGGTGCTCGATACGGCGCCCGGTCGGCGCGTCGTGCGCATCCTGTCCGGTGAGCCCCTTCCGACCCAGCGCTGCAACGCGGATCGGGCACTGCCACCACCACCACGCTGACGGCCGCAGTCATCAGCATGTTCGATCTGGAAGGGTACCCGCCCACCTAGTTCACCTAATCGAGGCGGGCCACCCGCACCCCAATACCGGCGCCGCGCGGCGTGAAATGCCTCCGCGTGTTCGGCGTCGCGCAGGCCGCCAGTCGTCCGGGGATGCCACGCGGACGAGCCGCCGGGCCCGGGGGTGCGGTCATGGATGTCGGCGCGCTGATGCCGATGCTTCTGCAAGCGCAGAACGACCCATTCCTCGCATCCAACCTCGGTCTTCCTGGCGTGCAGGTAGGCGAGTGCGGGCCGATGTTCATCGGCCCTGGCCCGCAGACGGCGGCCGCACAGCCCGTCTATGATTCGGGTGGGGCCTGATACGCAGCGGGACAACGAGAACACCGCACGGCCGCAGCACATGGTTCCGTTGCCGGTCCCTACGCTACCGCTGCTGCTATCCCTGTGTCGGTTCCATACGGCGCTGATCCCTGGCGGCGGCGCCATCGGCTCCGCTTGCGATGCCTATGTGTGGCGCCATGCGACGATTCCGCCGGATTCAGAGATGGCCCACATCATCCGCATGGCCCGCGCCAGCGTTGAGCGTCGCGTCTTCCTTCTGATCGCCTGCTGCCATGAAGAGACGTTGAACGCGATCAAGGCGGCAGTGCTGGAAGCGGTGCCGGTGAGCGGCAAGGTGGTGTTGCAGTAGGTGGCTTTCCGCCCCCGGTACGCCTAGTGCGCCACGACCTGCTTGGGCGCGCGCCTTTGTAGGGGCGCCGCGAAACTCGCGTAGGGTTCGTCCTCGCGTTCCCGAAGTGCCTTCTCTTCTCGCTCATCAAGATATTCAGCCCACCAGGCCAGGGCGCTTCCCAACCCGCGAAGCAGGGCCCAGAACCCTAACATGCTCACGAATGTCAACGCCATGGACATCGGCAGAGTCATTTTGTCCCCAACGGCGCGATTTTCGCGCGTCCTGAACGACGGTGAGCGGCGTCAGTTCGTTGAGCCATCACCGACAACTGCCGAGATCCTGGGGCAGAGTTACTTACTTTTCCGTGAGTGAAATTAGATGTGCTTGGAGCACCCCTCGCCAAAACGCGATCGAGGCGCAGCGTCCAAGTCGGCGCCTCTTCGGAAGATCGCTCGCGCGATTCGGCGCCGATAGGCGCGCGCCAACGGTCAACCAAAGATCACAATGGGATGGAATTGGGGGTACAGCGCCAATCCAGCGCAAGAGATTGAATGAAATCAACACTCTACGGAATGGAAATGGTGTAGGAAAGGGAACCCACAGCGAAACGTCTCTCGCAGGTTTTCACTGCAGTTCGCTGTCGTCGATGCGCCAAGGCCCTTTTTGAAGAACTCGGTGTCAAGGCCAAGACGAAACGCGAGGTGAGCCGCACCCCCTTTGAGCAGCGCACCATGGCCGGAGGCAAGCAAGTTCAGCGCTTCGTTGGCGAGCACGGCCGCCGGCCCGAGCAGTGGCGAAATGGCTGTGTAGTTCGTCGTCGCTGCCGGGGTCTCGGATGGGGGGCCGAGGCGGGGTTGCCTACCCGTAGATGACCAGCTCCGACGGTTCTATGAACCCGAGTTGCACACAGACTGCATGCTGATCAAACAGCCCCCACTGCTCCGCGATCCGTCCGCCGACCATGCGCACGAACATCGTATCCACCGCCTCGAACGACTTACCGGACGGCTGGAAACGTCCGACCGCGCGGCCGGTGTGCGTGCCGGTATTGATCATGCGCATCGCGACCATGTCACCCGAACCGACGACGAGTTGCGGCGCCTCGTGGTAGTCGGGGCAGACGCTCTTGATCCAGGTGACGATGTTGCGCAGCCCCTCGTGGCCCACCCAGGTGGGGCGGCCCGGGATACCTGTCCAATTCAGCCGGATGTTGGGCTGATGGGCGTGGAAATCCTCGGTGTAAAACTCGGGGATGCGGTCCACCTCGCCGCGGCACCAGATCACCTCGATCGTCTGCCGCGCGATGTCCTCGTTCGTCATGCCGGTATTCCTTTCCTCGGTGTCCAGGGGAGTGCCCGCAGGGGGCACATGGGGCGCGGGCGAGGCCCGGTTCCGCGCCGCGTGTCGCCTCAGTCACGGCCGGCCTTGGCCAGCACCGCGTGCAGCAACACATCAGTGCCCGCGGCGCATGCCGCCGGATCCGTGTACTCGCGCTCGTTGTGGCTGAGGCCGGCCGCGCTCGGCACGAAGATCATCGCGGTAGGGGCGATCGGCGCCAGCGCGATCGCGTCATGGCCGGCGACCGTCAAGATGTCCTGGCACCGGTGGCCGCGGCTGCGTGCCGTCCGGCGGAGCAAGTCGACCAGCCCGGCATCGAAGTGGATCGGCCCGAACTGGTGGAAGGGATCGAGCGTCATCGCGATGCCGGTGCGGCGCGACGCATCTTCGATGGAGCCATGCAGGTCCGCCGCCATCGCGCGCGCCACCTCCGGGTCGGCATGACGGACGTCGCAGGACATCTGCACCGTCTCCGCCACCGTGCCGCGGACGTTCGGGAACACGTTGATCCAGGAGGCGTTCGAGCGGCCCTGCTCGCCATGCGCTGCGCCGACCCGGCGGATGGCGAGGATCGCCTCCGCCATGCCCACCAGCGCATCACGCCGGTCCGTCAGGGGCTGCGCCAGATGCGACGCTTCTCCCGCGATGGTCAGGTTGAAGTAGCGCACGGTGTAGGTGCCGGTGACGATGCCGACCGGAATGCCGGCGCGTTCCAAGTAAGGCCCCTGTTCGACATGCAGCTCGAAGCAGGCCTCGATGGGGCGGCCGCCCACGGGTTCCAGGCCGAGCTCGTCCAGCGCCTCCAGCGCGTCGCCGACGCGCGTGCCGTCTGCATCCGCATGCGCCAGCGCCTGCTCCAGCGTGTACTTGCCGGCGAAGGCGAAGGCGCCGGTGTTGCCGGGTGCGAAGCGCGCGCCCTCCTCGTTGGTCCACACGACAAGTTCCAGCGTGCGTTCCGTCGCGATGCCGGCGTCGTCCAGCGTGCGGAGCACCTCGAGTCCGCCGAGGACACCGAGCACGCCGTCGAAGCGCCCGCCTGTCACGACGGTGTCGAGATGGCTGCCCATCATCACCGGCGCCAGCTCGGGCCGGGTTCCCGGCCGGCGGATGAACAGGTTGCCGATGCGGTCGCGGGCGACGCCGTAGCCGTTCTCCCGCGCCCAGCCGGCCAGCAGGGCGCGGCCGGCGGAATCCTCCGGCGTCAGGCCAAGCCGGCGACAGCCCCCATTCGGCAGGGCGCCGATCTCGGCCATGCGCATCAGGCTGTTCCACAGCCGTTCGCCGTTGATCGCGAGGTTGCTGCCGCGGTCGGTCTCGGTCATGTCGGTGTCCCTGGCGGCTGGCGGGATGCGGGGGAGACATGGCCGCGCCTTCGCGGGCCATGCCCCTGCTTCGGTCAGACGCGCCGCACGCCCCACGGATAGGGCGCCGGGCCTTCGACCATGCCGGTCAGCGTGCGCCGATAGGCGGTGCGGATCGAGAACTGGCCGATCGGAACGGAGGGCACGTCCTCGAAGGCGAGCGCCTGCATCTCCGCGACAATCCCGGCGCGGCCATCCTCCGTCGGCTCCCGCAGCCAGCGCACATTCAGCTCCTCCATCCGCGCGCTTTCGTACCAACCAGCCCAGCCCTGCGCGCCTTGGCCGCGCATCACGGCGTTCATCGCGGGGTTCACCAGCGTCTCGCCTGTCCACCAGACGTGGAACATGCTCCAGCCCCCGCTTTCCACGGGGCCCCGGTTGGTGCGCCGCTGCAGCATCGCGCCCCAGTCGGTTTCGATCAGCTCGACGTTCATGCCGAGCTGGCGGAGCAGGGCGTTGGTGATCTGGCCGAAGGGCGCGATGGTCGCGAAGTCGGTCGGGCTGAGGATGACGATCTTCTCGCCTGCATAGCCGGACTCGCGGATGAGCTGGCGCAGCTGTTCGATCGAGGGGCGTTCCGCCATTGGGTTCGGGCTGGGCGGCGTCCCGTAGGGGGTGCCGCAGGGGAAGAAAGAATGGCAGACCCGGTACGCGGAGGGGTCGTTGGCGGTCACGGTGGCCATGTAGTCGGCCTGGTTGACGGCGCGCATCAGCGCCTGGCGGAGCCTGCGGTTGTTGAAAGGCGGCTGGAGGTGGTTGAAGCGCATGATCGCGACATGCCCGGCCGGGTTGCCGTCCCCCAGCACGATGTTGCGGTTGCGCCGCAGCGCGGGCGCGAGGTCTGGCAGCACCTGGTCCCACCAGTCGATCTCGCCGGCCTGCAGCGCGGCCGCGGCGGTCGCGGGATCGGGGATGATCTGCCAGAGGATGCGGTCGAAATGCGCGACCTTGCCGCCCGCCGTCCAATTCGGCTGTTCCTGCCGCGGGACGTAACCTGCGAACTTCTCGTAGACTACGCGGTTGCCCGATGCGTATTCGCCGGCGACGAAGCGGTAAGGGCCGGAGCCCACCATCTCCGTGATCTGGCTGTTCGGGTCGGTCGCGGCGAGGCGCTCGGGCATCATGAAGGCGATGTTTGAACCTGGCTTGCCGATCGCGTCGATCAGCAGTGGGAAGGGGCGCTTCAGCTTGATGCGCACCGTCCTGTCGTCCGCGGCTTCCCACGCATCCACGGCATCGGCGAGCGTCCTGCCGAAGGTGTCGCGCGCGGCCCAGCGGCGGAGGCTTGCGGCGCAGTCCCTGGCGCGGACCGGCTCGCCGTCATGGAAACGCAGCCCGTCCCGCAGCCTGATCAGCCAGATAAGCCCATCGTCGGAGACGCTGTGCCCTTCGGCCATCTGCGGATGCGGGCGCAGCCGGCTGTCCACGCCATAGAGCGTGTCGAAGACGTAGTAGCCGTGGTTGCTGGTGACGAGTGCCGAGGTCCAGACGGGATCGAGCGACGTGAGGTTCGCGTGCGGGACGAAGGTCATCACCCGGGCGCGCTCGGACTGTGCGAAGGCCGGCATTGGCAGGGCGGCGGAGGCCACGGCGGCCCCGAGGAAACTGCGGCGGTTCATGTTAAGCCCTCCAGGTTGGTTCCGGGTTGCGAGCCGGAATGGTCGTACAGCTTGGCTTCGAGGGATGATGCGGCATGCTTCGGCCCCCTCGCGGCGCCCGGGCCATCAATGGGACAACAGGCGCCGGAGGTAGGCATCGTCGACGCCGAGTTGCCGAAGGCGCGCGAGTTCGTCGAGCATGCACCACTGTTCGGCCACGCGGCCGCCCTCGATGCGGTAGATCGAGATCTCCTCCACCCTGATCTGGCGGCCGGTCGGCTCGAGGTTCCAATAGGCGCCGCGATGCGTGCCGGTGGAGACGTAGCGAGTGCAGACACGGTCCCCGCTCGCGAAAGCGTCGAGCACATCCTCGTGCCAATCGGGGAAGGCGCGGCGGATGCGCTCGACGCCGAAGCGGGCGCCGTCGCGGCCACGGCGCGTCGGCACCTCGGAGCTCGGCGGCCAGTGGGCGACGAAATCCTCGGCGTAGACTTCGTCGATCCTGGAAACGTCCCCCGTGTTCCACAGGTCGTGCAAGGCAAGGGCGACCCGCAGGGCGTCTTCGGACATCTGTCTTCCTCCTGCCCGGACCGGCGGCAAGTTCCGCCGGGGCGGTCGAGCGGAATGCTGTGCTCGGCCTCGGTTTTGAGTATGCTAAACACCACGGGGGAAGCGAGGCAACCAGGTTGAAAAAAGAAGTCGAAAATTTTCAGGTGGCCGACTGCGGGGACGCGCCGGCCGCGACCCCGCGCCGTACCCCGCTGCCGGAGATGGGCCTGACGGTCCGCCGGCTGCGGCGACAGCGGCAACTCACGCTGCAGGATCTGTCCCGCCAGGCCGGAATCTCGATCGGCATGCTCAGCCAGATGGAGCGCGGCATCGCCGCACCGTCCTTGCGCAGCCTGCTGCGCGTGGCGGAAGCGCTCGAAGTCCCGGTCGGCTGGTTCTTTGATCCGCCGCGCGCGGCCACGGATGGCCCTGCCTGGGTGCAGCGCCGTCCGCAGCGTCGCACCATCGAACTCGACGCTGAAGGGATCACGAAGGAACTCATCACGCCGCCCGGCGATGGCGCGATCGAGCTTCTCCTCGTTACGATCCGCCCTGGCGGGTCTTCCGGCGCGGCGTACACACATGCCGGGGAGGACGCCGGCATGGTGCGCGAAGGCCAAGTTCATGTCGAGGTAGATGGCGAGGTTGCGGAACTAGCCGCGGGCGACGCATTCCGCTTCGCAAGCACGCGCCCACACCGCTTTTGGAATGCTAGCGACGCTCCGGCCGTGCTCGTCTGGGCGTTGACGCCACCCTTCTACTGACATCCCTGCCCGGCCGGCGATGAAGCACGAGGGTCGCCGGGGCGGCGGATGTTCTCAGGTCCAAAGTGGCATTCCCCAAGGCTATTGCGACAGTATCGACATAAATTGTGCGGCTACAAAGTAGCGGCCGTAGAGCGGTATGCGTCGCTACGGCTGTCGCGCCTCGTGCTGCGCCGACGGGCCGGGCGGCGGCGTCACAACAATCTGCAGAACGACCTTCCGTGCGCCACCAAGTCATCGGCCAATCAGCGCCTCAGCCAGTCGCGGCAAATCATCCGGCCAATACCGCTGAGGTCGCGGCTGAACCGCACCAATCTCCGCCAGCGGCCGGCATGCCAACACCGCCATTCGCCAGCGTCTCGGGATTGCCGCGCGCCCCTGCGCTGCACCAAGCAGCGCGCCGCAGATCGCCCCATTGGTGTCGGTATCGCCGCCTGCGCCGACCGTCTCGATGAGCGCATCCTCGATGGACGTCCCGGCAGCCAGGTGACGAAACGCATTCTGGAATGCGATCAGGACCCAGCCCTGCTGGCTCATGAAGTCTCCGGGACCCTCGCCAGCCCGCGCGCGTGCAAACGCTGCGCGCAGTGGCGCCGCGTCCGGCTCTGGCATTGCTGCCTCCGCCGCCGTCAGCATCGCCTCCCGGTCGCCGCCACCGATTCCGGTCGCGATCGCTGCCACGAAGGCTGCCGATGCTGCCTGGCACATCGGATGCGGGTGGGTCAGCGCCGCGTCCTGTCGTGCGGCAGCCGCAGCCTCGGCCGCGTCGATGGCCCAGACGCCGATGGGCGCGCAGCGCATGAGAGCGCCATTCGCCTGGCTCTCTCGGTTCGCCGCCTTCCGGGCTGCGCCGGCCTTATCCTGTGCGGCCGCCGCGGCGGCGGACAGCGCCTGCCGCGTGGTGCCGCCGATGTCGAAGGGCCGCGAGGCGTACCAGCCAGCATAAGCCGCGGCGACCGCCTCGGATGACCAGGACGTCTGGCTCACCAACGTGCGCGCCAGGTCGAGCGCGAGCTCGCTGTCATCGGTCAGTTGCCCGGCGATGGTGTTCCACGTGCCGCCATCCGCGAGGTCACGCACGCCGGCCGGATACTGGCGTGCGATGTCCCGCGGGGAACGGAACTCGACAAGCGACCCGAGGGAGTCCCCCACCACCTGCCCGAGCAGGCAGCCAATGGCGCGATCCAGCGCAATACCTTCAGGCGGGCGCGGCCAAACCAGCGAAACCCGGTGCGGCTGCCTTCGCCCGCTGCGGACCATGCCCCAATCCCGTGCCGCGAGTGCGCGGGCTGGGATAGGAGCACCGCCGAAGCTGCGCCGCGTGCTGCTGCGACCGTCCACCGTGGAGGTCACCTCTCGCGCCGTTTCATCGAGGAGCACGCCACCGGCGCCGCGCAGCAGCGCATGACCCGCAGCATAGTCCCAGCCGCAGGGGCTGTTGAGCGAGACCGCCGCCACGCCATCGCCCACCGCCGCGCGCGCCAGCCGATAGGCGATCGACGGCAGCGCCACGAAGCGTGCCGGGGCCACGGCCTGTGCGTTGCCAATCGGCCATTCCGGCGCGGCCTGGCTGACGAAAACGATGGTACCGGCTGAGAGTGCGCCCTTGGCCAGGCACGGCGTGACCTGCGCTCCGTTGCGCAGCAGATGGTCGAGCCCCTCCGCCCAGGCGATCGTATCCGCGCCGCGATCGGGCGAGAGCGGGGCATGCACGACGCCCAGCACCGGCACTCCCTCGTGGAGCAGCGCGATGGACACAGCAGAGCCGCGATGCCCATCGAGGAAGGCGCTGGTGCCGTCATGCGGATCGACCAGCCAGCACCAAGCGCCTCCGGACCCAACCTTCTCGCCCGTTTCCTCCCCCAGCCATCGAGCGGGCAGCAGCGCCAGCAACTGCTCGCGCAGTATCAACTCGATCTCGTCATCCACATCCGCATGACTGCCGGCGCCACGCGGGCCGTCAGGCCGCGCGAACTCTGCCGCAAGCAGTCGCCCCGCCGACTCCGCCATGGCGATGACGGGTGGGAGCAGGCCAGGAAGGTCGGCGAGCGTGGTCATCGATGGGTGAGCCTGCGCAAGAGGGGGCCGGAGACGGATCAGGGCGACTTCGGTGGCGACCGAAACCGCTCGGTGAGCGTGGCGCGCGGCGCAGCGCGCAGGTCCCGCTCGGACCGCGACGACTTATAGGAGGCCGCATAGACCTCCTTGCGGGTCCGCTCATCCCATTCCTCGCTGACCCGGCGCTGTACCAGGATCAGTTCCGCCAGCAGCGTCTCCGTGCCGGGGACGCCCCGCGCATAGGGCTCCATCCAGCGCAGCTCACGCTCCAGGAAGTGCCTGGCCGCCCGCCGATCGCCTTCGCGGTTCATCCGCACGGCGCGGCGCAGCGCTTCTGCCTGCCAGGCCTGGACGACAGCAAGGCTGCGGGCAGCGTCCCGCCGCTGGGCGTTGTTCTCGGAACCGCGCGCCAGGCGCAATTCGGCCTCGACTGGGCGTGCGTCGATCGCATCGCCGCCATCCGGTGATGCGCCACCAGCCGAAACACCGAGCAGGATGGCCGTGCCTGGGGCACCGGACGGGCAATGCAGGCGAAAGACCACGCGCTTGGTCTGCTCCGGCATCAGGCTGCCGACCATGACCTCGATCACGCCCGGCAGCGCGGCATGCGCCCAGGCACCGACCACTTCGCCCCGCAGGTTGGCCGGCACGGTGACGCGCAGAGTCACGCGCTCGACCAAGGCAGCGCGTCCAGCCTGCAGCTCGCCCAGTACAACTTCGCCGATCTCGGGCGCGTGCTCCGCATCGTGCAGGTTGCCGCCGCCCGCCTCGGCGATGGCGCCCAGCAGTTCCTCGTCATAGCCATTGCCAATGCCGAGCGCGGAGGTGACGACCCCGCGTTCCAGCAGGGCGCCGGCGTGGCGCGCAATTTCCTCGCGCTCGGTCACGCCCTCATTTGCCTGGCCGTCGGACAGCAGCAGCACACGGTGCGATGCCTGCGGCGCTGTTGCCATGGCGACCGCCACTCGCTCAGCGGCCAGCAGCCAGCCGTCGAACAGGTTCGTGCCGCCACGCTCAGCCAGGCCGGCGATGGCGGTGATGGCCGCGGCACGACCGGCACGGTCCATTGGACGGGCGTCGAGAAGCAGTTCGGCCGTGCTGTCGAAGGCGACGATGCTCAGGCGGTCGCGCTCGGTCAGCGCCTCTGCCACCGCACGGGCCGCGCGACGTGCCGCGTCGATCTTGTCGCCGGCCATGCTGCCGGAGACGTCGATGGCGAGCGCCGGGTTCAGCGCAGGCACCTCGGTACGCGGCGTCGTCGCACCTTCGGCAGCGAGCTCGGCGACGAGGTAGCGGACCGAGCCGCCTTCCTCCCAGGCGCGGGTGCGGTCGAGACCGGCGGTGAGCGTGAGCGTATTGTTGGTCATCGGTCTCTCCCAAGCAAAATGTCGCGGATCAGGTCGGCGCAGCGCTCCAGCCGGACCCGTTGCTCGGCATCGAGCGGGGCGCGGACGGTGAGTTCGACGTCGGGGGTGATGGGGATGCGGAGCCACTCCTCTGCGCGCGCCTTGCGGGCAGGCTCAGCGCGGCCCTGGCCAAGACGGTGCTCCAGCGCGTCGAAGCCCTGCAGCGGCGGTGCGGCGATTGGCGCGGCCGCCGGTGGGGGCGGCTTGGACGCGACGCTGGGTCGGGAACGGAGGGCGCTGATGTAATCGAGGGCGCTCGATGCTGCCGGTGGCGGCGCTGCCTCCAGCGCCGAGCCCGGCACGCGGCTGGCGTAGGCGCGGATTTGGTCCGGGCTGGCGACCAGGAGTTCCTTGCGGATCTCGGCAAGCGGCATCCCGAGGGCGTCCCGCATAGCGCGGATGGCCAGAACCCGTTCGAGAGTATCGGCTGGGTAGCGGGCTGCGGGACCGCGATTCAGGGGCGCAGGGAGCAGGCCCTGCGCAACCCACGAACGGATGGTCCGCGCCTCGATGCCAGAGGCGGCGGCCAGATCGGAGAGGGATGGCTCGGTAGCGATCATGGGGAGGTTAGATATCAATCAAAGCGACATGTCAAGATAAACGACATGTCGCGTTATAATTTCTCTCTGGCATTCACCGACCCATTCCTCGCCCCCTCTTGGTCGCCACCCCGTTCCGCGTGAACAACAGCCTGGCTGCCTCGTCGCGCAGACTGATAGAATCAACATCCAGCAGCGAGCAGCCGTTAAGCGCAGGCATGCGCGGCGAAGGTGCCGTAGGAAGGGAAGCCGCCTCTGTACAAGAAGACATCGCGCTTCAATCAGAGCACCGCCGAAGGCCCCGGGCGTCGCTGGAAAGATGCGCTCGGCTTAGGGCCAGGCGTCCGCAGGAAGGGCCGCGAACACGTTGACCTGCCGGACCCGCCAGCCCCTGCAAAATTCCCTGACGGCAAGTTGCCGGCGAGCGAGTTGCCTGCTGGATGGCTTATGCAGGCGCAGGGGAATTTTCACCGGCTTGCGTTGCTGAAGGCCAAGCTCGTACCCCTACTGAAGGACAAGCCCTCGCCGGATATGGTCGCCGCGCTTCTCAACGCCGACAACACGCTCACGAACTCTGGCAAGCCGTGGACAGGTGGCGGTGTGGTAGCCCTGGTTAATCGCCTCGGCCTGCTCAGCAAAAGCACACTGGTCGATCAGATCGAAGCTCCTTTGCCGACCAAATTGCCGCATCTCGGCAAGCCCGCTATCGCAAACGCCAGCTCGACCAGATCTGCGAAGCACGAGGCGCAACCATTGATCACGGTTCGATGCCAGGCCTGCGCGAGAACGGGAACGATCGCACGGGAAGGAAAACCGCCCCTGCGCTCCGATGGCTCTGCACGCACCTTTCGCTGCTCTGTGTGCGGAGGCGAAGGCATAGTCATCTGAGGAGTTTGCCGCCGCAGCCGCAGATTACAATTCCATCGACAACGGCCCCGTCATCCGGCGATGTTGCCCGCTATGCTGACACGGGAAAGCGAGCGCCAATGAGAGACAAGCGCGGTACACAACAGCGTCCTCTGCCAGGCAGAAAGCCAGGCCCTGATGAGCGCGAGGAAATGCTGCGAATTTGGGGCCATGTTGATGACGACGGCCGTAAGATGATGCTGTTTTTTTCGCGCCAACTGGCGCGAGAACACGGCTTGGTGCCGCCCGACACGCCGCTGATCATCACCGATCGCGTTTTCTGACCTCGCTCACGGCACCTGCCGCTTCACCACCTGCACCGACAGAGTCACCGCCGTCAGGTCGAACGTCGCGCCCGAGATGTTCCGCGCCATCACCCGCACCGTGTTGTTCGACCACACGGCGGCATCGAGCTCGATGAACCGCGTCGACGACACCAGCGACGCCTGCGCCAGGTCGCCCGCCCGCGCCCCGTTCACCGTGACATCGAGCAGCGCCGTCGTCCCCGGCGCCAGGCTGGGCAAATCCCAGGACACCTCCGCCGCGAACTCCCGCCGCCCTGAGCCGACCAGCGCCCCCGTCAGCAATGGCGTGCCGTTCAGCACCGCTGGCGCGGCCTCTGGCAGCCCGTAGAGCCGGAGCGATTGCAGGTCGATCGGCCCATCGAAGCCGATCACGCCCACCTGCGCATAAGCCACCGCAGCGCCGACGCGGATCGTCTGCCGCCGATTGAAGTTCGCGTCGTCCATCGGCGCGCCGGCATTCCACCCCTTCGCCGGCCCGTTCCACTGCATGGTGGTGATGGAGGCCAGCACGTCGCCCGCGATGTCCTCCCGCACATTCCCCGCGCCATCGAACACCCGCACGAAGAGCCGCCCGCCCGAAGCGCCGCTAGTCAGCCAATGCGCCAGCGCGAATTCCTTCGCCTGGGTGGTGTCGAGCATCCAACCCAGCCCACGGTTCGCCGCCAGTGTCACCGCCCGATCACTCGGCGTTAGGTCGGTCAGCCCGTTGAAACAGAAATCCGCCATGAAGGTCGCGGTGGTGGTCGACGTGGCGATGGTGATCAGCCCCTCCACCCCGACCTCGGTCGCCGACTGGCGAAACGCCGCGGCGCGGGTGTTGGGCACGCCGGCCAAGAAGCGCTGGAAGCGCGACGCCGGCGCGCGATGCCGGTTGATCACGGCATTGCCGCAGCGGTTCGCCGTCGCGGTGTAGTCGATGCCCACCAGGTAGGTGTTGGTCCAGGCGATGTCGTACTCGCAGTCCTGCGCGCCGGCGGTGTGCCGCGCCGCCATCGGCGAGCAGGCCTCCATGCGCATGTTGCGCGCGATGATGGCAGAGCCCGAGGTCTGGTTCAGGAAGGGGATGGCGATGTTGCTGCCCGCCTGGCGCAGCTCGAAGTTCGGTGCGTCAAAGACGTGGCGGTTGTGGTTGGAATAGGCGCCGGCCTCATTGCCGAAGCGCACGCCAAAGCGATCCTGCGCGGCATTCACGCCCGTCGCCTGCGCGAAGTGCCCGCCGTAGTAGCGGATGGAGGTGTTCCAGGCGGTGGCCGTCGCGCACCAGATGTCGAGGCCGATGCGGTTGTTGACGATGCGCCCCAGCGTGAAGGTGCTGTCCTCCACGCCGCGGCCATCGCCCAACGTGCGCATGCCGATGGTGAATCCCTCCACGCGGCGCAGCTCAATCTGGCTCGCATCGACGTTGCGCACGGTGATGCCAATATCGGCCTCGGAGGACCAATCCGACAGCGTCTGCCGGATGACGTTCAGCCCGGTGTAGAGTTTTTCCGCGTTGCGGAGGGTGCCGCCATCGCCGAGCACCAGCACGGAGGTGGGTGCGGTGCCCATGTAGCGGATGGTGCCCTGCATGATCAGCCCGCGTGCGCCGCCCGGCAGGGTCACGGTGCCGGAGACGTTCCAGGTGCCGGGCGGGATCATCGCGAATTTCTGGTCCGCGCCGGCGCGATCGAAGGCCGCCTGGATGGCGGTGCGATCATCCGCCACGCCATCGCCGAGCCCGCCGAAGTCATTCGGCAGCACCGCCTCTCGGTCGCGCAGGTACTTCGCGAAGTCGGTCTTGTTGAGATTGGCGTTGAGGACCAGCAGGTCGTCGATGCGTGCCGGCATGGCATTCTCCGATCAGAGGGCGGTGGCGGTGACCGGGCCGGCGAAGGCGGAGACGTTGCCCTCGGCCGAGACGCTGCGCAGCCAGTACCAGCGAGTCTGGCCGGTGGTGAGGCCGGTGCGGTCCCAGGGCAGTGCGGTCGGCTCGCTGACCAGCTTGGTGGCGGCGGCCAGGCTGGCGCTGCTCGCCTCGAAGACCTGCAGCCGCACGGCATCCGCGGGAAAGCCTCCCGACACGCGCACGCCGCCCGTGATGCCGGTCGCGGCCAGGCCCGAGGCCGCGGCGGGCACCAGCGCCTCGCGCCAGCCCGACACCGCACCGCTGCGCGCCTGGGCCCGCACCCGGAATGCCGTGGGCTCCCCGGTGGGGATGGCGACGGCGGTGGCGCCGAAGCCGCCCGCATAGCCCTGCCAGACCGCCACCGATGCCGGCCGGAACTCTATCTCGTAGCCGGCGAGAAAGGCCGAGCCCACCGCTGACCAGGAGACCGCGATCGCCGTGAAGCTCACCCCCAGCGGTGTCTCCACCAGGATGGCGGCCGGCGCGGCGATCACGCCTGGGTTCGGCAGCACCACGGATGGGTTCTGCCCCGTAGCCCGCTCATCCGTCGCCGGGTTCCACGCCCAGACGGCGGGATCCTCCTCGGCCAGCTGCAGGTTCACGCCGCCATCCGGCGCCAGCGCCCAGCCCGTCACGCGCGCCGGGAATGGCGTCAGGCGTTCCAGCGCCACCGTCACCCCATCCCAGGGCCGCAGGCGCAGCGCCGAGAGGTTCGCCTGCATCGCCACCTCGCGCTGGCGGCGGTTGCGCTCCAGCTCGATTTTCATCAGGCGCTGCACGGTCGCCGCGGAGGTGGTGAGCGGGAACTCCATGTCCCGGTAGATCGCCTCGCCGCCATCCTCGGTGACGTAGTTGCTGGCCAGCAGAGGCGGCGCATCGGTCGGCTGCCAGGCGGCGGCCGGCTCGACATAGACGGCGCGCACGCCGTTGAAGAGATCCCGCCGCGGGCGCGAGCCTACGATGGTGACGTCGCCGCGCAGATCGTCGGAGGTGAGTGTCGCGGCCGGCAGCGGCGGTGCGCCGGCATGGATGTAGAAGCGCCCGCCCGAGACCACGAGCGCGCCGGCCATGGCGGCGACCAGCTTGCGGGTGATGGCGATCTTGCCCTCGCCCAGGGTGACGGCGCCGTTCACGGTGTACCGCCGCTCGGCGGTGCCATCGCGCCGGCCAATGATCTCGTCGCAGATGTTGGCTGCGGCCATCAGCGCCGGCAGGTCGATATCGGCCCAGGCCGCACGCCAGCCAAAGGGCGAGGTCAGGTACCAGGCGAGGCAGAGCGCCGGGTTGTCGGACCAACCGGTGGCGCCGGTGCGCGGATCGAGGATCGTGTCGGCGCCCTCGACGATGGCGGAGAGGCTGGGCGCGCCGGAGGGGAAGGCCTCGGGCCGCAGCTTGAGCCGCACGGCGAGATAGGCCCGCCCCTGGCCGCGATGGGCTGCGGTCCACTGGCCGCTCGTGTCGGCCACGAGATTGGCGTTGGCCGCCTGGCCGGGATCGCCCAGCGCGCGGTCGATGCGCAGCAGCCCGGTGAACTTCGCGTCGGTGGAGGCGGTGCCGTTGAGAAACACCTCGCCGATGGCGCGCACGCGATGCGCCGCCAGCACCACGACGACATGGAGGAAGCCGTCGGCGCGGCCCTCATCATCGGTGGCGGAATGCAGGAACACCACGGGGCCGGAGGTGCGGCAGCGCCCGAAGACGATCTGGTGCTCGGTGATGGGCTGGCGAAAGGACTGGGTGCGGCCGGCGCCCGGCGTGCGGGGATCGAAGCCGGAGCCTGGGCCGGTGTCGGTGCCTGGCGTGACGTTGGCGCTGCGGGCGGCGGAGGGCGACTTGGGGCGGAACACGGCGGCACCCACGGCGGAGACCACCAGGGCGGCGCCGGCGGCCGCCACGGCGCCCAGGACGCCGCCGCCAATGACGGCGGAGGCGGCGGCACCTGCGGCGGCGGCGACGAAGGGAATGGCGACGGGCATCAGCCAACCCTCCAGGCGATGGTGCAGGCGGTGATGGGCAGGCGGAGCAGGCCCGCGCGTCCGACGAAGGCAGCGCGGCCGGCGTCCAGCACGACGCCAAGGCGGTCCGGGTGGGCGGCCAGCACCACGTCGCCAGCACGGGCGAAGGGCACCGGCACGCGCGGGAAGCCGGCCGTGTCCGCCCTCGCGGCGAGCGTGGGGCGGTGCTGCCAGGAGGGTCGCCGCCCCGTGCAGGCCACCACCGCGGCCAGGGCGAAGCGCCCGCAGTTCCAGCGCACCGCGTCGAAGGGCCGATGCTCAGCCGCCGTGATCAGTGCTGCGAGGCGCTCCGGCCAGTCGGGCAGCCGGTTCACTGGATCGGCAGCCGGATCTCCGCCTCCTGAAGGGCGGGCACGAACTCGAAGAACCGATCGCCGGGATACTCCGCCTGCTGGTCGGCATCCGTGTAGCGCCGCACCTCGGCCCGCTCGAGGTCCACCAGGCGGCTCTCGCAGGCCAGCGCCACGGAGGGCTCGGCGCCGTCCGTCACCTCCATCGTGTCCATCAGCCCCGCCCAGAGCGGGAACGGGTCGGCGACAAAGGCGCCCTGCGCATCGAGCAGCGCGCCCCACAGCGTGACCGGCCGCAGCCGATAGCTGCGCTCGGCCAGCGCGATATCCACCACCTCCTGCGGCACCGGCGACAGCGCGAGGGTGAGACGGACGGCGCGCAACTCCACCGTCTCCTCCACATCCGAGATGGCGCCGATGCTGCCAGCGCCCTCGAACATCTTCCCGGCCCAGTCGAGCGGGCCAAGGCCGGTCCAGACCCGAAAGGGACCGGTGGCGAAGTCGAGCTCGACCAGTACCACCGGCGTGGCGATGGGCGCCGTGGCGGCGGAGGCGGCCTGGTTACTGAGGCGTGGGGTGCCGGACATAACTACAGCGCCTCCTCCATGCGGATGGTGACGGCGGCGAAGGGCCCGGGCCGCGTCGGGTTCGCGGCCTCGTCGTCCGAGACCAGCCGCATCGGCACGCTCGGCAGCGATAGGATCAGCGGCTCGCCCACCACCACCGCGGCGCGCAGCGGCGGCGCGATGGCAATGGTGGCGGTCCCGGCACCGGAGGCCGCGACCGCAGCGGTGGCGATGTAGAGGCGCCCACGGAGGCCGATGTAGTCCCCGGCGCCGACCGCCACCGTGTTGGGCCACCAGCCCTGCGTGACGATGGACAGTGCCCCACGAGGTGCGCCGGCTGCCAGCGACGGATTGCCCGATCCCACCACCAGCCCGGTCCCGTCCGTGAAGATTGTCGCGTCGCTGAAGGAATACGGCCCTGTCGGCACATCGCCCTGGCTGCGCGGATCGCCGGTGCGGTACTCCCGCCGCCAGTCCCAAATGCGGACGGTGTTCGCCGATCCCGCCAGGGCCGCCAGCAGCCCGTCCATCACCCCCGCCTGTACGCGGCCCAACGGCTCGAAGCTCGCCTCCGCCACCCAGCGCGCGCCCTCGCGCCGCAGCACCTGCGTGGCGCGGGTGACCGGGGAGATAAAGCGCAGGGTGTTGTGCTGGAGGTAGAAGCTCAGCCGCGACGGCCGCAGCAACGCGGGCCAGGCGTATTCCGTCATGGCTGTTATCCCCGCACGATGGAGGTGGCGTTGCCGCCGCGGCGGATGGCGTCGAGCGTGGCCGCACTGGCCTGGCGGACGATCTGCGCCGAGAGCACGCGCAGCCGCGCCTCGACACCCGCATCGGCGCCGCGGGCGTCGATGGTGATGCTCTGGTTGATCACCGGCCCGCCTGGCGCCATGCCGTTGGGCAGCACGGTGCCGCTGCGGTTCGGCACGAACCATTCGGGGCCGCGCTCGCCGACGATATAGGGTTGGCCTCCCGCCACTGGCCCGCCCTCGGCGCGGAACAGCCCGCCTAGCGCCGAGCCAATCCCGGAGAAGATCGAGCCGAAGTCAAAGCCACTGAGGCTGGAGGTCACCGCAGTGCCCAGCGGCTCGGTGATGGTGCGGCGGACGACGATGCGGGCGATGTCCTGCAGGATGCCCTGCAGCACCTTGGAAAAACTCTCGCCCTTGATGATCGCGTCCTCGAAGGCCGAGGAGAAGGTCAGGCCGAGCTCCCGTGCCGTGTTGCTGGTGCGCTCCGTCGCCTGCTGGACGCGCTGCTGGCTGCGCTCCAGTTCCTCCAGCGCGGCATTGGCCTCGCGCGAGACCGTCTCGTCGGGGATGGGCTGGCCGATGCGTTCGGAGCGCTCCACCAGCCGGCCGAGGGTTTCCAGACGGCGGGTGTAGCGTTCCTGGGCGTTCTCGTTGTTCTGGATCAGCCGCTCGCGCTCGCGGATGATGTCGTTGATCTCGCGCTCGGCCTCGCGGTCCGGGCGCGGGATGGCGGCCACGCGGCGGGTGGTGCCCTCGATGCGGCGCAGCGCCTCGTCGCGCTCCCGGAGCGCCAAGGTCTCGAGGCGGGTACGGTCGGCGGCGGTGATGCCGCCGGCGGCCTCGGCCTCGCGCAGGCGGCGGACCCGGTCGTCGTATTCGCTGTTGATGCGAAAGCGGTCGTCCAGCGCCTTGCGCAGTTCCTCGGCATCGGCGGCGGTGCGGCGACGGCGTGCCTCGGCGGCCTGCCCAGCCGCGGCCTCCTGCTCGGTGCGCTGCCGCTCGCCGGCGGCCTGCTCGCCGCGGGTGATCTCCTCCGACAGCTCCTGGTACTGGCGGCGCAGTTCCTCCAGCCGCGCGGCGCGGTCGACGCCGGCCTGCTGCTGGGCGGCACCGACCAGGCCGCCCTGAATCGAACCACGTCGGGGCTGCGAGCGCAGGCTGTCGCGGCCATCATTCTCCGCCTCGAGGCGCGCGATCTGGGCGCGCAGGGCCTCGGCCTGGGCGCGGCGGTCGGCCTCCTGCTCGCTGGGCAGCAGCAGGCCGGAGCCGCGGCGGACGCCATCCAGCACGCGGGCAGCGCCGGACAGCGCACGCGCCAGGGCGTTGGACAGCCCGATCGCCTGGTCGAGCCGCGCCAGAAACTGGTCGGCGGCGGCGGTGAGCTGCCCGAAGGCGCGGCCGACGGAGAGGGGCGCCCGCTCGAACTCGCCATTCAGCCGCTCGACGGCGCGCAGCAGCGCCGGGAAGACCGTGTCGGCGGTGAGCTTGCCCTCGGAGCCGAGCTTGCGGAGCTCGCCGATGGAGACGCCGAGTTCGCGCGCCAGCGCCTGCGCGAGCGTCGGCAGGCCTTCCAGGATCGAGCGTAGCTCATCGCCCTGCAGCGTGCCGGAGGCCAACGCTTGGGCGAGCTGCTGCGTGCTGGAGGCGATCTCCTGCTGGCTGGCGCCCGAGGCGATCGAGATGCGCTGCAGGCCGCCGACCAGCGTGGCGACCTGATCGGAGGTGGCGCCGATCTCGCGGGCGGCGATCGAGAAGCGGGCGAAGGCGTCTACGCTCTCGCGGACCGCGACGCCGGTCTGCAGGCTGTCGCGGTAGAGGCGGTCGTAGATCTCGCCGGCACGCTCGACGGAACCCAGCGCGGTGTTGAGCCGACCCATGGACTGGGTGAGTGCGTCACCCGCCACGACCACGGCGCGCAGGCCGGCGGCGAGGCCGGCGATTTGCACGCCGCGCACGGCGACGTCGAGGAGGTCGAGCGCGCGCGAGGCGCGGTCGGCGCCGCCCTGGATGCGCTCCAGGGACCGCTGGCCGGTCTCGCCGACTTCGCGCAGCTCCTGCTTGACGCGGGCGGCATCGTCCAGCGACAGCCGGACCGAGACGCGGCGGGTGGCGTCAGCCATGCGTCACGCCTCCTGCGTCGGTGGGGTGGTCAGGACCCGGGGGGATCCGTGCGGCGCGCGGCGCTGCCGGCGGCGAGGCCCATGCGCATGGCGAGCAGCAGTTCGGCGGCGGCCCAGCCGGAGGCGCCCATCTCGCGGGCGGTGGTCAGCGCCGCCGGCAGGTCGAGATCAAGGCCGGCCATGGTCGCCGTGGCGCAGGTGGTGCCGGCGGCCCAGGCTGCGGCGCCCTCGACACTGGCCGGCGCGTGGGCGGCGTAGGGACAGGCGAGGCCGCAGTCGCGATCGAGAGCCGCGCAGCCGCGGCAGTAGTCAGGGCCCTTGCCGAAGTGCCACTCGGCCCGGGCCCTTAGCCGTTTCCCTCCAGCGCCACGGCAGCAACCGGGCCGGTAGCGCGATCCCAGAACGCGGCGGCCATCTCGTCCATGTCCATCAGCCGCTCGACGCCCTCGGGCGAGAGCGGCAGCGGCTTGCCGGCGGCATCGCCCACACCCTCCCAGGCGGTGACGGCGTGGCGGGCCAGCGCCTTGACCAGGAACGCGAAGGCGAGGCCGCGCGCCATGTCGGGGTCGAGGTCGGCCTCCGCGGCCCGCAGCGCGCCGAGGCGGCGCGCGGAGCCGGCCTGGGCGGCGGCCATGACGGCGGTGGTGACGGGGCGGATTTCCACACGCACGCCGCGCGGGAGGTCGAGCCAGTACGGCTCGACCGGGAGGTCGAGGGTGAGCATGGGGTTCTCCATCTTTGTTGGCTTTGGGCGGTTCTCAGTCCCTGAGCTGGAGAGCTCAGGCGAGTGATCCCATCTCAGTGACCGTTTGAGAATGGCTTGGCCCGACGCGGCGGAGGGTGATTCAAGCTCGGGATGTGGACCCGAGAGACCCGAGGCCGGATGGCCGAGCTTGGCCGGAAGACGAAGCGCTACCCGTCTGACCT
>JAYRJZ010000095.1:0-629 GCA_041906015.1 Roseomonas sp.
ACCTGGCGCCAGGTGGGGATGGCTGTCTTGACGACGCAGCGGCCGTTGTACGTGACGGTCCGGGCCCGTTCCGGGCGTAGCGCACCGGATCGCGCCCTGATCGTCGGGGGGGCCACCGTGCTGGGCACCAGATCGAGGTTTCCAAAGGCCTTTCGGCCTTTGGTGGGGTGGTCTGGAGGGGCAAGGCCCCTCCAGCCTGCGCCATGATCCGCCGTCTCGACCTTCCCTGGCGGCCGGCCCCTGGCGGTGGCGTCCTCGCGACCCTGCTCGCCCCGGCTGCCGGTGCGGTCGCCGTCACCGTCGAGGGCTGGGACGACCCTGCCGCCGCGCATCTGCTGCCGGGCGGCCGCGCCTTCGTCCCGCTGGCAGGCGGCGCCTTCATCGTGGCCGAGACCACCACCGGCGAGGTCCTGACCTTCGCCGCCCCAGCCGCGCCCCGGCACAGCCATGCGGTGTTCCATCCGCGCTTTGCCGCCTCGCCATCCCTCGCGTTGCTGGCTCCGCGGGCCCTCCGCGCGCCGGCGCGGCGGGTGGCCTATGATCTCGCCGCCGCGCGGGCGCGCATCGAAGCGGCGCTGGCCGCGCCGGCGCTCGACACCGCGCTCGGCGTCGCGGCCGAGATGCTGCTC
>JAYRJZ010000095.1:680-20502 GCA_041906015.1 Roseomonas sp.
ACCGCGGTGCTGGCCCATTGCGCGCGATACCCACTCGACCGCACCCCTGCCCTAGGCGCCTTCGTCGCCGCCCTTACCGAATAGGTTCCATGGCCCTCGTCATCCTCGATCCGAACCTCGAAGGCGAAGCCGGGCATCACCTGGCCTATGACATGGCGATCGCGCGGGAGGCCCGGGCGCGCGGGGAGGCGGTGACGATCGTCGCGCATCGCCGCTTCGCCACCGCGGCCCGTGACGGCGTGCGAATCCTCCCGCACTTCACGGCGAGCACCTACGGCAAGCTGCACCAGGACCCCGTCACAGGTGCCATGGACGACTGGCGCCACTTCAACGACCTGCTGCAGGCGGAACTGGCGCTGCTGCCGCGCTCGGAATTCGGGCCGGGCGACGCCGTGCTGGTTCCGACCACCACCGAGAACCACCTGGCCGGCTACATCGGCTGGATGAAGGGCTTCGATCCGATCGAGGCGCCGCTCTTCCTGTTGCACCTGATGTTCCCGTCCGGCGTCGCGGTCGATGCCGAGGGGCGGGAGGTCGTCGAGGACCCGCTGCGCGCCCTGTTCTACCGCCTGGCCGAACGCGCGGCGCTGGAGGAGGGCCCACCGGTCCACCTCTTCGCCAGCGGCGGCCAGCACGCGACGGAATTCAGCGCCCTGTTCGGCCGCCCGATCCCGCCCCATCCCCTGCCGATCCGCCACGAGCCCGGCCCGGCGCCGGAGGTGACCCCGCGCCGCGCCCTGCTGTTCGCCGGCGATGCGCGGGCGGACAAGGGCATTGCGCTGCTGCCCGAGCTTGTGCCGAGCCTTGCCGCCGCGCATCCCGACTGGCGCTGGGTGGCGCATGTGAACGCCGATTCCGCCTGGGACGAGGCCAAGGCGGCGGCCGAGGCGCTCGCGGCCCTCGGTGAGGCCACGCCTTCGCTGGAACACAGCCGGGGGCGGCTTGAGCCCGGGGCCTATCTCGACCTCCTGCGCGGCGTCGGCATCGCCCTGTTCCCCTATGATCCGCTGCTCTACCGGCGGAAATCCTCGGGCGTGCTGTGGGAGGCGATCAGCCTCGGCACGCCGGTGGTGGTGCCGGCGGATACCTGGCTCGAGAACGAGGCGCGGCATTGGGGCGCGGGGCATGTCGCCTATGCCGGGCACAGCGCGGCCGCGATGGGCGAGGGCTTCGGCGTCGCGCTGCCGCGCATCGGGGAACTCGCGGCCCAATCCGCGGCGGCGGCCGAACGCTATCGCGCGGCCAATGGCGCCGCGGCGCTGATGGACCAGATCGCCGCGCTGTGGGTGCGGCACAAGGCGGCGGCCAGCCTGGTGGCGCGGCCGCGCAGCATGGCGATCGACCTCGCGAAGCTCGAAGGCGGCTGGCACCGACCCGAAACCGTCGAGGACCGCACCATGCGCTGGTCGGTGCAGGAACCGGTCATCGCCTTCGACTGGCCCTTCACCGAGGGGTGGGAACTCGACATCGCCATCGCCTCCTTCTTCGGGGCGGACCAGCTCGACCGCATCGCGGTCCAGGCGGGCGAAGTGCCGGTGGCGCTGTCCTGGCGGCGGGACGGTCGCGGCGCGCGCCTCACCCTGCGCGGGCCGGGGCCGGGCCGGGCGCGGCCGCGCATCGAGATCCGACTGCGCCTGCCCTACACCTACCGCCCACAGAACGATGCGCGGGACCTCGGCGTGCTGGTCGCGGGGATGCTGGTCGGGGTGGCGGCGGGCGATGGGCCGGCCGAGGACCTGCCGGCGCTGCCGGCGATGCGCGTCGCCTCGGCGGCCGCGCCGGGCGGCGGCTGGGCGTTGGCGCCGACGGTCGCGGGCGAACTCGCCGCCATGCCCGATCGCCCGGTGATCGTCGCTTTTCGCCTGCGCGGCGCGGAGGCCGGGACGCCCCCCGCGGTCGTGCTGCATCTGGGCGGCATGACGGCGCGGCTGCGCGTGACGGCGGAGGCGGATGGGACCTGGCTCGGCACCGCCCTGCTGCCGCCGGCGGCCCTCCGCCTCGGGGGTGAGCGCCTGGCCTGGGAACTGGAGGCGGAGCCCGGCCCGGCGGTGACGCTGATCGGTGCCGAGGCGAGCGGCCTGGCCGGCACGACCCGGCCGGTGGATGAGGCACCGGCGGCGGCCGGCGAGCCTGCCTTGCCGCCGCCGACCGGCCCGCGTCTGCGCTGGGACCTGTCCGAGGGCATGGGCCCGGCGGAGGGCCCCTTCGCCGATATCGGGGTGCCGGCCGGCGTGCGCTGGGTCGTGGCGCGGCAGGCGAGGCTGGTGGTGGAGACCCAGGCGGCGGGTCCGGTCCGGTTGAGCCTGCGCTACCGCTGCCTGGTACCGCGCCAGCGCATGACGGTCGTGTTGGAGGACGGGGCGCCGAGCGAGGTGGCGATCGAGGGTGCGGGGCTGCGGCAGTCGGGCGAGATCGTGCTCGACCTGGTGCTGCGGGCGGGGGTGAACGCCCTGTCGCTGGCCTTCGCCGGGGGGGTGAAGGAGCCCGGGACAGGGCGGGAGCTGGTGCTGCTGGTCGAGGACGCGGCCTTCGCGGCGTAGGGGCGCGCCCCCCCGGCCGGCTACCCCCGGAAGGCCGACAGGCTCCGCTTCGGCCGAGCCTGGGCGTCCCAGTTCGTGGCATCCAGCCAGCCCAGCATGGCGTCCCGCCGCGCCGGCCATTCCTCCTGCAGGATCGAGAACCAGGCCGTGTCCCGACGCCGTCCCTTCACCGTCAGCACCGCGCGCAGCGTGCCCTCATAGGTGAAGCCCAGCCGTTCCGCCGCCCGGCGGGAGGGCATGTTGAGCGCGTTGCACTTCCAGGTCAGCCGCCGGTAGCCGAGATCGTCCATGGCGTGGCGCATCAGGATGAACATCGCCTCGGTCGCCGCGCGGCTGCGCTGCATGCGCGGCGAGAACCAGATGTTGCCGATCTCGATATGCGCATGGGCCGGGTAGATCTCCATCAGCGTCAGCCAGCCATCGGCGGTGCCGGTGCGATGGGGGCGGACGGCCCAGGCGATGGGGTCATGGGTGACCGCGAAATTCCCCACATGGGTCCGCATCGCGGCTTCCGAGGCGAAGGGACCATAGCCGAGATAGGCCCAGGACGCCTCGGCCCCCGGCGCCTGGGCGGCCTGCCACAGTTCTGGGGCGTGGCGGATGTGCAGCGGTTCCAACTCCACCGACGCGCCGTGATGCGGTACGCGGGCGGGCAGGGGGCGTGGGGTGGTGTCCACGCGCGGGCCAAGCGGCGGGTCCGTCTCGGGGTCGTAGGGGAGGCCGGCGGGGATATCGGTCATGCCCGCAGCACAGCGCGGGGTTTCGGCCGGCGCAAGCGCACCGGACGCATTCCTGTTGCGCCCGATGCCGCGGCGCAGCACAAGACATCCGCCATGAACGACGCTGCCGCCCCCGCCACCACGCCCGTCATCCCGCCCGCCTATTTCGGGGAGACGGTCACCTGGGTTCACCACTGGACCGACCGGCTGTTCTCCTTCCGCTGCACGCGGGACCCGGTCTTCCGGTTCCGGGCCGGCGAATTCGCGATGATCGGGCTGATGGTGAACGGCAAGCCGCTGGTGCGCGCTTATTCCGTCGCCAGCCCGACCTGGGAGGAGGAACTCGAGTTCCTCTCCATCAAGGTGCCGGACGGGCCGCTCACCTCGCGCCTGCAGCATGTGCAGGTGGGGGATACGGTGCTGATCGGGAAGAAGCCGACCGGCACGCTGGTGACCGACAACCTGCTGCCGGGCCGGACCCTGTGGCTGCTGGCGACCGGAACGGGCCTCGCGCCCTTCCTCTCGCTGGCGCGTGAGCCGGATGTCTACGAACGCTATGAGAAGGTCGTCGTCGTCCATACGGTGCGCCAGGTGGACGAGCTCGCCCATCGGCAGCTCTTCGAGGCCGATCTGCACGCCCATGAATTCCTGGGCGAGATGGTCGCGGGCAAGCTGGTCTACTATCCGTCCGTGACGCGCGAAGCCTTCCGCAACCAGGGACGCATCACGACGCTGATCGATTCGGGGAAGATCTTCGCCGATCTCGGCGTCCCACCGCTCGATCCGGCGCATGACCGGGTGATGCTCTGCGGGTCCGAGGCGATGAACCGCGACGTGAAGGCCATGCTCGAGGCGCGCGGCTTCGAGGAAGGCTCGAACAACGCGCCGGCGACCTATGTCGTCGAGAAGGCCTTCGTCACGAAGTAGCCCCGCCCCGGCTTCGTCCGCCATCCCCTTGCGCGGGATCAGGGCGGGCACGATTGCGTGACCGATTGTAATCCCCCTGCGCAATCCGCCAGACTGCGCGCCAACGTCTGCGTGGTGGGCGTGAACCGTGAACGGCCGGCGAAGCCGGCGGGGGAGGATGTATGAGTTCCGTAACAATCGGGGCCGAGTCCAAGACGCGCCCGATGACCAGGGAGGAGCGGAAGGTCATCCTGGCCTCCTCTCTCGGCACGGTCTTCGAATGGTATGATTTTTATCTCTACGGCTCTCTTGCGGCCGTCATTGGCGCCAACTTCTTCTCACAATTCCCGGAAACGACGCGGAACATCTTCGCGCTGCTGGCCTTCGCCGCGGGCTTCCTGGTGCGGCCCTTCGGTGCGCTGGTCTTCGGCCGGCTCGGTGACATGGTGGGGCGGAAATACACCTTCCTCATCACCATCCTGATCATGGGCTCCTCGACCTTCCTGGTCGGCATCCTGCCCACCTCCGATTCGATCGGTCTCGCGGCGCCGATCATCCTCATCATCCTGCGCCTGCTGCAGGGGCTTGCCCTTGGTGGCGAATACGGCGGTGCGGCGACCTATGTGGCGGAACATGCACCGCAGGGGCGGCGCGGCTTCTACACCTCCTTCATCCAGATCACGGCGACGGCGGGCCTGTTCCTCTCGCTGCTGATCATCCTGTTCACCCAGCTCGCCCTCGGGCCTGACAATTTCCGTGCCTGGGGCTGGCGCATTCCCTTCCTGATCTCCATCGCGCTGCTCGGCATCTCGGTCTGGATCCGACTGCAGATGGAGGAAAGCCCGGCCTTCCAGCGCATGAAGGCGGAAGGGACGCATTCCAAGGCGCCGATCTCGGAGGCCTTCTTCCAGTGGAAGAACGCCAAGATCGCGCTCTTCGCCCTGCTCGGCCTCGTCGCCGGCCAGGCGGTGGTCTGGTACACGGGGCAGTTCTACGCGCTGTTCTTCCTCGGCCAGGTGCTGAAGGTGGATCCCTTCACCACCAACATGCTGATCGCCTGGTCGCTGATCCTGGGCTCCGGCGGCTTCGTCCTGTTCGGCTGGCTGTCGGACAAGGTCGGCCGCAAGCCGATCATCCTGGGCGGGTGCCTGATCGCCGCGCTGACCTACTTCCCGCTGTTCAAGCTGCTGAGCGCGGAAGCCAATCCCGACCTCGCCCGTGCCCATGCGACGATCGAGGTGCAGGTCGTCGCCGATCCGGGGTCCTGCTCCTTCCAGTTCAACCCGACCGGCACCGCGACCTTCACCCAGCCCTGCGACGTGGCCAAGGCCGCGCTCGCCCGGGCCTCGGTCAACTACCGCGTCGAGCAGGCGCCTCCCGGCACGGTCGCCGGGGTGCGCATCCAAGGTGGCCCCATCATCCTCGCCAACAGCCCGAGCTTCGGGCGCGACCTGGCTGCGGCGCTGACGGCCGCGGGCTATCCGGCCGCCTCCAACCCGTCGGTCGTGAAGATGTCGAACCCCTTCGACATCTTCGGCGAGCAGCAACTGGTGCTGATCGGCATCCTCACCCTGCTCGTCATCTACGTGACCATGGTCTACGGGCCGATCGCGGCGGCGCTGGTGGAACTGTTCCCGACGCGCATCCGCTACACCTCGATGTCGCTGCCCTATCACATCGGCAATGGCTGGTTCGGCGGGCTGCTGCCGGCGACCTCCTTCGCCATGATCGCGCAGACGGGCGATGTGTATTTCGGTCTCTGGTACCCGGTGGTGATCGCGCTGATGACGGTGGTGATCGGCCTGATCTTCGTGCCGGAGACCAAGGATCGCGACATCTACGCGGGCGACAGCGCGCGCCCGTGAGTTCGTGACGCGGTGCGGGCGCCCCCTGGGCGCCCGTCCGGAGGGCGGCACCGGCGTTCCGGTGCCGCCTTTTTCATGGTCGTGGACCGTGCCGTGGCATCTTTGCCGGCGCCGCGCACCTGCGTAGGCTCCCCGCAACGTCCAAGGGGAAGAAACGGGTGTACGACTTCATCATTGTCGGCGGAGGTTCCGCCGGCTCGGTCCTGGCGCATCGTCTCTCGGCGCCGGCCGCCAACAAGGTCCTGCTCTGCGAGGCCGGGCCGGATACGCCGCCGGGGCAGGAACCCAAGGCCATCCTCGATACCTATCCCGGCACCGCCTATTTCGACCCGCGTTTCCATTGGACCGAGCTCAAGGTCCGCACCCAGGTCGTCTCCCACAACAACCCTGAGGCCGACCGGCCGCCGCTGCGGAAATACGAGCAGGCGCGGGTGCTCGGCGGCGGGTCGTCCATCAATGGGCAGATGGCCAATCGCGGCGCGCCGCACGACTATGATGAATGGGAACAGCGCGGCGCGGCCGGATGGAACTGGGATGCCTGCCTGCCCTACTTCAGGAAGGTCGAGCGCGACCTCGACTTCGACAATGAATGGCATGGGCGGGACGGGCGCATCCCGGTCCGGCGCATCCCGCAGGATCAATGGCCCGCGCATTCCCGCGCCGCCGCCGAGGCCTTCCGCCAGGCCGGCTACAAGCCGCTGCCCGACCAGAACGGCGCCTTCGAGGACGGCTTCTTCCCGCTGACGGTGAACGTGACCGAGACGCGCGTCTCGGCCGCCATCGGCTATCTGGATGCGCAGACGCGGCAGCGGCCGAACCTGACCATCTCGACCGACACCCAGGTGATGGGGCTGCTGTTCGAGGGCACGCGCTGCGTCGGCATCCGCGCCCTGGTGAAGGGACAGGAGCAGGAGTTCCGCGGGCGCGAGGTGATCCTGTCCACTGGCGCTATCCATTCGCCCGCGCATCTGATGCGCGCGGGCATCGGCCCCGCGGCCCATCTGAAGGAGCATGGCATCGAGGTTCGTGCCGACCTGCCGGGGGTGGGGCAGGGGCTGATGGACCATCCGGCCATCTCGCTCTCCTGCTTCGTGAAGCCGGAAGCGCGGTTGAACCGGACGGCGACGCGCCGGCACATGCTGGTGGGGCTGCGTTTCTCCTCCGGCATCGAGGGCGCGCCGCAGGGCGACATGTTCATGTCGGTGGCCAGCAAATCCGCCTGGCATGCGGTGGGCGAGCAGGTCGGTTCCATGCTGACCTGGGTCAACAAGACCTACTCCCAGCGTGGCCAGGTGCGGCTGGTGAACACCGATTGGCGCAGCCATCCGGATGTCGAATTCAACCTGCTGTCCGACCGGCGCGACCTCGAACGGCTGATGATCGGCTTCAAGCTGGCCGCGGCGCTGAATCTCTCGCCGCCGCTCGCCGCCGTTTCGGCCGATCCCTTCCCGGCCTTCTATTCCGACCGGGTGCGGCGGATCGGGGTGGTGAACACGAAGAACCGCTTCATCACCTCGGTCATCGCGAAGTTCCTCGATGGGCCGGCGGCGCTGCGCCGTGCCTTCATCGACCGCTTCGTGGTCGAGGGCTTCACCTTCCGTCAGGTGATGGAGGATGACGAGGCGCTGGAGGAGTTCATCCGCAAGGGGACGATCGGCGTCTGGCATGCCTCCTGTTCCTGCCGCATGGGTGCGGATGGGGACCCGATGGCAGTGGTGGACCATGCGGGCCGCGTGCGCGGTGTGAGTGGACTGCGCGTGGTCGATGCCTCGGTCTTCCCCGTGGTGCCCTCGGCCAACACCAATTTCCCGACGCTGATGACGGCGGAGAAAATGGCCGACGCCATCCTGGCCGCTCCCGGCTGATTCCGGTCTTGGCGGGCGGGCCGGAGGCCGGGCATGCTCATGCTGCGGCGAGCCGGCAAACCGGCCGCCCTGTCTGGAAATCTGGGAGACGACATTGACGATATCCATGCGTGCCCGCTTGGCGGGCCTCGCCGCCGCGGCTGTGATGGCCGTGGCGGGGCAGGCTTCGGCGCAGGGCTCGGGCGCGGATACGCTCGGCGCCATCCGTGGCCGCGGCCAGCTGACCTGTGGCGTGGCAGTCAACTCCGCGGGCTTCGCCCTGCCGGACAGCCGCGGCGAGATGCGCGGCCTTGATGCCGATACCTGCCGCGCCGTCGCGGCGGCGATCTTCGGTGACGCGACCAAGGTGCGCTTCCTGCCCAACACCACGGTCCAGCGCTTCCCGATGCTGCAATCGGGCGAGATCGACATGCTCGCGCGCAACACGACCTGGACCCTGGCGCGCGAGACGCAGCTCGGCCTCGCCTTCGCCGGCATCAATTTCTACGACGGCCAGGGCTTCATGGTGCGCAAGAATTCGGGCGTGACCTCGGCCCGGCAACTCGATGGCGCGACGGTCTGCGTGCAGCCCGGCACGACGACCGAGCTGAACCTCACCGACTATTTCCGCACCAACAACATGCGTTTCACCCCGGTGGTGATCGAGAATGTGGAGGAGATCCGCTCGGCCTTCATCTCCGGCCGCTGCGACGCCTATACGAATGATGCCTCCTCGCTCGCGTCCTTCCGCGCGACGCAGCAGAACCCCGAGGACTTCCTGCTGCTGCCGGAACTGATCTCGAAGGAGCCGCTCGGCCCCGTGGTGCGCAAGGGCGACTGGCGCTTCTTCGACATTGTGCGCTGGACGCTGTTCGCGCAGATCGCCGCCGAGGAGCTTGGCGTGACCAGCGCGAATGTCGAGGAACTCGCGCGCACCAGCACCAATCCCGACATCCAGCGGCTGCTCGGGCGGACCGGCGAGCTCGGCGCCTCCATGGGCCTGCCGAACGACTGGGTGGTGAAGGTCATCAAGCAGGTCGGCAATTACGGGGAGATGTATGAGCGCAACATCACGCCGATCGGGATTCCGCGCGGGGTGAACCGTCTGTGGAACCAGGGCGGGCTGCAATACGCGCCGCCGATCCGCTGACAACCGGCCGGGAGGGGATCACGCCCCTCCCGCCCTGATCCTGGGTACCTCCGTCGAAGGGGAGCGGCCACGGGCCGTGAGGCGGAGCGGAGAAGCCCGCGCCCCGGTCTCCTGCCCAGCCGCCTTGCCGATGACCAACTCATCGGCAAGGCTCGACGGCATCATGCGCAACCGGAAGCGATGACGCCGCGATGACCGTCTCCCCGCCCGAACGTGGCGAGTTGCAATCCCTGGTGCGTGGCATCCGCATCCTCGATCTCTTCGCCGAGGCCGATCGCGACACCTGTCGGATCGAGGATGTGGTCGCCACGCTCGCCGTGCCGCTCAGCACGGCCTATCGGCTCGTGCGCGTGCTGAAGCAGCACGGCCTGCTGGAGGATGCCGGCCGCGGCGGGTTTCGCCTGGGCCCGCGGCTGCGCCTGCTCGGGGAAAAGGTGCGCGGCGAGGATCGGCTGCTCGCCCGTCTGCGGCCCCTGCTCGAGGATCTGCGCGAGGAGACGGGCGAGACCGTGCTGCTGACCATGCGCCAGGGCGACGAGGCCGTGCATGTGGATGTGCTGGACTCGCCGCAGGAGGTGCGCGTGTCGATACCGCGCGGGCGGCGGATGCATATCGCGGCGGGCGGATCGGGGCGCGCCATCCTGGCCTATCTGCCCTCGCGTGAGGTCAGCCGCATCCTGGCGCAGGACCTGCCCAGCTACACGCCCGACACGCTGACCGATGCGGCGCGGCTGCGTGCGGAGCTGCGCCTGATCCGCCGGCAAGGCCATGCCGTGAGCGAAAGCCAGACGACGAGCGGGACGCGCGGTGTGTGCGTGCCGCTGCTCGATCGTGAGGGCAAGCCGCTCGCGGCCATCACCGCGACCGGGCCGAGCTTTCGCATGACCGAGGCGCGCATCGCCGATTGCCTGGCGGCCGTGCGGCGCGTGGTGTCGCGGCTCGCGGGCTGAAAGTGGCTTGCCGGCGAGGGGAGCTCAGGCCATTCTCGACATACGGGAATAGATTGTTTCTTATTTCCACATAATGACAATAATGCCGGAAGGAAGAGCTGGCACCGGCCTCAATCTGCAGGAGGCGAGTGCGATGAAGCGGCGTCAGTTCCTGGCGGCGACGGCAGTTGGGCTGGTGGCGGGCCCGTCCATCCGCGCGGCGCCGGCGCAGATGTTGAAGTTCGTCCCCGCGACGGATCTCGGCGTGGTCGACCCGATCTGGACCTCGGCCAACCTCACCCGCAACCACGGCTATCTGGTCTTCGACACGCTCTACGGCACCGATGCCGCGTTCAACGTGCGCCCGCAGATGGTCGAAGGCCATGCGGTCGAGCAGGACGGCAGGCTGTGGCTGCTGACCCTGCGGCCTGGCCTGCGCTTCCATGATGGCGAGCCGGTGCTGGCGCGCGACTGCGTGGCCTCGATCAAGCGCTGGGCGGGGCGCGACGCCTTCGGCCAGTCGCTGATGGCCGTGACGGAGGAACTCGACGCGCCATCGGACCGCGTGATCCGCTTCCGGCTGAAGCGGCCATTCCCACTGCTGCCGAATGCGCTGGCGAAGCTCGCCTCCTCGATGTGCGCGATCATGCCGGAGCGCATTGCCGGCAACACGCCAAGCAACCGCCAGATCACCGAGGTCGTCGGCAGCGGCCCCTTCCGGTTCAACGCCGCGGAGCGCCTGTCGGGATCGCGCATCGTCTATGAGAAGTTCGCGGAGTATGTGCCGCGCGACGAGCCCATCAGCCGCACGGCGGGGGGCAAGCGCGTGCATCTCGATCGTGTCGAATGGATCATCATGCCCGACCCCTCGACCGCCGCCGCCGCGCTGATGGCCGGCGAGGTGGATTGGGTCGAGGCACCGTTGCTCGACCTGTTGCCGCGGCTGAAGCGCTCGCGCGGCGTGACGGTGGAGCTGAAGGATCCGCTGGGCGCGGTGGGCTCGCTGCGCTTCAACACGCTGCATCCGCCCTTCGACAAGCCGGCGGTGCGCCGCGCCATCCTGCATGCGGTGGACCAGGCGGAATTCATGGCCGCCGTCGCGGGGGCCGATCCGGCGCTCTATGCGACGGATGCGGGCATCTTCACGCGCGGCACGCCGATGGCGAGCGAGGTGGGCATGGAAGCGCTGACTGCGCCGCGTGACCTCGCGACATCCCGCCGCGAGCTGGAGCAGGCTGGATACCAGGGCGAACGCGTCGTGCTGCTCTCCCCCGGCGACATGCCCGCGATTCGCGCCCTGTCGGAGGTGGGAGCGGAGCTGATGCGCAAGCTCGGCATGAATGTCGACCTGCAGTCGATGGATTGGAGCACGCTGCAAGGCCGCCGCGTGAAGCGCGAACCGATCGACCAGGGCGGCTGGAGCGTGACCTTCACCACCATCGCGGGCACCGACACGATGGACCCGGCGAGCCACCAGAACACCCGCGGGAACGGGCTGCGCGCCCCGCCGGGTTGGCCCGAGAGCGCCGAACTCGAACGGCTGCGCACCACCTGGTTCGAGGCGCCCGACCTCGCGGCGCAGCAGCGCGCCTGCGCCGATATCCAGCGGCAATGCTTCATCGACGTGCCCTATGCGCCGCTCGGCCAGTTCTTCCAGCCGATCGCACATCGCACGGGGGTCACCGACATCCCCGTGGGGTTCAGCCAGTTCTATGGCGTGCGCAAGGGGTGAGGCGGTGAATTCGAGGGCGCTCCACCCCTCCCAACGCATTCAACGATTAGGACTTCCATGGAAAAGCAGGTCATCCGCGCCGACGTCCCCGAGAATGGCGGCGCCTACAATCTCTGCATCCGCTATGGCGACATGCTCTACCTCTCGGGCCTCGCGCCCTTCGAGGCCGAGTACTGCGCCGCCGTCGCGGCCGCGCGTGCGGCCGGCGCGCCGGTCCCGCCCATGCCCGATACGCCCTTCGAGCGGCAATGCGAGATCGTGATGGAGCACATCAAGCGCCTGGTCGAGGCGGCGGGCTCCAACATGGACTGCCTCATCAAGACCAACGTCTGGCTGAAGGACCAGGGCACGGCGGAGCAGTTCGAGAAGGTCTATCGCCGGTACTTCTCCAGCCCCGAGGCGCTGCCGGCACGCGCGCGCATGCAGGCCGGCCGCCTGCCGATGGATTGCGGCGTGGAGGTCGAAGCCATCGCCTACGTGCCGAAGCAGGGCTGAGCGCGCGGCAATGCGCGGGATGCAGATCGCCTCCACGGTCGATTTCGAGCGCGACGGGCGCCAGGACGGTTTCCTCCGCCTGCCACATTCGACGGATGATTCGGCCTATGGCCACATCCCGATCCCGGTGACCTGCATCAAGCGCGGCGCCGCACCGAACCTGCTGCTGATCGCCGGCAATCATGGCGACGAGTACGAAGGTCAGGTCGCGCTGCGCAAGCTGCTCGCGACGCTTCGGCCGGAGGAGATGCGCGGGCGGCTGATCGTGCTGCCGGCGGCGAACCTGCCGGCGGTGCTGGCCGGCCGGCGCGTTGCGCCCCATGATGAGGGCAATCTCAACCGCAGCTTCGTCGCGGGGCCGCCGGCAACGCCGACCCAGCAGATCGCCGCCTTCATCGAGCATGAGCTGCTCGCACGCTGCGACCATGCGATCGACCTGCATTCAGGTGGCGCCTCGCTGCGCTACCTGCCGGCGGGTGTGGGCAACATCGTGCATGACAGGCCCGAGCGGAACGACCGCGTGCGGGAGATGCTGGCGGCGTTCGGCGCGCCGGTAAGCTTCGTGTCCGATACGCGGTTGGCCTCCTCGACCTCCTTCGCCTCGGCGGCGATCCGCCAGGGGGTGGTCGCGATCGGCACCGAGGCGGGCGGCGGCGCATCGCTGTCGGTCGCGGCGCTGCGCATGGTGGAAGACGGAATCCGCCGGGTGATGGTCCGGCTTGGCATGCTGGACGGTGACATCGAATGGCCGGGCACGCGGCTGTTCGAGGTCGGTGGGCCAGACTACTTCGTCTACGCCCCGGCCGGCGGGATCTTCGAACCCTTCGTCGAGCCGGGCGCGGAGGTGAAGGCAGGCGATCCGGCCGCGGCGATCCACGCACTCGACGGGCGGGGCGGGCCGCCGGCCATCGCGCATTTCGCACGCGACGGGATGGTGCTGTGCCGGCGCGAACAGGGTCTCGCCCGGGCGGGCGACTGCCTGTTCCACCTCGGCAGCCCGGTCGCCTAGAGCATTTCCTGTGAACACCCGTTCACCGGATATGCTCTAGATTCTTGTTTTCACGAGCATCTTCACCTGCTCGGATGAGCGCATCCGAGCAGGATATGCTCTAGCGCCGGGCCGCGTCGCTATCCCTTGCGGATGTTGTAGAAGGCCGGGAAGCCGGGGATCACGCCGCTGACGGTGCGACGATAGGCGGTGGTCTGCAGGAACAGCCCGGCGGGGATATAGGGTACGTCCTGCCAGGCCTGGACCTGCATCGCGCGGCAGAGACGCTGCTGCTCGGCGAGCGTCGGGGCGTCGAACCAGGCGCTGCGCAGTTCCTCGAGCTTCGGGGCGGTCGGCCAGCCATATCCCGGGGCGGCTGTGCCGTTGCCGCGGATCGCCGCATGCGCCGCCGGGTTCAGCATGTTCGCCCCGTCGGTCGAGGAGCAGTAGAGATTCCAGCCGCCCTTGTCGATCGGCTCGCGGGAGCCCAGGCGGCTCAGCACCGTACCCCAATCCATCACTTGGTAATCGAGGTTCACGCCCGCGCGGCGCAGCGCATCCGCCGTCACCTCGGACAGCGCGTTCAGCGTCGGCAGGTCGGCGGCGCCGAGCATCACCACGCGCTCACCCCTGTAGCCGGCGGCGGCCAGATCCCGGCGCACCTTGGCGAGGTCGCGTGGCGCCGTCATGACCTCGATGCCGGCGTCGTTGGCCATGGGCGAGCCCGGCGTGAAGAAGCCGACGCCGTCGCGCCACAGACTCGCATCCTCGCCGGCCACGGCGATCATGCTCGCGGCCTGATCGATGGCGCCGAGTAACGCGCGGCGGATCGCCGGATTGTCGAAGGGCGGCTGCAGATGGTTGCAGCGGATGAAGCCGATGCTGCCCTCAGGGTCCTTCACCGCGGTGGCGATCCCGGCGTCGCGGCGCAGCACCGGCAGCAGGTCGGCGGAGATCTGTTCGATCCAATCGACCTCGCCTTGGCGCAACGCGGCGACCGCCGTCGCGGCGTCCGGCATGACATGCCATTCGACGCGCTTCACCTGCGCGACCTTGGGGCCAGTGGTCAGGCCGACAGGGCCGCCGGCGGGGCGCGGGACGTAGCCCTCGAAGGCCTCGTAGACGACGCGGGCGCCGGCGAGGCGTTCGGCGGCGACGAAGCGGAATGGGCCGGAGCCGACCATCTCCGTGACCTGGCGGTTGTGCGGTTGGCTTGCCAGGCGCTCGGGCATGATCGGGCACATGTTGGCTCCTGGTTTGCCGAGTGCCACGGCAAGCAGCGGGAAAGGCGTCTTCAGCCGGAAACGGATGGTGGCGTCAGTCGGGGCGCTGATGTCCTCCGTCACCGCCATCAGGGCCTGGCCGAAGCCGTCCGCGCGCGCCCAGCGGCGGATCGAGGCGACGCAATCCCGGGCCAGCACGGGCGAGCCATCATGGAAGCGCAGTCGGTCCCGAAGGGTGATCGTCCACAGCTTGCCGTCATCCTCGATGACATGGCCGGCGGCCATCTGGGGATGGGCAGCGAAATGGTCGTCGATGCCGTAGAGCGTGTCGAAGACTAGGTAGCCGTGATTGCGCGTGACGCTGCCGCGGGTGAAGACCGGGTCGAGGATGGCGAGGTCCACCTGCGGCACGAAGATCAGCGTTTGGGCCGTGACCTCGGCGAAAGCGGGCCGGGCGAGGGCAGCCATGCCGAGCCCGGCCTGGAAGAAGGTGCGTCGCAGCATGGTGGCCTCCTGATGCTGCGGTGCATTATTTTCGACTGAAATGCCGACGTCACGCAAACAAACGCGCCAATTGTTCCTCTATCTGGCAATCTCTAACTTTCGCACGGCATGAAGCAAGACTGCTGCGCCATCACCCCGGCGGCGGCGCGACCGGGATCGCCGCGGTGTAGGGTTCGATCCGGTAGGTATCCTGCCTGAGGATCGCGATGCGCCCCGTGGCGCCATAGCGGGTGGACCCATCCGCCGCGCGGCCGACCACGTAGCGCCAGGCGCCGACCTGCCCGTCGGCCGCGAGCTTGCGGGCGATGCGTTCGGCTTCTGGTCCGCTGCCCATGGCGGCGAGCTCGGCGGGGGTCACCCCAATGATGACCTCGTCACGCTGGGAGACGATGCGGAACAGCATCACGCCCGCCTGCTGTGCGGCGGCGGGCAGGGCGAGGGCCAGCGCCGGCAGGGCCAGGGCGAGGCGACGGGTGACAGGCATGGCGGGGTTCTCTCCGAAGGGCGCGGCCGCATTGCCGATGCGGTCTGGGGCCCGGCGGGGTGCAGTCTTGCCGTGGTGCGGGCGCGGCCGCCAGAGATCATTGTCACAGCGCACCCAACGCAAAGGGGCGGCAGGTTGCCCCGCCGCCCCCCGGAATTCCGGCCGCCTGTGCCGCGTCAGCCGACCGACAGGCGCCGTTCCACCACCTGCTGCTTCATCGACTTCTGCAGCTTCTCGAAGGCGCGGACCTCGATCTGGCGGACGCGCTCGCGGCTGATGTTGTACTGCTGCGAGAGCTCTTCCAGCGTGGTCGGCTCCTCCTTCAGGCGGCGTTCGATCAGGATGTGGCGCTCGCGCTCGTTCAGCGTCTTCAAGGCACCGGCGAGGAGGTCGCGGCGGTTGGACATGTCCTCCCGCTCGGCCAGTTCCTCTTCCTGGCTTTCGCCGTCATCGACCAGCCAATCCTGCCACTCGCCTTCGCTGTCGGCGCGGACGGGCGCGTTCAGGCTGTGGTCGGGGCTGGACAGGCGGCGGTTCATGCTGACCACGTCCTGCTCGGGCACCTGAAGCGTGTGGGCGATCTTCGCCACCTGCTCGTCCTTCAGGTCGCCTTCCTCGAGCGCGGACATCTGGGCCTTCAGTCGGCGCAGGTTGAAGAACAGCTTCTTCTGCGCGGCGGTGGTGCCCATCTTCACCAGCGACCAGGAGTGCAGGATGTATTCCTGGATCGCGGCACGGATCCACCACATCGCATAGGTGGCGAGGCGGAAGCCGCGTTCCGGGTCGAAGCGCTTGACCGCCTGCATCATGCCGACATTGCCTTCGGAGATCAGTTCCCCGACCGGCAGGCCGTAGCCGCGATAACCCATGGCGATCTTCGCCACGAGACGGAGATGCGAGGTGACGAGCTTGTGCGCCGCACGCTCATCGCCTTCGTCCTTCCAGCGCCGGGCGAGGGAAAGCTCCTCCTCCGGCGAGAGCATCGGGAACTTCCGGATCTCCTGCAGGTAGCGCGAGAGATTTCCTTCGGTTGCCATTGGAATGGCCATGCTGGAAGCCATATTGATATCTGCCTCCTGAGCCGGGCGAGCCCCCCGTGACGGCGGGGCGCGGTGCGGCCAATAGCCTCGGTTTCGTCGCGATCCTCAGGGCCCGAACCCTGGGCCGCCAGCCCCGGTCACGACGGGGCGGGCCGGATGGGGCGCTTGCCTGGCACCCTTCGGATTCCGACAACGCTCTTCTACCCTCTTGCGTTGCATGGCGCAAGAAAAACCGACTGCAATAGTCGGGTTACTGGGTGTTACTGTCCAGCAACGCGATGAGGGTAGCCAGATCGGTCGGCAGAGGGCTTTCGAAAGAGAGCGATTTGCCGGTCACCGGATGCCGGAAACCGAGGGTCGCAGCGTGGAGCGCCTGGCGGGGGAAGGCCAGCAGGGCCTCGCGTTGCGCAGCCGGCAGGCTGCGCGCGGCGGCCGGGGTGCGGCGCAGATAGACAGGGTCACCGACCAGCGGGTGACCGATATGGGCCATGTGGACGCGGATCTGATGCGTCCGCCCGGTCAGCAGCCGGCATTCCACCAGGCTGACGGCGGTGCCCCAGCCGCGCTTCACCGCGTAGCGGGTGGTCGCCGGCTTGCCGCCGCGGTCGACCACCGCCATGCGCTTGCGGTCGACCGGGTGGCGCCCGATCGGGGCCGATACTTCCCCCTGCAGGGGCTGCGGTAGCCCCCAGGCCAGGGCGAGATAGGCGCGGTCGAGGTCGCGGGTGGCGAAGGCCTCCGACAGGGCACGATGGGCGCGTTCGGTCTTCGCCGCGACCATGACGCCCGACGTGTCCTTGTCTAGCCGATGGACGATGCCCGGGCGCTTCTCCCCGCCGATTCCCGGCAGATCGTCGCCCGCATGGGCCAGCAGCGCGTTGACCAGCGTGCCGTCCGGATTGCCAGGGGCGGGGTGCACCACCAGCCCTGCCGGCTTGTCCACCACGATGAGGTCCGCGTCCTCGAACAGGATCGTCAGCGGAATCGCCTGGGCCTGCGGCGTGGCCGGCACGGCGGGTGGGACGTGCAGCCGATACCGCGCCCCGGCGCGGATCGGTTCGGCCGGGTCCTTGATGGGCACACCGTCGCGGGTCCCGTGCCCGGCCTCGATCAATGCCTTGACGCGGGAGCGCGAGAGCGAACCTATCGCGTCCGCCAGGAAGCGGTCGGCGCGTGTGCCGGCGGCATCGGGCGGTGCGAGGATGTCGGCATCGCCGGATTCGGCAGGCGAGGGGGATGGTGTGGCGGCGCTCAAGGCTCTGGTGATCGGAATGGGGGTGCTGATCGTGGCAGGCACCGTGGCGCTGGCGGTACTGCTCGTCCAGCGTCTTGGCAACGGGCCGGCCGCGGGCGGGCCGACGTCGCTGTCGCTTGCGCAGCCTGAGGGCGCGCGAATCGCCGGAATCGCCGCCACTGACCGATCGGTGGCCGTCTGGGTGACGCGTCCGGACGGGGAGCGGGTCATCCTGCTCGACGCCGCCGGCGCGCGGCGGATCGGGGAAATCCGCCTGCGGGACTGATGGCGGCAGCGATGTCCGCTGCGACCGGACAGCGGTGGCGGCCGAGGATCTGCATCCCGCGCGAAGAAGGCGGCTTGATCCCGGGAGAGGAGGCGGCTAGAAGCCAGCCTCCGGCACGGGTCCCCTTCGTCTAGAGGCCTAGGACACCGCCCTCTCACGGCGGTAACAGGGGTTCGAATCCCCTAGGGGACGCCAACCTTTTCAATGGGTTGGCAAGACTAGATGCCAAGTTCGCCCCATACGCGCCCCAAAGTCATAGGGGAACCTTCCCGGACGCCGCCGGACAATTCCTCTAATTGAGGTGGCTCGGGCGGCTGCTGGCGAGTCCGGTTCTTGGCCCCCAGGCGACCGTGAGCGCTGGCGCCTTCGAGTGGTGGCAGAAGTTTTGTCCGTGCTGGTTCCGACCCTTTGAGCTGAACGCAGCGCTCATAGCGCCGGGCCAGCGGTTCAAGTCCGCTCGCCGCTACCACGCGTTCCTGGACATGTCCTCAGGTTCGGGGATCTCCAGGGCTTCAGCTTCCAACCGATACCGTCGTGCCCCGGACGCCGATGCCTTTCGCTGCTTTTGGCAGAAGGGTGTCGCCGCCGTTGTCCGTTTGTGTCATCCGGCACCTGCAATGCTGCTCCGGTGGCGGCGTCCGCGTCGCAGAAGCGGGAGACGCTCCGTATCATGGCAGCGACCCGAGATCGCTGCCGGCCCTAGGGTAGGGACTCGGGCCGCCCGGGACGGATCGAAGATGTGCTCCTGTCGGAGCTGCGCGCGGAATTGCGGGTCGGCGCCTTTCCCGCCCGCACGAGGAGCCCGTGATCCGTCCTGGTCGGGGTGCTGCCGAACGGTTTATCCCCCCCGCCTGCGGGGAACGCTACAAGTGCTACGTGAACACCGCGCAATACGGCGGTTCATCCCCGCGCCTGCGGGGAACGCTAGCGATGGGTCACGACGCGCCGGCCCAGGCCCGGTTCATCCCCGCGCCTGCGGGGAACGCCTGCCGGGCCTGTCGGAGCGTCTGATCAACAGCGGTTCATCCCCGCGCCTGCGGGGAACGCCTGAACGGCGCCGAGGCGGAGGTGCCCATCACCGGTTCATCCCCGCGCCTACGGGGAACGCATGGAAGCCCCGGCGCTGGAAGTCACGGGCGACGGTTCATCCCCGCGCCTGCGGGGAACGCTGACGATGCCGATGACCCGGCGATCATCGCGACGGTTCATCCCCGCGCCTGCGGGGAACGCGGGGACAATCTCCGAAATGGGTTGCGTTGCCGCGGTTCATCCCCGCGCCTGCGGGGAACGCGGAGGGGTGCGCTTCGATCGCCCGGCCGGCGCCGGTTCATCCCCGCGCCTGCGGGGAACGCGGCCAAATGGCGCCTGCCAGCGCGTCAGCGCGCGGTTCATCCCCGCGCCTGCGGGGAACGCCGTGCGATCCGACAGGTCCGGGATGGTGGGGCCGGTTCATCCCCGCGCCTGCGGGGAACGCTAGGCGCCGGTGTTTGCCAACGCGACGATGGGCGGTTCATCCCCGCGCCTGCGGGGAACGCACCGGCGGCGCGCCGAATATCGCCCGGCGCAGCGGTTCATCCCCGCGCCTGCGGGGAACGCGGCGCCACGCTCGCCGCGACAACGGGCCAGACCGGTTCATCCCCGCGCCTGCGGGGAACGCGCAAGGCGTTCCTCGGTGTGCGGCGAGGTCGCCGGTTCATCCCCGCGCCTGCGGGGAACGCTGATGTTGAACGGCTTGGTGAACCGGAATCCCCGGTTCATCCCCGCGCCTGCGGGGAACGCGCGCCGCCGGCATCGCCGGGCAGCCCGGGCTACGGTTCATCCCCGCGCCTGCGGGGAACGCGCCGCCGAGCGCACGAACGTGCCGGCGATGAACGGTTCATCCC
>JAYRJZ010000096.1:0-20441 GCA_041906015.1 Roseomonas sp.
CGGCCGCGCCGTCGAGGCCCGGCTGCTGCGCGGCGACACGCCGCGGGAGACGCTGCCCCTGCCCGAACCTGCCGGCCTGGCGCCCGCCGAGCGCGCCGCGCTGCAGACCACGCTGCTGCCGCTGCTTCTCGCGGAGTTGCGCGGCGCGGCGGACCGGATGGGCCCGCGCGAGCAGGCGGCCGCGCTGCTGCTGGTCGAGCGCGGCGCCGCCGCGGCCGAGGGCGAGGCGCGCCAGGCGCTGGTCCAGGCCCTGCCGCGCCTGATCGCGGCCCTTGCCGCCGGCCAATCCGCGGGCGAGGCGGAAGCCCTGGCGCAACGGCTCGCGGGAGGACGCGCATGAACGTCCAGTTCGCTCGCGCGCGGCTCTACCTCATCGCCGGCGCCACGCTGGTCTTCCTCGGCGGGCTGCTCGTCGCGATCGGCCATTGGAACCGCGCCGAGATCGACCGCGCCTTCGTCGATGCCGCCGAACAGGCGATGCGTGCCCCGCCACCCCAGACCGGCCTGCGATTCTGGGCGCCGGCCACCCAGGCCATGCCCGACAGCGCGACGCGCGTGCGGATCGAGGCCGCGGAGCGGCTGCGCCAGATCCCGGCCCTGCCGCGCCTCATCGCCCCGTCCACCCCGGAGAAGACGCCGGTGGCGCCGCGATGATCCTTGGCATCCTCTTCCTGATCGGCGGCGCGGCCTTCATTGTCCTCGCCCTCCGGCGGCTGCGGACGACACAGGGCACCGACTGGGTGCGCGCGGAGGATACGCGGCTCGTCATCGGGCCCGGCGCCGGGCAGGACGAACCGCGCGTGACGCTCTGGCGACAGGGCGGCGTGGCCTTCGGTCCCCTCTGGGCGACCTATGACCCGCCGCAGGGCATGCGCGGCGTGCTCGCGCCCCTACCCGGCAGCGCGACCTTCCGGGTGGCGGCGGCGGTGGATCTGCGCGCGAGCGACGCGTTCGGCCTTGGCGAGGCGCGGCTCGCCCGGACACTGGGGGATGCGCTGGGCACCAAGGCGCTGCTGCTGATGCCCACCGAGGGCAGCGACCGTCCGATCCTGCTGCATGGCACGGCGCGCGGGGCGCGCGGCAGCGCCGGCGGGATCGGCATCGAGCAGGCGCATCTCGACCAGCTTCTCGATCTGCTGGGCGATCCGGCCGGCTTGCGTGTCGAGGTGATGCGCCGGCGGCTGAAGCGCGCCGGCTGGGGCGGCGCGCAGTCGCAACGCCAGCGCGGGCGTCAGTAGCTCCGCTCGGTGGCGGCGATGCGGGCGCTCGCCCCGCCCCGCGCGGCGGCGACGGCGCGGGAGACCGCCTCGACATAGTCCGCCGCGACCTCGCGGTGGATCGGGTTCAGGTGCAGGTGGATGCCGTCCGGTTCCTGCTGACGGCCGACCAGCCAGCCTTCGGCATCGAGCGCCGCGGCGACCTTCCCGATATCGAGCGCCGGATCCTTCGCGCGCCAGACGAAGATGCCGAGATCGCTCGGCGCCAGGATCTCGAGGCCCGGAATGGCGGCGATGCCGGCGGTCATGATCGCCTTGGCCTCCATGATGAGGCGCGCGCAGCGCAGATAGCCCTCCTCGCCGAGGTGGTTCATCGTCGCCCAGGCCGCCGCGACCGCGCCGCCAGGCCGCGTGCCCTGGGTGGTGTAGGCAGCGTAGGGGCCGCGCTGCCAGGCGCGGCTTTCGAATTTGTGCCACGCGCGGTCGGCTTCATCCGCGACCAGCAGCAGGGACGCGCCCTTGGGCGCCATGCCATGCTTGTGGATGTCGGCCGAGAGCGAGGTCACCCCAGGCACCGACAGGTCGAAGGGCGGAATGTCATGCCCGAGGCGCTGCGCATAGGGCGCGAGGAAACCCCCGACGCAGGCATCCACATGCATCCACACCCCACGTTCCGCCGCCAGCGCCGCCAGCGCCGCGATCGGGTCGAAGGTGCCGAAGGGGTAGTTCGGCGCGGAACCGACCAGCGCCACGGTGTTGCTGTCCATGCGCGCGGCCATGGCCGCCACATCCGCGCGCAGGTCCGGGCCGATGGGCACGCGCCGCGCCTCGATGCCGAGCGCCTCGGCCGCGCGATCGAAGGTGAGATGCGCGGAGTTGGGCAGGACGATGTTGGGCGCCTCGCGGCGCGCCCGGTTCCGCGCCGCCATCATCGCCAGGAAGATGCTTTCCGACCCGCCCGAGGTGAAGGTGCCCCCTGCCCGCTCGCCGCCGCCCAGCAGCGCCAGGGACATGGCGATGACCTCATCCTCCAGCGACTTCAGCGAGGGATAGGCGCGCTGGCCGAGATTGTTCTCGGTCCAATAGGCGAGATAGGCCTCCTGCTGGACGCGTTCGAGCTCCTCATCGAGCCAGTAGAAATAGACGGCGAGGCGGCCGCGCCGCCAGTCGCGGTCGCCGGCCTTGCGCGCCTGCAGCTCGGCGAGGATGTCGCCGCGCGCGCGGCCCCGCGCCGGGATCACGCGGCGCGCATCGCCGCGTTGAGACGGGCCAGCGCCTCGACGCCCGGGCAGAGTTCCGCATCGCCCAGCGCATTCAGCGGCTGGGGCACGGTGCCGAGATTCTCATGCAGCGGCGTCGCCTCCGCCTCGACATAGATGAGGCCGGTGACGATCTCGCCCTCCGCCTTGCCCTGCATCAGCGCGTGCAGGGCGGAGGCGCGGTCGGTCGGATCGTGGCCCTCATGCAGCTTGCGCAGGCGCAGGATCGAGCCGTCATGCTGCACGACTTCCGTCAGCGAGCCTGGCGCGTAGGAGGCGGTGATCTCCTCGCGCGGGAGCATGATGTCGAGGCGATTCAGCGCCTCATTGTGCTCGCGGACGTAGTCGTAGGATTTCGTCGAGCCCGGATGGTTGTTGAAGGCGACGCAGGGGGAGATCACGTCGATGAAGGCCGCGCCGTCATGCAGCAGCGCCGCTTCGATCAGCGGCACGAGCTGGTCCTTGTCGCCCGAGAAGGAGCGCGCGACGAAGGAGGCACCAAGCTGCACCGCCATGGCCGCCAGGTCGATCGGCTGGTCGGTGTTCACGGTACCCTTCTTCGCGACGGAGCCCTTGTCCGAGGTCGCGGAGAACTGCCCCTTGGTGAGCCCGTAGACGCCGTTGTTCTCGACGATATAGGCCATGTTCACGCCGCGCCGGATGGAATGCGCGAACTGGCCGAAGCCGATCGACGCACTGTCCCCGTCGCCCGAGACGCCGAGATAGATCAGCTCGCGGTTGGCCAGATACGCCCCGGTCAGCACGGAGGGCATGCGGCCATGCACCGAATTGAATCCGTGGGCGGCGCCGAGGAAATAGGTCGGCGTCTTCGACGAACAGCCGATGCCCGACAGCTTCGCGACGCGATGCGGCGGGATGGAGAGGTTGAAGCAGGCCTGGATGATCGCGGCACTGATCGAATCATGCCCGCAGCCCGCGCAGAGCGTGCTGATCGCGCCTTCATAGTCGCGGCGCGTCAGCCCGATCGCATTGGTCGGCAGCTTCGGGTGATGCAGCTTCGGCTTCGGCAGGTAGCTCATGGCGTCGCCTTGCGGAAGGGCAGGACATTGGCCGCCGCCGCCCGATCGGCGATGGCGGACTGGATGAAGCGCGCGGTGATGGGCGTGCCGTCGTAGTGCAGCACGGGCACCAGCTTCGCGGGGTCGATCTCTTCCTCGTTGATCAGCAGCGTGCGGAGCTGCGCGTCGCGGTTCTGCTCGACCACGAAGACGCGGTCATGCGCGGCGACGAACTCCGCGACATCCTGGTGGAAGGGGAAGGCGCGGATGCGCAGCGCATCGCAGTGCACGCCCTGCGCTTCGAGCGCATCCAATGCCTCGGACATCGCCGCGGAGGTCGAACCGTAATAGATGATGCCGTCCTTCGCCTTCTCCCTCGCCGGGCGGACGACCGGGCGCGGCACCAGGGACTTGGCCGTGTGGAACTTCTTCAGCAGCCGCTGCATGTTGTCCACATAGGGTGCGCCATCCTCGGTGTAGCGCGCGTAGCGGTCGCGTGAGGTGCCGCGCGTGAAGAAGGACCCCTTCTCCGGATGCGTGCCGGGCCAGGTGCGATAGGGAATGCCATCCCCATCGACATCGAGATAGCGCCCGAAGGTCTTGGCGGCATCGAGCCCGGCCGCATCCAGCACCTTGCCGCGATCCATCCGCCGGTCCGGATCCCAGGCAAAGGGTTCGCACAGCCAATCGTTCATGCCGATGTCGAGGTCGAGCATGACGAAGATCGGCGTCTGCAGCCGGTCCGCGAGATCGAAGGCATCGGCGCCGAAAGCGAAGCACTCGTTCGGGTCCTGCGGCAGCAGCATGACGTGCTTGGTATCGCCATGGCTGGCATAGGCCGCGGAGAGCAGGTCCGATTGCTGGGTGCGCGTCGGCATGCCGGTGGACGGGCCGGCACGCTGCACATCGAACAGCACGGCGGGGATCTCGGCGAAATAGGCGAGGCCGAGGAATTCCTGCATCAGCGACACGCCAGGCCCCGAGGTCGCCGTGAAGGCGCGCGCCCCGTTCCAGGCGGCACCGACCACCATGCCGATCGAGGCCAGCTCATCCTCCGCCTGCACGATGGCGTAGCGCTTGGCGCCCGTCTCGGGGTCCTTGCGCAGGCGCGCGCAGTGTTTCTCGAAGGCCTCGGCCAGCGAGGTGGAGGGCGTGATTGGATACCAGGCGCAGACCGTCGCACCGCCATAGACGGCGCCCAGCCCCGCCGCGTTGTTGCCGTCGGTGACGATGCGGTTGCCCACGGCGTCCGCGCGCTTCAGCCGCAGGCCGATGGGGCATTGCAGATTCTGCGTCGCCCAGTCGCGGCCCATCTCCAGCGCGGCGTAGTTTGCCGGGACGAGCTTCTCCTTGCCCTTGAACTGGGCGGCGATGGCGGCCTTCACCGCCTCCGGGTCCATGTCGAGCAGCGCCGACAGCGCGCCGAGATAGACGATGTTCTTGAACAATTGCCGCTGCCGCGGATCGGAATAGGCGGCGTTGGTGATCTCGGTCAGCGGGCAGCCGATGACCGTGATGTCGTCGCGGAACTTCGACTTCGGCATGGGCCGCGTCGAATCATAGAACAGGTAGCCGCCGGGCTCGATCTCGGCGACGTCGCGGTCCCAGGTCTGCGGGTTCATCGCGACCATCATGTCCACGCCACCGCGCCGTCCCATATGGCCGGCCTCGGAGACGCGCACCTCGAACCAGGTCGGCAGCCCCTGGATGTTCGAGGGGAAGATGTTGCGCGAGGCGATGGGCACGCCCATGCGCAGGATGGATTTCGCGAAGAGCCCGTTGGCGGAGGCCGAACCCGACCCGTTGACGTTGGCGAACTTGACGACGAAGTCGTTCGTCGCGGTTATCGGCTGTGGCATGCGTGCGCCTTCGGCTTCGCGGTCTCGAGCAGGAACTTCTGCATGTCCCAGGCACCGGTCGGGCAGCGCTCGGCGCACATGCCGCAGTGCAGGCAGACGTCCTCGTCCTTGACCATGACACGGCCCGTCTTCAGGCCATCCTCGACATAGAGATCCTGATAGGTGTTCACCGCCGGGGCCTTGAGCCGCGTGCGGAGCTCCTCCTCCTCGCCATTCTCGGTGAAGGTGATGCAGTCGGTCGGGCAGATGTCGACGCAGGCATCGCATTCGATGCAGAGCTTCGCGCTGAAGACCGTCTGCACGTCGCAGTTCAGGCAGCGCTGCGTCTCGAGATAGGCCATCTCCCGATCGAAGCCGAGTTCGACTTCCGCCGTGATGTCGCGCAGCGCCTTCTCGGCCGGCAGGTGCGGCACCTTGTAGCGCAGGTCGAGCGAGACCTCGTTGTCATACGCCCATTCATGGATGCCCATCTTCTGGCTCGCGAGATGGACATCGGGCGGCGGGCGGTTGCGGACATCCTCGCCCTTGCAGAACAGGTCGATCGACACCGCAGCCTGGTGACCATGCGCCACGGCCCAGATGATGTTCTTCGGGCCGAAGGCCGCGTCACCGCCGAAGAAGACCCGCGGCAGCGTCGATTGCAGCGTCGCCTCGTCGAGCTTCGGCAGGCCCCAGCGATCGAACTCGATGCCGGCGTCACGCTCGATCCAGGGGAAGGCGTTCTCCTGGCCGATGGCAACCAGCACCTCATCCGCCTCGATGGTCACATCGGGCTCACCGGTCGGCTTCAGGCTGCGCCGGCCCTTCTCGTCGTACTGCGCGGCGACCTTCTCGAAGACCATGCCGGTCAGGCGGCCGTTGTCGTGCAGCACTTCCTTGGGCACCAGGAAGTTCAAGATGGGGATGCCCTCCCCCATCGCGTCTTCCTTCTCCCACGGCGAGGCCTTCATTTCCTCGAAGCCGGAGCGGACGACGACCTTCACCTCCTCGCCGCCGAGGCGACGGGCGGAACGGCAGCAATCCATCGCCGTGTTGCCGCCGCCGAGCACGATCACCCGCTTGCCGATCGACGTCACATGGCCGAAGGACACGGATGCCAGCCAGTCGATGCCGAGATGGATATGCGCCGCGGCCTCCTTGCGGCCCGGCACGTCCAGTTCGCGCCCGCGCGGCGCGCCGGAACCCACGAACACCGCGTCATAGCCCTCGGCCAACAGGCCCTTCAGGCTGTCGACGCGGCGATTCATGTGGCTGACCACGCCGCCTCGGTCGAGCGCGTAGCCGCATTCCTCGTCGATCACTTCCTCAGGCAGGCGGAAGCGCGGGATCTGCTGGCGGATGAAGCCGCCAGGCTTCGCTTCGCCGTCGAAGACGTGGATCTCGTAGCCGAGCGGCGCGAGGTCGCGCGCGACGGTCATGCTCGCCGGGCCCGCGCCGATGCAGGCGATGCGCTTGCCGTTCCGCTCCGCCGGGATGGGCGGCATGCGGGACGCGACCTCACCCTTGTTGTCGGCGGCGACACGCTTCAGGCGGCAGATCGCGACGGGCTCTTCCTCGACACGCCCACGCCGGCAGGCCGGCTCACACGGGCGGTCGCAGGTGCGCCCCAGGATCCCGGGGAACACGTTGGAATGCCAGTTGACCATGTAGGCGTCGCTGTAACGCCCCGCCGCGATCATCCGGATGTATTCCGGCACCGGCGTATGGGCCGGGCATGCCCATTGGCAATCGACGACCTTATGGAAATGGTCGGGGTTCGAGATATCGGTTGGCTTCATGCGCGCCGCCTCCACCCGGATGGTTGCGCGTCGGCATGATGCCGAAGACTCAGGCTGCGACGGCGCGATGGCTGCCGCGCAAGCGCGATACACATTCCTGTTCGTCCACTCCCTGCCGTTTCACGGCTTGGTGGGAACCTTGCCCCAAGCACGGAGCGGCGGCAACGAGTAGATTCGTGCTGCGCCGCAGCGTCAGACCTCGAGAAACACGGTCTCGCCTTCGCCCTGCAGACGGATGTCGAGCCGCCAGATCCCCTCCCCGTCCGGCCGCGCGATCAGCGTGTCGCGACGCGCATCCGGCACCAGCGCGAGGATGGGGTCCTCGGCCAGTTGCGCATCGCCGGCGAAATAGGCGCGCGTCGTCAATCCGCGCATCAGGCCGCGCGCGAAGAGCGTCAGCACGATGTGCGGCGCCTGGGTGCTGTTGCCGGGCCCCGGCACCGGGCCGGGCCTGACCGTCACGAAGCGGAAGCCGCCCTGCGCATCGGTGGCGCATCGCCCGAAGCCATGGAAGGCGCCGTCGTAGCGGCCTTCCGGATCGGCCTGCCACAGCTCGACCATCGCATCGGCCACGGCCTCACCCGCGCCATCGGTGACGGTGCCGCGCAGGGTGATGCGTTCGCCCGCAATGCCGGCATTGGGGCCATCCGCGCGCAGCAGGTCGGCCCAGGCCAGAAAGTCGATCAGGTGCCAGTAGGGACCGGCCGTCTGGCTCGCCGTCGCAGGGGTCATGTCAGGCATTCTCGAAGGGCGTGGCGGCGCGGCCGCGCAGGACGATGTCGAAGCGGTAGCCCAGCGCCCAATCGGGCCGTATCAGCGCGGGATCGAGCGGCGCGACCAGGCGCTGCCGCGCCGCCTCATCACCGCTGCCCTGGAAGATGGCGTCGAGGGCGAGAAGCGGATCGCCGGGGAAATACATCTGGGTGATGAGGCGCTGGGCGAAGCCCGCGCCATGCAGGCCGAAATGGATGTGCTGCGGCCGCCAGCCCGGCCCCGGATTGCGCCAGGGATAAGCACCCGGCTTGATCGTGGTGAAGCTGTAGCGGCCATCGGCATCGGTGAAGACGCGACCTTCGCCATGAAAGTTGGGGTCGAGCGGCGCATCGTGCTGGTCGCGGGCATGGTGGTACCGGCCCGCGGCATTGGCCTGCCAGACCTCGACCATGGCGCCGGCGACGGGCCGGCCATCCTCATCCACGACGCGGCCGGCGACGATGATGCGCTCCCCGAGCGCCGGCTTGCCGTTCACGACCGACAAATCCTCGTGCGGCGCATACAAGGCCGGGGTGAAGCGCGGCGCGCTCGCTTCCGTCAGTGTCGTCGGGATGCGCAGCGGCGGCTGCGACGGGTGTCGATGCGCCGTGCTCCGATAGCTCGGCAGGTCGAGCGGAGGCTGGCTGCCGGGCGCCATCGGGCGGAAGGGGATCGGGTCCACCATGGTGTTGCCTCCCTTGGTTGAGAGGAACGGTGGGCGGGCCCGACCCGCCGCGTCAAGTGTCCTCGCGCAGGATGCGTACCGCGGCGAGCAGGGCGCGTTCATAGCGCGCCCGTTCCCGCGCGGTCTTCTCGGGTGGCCAGTCGCGGAAGCCACGGCCGGTCTTGGGACCGAGCCGGTTCTCCGCCACCAGCCGCGCCAAGGTCGGGCTCGGATCGGGGCTGTTGCACAAGGACGGATAGATGGTGCGCCCGGCCTCGAGCTGCGTCTCCAGCCCCGCCAGTTCCTTCTGCGTGATCGGCCCGGCCGCGAGGTAGCGGAAGCCGAAGCAGTAGCGCACGGCGTTGTCGACATCCTCGGCGCTCGCGAGGCCCTGGTCGATCACGGCGAAAGCCTCGCGCATCAGCGCGTGCTGGATGCGGTTGGCGAGGAAGCCCGGCACGTCCCTCGCGACCCGGATGGCCTTGCGTCCAAGCCCGTTCATGATGTCGGCGACGGCATCGCAGATCGCGGGATCGGTGTATTCGCCCTGCACGACCTCGACGCCGGGGACGAGATGCGCGGGCAGGAAGAAATGCAGGTTCGCGCAACGGGCCCGCGTGGCGATGTGCCCGGCGATATCGGTGATGCGATAGCCGGACGCGTTGGACACGACCGGAACAGGCGGCGGCACCAGCGTGTCGAGCTTCCCGAACACCTCCTGCTTCAGCGCCAGGCGTTCGGGCACCGCCTCGATGACGATCTCGGCGCTGGCGTAATCGGGTGCGGCGATATCCGCGACCAGCGTCAGCGCCGCCGCCCGTTCCGGATCGCCGTCGAGCTGCCCGATCGACTGCCGCACCCGCGCCAGCACATCCGGCCAGCGCTGTTCCGCCGGCTCCAGCGCCGTGACGCGCCAGCCGCCGGCGAGGAAGATGGCCGCGATGTCGCAGCCCATCAAGCCCATGCCGAGGATCACGGCATGTCTCATGCCGCGATGCCCCCTTGGCGCAGCACGAACTCCGCGACCTCGGCCACGCCCTTGTTGTCCTTGAGGTTGGTGAAGATGAAGGGCCGCGACCCGCGCATCCGCCGGGCATCGCGGTCCATCACCGACAGGTCGGCGCCGACCAGCGGCGCCAGGTCGATCTTGTTGATCACCAGCAGGTCGGACCGCGTGATGCCCGGCCCGCCCTTGCGCGGGATCTTGTCGCCGGCACTGACGTCGATGACGTAGATGGTCAGGTCCGCAAGCTCCGGACTGAAGGTGGCGGCGAGGTTGTCGCCCCCGCTTTCGATGAACAGCACTTCGAGGCCCGGGAACTTCTCGGTCATGTCATGCACGGCGGCGAGGTTGATCGAGGCATCCTCGCGGATCGCGGTATGCGGACAGCCGCCGGTCTCGACGCCGGTGATACGGGCGGGGTCGAGCGCGCCGGCGCGGGTGAGGAATTCCGCGTCTTCCTTCGTGTAGATGTCGTTGGTGATGACCGCGATGTCGTGACGGTCACGCAGATGCTTGCACAGGCGTTCGGTCAGCGCGGTCTTGCCGGAGCCGACAGGGCCGCCGATGCCGACGCGGAAGGGGCCGTTCGTCATGATCTGAAGAGCCTCGTGTATTGGGTTTCATGGCGGATGGAGAAGAGGTCGAGCGCCGGGCTCGCCGTGCCGAGGCGGTCGAGCCTCGCCCGCAGCGCCGCCTCGGTGGCCTCGGCGACGATCGGCATGAGGGCCGCCGTCGCGATCTGTCCATCGGTCTGGCCAAGCGGCACCAGCCGCACGCCTGCCGAGACGAGATTGGCCGCGAAGGCCGAGAGATAGCCGAAAGCGGCTTCCCGCAGCGCCACGCCATGCGCAGCCGCCGCCGCACCAAATGCCACGGCATGCACGATGCGCCGCGGGTGCCGGGCGACGAAAGCGGCGAGCCGGGGCTCCGGCCAGGCCGCCAGCGTCACGTTCAGGAATGCCGTGCCCTGCGCCTCGGCTTCCAGCGCCGTCTCCGCCGTGCGCGCGCGCCCGGCCGGCCGCGAAGGCGCGATGCGCGGCGGCCAGCAGCGCGCCATCCACGCGCCCTGCCCCGTCGCGCAGCGCGGCGGCGACATAGGCGACGAGGTCATCCCGCCGCCGCACCGCGCCCTCCTCCACCGCCGTCTCCAGCCCATGGCTGTAGGTATAGGCGCCGACCGGATAGGCCGGCGAAAGCCAGGCCAGCAGGCGATAGAGCGCCTCAGTGGTGGTGATGGTCGCAGTGCTCGTGGTCGTGGTGATGGTCGTGATCGCCGTGGTGATGGTGGTGATGGCCCTGGTGGTAGTTGTGCTCGCCATAGGCGCCGCCCTCGGGGTCGAAGGGCGCGGAGACCTTGCGCAAGGTCGCGCCCAGCCCTTCCAGCATATGCACGATCACATGGTCGTCGCGGATCAGCAGCCGGTCACCCGCGATCTGCGTCGGCAGGTGCCGGTTGCCGAGATGCCAGGCAAGGCGCGCGAAGTGTTCGTGATCCTTCGCGGTGATCTCGACGAGCGGTTCCGGCGCGGCCTTCACCCGCACGAAGCCGCCCGTCGCCAGCGCCAGCCCATCGCCATCGTGCAGCACCGTCGCCTCCGGCAGGTCGAGCAGGAAGGCGAGGCCGCCCTGCCCGGTGTAGAGCTTGCGGCGGCGATAGCGGTCGTCGAAATCGACCAACACGGCGTCGCGCGCCTCGGCCTCCGGCCAGGTGCCGGCGCGGTGCACGGTGGTCGCGCGGGGGGTGCTTTCCTGATCCATCATCGGCCTCAGAAGAGGAAGTAGCGCTGCGCCATCGGCAGCACCTTGGCGGGTTCGCAGACCAGCAGCACACCGTCGGCGCGGACCTCGTAGGTTTCCGCATCCACCTCGATACGCGGCAGCGCAGCGTTGTGCAGCATCGACTTCTTGGAAATGCCGCCGCGGCAGTTGCGCACCGCGGCGAGCGGGCGCGACAAGCCCACCTGCCCGGCAATGTCGGCCTCCATCGCGGCCTGCGACACGAAGGTCAGCGAGGTCGCCACGCGCGCCTTGCCGAAGGCGCCGAACATCGGCCGGTAATGCACCGGCTGCGGCGTCGGGATGGATGCGTTGGGATCGCCCATGATGGACATGGCGATGGCCCCACCCTTGATCACCATGTCCGGCTTCACGCCGAAGAAGGCCGGTGCCCAGAGCACGAGATCGGCGAGCTTGCCGACCTCCATGCTGCCGACATGGTCGGCCACGCCCTGGCTGATCGCCGGATTGATCGTGTACTTCGCGATGTAGCGCAGCGCGCGGCGATTGTCGTTGTCGCCCGTTTCCTCCGGCAGGCGGCCGCGCTGGACCTTCATCTTGTGCGCGGTCTGCCAGGTGCGGATGATCACCTCGCCGACGCGGCCCATCGCCTGGCTGTCGGACGACATCATGCTGATCGCGCCGAGGTCGTGCAGGATGTCCTCCGCCGCGATCGTCTCCTTGCGGATGCGGGATTCGGCGAAGGCGATGTCCTCGGCGATATGCGGGTCGAGGTGATGGCAGACCATGAGCATGTCGAGATGCTCGTCCACCGTGTTCACCGTGTAGGGCATGGTCGGGTTGGTGCTGGACGGCAGGATGTTCGCCTCCCCCACCAGCCGCAGGATGTCCGGCGCATGCCCGCCGCCCGCGCCTTCGGTGTGGAAGGCCTGCAGCACGCGGCCCTTGATGGCCTTGATCGTCTCCTCGACGAAGCCGGATTCGTTCAGCGTGTCAGTGTGGATCGCGACCTGGATGTCCATCGCATCCGCGACCGACAGGCAGGTGTCGATCGCCTGGGGCGTGGTGCCCCAATCCTCATGCAGCTTCAGGCCGCAGGCGCCCGCGCGGATCTGTTCTTCGAGCGCCGCCGGCAGCGCCGCATTGCCCTTGCCGAGGAAGCCGAGATTCATCGGAAAGGCTTCCGCGGCCTGCAACATGCGCGCGAGGTGCCAGGGCCCCGGCGTGCAGGTGGTGGCCAGCGTCCCATGGGCCGGCCCGGTGCCGCCGCCGAACATCGAGGTCACGCCGGAGGCCAATGCCTCCTCGATCTGCTGCGGGCAGATGAAGTGAATATGCGGGTCGATCCCGCCGACGGTGAGGATCTTGCCCTCCCCCGCGATGATCTCGGTCCCCGGCCCGATGACGATGGTGACACCGGGCTGCGTATCCGGATTGCCCGCCTTGCCGAGTGCCGCGATGCGCCCGTCCTTCAGCCCGACATCCGCCTTCACGATGCCGGCGACGGCATCGAGGATCAGCGCATTGGTGATCACGGTGTCCATCGCGCCATCGGCGCGCGTGACCTGCGACTGGCCCATGCCGTCGCGGATCACCTTGCCCCCGCCGAACTTCACTTCCTCGCCATAGGTAGTGAGGTCGCGTTCCACCTCGATGACGATGTCGGTGTCGGCCAGGCGGACGCGGTCGCCGACCGTCGGGCCATACATCTCGGCATAGGCGCCGCGGGAGATCCGGGTGGCCATTACAGCGCTCCTTCCGTCTCGCCGCGGAAGCCGTGCACGATGCGCGCGCCGGCGTAATCGACCAGCCGCACCTTGCGCGTCTGGCCCGGTTCGAAGCGCACCGCCGTGCCGGAAGCGATGTCGAGCCGCTTGCCGCGCGCGGCCGCGCGGTCGAAGCGCAGCAGCGGATTGGTCTCCGCGAAGTGGTAGTGGCTGCCGACCTGCACGGGGCGGTCGCCGGTATTCGCCACCTCGATCTCGATCGCGTCGCGGCCCGCGTTCAATTCGATGTCCCCGGCGGCGGGGATGATCTCGCCCGGGATCATCGGCGGGCTCCTTTCGCCTTGGGTTTGGCGGCCGGCTTGCGCTTGGGCGCGGGCCTGGCGGCGGGCTTCCTCGCGGGTGTCTTCTTCGCGGGTGTCTTCTTCGCGACAGGCTCCTTCGCGGCGGACTTCTTGGCCGCCGGCTTCTTCGCCTTCGGTGCCGCCTGCGTCCGCGCGCGCGTCACCGGCACGGCGTCGCGGATCGGCTCATGTACCGTCACCAGCTTGGTGCCGTCCGGGAAGGTCGCCTCGACCTGGATCTCGACGATCATCTCGGGGATGCCGTCCATCACCTGGTCGCGCGTCAGCACCGTCGCGCCGTCGCGCATCAGCTCGGCGACCGAGCGGCCATCGCGCGCGCCCTCGACCACATAGTCGGTGATCAGCGCGACGGCTTCGGGAAAGTTCAGCTTCACCCCGCGCTCCAGCCGCCGGCGCGCGACGATCGCCGCCATCGCCACCAGCAGCTTGTCCTTTTCCCGAGGCGTCAGGTTCATCCGGTTCCGCTCCTCAGCCGACCGCGATTGCGGCGCTGCACATCATGGCCGCAGGGGGCTCAACACGTCCACAGGCGCGGCAGGGCCGGCGGCAGGCCGAAGGCCTCGGCACGAAGCTGGCGGATCGCCGCGCCAAGGCCGTCCCGGACCGCCATCGCGCCGCCGAGCCAGCGCAGCAGCATCAGCCCCGGCCGGGCCAGGGTCGCGGCATGCCCGGCCTCCCGCAGGCGGTCGCGCAGGGGCTCCAGCGGCGCTTCCTGCGCCAGCAGCAGCGTCGCCATGGCCTCGGCGCCCGCGACGCCGAAGGGGGCATCCAGCCGCGCCCGCACATCGCCTTCCAGCGCCAGCCCGTCGGCCCAGAGCAACCGCCCCGCGCGGCTGATGCGCCAGGAATCGAAGATGCTGCCATGGTGCAGCGCCTCCCCCCGCGCATGCCGGCCGAAGACCAGCATCTCGCCCATCAGCAGCCGCGCGGCGGGGGCCAGCGCGACGTCGATCCGGCGATCGAGCCGCGCACCGTCGAACAGGATCGTCTCCTGCGGGATCCATTCCAGCGTGGCGCCGGCCGCGACGTCGAGCCGCGTCGCGATGCGCGTCTCCGGCCCCAGGCTGCGATAGACCTTCTCGGCCGCGGGGGTGGAGATGGTCGCCGTGGCGCCCTGCTCCAGCCCGATCGCGACGGAGACCTCGTCGCCGCCGGCCAGCCCGCCCGCCGTGTTCACCAGCGCGGCGAGCGGCCAGTCGGCCGCTTCCGGATTCGGGAACAGGATGCGCATCGGCGCGGCCTGGTGCAGGTCGATCAGCCGCGTCCCGCCGCGCGCGACGGCAAAGCGCAGCGACGCGCCGCCGCGCGAGCGTTGATGGGCAGTACCGGGCATCGGCGCGAGACTGCCACGCCCGCGCGCCGGCGCAAGCCGGGTTCAGGCGTTGGGTCGCAACATCTGCCGCAGCACCGCCCCATCCGAGAGCAAGTCGAAGCCTTCATTGATCTGGTCGAAGGTGATGTGGCTGGTCTTGAGCTTGTCCACCGGCAGCTTGCCGCGCCGGTACAGCCCCAGCAGCCGCGGCAGGTCGCGTTCCGGCACGCAGGACCCCATGTAGGAGCCGCGGATCGACCGCTCCTCGCTCACCAGCGAAGCATGCAGATACGACACCTCCGCACGGATATTGGGCAGGCCGGCGCTGATGGTCTCGCCGCCGCGCGCGGTGATGGCGAGCGCGAGTTGCATCGCCGGGATCGACCCCGCGGTCTCCACCACCTTGTCCACGCCGCCATCCGTCGCGTCGCGCACGGCCGCCGCGCAATCGTCATTGCCGGCGAGAAAGACGTCCGTCGCCCCCCATTGCTTCGCCATCTCGAGCTTCTTCGGATTGGTGTCGATGGCGATGATGCGCTCCGCCCCGGCGGCGACCGCGCCGAACAGCGCATTCATCCCGACGCCGCCAAGGCCGACGATGGCGACTTCCTCGCCCGCCTTGATGCCGGCGGTGTTGAGCACCGCCCCGGCGCCGGTCATCACCGCGCAGCCGAAGATCGCCGCATCGTCGAGCGGAATGTCGTCACCGATCTTCACGCAGGACCGCCGCGCGACCACCGCGAACTGCGCATAGAGCGACAGCCCCGAATTGTGGTTGATCGGCGTGCCGTCCAGCCGCTTCAGGCGCTTCGTCCCGGTCGGCAACTGCCCCGCCGCCCGCGCCGCATTGCCGGTCGGGCAGATGTTGGGCCGTCCCCGCACGCAGTACCGGCAATTCCCGCAGGACGGCGCGAAGACGGTGATGACATGGTCGCCCGGCTTGAGGTCGGTGATGCCCTGCCCCACCTCCCGCACGATGCCCGCGCCTTCATGGCCGATGACGATGGGCAGCGGGCGCGGGCGCTGGTTCTCGATGGTCGAGAGATCGGAATGGCAGAGCCCGGCGGCGGCGACCTCGATCAGCAATTCGCCGGGGCCGGGCGGGTCGAGCTCGACCTCCTCCACCACCATTGGCCGGGTCTCGGCGTAAGGGCGCGGCAGCCCCTGCTGATAGAGGACGGCAGCCTTGATGCGCATGCCCTGCTTCCTTGTCTTGGACCGGCGCAGGGGACCGTGCCAGGCGGGCGGCGTCAAGCCATCGCGGCGCGCCAAGCCGCGATCAGGGCGCCGGTCGCGCGCTCCATGTCGGCACTGCCATTGTAGCCGTGGAAGGACACGCGCACGCGCCCGCGCCCATTCCAGGCCAGCACGCCGTCGCGCTCCATGGCGGCGACGATGGCGGCGGCATGCGGGGATTGCACGCAAACGCTCGCCCCATGGCGGCGCGGATCGGCCGGCGTGGTCGAGGCGATGCCCGCCGCTTCCAGCCGCGCCAGCATGGCCGTGGTCAGCGCCTGCACATGGCCTTCGATCGCCGGCGCGCCGAAGCCCGCGAGGTAGTCCAGCGCGCCATCCAGGATATAGAGCCCGAGATGCGCCGGATTGCCGCGCGTGAAGCGCGCCGCGTCGGGCAGCAATTCGGGCGGGCGCGACCAGTCCGGCCGGCCCATCGAGGCGATGGAATGCCATCCCGCCGTGCCCGGCGCCCAGCCCGGCTGCCGCGCGCGGTTCCAATAGCCGATCGCGACCCCGGTCGTCCCCAGCACCCATTTGTAGGTGGCCGAGAAGGCGAAATCCGCGATGGACGCCTCGATCGGCATCCACCCCGCCCCTTGGGTGAAATCGACCACCAGCAACGCGCCGACACGGTCCGCCACGGCGCGCAGCGCGGGCAGGTCGTAGCGCGCGGCGGTCAGGAACGACACGGCGCTGACCGCGATCATGCGCGTGCGCGGCGTAATCGCGGCGGCGACGGCATCCGGCTCCAGCATCGGCGCGAAGCGCAGCGTCACGCCGCGCTGGGCGAGCGGCGCGGCGACCGAGGGGTATTCGTCCGGATCGACCAGCACCTCGTCGCCGTCACGCCAGTCGAGGGATTCGACGACCATCGACATACCCTCGGCAACCGAGGAGACGAAGCCGATATCGCCCGGCGCCACGCCGAACAGCGCCGCGGCCCGCGCCCGCGCCGAGGCCAACCGCGCCTCCTGCCGCGTCCGCCCCGGCGAGCCCGACGACTTGTCCTCGGCATAAGCCGCGAAGGCCGCGTCGTGGCGGCGCAGGAAGGGCGTCTCCCCCGCCGCGCAGACATGCGCGATGCCCGGCGGGATACGGAAATCGGCGGGGGAGAAGAGCGGGTCCATCAGATGATCGGTGCGTCCTCGGGGTCGATGGCGCGCTTCACGAAGCCATCGGCGAGCGGCGCATAGGTCTCCCACAGCGCGCGCAGCTTCGGGATCGGCCCGTCCGCATGGTCGATGCGCAGATCGACATAGGGGAAGACCTCGCGATCGACGACGAGGAGGCTCGCGCACATCACCTCGCCATGCTCGCCGCCGGCGGCCTCGCCCGCCTCCAGCGCGCGCACCAGGCGTTCGGCCAGCGGCAGGTCGGGATCGGCGAGGAAGGCCGCGCCCATCGCCGGCGCCACATCCTCATTGGCCAGGATATTGCCCAGCGCCACCACATCCGTGCCGTGGAAGACGCTCCGGGAAGGCTTGACCCGCTCGCCATCGAAATGCGCGGTGCGGCCCTGGCGGTCCATCACCGCGACCTGGCGCCAGCGATGATCGGGCGTCGAGGCGACGATCGCCGCCAGCGCCTGTTCCGCCGAACAACCCGAGCGCAGCAGATCAAGCCCGCGCGGCCCGAGCCGCGGATCGGTGCGGTGCTGTGTCAGCACGCCACCGATGCCCGGTGCGAGAAACGGCACGCGCGTGCCCACCGCGATGGAGGAGGTCGTCACGGCGGCACCGAACTGGCCGGTGCGCGCGCAGCGGCCGAGGAGGGAGAAGGTCATGGATGGCATTCAAGGCCGCGATGGCGCGTTGGACAAGCCACCGGCCAGTGGCATCATGGTCCCCAGACTTCAGAAGGCCAGGGAGGCCGACATGATCCGGCGCAGGACAGGCGTGTTCGCGGCAGCGGCCGCGGCTCTTTCGATGATGGGCGCGCCCGCGCCGGCCACGGCGCAGACGACGCCCCAGGGTACGCTGCGCGTCGTGCTCATCAACCCGTTGGCGAGCCTCGACCCGGTGGTTTCCACCGCCGCCTTCGTCCGCAACCACGGCTTCTTCGTCTACGACCAGCTCTTCGGCCTCGACAGCCAGAGCAACGCGAAGCCGCAGATGGTGGATCGGCACGAGGTCTCGGCCGATGGCATGACGCATCGCTTCACCCTGCGGGACGGCCTCGCCTTCCATGACGGGCAGCCGGTGCGCGCCGCCGATGCCGTGGCGTCCATCCGCCGCTGGGGCCAGCGCGACATCGCCGGCCGCGTGCTGATGGCGGCGACCGCCTCGCTGGACGTCGTGGACGACAAGACCTTCACCCTGGTCCTGAACCGCCCCTTCGGCCTGGTGCCGGAGGCGCTGGCGCGCTCCACCGCCTCCGCGCTGTTCATCATGCCGGAACGCATCGCGAGCACGCCGGCGACGACACCGATCAGCGATGCCACCGGATCGGGTCCCTTCGTCTTCCGCCAGCAGGAATTCCTGCCGGGCGAACGCGCCGTCTATGTCCGCAACCCGGCCTATCGCCCACGCCCCGAACCCGCCGATGGCCTGGCGGGCGGCAAGGTCGTGCAGGTCGAGCGCGTCGAATGGCTCGGCATCAGCGACCCCGCCACGGCGGCGGCGGCGCTGCAATCGGGCGAGATCGACTTCATCGAACAGCCGACGCCCGACGTGCTGCCGGTGCTCCAGCGCAACCGCAACATCCGCACCTATGCGCTGAACCCGGTCGGCTTCATGGCCTGGCTGCGGCCGAACTCCACCGTGCCGCCCTTCAACGATCCGCGCGCGCGCCAGGCGCTGCTGTACCTGATCAATCAGCAGGAGAATCTCCAGGCGATCGGCGTCGCGCCGTCCGAGCAGGTGCCCTACTGCCCCGCCTTCTTCTTCTGCGGCACGCCGCTGGAATCGGATGCCGGCGCGCAGGGCCTGCGCGAGATCAATGTCGCCCGTGCCCGCGAATTGCTCCAGCAGGCCGGCTACAGTGGCCAGCGCGTCGTCTTCCTGAACGCGACGGATTCGCCGATCAACAACGCCGTGACGCTGACCATGGCGGAGAATATGCGGCGCGCCGGGCTGAACATGGATGTCGTCGCCATGGATTGGGCGACGCTGACCCAGCGGCGCAACCGGCGGGAGCCGGCCGACCAGGGCGGGTGGAACCTGTTCGTCACCGTCGCCAATGTGCTCGACGGGCAGAATCCGTTGGTGAACCTCTATCTCGCCGCGACCTGCGACGCCGCCCCGGCGGGCTGGCCTTGCGATGCCGAGCTCGAACGCCTGCGCGCCGCCTGGTGGTCGGAATCCGACCCCGCCAAGCGCCAGCAGATCCTGACACAGGTGCAGGCGCGTGCGGCGGAGGTGCTGCCCTACATCAATGCCGGGCAGTTCCGGACGCTCGCGGCCTATCGCGCGAATGTCGAAGGGCTGCGCCCGACCACCATCCCCGTCTTCTGGGGCGTGACCAAGCGGTGAGCACCATCGCGATCGAGACCGCCGGATACCGCTTCATCCCCGCGGTGATGCAGTATTCCGGCGGCGTCGCCGCCCTGCCCGGCTTCCGGCTGGAACGGGTGCGCTTCGCCGAGCCGCTGCCGCTGGCCGAAGGGTGGCGACGCATCGCCGCCTATCTCGCCGCGATCGGCCGACCGCTGACGGCCTTCGCCGCCTGCGAGCTGCGCTCCCCCGCGCCCTTCACCGAGGACGGCTTCGCCGCCTTCAACCGCGGCTATGCGGAAGTGCTGGGCGAATGGGGCGTGCTGGCCGGCGGGCACAACCCGGTCGCGCGCAGCAATGTCTGCCCGCGCGTCAGCCCGCCTCAGGTGCCGTCGTTCCATGCCTTCTGCTACAGCGTGCCGCAGGCGGGCGCGGAGGCGTCCTTCGCCGTGGCCGGCAGCGGTGAATCGGCCGAGGGCAAGGGGACCTATCGCGAGAACACGGTGGCCTATGGCGACACCTCGCCCGAGGGGATGCTGAAGAAGGGCCGCTTCGTGCTCGGCGAGATGGAACGCCGGATGGGGCTGCTCGGCTTCTCCTGGCCGGATACCACGGGGGTGCAGGCCTATACGGTGCATCCGCTGCCGGCGGCGCTGACCGAGGAGGCCGTCACCCGCGGCGCCGCCCGCCACGGGCTCACCTGGCAGGATTGCCGGCCGCCCGTGGAAGGGTTGGAGTACGAGATGGACTGCTGCGGGATCGCCTACGAACGCGTGCTGCCGGGCTGACCGCCTGGCGCGCGTCGTCGCGCGTTCGGATGATGCCGGCGGCCCCTTTTCCTGACCTGTGGAACCGAGAGGGGCGTCGCCCCTCTCGGGCTCACCCCACCAGGTGCTTGGAGCACCTGGACCGCAGTCTTTTGGCGCCGAGCAGAACGGTCATGGAGCACCCGTTCGGTGCGCTTCGTGCGCCAGAGCGGATTTCGGCATCGCTCTGCCCACCACGCCCGGCGCCAAGTGGAGGTTTGCAAAGGCCTTTCGGCCTTTGCTGGGGTGGCTTGGAGGGGCAAAGCCCCTCCAAGCCC
>JAYRJZ010000097.1:0-20286 GCA_041906015.1 Roseomonas sp.
AGCTGACGGAGTTCCGATGCCCGACGCTTTCCCCCTGACGGGCCTCTACGGCAAGGTGCCGGCCCATGGCGACTTCGTGCGCCGTGGCCTGCCGACGAGCTTCGTCGGACCCTGGGATGCCTGGCTGCAGGACGGCATGGCCACGGCGCGCGAGCGGCTGGGCGACCGCTGGGTCGCGGCCTGGGATGCGGCCCCGCCGTGGCGTTTCGCCCTGCCGGCCGGCGCCTGCGGGCCGGATGCGGTGGCGGGAGTGCTGCTGACCAGCGAGGACATGGTCGGTCGGCGCTTCCCCATCACCCTTGCGGCGCTGCTGCCGCCGGGGGCGGCGATGCCGACACCTGCCTGGTTCGCCGCGCTGGAGATGGCGGCGCGGGCCGGACGCACGGGGCGGCTCGATGCGGATGGGCTGGCGGCGTCGATCCCGGCGCCCGGCGCGATGCTGCCCGACGCTCCGGCGGCCTGGGCCGCGCTGGACCCGCCTCCTGATCCTGCCGGCGTGCTGGGCCTCTTCGCGGAGCCCGTCCCGAACGGCGGCTCGGAGGAGGCCGCCGATCGGATCGCGCCGGACGCGCCGCTCGAGGATGCGGGTATCGGCCTGCCGGACGGCTCCATCCCTTCCGGCGGGATGGCGACGGCCGGGGACGATGTGCTGGCGTTGCTGGGTCTCGCGGCCGCCGATGAGCCGCCCGCCATGCTGGGCGGCGGATCTCAGGCGTTGCCCGCCGCGGCGTCGGAAGACGATGTCCTTGGCCTGCTGACCGGTGCGGCGACATCGATGGCGCCGGGGGAACCGATCCCCATGGCCGACAGTGACGGGACGCTGGCCTTTCTGTTGGGCGAGGCGGGCGGGGCGAGCGAGGATGCCGCGGCGCTGCTGCCGGGCGGGGCATCCGAGCCGCAGGACAGCAACCCGGCCGATCCGCTGACCGCCCTGATCGCCTTGGGTGAACCATCGCCAGGCGGCGCTTCGGCCGAGGCGGAAGCTGCCCTGGCCCCGCCGATCCCCGATGACATCGCGCTGATGCCCGCCGTGACGCCGGCGCCCCCGCCGGTGCCGGCGGAAGCCCCTCCGGCGCCGCCCGGCGGTGGCTGGTGGACCGGGGGGGGCGGGTCGCTCCCGCCCGCGGTCCGGCCCGTCGCCGCGCTGCTGCCACCAGGCGATTTCGCCAGCCTTCTGGAAGCCGACGCATGACCTGGCGCCTTGCCTCCTTCGCCGCGACCCATCCTGGAGCCGTGCGTCCGCGCAATGAGGATGCGCTGCTCGACCGCCCGGATGTGGGCCTCTGGGTCGTGGCCGATGGCGCCGGCGGGCATGGCTCGGGCGATGTCGCCTCCAACGCCATCGTCGCGGCGATGGGCGTCATTCCGCCGGGCCTGCCGGCGGCGGAACTGCTGGCCCAGGTGCGGCTGCGGCTCGCCGCCGTGCATCGCGAATTGCAGGAGGAAGCGGCGCGGCGCGGGCCGGGGCGCATCCTGGCTTCCACGGTCGTCGTCATGCTCGCGCGCGGGGAGCATTTCGCGATGCTCTGGGCGGGCGATTCGCGGGGCTATCTGCTGCGCCAGGGCGCGCTGCGGCGCGTCACGCGCGACCACAGCCTGGTGCAGGAACTGGTCGATCAGGGAACGCTGCGGGAGGAAGATGCCGAGAGCCACCCGCAGGCCAATGTCATCACCCGTGCGGTCGGCGCGCAGGGCGAACTCGAACTCGACAAGGTCTCGGGCCGCATCATCGAGGGTGACCGCTTCCTGCTCTGCACCGATGGCCTGTTCAAGACCATGGGCGAGGCGGAGATCGGCGCGATGCTGACCGCCGGCGCCGATGCCGATGCCATCGTCAGCGAGGCGGTCGGCCGCGGCGCGCGCGACAATGTCAGCGCGATCAGGGTGGATTGCGTCGGCTGAAGGCGGCCCCGCGCGGGGCCGTCATCCGCCGGCGTGGGTCGGAACCTTATAGGTGACGATGTCCTGCGCACCGCTGAGGGTGTTGCCGACATCCCGCACGCCGAGCTCGATCTCGCGATAGGCGAGGTCGATGCTCTCGATCGGGCGTTGGCCCTCCGAAGCATCCGCGATGCGCAGGATGCGCACGCCCCGCAGCGTCATCGCGAAGTAGCAGATCGGGGTGCCCTGGCCGCTGCGCAGCCACTCGAACTTGACGGTGGCGAGCTCCATGTTCTGCATCATGGCGAGCCAAAGCTGCGCCGAGCGTGAATCGGCCTCGCGCCGCACCGTCGCGTGGCGGAGCTGCGGCGCCCAGACGCGCGTATCGGCGCGGTGCGACCCGGTGGTGGAGCTGCGCGAAACGCGCGCACCACCCCAGGAGAAGCCGAGCGTCGGCAGCCAGCCCTCATGGCCCGCGACCTTGCTCTCACCCGGGATGCCGGCGATGTTCATCAGAAGCGGCATGGCCTCGTTCCCTTCCGTCAGCCCTGGTTCATCAAGACGGCGAAGGCTTGGCCATTCTGCTGGCCCGCGGCATCGAACATTGCCGATATGACGGACATCTGCCCGTAGCGGATGGCGAAGCTTTCATTCGAACGATCTTCGCCGGCACCATCGATCCTGAAATCGACGAGGCCGCATCCTTCGAGCTCGAGGCGGAGATATTCCTGCGGGCCCTGCGTGCCGGTGCGCACGAAGACGATGACGACGTTCTTGTCGAAGGTGCCGAGCAATGCTTCGCGGAACAGGCCGGTCGAGGAGGCGTCGGTCACCTTCGTGACCTGCACCGGCGTGACTTCGCCACCGCCGGGCACCTGCATCGCGAAGCGCTGTCCATAATTCACCGAGCCCGCGAAGCTGCAGCTCGTGAGCTTCATCCAGCCACCGCTCGCCGGCGCCTTGCGCAGCTTGGACGGCGCGTCGGATTCTCCGCGGACCGAGCCGTAGCACATGTAGATCGAGCTATCGCTGCCGGACATGATCGCCGTCCCTGTGCGAGGGTCTCTTCAAGATCATGCCGCCCGGATCGCTCCGGACGGCATGGCCGATCCTTCTGGCCGGCGCCGGTTGTCGGCGCCGGAGTGTTGCGCCGCCTCGCGGCGCGGCATCACTTCGTGATGCTGGCGAGCTTCCAGCTGGCCGAGGACGGGCTGCCCGTCAGGTCGTCGCCGATCGGGTTGTACTTCACCTCGATCTCGCCGAAGTTCATGTGCAGCGTCTCGCCGGGGCGGCTGTCGACGCCCGAGCCGCCGGCGGCCTTGAAGGACAGGCCGGACACGCCGGTGGCCTTCAGGTAGACGCCGAGGAACTCCTGCGGGTCGCCCGAGCCGGTGCGCACGAAGGAAACCTTCACGTCGTTGTTGAGCTTGCCGTTGCAGGCCTGCTCGAACAGCTTGATGGTCGTGCCGTCGGTGGACTTCTTCACCACCACTTCGGACATGTTCACCACCGAACCTTCGCGGACGGAGTTCACACCCGAGGTGATGCGACGGCCGAGGCCGAATTCGAAGGAGGTGAGCTCGATGTACTTCTCGAAGCCCTTCACCTTCGATTCACCCGGAACACCCTGGTACTGCATCAGAATAGGCATCTGCGTTTTCCCTTTCCCAACCTACCCCCGGAAGGCGACCCTCTGTCGCCTCCTGATACGAAGAACCTTACCTCAACCGACCTCGTACCGGAACGAGCCATCGTCGTTCAGACCCACCTTCACCTGAAGGATTTCATGACCTTCGGCGAGGCGTTCGAGGATGCGCGCGGAGAGTTCCGGCAGCACCGTGCGGCTGAGGATGTTGTCGATGTTGCGCGCGCCCGAGGAGACTTCCTTGCAGCGCTCGACGATCGCGTCGATCACCGCATCATCCACCTGCAGCGGCACGTTGTACGCCTCCTTGAGGCGACGCCCGATGCTGCGCAGCTTGAGGCCCGCGATCTTCTTCAGGATCTCGGGCGCGAGCGGATAGTAGATGACGACGTTGGTGCGGCCGAGGAAGGCCGGCTTGAACGACTTCAGCAGGTCCGGCATCAGCGCGTCGCGCAACGCCTCGGGCTCCGGCGCCATCTCGGGATCGGCGCAGAGCTTGTCGATCGTGTCGGTGCCCGCGTTCGACGTCATGATGATGACGGTATTGCGGAAGTCGATGTCGCGGCCTTCGCCGTCCTTCATCGCGCCCTTGTCGAACACCTGGAAGAAGACGTCCTGCACGCCGGGATGCGCCTTCTCCATCTCGTCGAGCAGGACGACGGAGTAGGGACGGCGCCGCACGGCTTCCGTCAGCACGCCACCTTCGCCGTAACCGACATAGCCTGGCGGCGAGCCCATCAGGAGGGAGACCTTATGCTCCTCCTTGAACTCGGACATGTTGATGGTCGTCATGTTCTGCTCGCCGCCATAGAGCAGGTCGGCGACCGCAAGCGCCGTCTCGGTCTTGCCGACACCGGAGGTGCCGGCCATCAGGAAGACACCGATCGGCTTGCGTGGGTCAGTCAGCCCGGCGCGCGAGGTGCGGATCGCCTGGGCGATCGCATCCAGCGCATGGTCCTGGCCGACCACACGCTCCATCAGGTGGTCCTTGAGCTTCAGGACGTTGTTGATCTCGTCCGAGACCATCCGCCCGACCGGGATGCCGGTCCAGGTGCCGACGACATCGGCGACCGCCTGGCCGTCCACCACCGGGAAGACGAGCGGCTCCTCGCCCTGCAGCTTGTGCAGCGCCGCGGCGGTCTCGCCGAGTTCCTTCTTCAGCGCCTCGGTGTCCACCGGCTCCGGCGCCTTGCCGTCCGGGCCCGGCATTGGCACCGCCGCTGCCTCGATCTGGTGGCGGAGGTCGCGCATCTTCGCGACGAGCGCCTTCTCCTCCTCCCAGCGGTTCATCACCTCTTCGAGCTCGGCGGAGACCTTCGCGTGCTCCTGCTCCAGCGCGATGCGGCGGGCCTCGTGATTCGCACCCGTCGCTTCCTCGCGCCGGATGGCTCCAAGCTCCGTGTCGATCAGCGCGAGGCGCCGCTGGCGGTCCTCGACCGGGGCGGGGATGGCCGCTTGCGACATGCCCACGCGGGCGCAGGCGGTGTCGAGCAGCGACACGCCCTTGTCCGGAAGCTGGCGCGCCGGGATGTAGCGGGCCGACAGCTTCACCGCCTGGGTGATCGCCTCATCGAGGATGCGCACGCCGTGGTGCTTCTCGAGCGTCGCGACCAGGCCGCGCAGCATGGCGGCGGCGAGGGGTTCGGAGGGCTCCTCGACCTTGACCACCTGGAAGCGGCGGGTCAGGGCGGCGTCCTTCTCGAAGTACTTCTTGTATTCGGCCCAGGTGGTGGCCGCGATGCAGCGCATCTCGCCGCGGGCGAGCGCCGGCTTCAGCAGGTTGGCCGCGTCGTTCTGGCCGGCCGCGCCACCGGCGCCGATCAGCGTATGCGCCTCGTCGATGAACATCACGATCGGCGTCGGCGAGGACTTCACCGCGTCGATGACACCTTTGAGACGATTCTCGAACTCACCCTTCACGCCGGCGCCGGCCTGCAGCAGGCCCATGTCCAGCGAGTAGAGCTTCACGCCTTTCAGCGCATCCGGCACGTCACCCGCGGCGATGCGCAGCGCGAGGCCCTCGACCACCGCCGTCTTGCCGACGCCGGCCTCGCCGGTGAGGATCGGGTTGTTCTGGCGGCGTCGGGTGAGGATGTCCACCATCTGGCGGATCTCCCCGTCGCGGCCGAGGATCGGGTCGATCTTGCCGGCCTTCGCCTGGGCGACGAGCTCGGTGCAGAACTGGTCGAGCGGACCGCCGGAGCGTGGCGCTTCACCCGCCGGTGCACCGCCCGCCGCAGGACCGGCCGCGGCTTCGGCGCCGGCCTCGGCGGCTTCCTCGCTGCCCTCGGCCATCTCGCCGAGATTCCGCCGCACCGCGTCGGCCGGCAGGTTCAGCAGCGACGGCGCGCTGTCCTTCACCGTGCGGCCGAGGCTTTCGTCATTCAGCAGCGCGGCCAGCAGGTGGCCCGAGCGGATCTTCGGCGCGGCGCTTTCGAGGCTGGTCAGCAGCCACGCCTCGCGCAGCCAGGTGACGATGTCGGGCGACAGCGACGGCGCGCGGGCATTGCCGGTCTTGAACTTGTCGAGCGCGCGGGTCAGCTCGTTCGCGACCCGGCCGGCATCGACGCCGCCCTTGTGCAGCACGGCGGAAACGTCGGAGCCGCTGGTCTCCACCAGCTTGAGCAGCACATGCTCGATCTCGACATTGTAATGCGTCCGCGAAAGCGTCAGCCCTGCTGCCGCTTCGAGCTGACGACGCGTGAGCGCGTTCATGCGCCCGACGAGGGATTTCAGGTCGATCGCCACCATGCCGGACGTGCCTCACCAGATGAGCAGGAACGCGTGAAGCGACCTCGCTTACGCGGATCGGGACGTTAGGGGGGCATGCGAAACGAGTCCAGCATGCTAGCGTGGCTGTAGGACGTCCCCTTAACTCGCGTGTAAGGGGCATCACATCGGGGGCCGACGAGGGAATAACGATGGGTGAAGGTGTTCTCGATCTCGAGGCGCTACTTGCGCCGCTCGCCGATGGGAATGGCGGCGGGGAGGACCTGCGGGCCGACGATTCCTACACGTCGCTCTATCAACGCGTGCGGACCCACCGGAATGACGCCCGGACCGGCGAGCGCGCGATCGACAGCGGCGACCCCGAGGCCAATCCGGCGGCCATCGCCACCGCCTGGCGCGAGGTGAAGAAGCTCGGCATCGAGGCGATCCGCGGCAAGTCGAAGGATTTCGAGATCGCGGCCTGGATGGCCGAGGCGCTGGTCCGGGTCGATGGCCTGCCAGGCCTCGCCGATGCCGCCGCGCTGATTGCGGGCCTGTGCGACCAGTATTGGGACAGCGGCTTTCCGGGCCTCGACAGCGAGGACGGGCTCGACGACCGCGGCGCGCCGATCGGCGGTCTGTCGGGGGAGGGGGCGGACGGCACGCTGATGGCGTCGATCCGCCGCTACCCGCTGTTCCAGCGCGGCGACGGCAGCGATGGCGACCTCTTCACCTGGCAGCGCTCCGAGGAGACAGCGGCCATCGCCGATGCCGAGCGCAAGCAGGCGCGGCTCGATGCCGGCGTGCCCGATTTCGACATGCTGCAGAACGAGGCCCGCGCCAGCGTCGGCACGCTGCGGGCCGTGGGGCAGGAGGCGCGCGCAGCGCTCGTCGCCTGGACCGCGATGGATACGGCTCTGAGCAACCGCTTCGGCGGCAATGCGCCTTCCACGCGTCGGGTGTCTGAAGCGCTTCAGAGCATCATCGACCTCGTCACCCGCATCGCCGGGGCGCCGAGCGAGGCGGCCGACGCGGTGGAGGAAGTGTCGTCGCAGGCTGATGCGGGCGCTGTCGCGGCCGGTGGTGGCGCGGCGGCGGCAGCGAGCGGCGGTGGCGGGCCGAAGCCGCTTCGCACCCGCGAGGACGCCATCCGCCAACTGGAGGAAATCGCTGACTTTTTCCGCAAGACGGAGCCGCATTCGCCGCTTGCCTTCACTCTTGACGACGCGGTCCGCCGGGCGCGGATGTCGTTGCCGGATCTGCTGGCGGAGGTGCTGCCGGACTATTCGGCGCGGCGCATGTTGCTGACCGCCCTGGGCATCAGGGTCGCGGACGAATGACGTGCCGTCACATGCATCACAACCGGTGGTGCGGATGCGTTGACCCGGATCGTTCGGGGTGCGTAGTCTCCCGCCACCGCAATCCGTTGGGCCACGGACCTCGCCCTGAGGAGGAACTTCAATGAGCAGCGTGCATGACAAGCTCGCGCGGGTCCGCAAGCCGCGCGTCCACATCACCTATGAAGTCGAGACGGAAGGCGCGCAGATCGAGCGCGAGCTGCCCTTCGTCATGGGCATCATGGGCGACTTCGCCGGCGATCCCTCCGAGCCGCTGAAGCCGCTCGCGGAGCGCAAGTTCGTGCAGATCGACCGCGACAACTTCAACGATGTCATGGCGCGCATCCAGCCGGGCCTGAACATCAAGGTTGACAACACGCTCGCCGGCGACGGCAGCCAGATGGCGGTCAACCTGAAGTTCCGCAGCATGGAGGATTTCGAGCCCGCCAAGGTGGCCGAGCAGGTCCCCGCGCTGAAGGCGATGCTCGAGACGCGCGCCAAGCTGCGCGACCTGATGTCCAAGGTGGATCGCTCGGACGAGCTGGAAGGCCTCCTGGAGCAGGTGCTGCAGGACAAGGACAAGCTGGACAAGCTCTCGGCCGAGCTCGGCCTCGACAAGAAGGAGGGCTGATCCATGAGCGAAGCCCAGTCTTCCGCCGCCGGCGCCACGACGACGACCGAACTCGAAGGCGGCCTCGGCCTCCTCGACCAGGTCATCGGCGCCACCAAGCAGACCGAGAAGGATCGCGCGCAGGAGTTGATCAAGGCGCTGACCGAGGAAGCGCTGAAGGGCACTGTCACCTTCAGCCGCAACCTGCAGCAGACCTTCGACCGCGCCATCGCCGCGATCGACGCCAAGGTCAGCGAGCAGCTCAATGCCATCATGCACCATGAGCGCTTCAGCAAGCTCGAAGGGTCGTGGCGCGGCCTGCACTACCTGGTGCAGAACTCCGAGACCGGCACCTCGCTGAAGCTGCGCCTGTTGCAGGTGAGCAAGCGCGAGCTGTCGCGCGACCTGCAGCGCGCGGTCGAGTTCGACCAGTCGCAGCTGTTCAAGAAGATCTACGAGAACGAGTTCGGCACCCCGGGCGGCGAGCCCTATGCCTCGCTGATCGGCGACTACGAGTGGACGAACCACCCGGACGATGTCGAGACGCTGCGCCTGATGTCCTCGGTCGCGGCGGCGTCCTTCGCGCCCTTCATCTCGGCCGCCTCGGCGCAGATGTTCGGCATGGACGATTATCGCGAGCTGTCCAAGCCGCGCGACCTCGCCAAGATCTTCGAGACGGCCGAATACACCAAGTGGCGCTCGCTGCGTGACACCGAGGATGCGCGCTTCCTGAACCTCGTCATGCCGCGCACCATCGCGCGCCTGCCCTATGGCGCCGCGACCGTCGCGGTCGAGGAGTTCAACTACGAGGAAGCTCCCTACGACGCCAACGGCAAGCCGAAGGCGATGGACCACGAGCATTACTGCTGGATGAACGCCGCCTATGTCATGGGCGCGCGGCTGACCGACGCCTTCGCCCAGTATGGCTTCTGCGTCGCCATCCGTGGCGCGGAAGGCGGCGGCAAGGTGTCGAACCTGCCGACCCACGTCTTCACCTCGGACGATGGCGACAGCGACACCAAGTGCCCGACGGAGATCGGCATCACCGACCGCCGCGAGGCGGAACTGTCCGGCCTCGGCTTCCTGCCGCTCTGCCACTACAAGAACACCGACTACTCGGTCTTCTTCGGCGCGCAGTCGGTGCAGAAGCCGAAGAAGTACGACCGACCGGAAGCGACGGCGAATGCCGCCATCTCGGCACGACTGCCCTACCTCATGGCGACCTCGCGCTTCGCGCACTTCCTGAAGGTGATGGCGCGCGACAAGATCGGTTCCTTCATGGAATCGAGCGATGTCGAGATCTGGCTGAACCGCTGGATCCAGAACTACGTCAACGCGAACGAGAATGCGGGCCAGGACCTCAAGGCCCGCTACCCGCTGCGCGAGGCGAAGGTCGAGGTGAAGGAAGTGCCGGGCAAGCCTGGCGTCTACAACGCCGTGGCCTATCTGCGCCCGTGGCTGCAGATGGAGGAACTCACCACCTCCATGCGCATGGTCGCGCGCATTCCGCAGAAGGCCTGACGCAACGGCAGGGCGGGAAGGGGAATGCGGCGTGGTGCCACAGCCGCCAGACACCAACCCGCCCGTGCCGCTGCGCGCGGTCGCGCTTTCGGGGAACTTCCTCGGCCGGTCGGGGGCGGGGGGGGCGGAAGCCCTCGCCGCCTTCGTGGTCGAGCGCTCCCCGCTCGCCGCCCTGCACGCCTGGTTCGGGGCGCGTCTCGCCGGCATCGTCGCGCATGACGGCAGCGCCGCCGGCCGCGCGGATGCCATGGCGCGGCTCGAGGAAGCGGTGGATCGCGACATCGCGGCACTCGACCGGCTGATCGGCGCGCAGCTCGACGCCATCCTGCATCACGATCGCCTGCGCCGGCTGGAAGGAAGCTGGCGGGCCCTGCACTGGCTGGTGGATCGCGTGCCCTTCGGCGCGCGCATCAAGGTGCGCCTGTTCACCGCGCGCTGGGCGGAGCTCTGCCGCGACTTCGAACGCGCCGCGGAGTTCGATCAGTCCGTGCTGTTCAAGCAGATCTACGAAGGCGAGTTCGGCACGCCGGGCGGTGAGCCCTTCGGCATGCTGGTCGCCGATTACGAAGTGCGCCATGCGCCCGGGCCCGGCAGCCCGACCGATGACGTGGCCGGGCTCGACGGCCTGGCGGGCGTCGCCGCGGCGGCCTTTGCGCCGGCGGCCATCGCGGCGCACCCGGCGCTGCTGGGCTTCGACCATTGGTCGGGCGTCAATGCCGCGGCGGATCTGACGGATGTGTTGCGCAGCGTCGACCGCACACGCTGGCGCTCGCTGCAATCGCGTGAGGACAGCCGTTTCCTCGCCGTGGTGCTGCCCCGCGCGCTCGGCCGCGCGCCCTGGCCGGACGACGCGACGCGCGCGGATGGCTTCCGCTACCGTGAATACGCGCCGGGCTCGGATGACCGGGTTTGGATCAGCCCGGCCTATGCGCTGGCGGTCGCGGCGATCCGCGCCTTTGCCAAGGCATCCTGGCCCGCCGATGTTCGCGGCGCCGCGATCGCGACGGAAGCCTCGGGCGGTGTGATCGACACCCTGCCCGCCGAGCGCCTGCCCGGAGACCCGCGTTCCGGCACACTGCGCCCGCCGGTCGAGGTGGCGCTGACCGACGACCAGGAACGCCAGGCCGTCGAAGCCGGCTTCATCCCCTTCATCGGGTTGGAATTGCTGCCCGAGGCCTCCTTCGCCGCCACACCCTCCATTCATCGCCCGCCGCGCATGCAGGGCGAGACGGCGGTCGCGGCGAATGCGAACCAGCGCCTGTCGGCACAGTTCAACGCCATGCTCTGCGTCAGCCGCTTCGCCCATTGCGTGAAGCTGATGGGGCGCGACATGGTCGGTTCCTTCCGCACGGAAGATGAGATCCAGTACCGACTGCAGCGTTGGCTGCAGGGATTCACCAACATCTCGGCCGGCGCCGGCGGCGATGCCGCCGCGCGCTATCCGCTGCGCGACGCGCGGGTCGAGGTACGCGAGAAGCCGGGACAGCCCGGTGTCTTCGGCTGCACGATCATGCTGCAGCCGCATTACCAATTGGACGAGGTGGGAGCGGCCTTCCGCCTCGTCACGGATCTCCAGGCGGCGAGGCAAGCGGCATGACCACGGCAGGCGAGGCGTTCAAGGCAGGCGATATCGACGGCGCGGTGGCCGCGGCGATGGCCACGGTGAAATCGAGTCCACGCGATGCGGGGGCGCGCTGGCTGTTGTCGGAGATGCTGCTCTTCGCCGGTGATTTCGAGCGCGCCGACCGCGCGCTCGATGCCGTCATCGAGGAGACGCCGTCGCCGACCGTGATGGAGTTCCGCCAGCTCCTGCGCGCCGAGGTCGCGCGCCGCCAGGTCTTCACCGAGGGCCGTGTCCCGAAGTTCCAGGGCGAGGACCCGACCGAGGCGCAGAAGGCCGCGGCCCAGGCGGTCACGCTGCTGCGTGCGGGCGATACGGCTGGCGCGGCGGAAGCGGCGGCGCAGGTCGAAGCCCAGCGGCCGCGGACGCCGGGCAAGCTCGATGGCGCCAGCTTCGACGACCTGCGCGACGCGGATGACGTGCTGGCCGCTATCCTCGAAGTCCATACCACGGGCGGGGAGTACATGTGGGTGCCGCTGGAAAGGCTGCGCGCCCTGTCCTTCGACGAGCCGAAGCGCCCGCGCGACCTGTTCTGGCGTCGCTGTTCCATCGAGATGAAGGATGGGCAGGAAGGCGTGGTCTACGTTCCCACCATCTATCCCTGGACGACGAAGACGCTGCCCAACCCGCTGCGCCTCGGGCGAGGGACGGAATGGCAGGACGACAACGGGCTGGTGCGCGGGCTCGGCATGCGGGAATTCCTGGTGGGCGAGGAAGCGAAGAGCCTCGCGGAACTGGGCGAGGTGACGTTCGATTGATGGCGATGCGGGCACTGCTGGACCGAGAGGGGCGCTGCCCCTCTCGGGCTCTCCCCGCCAAAGGCCTAAGGGCCTTTGGAGACCGCGACCTGGTGCCGGGTGGCCCGGGCGGGAGCAACCGACAAGCGTGCCCTGTGCGCCCTTTGACGTTTCGGACTGACCGTATGGCCCGGCGCCAGGTATCGGTTTCCAAAGGCCTTTCGGCCTTTGGTGGGGTGAGGTCTGGAGAGGGGCAAAGCCCCTCTCCGGTGCGCCGCCCATGAGCGACAACCGTTCCTCCCCCCGTATCCGCCTGCCCTTGCTCGACCGCCTGCTGGATGCCGACCCCGACAGCCCGCGCGATCCGCCACTCTCGCAATCCGTCGCGGTGGATCAGCTCCGCCTGGCTGTCCGGCGTGATCTCGAGGCGCTGCTGAACGCGCGCCGCCGTCGCCTGCCACCGCCCGCCGGTTTGGCGGAGCTGCCGCTCTCCCCCATCGGCTACGGCGTGCCCGACCCGACCGCCGGCTCCTTCACCGAGGAGGAACGTCGCGCCGCGCTCTCGCGCGAGATCCAGGCCACCATCACGCGCTTCGAACCGCGCCTGACCGGGGTGAAGGTGCAGCTCCGCAAGGAGGAGACGGAATCCATCGACCGCGTGCTGCGCCTGCGCATCGAGGCGGTGCTGCGCACCGATCCGGTGCCGGAGCACATTTCCTTCGAGACGGTGGTGCGGCCCACCACCCTCGATGTCGCGGTGCGGGAGGGCTAAGTCGTGTCCGAATCCCTGCTGCCCTATTACAACCGCGAACTCCGCGCGATCCGGAAGCTGGCCGGGGAATTCGCCGATGCCTATCCGAAGGTCGCCGCGCGGCTGCGCGTGACGCCGGAGGCGGTGGACGACCCCTATGTCGAGCGCCTGCTCGAAGGGGTGGCCTTCATCGCCGCGCGCGTGCAGCAGCGGCTCGACGACGAATTGCCGGAATTCAGCGAGACGCTGCTTGAGATGCTGTCGCCACATCTGCTGGCGCCGGTGCCTTCGATGACGACGCTGAAGCTCTCGCCGCCGCCCGAGGCGCAGGGCCCGACCCAGGTGCCGCGCGGCCTGACGGTCGAGACCGAGCCGGTGCGCGGCGAGCCGGTCCGCTTTTCCACCTGCCATGACGTCACCGTATGGCCGGTGACGGTCGAGTCCTTCCGCCTGTCGGGCCTGCCCATCACCGCGCCCGCGAACAACCGGGTGCAGGGCGCGATGGCGGTGCTGCGCATCACGCTGCGCACGGCCAATCCGGAACTGACCTTCGCCAAGCTGGGGCTCGACAGGCTGCGGCTGCATCTGCGTGGCATCGGCGCGCAGGCGGCGCTGCTGCATGAGCTGCTCTGCACCTCGACGCTGGGTCTCGCCCTTGCCGACAGCCCGGTGGATCCGCGCCCGACGCTGCTGGAGCCGGGGGCGCTCCAGCCCGCCGGCTTCGCCGCCGAGGAAGCGGCGCTGCCCTGGCCCAACCGTTCCTTCGCCGGCTATCGCATGCTGACGGAGTGGTTCGCCTTCCCGGAGAAGTTCCTCTACCTCGATATCAACGGGCTCGACGCGCGGACGCTGCTGCAGGAGTCCGACAAGCTCGACATCTTCGTCTATCTCTCCCGCGCCATGCCGGAGCTCGAGCGCACGCTGGGGCCGGAGAACGTGGCGCTGGGCTGCACGCCGGCGATCAACCTGTTTCCGCAGCGCTGCGAGCCGATCTCCCTCGACGGCACGCAATCCGAATGGATGGTGGTGCCCGACGCCCGGCGCCCGGGTGCCATCGAGATCTACTCAGTCGAAGGCGTGCGCGAGAGCCGCTCCGACGGCCGCCGCCGCACCGTGCTGCCCTTCTACCGCCTGGGCCGGTCCGAGACGGATGAGGCGCTGCTGTCCGAGGTGAACTACGTGACCTTCCGGCGCGGTGCGACATTGCCTGTCACCGGCACCCAGACCTGGATCGAGCTGCGCGATGCGGCCTTCGACCCGTCCCAGCCGGCCGAGGGTGTGCTGACCGTCGAGGCGCTGTGCTGCAACCGCGACCTGCCGGCGCTGCTGCCCTTCGGCGCCGGCCAGCCGCGGCTGCGCGTGGCGCAGGGCGGCGCACCGGTGTCGATGGTGGACTGCATCTCCCCGCCGACGCCGACGCTGCGGCCACGGCTGAATGACCGCGGCGCCTGGCGGCTGATCTCGCATCTCGCGCTGAACCATCTCTCGGTTACCGGCGGGGAGGGCGGCGCCCAGGCGCTGCGCGAGATCCTGCGCCTGCACGATCTGCGGGACACGGCGGAAACGCGCGCGGCCCTCGCGGCCATCGTCTCGGTGGACACGAAGCCGGGCATCGCGCGCTTGCCCGGCGGGCGCGCCGGCGCCTTCGCGCGCGGGCTGGACGTGACGCTCACCTTCGATCCGGCAGCGTGGCAGGCGGCCGGCCTCTATCCGCTCGCGCAGGTGCTCGAACGTTTTCTGGCGCTGCAGGTCTCGGTCAATGCCTTCTCCCGCACGCTCATCGCGCTGCGCGGGCGGCCGGGCGTGGTCGCGCGCTTCGCCCCGCGCAGCGGGACGCGGACGCTGCTGTGAGCGACACCCCCGCGCCGGCGACGCCGCCCGACCCCGCGGCGGCGCCGCTTCCCGACATCACCGAGCTTGCCGTGGCGACGCCCGAGGCGGTCGCCGAAACGCGCCCGCCGCCGGAGCCGCCGCCGGCCCCGCTGCTGACGCCACTGTCGCCGGTCGATCGGTTGAAGCGGGAGCCGGCGCGCTTCGACCTCGACCAGGCGGTCGCCGTGACCGCCCGTGCGGCGGGCGCCGGGCCGGACGAACCCGAGGAACTCGACCTGCGCACCACGGCTCGGCTCGCCATGCCGGGCGGGGCTGTCGTCGCGGCGAAGCCGGAACAGGGGGAACTTACCCTTGGCACCTTCGGGCTGATCGGCGCGGGCGGCATCCTGCCGCGCCATCACAGCGCCATGGTCGCGGCCGAGCAGCGCAAGCGGTCCCTGGCGCTGCATGCCTTCCTCGACATGCTCGGCCGGCGCACCACGGGGCTCTATCCGAAGGCGGGGGCCAAGTACCGGCCGACGCGCAATGCCGAGCCCAGCGGGCGGGTCCTCGCGGCGGCGATCGGCATGGGCACGCCGCATCTCGATGGGCGCATGCCCCTGCCGCGGGATGCGCTGCTCTACCACGCGGGCAACCTCGCCGCGCGCAGCCGCAGCGGGGAACGCCTGCGCGCCATGCTGGAAGCGGAGACCGGCCGGCGCGTCGAGATCGAGGAATTCGCCGGTGGCTACATCCGCCTGCCGGAGGAAGAACGCAGCCGCATGCCGAAGGGACGTGGCGCGCCGCAGCACTGCGCGCTTGGTGTGTCCACCACCGCCGGGGCGCAGGTCTGGGACCCGCAGGCGCGCTTCATCATCCGCTTCGGGCCGCTGGATCGCGCCGCCTTCGACAGCCTGCTGCCGGGCACGCCGGCCTGGATGCGGGTGACGCAGCTCGCACGGCTCTTCGTCGGGCCGGACACCGCCTTCGCCGTGAACCTGGTGCTGAAGAAGGAAGAGGTGCCGATGGGCGCGCTGGGCAGCACGAGCCGGCTTGGCTGGACCTCCTGGATGGGGGCGTCGAAGCCGCGGGCGAAGGATGCGCGGGACGCGCTGTTCGAACCGCGGGAGGTGGTGTGATGCCGCCTCGGCGCTGCCGCTGCCCTCAACGCCAGCTATCGGTTTCCAAAGGCCCTGTGGCCTTTGGTGGGGTGGGGGCCGGGGAGGGGCAAAGCCCTTCCCCAGCCTGCCCTCGCCATCTCGTCGCGCGCCCCGGACGGCGCCGCTTCCGCCCCGATCCGCATGGAGAACCCCGCGCATGAGCGCCCCCACCTCGCACTACGGCGCTGCCGAGGTCCGCTATGTCACCGCCTTCCAGGCCGAGGCTTCTCCGGCCCGGCTGCACTACGCCCTGGCGCTGTCCGACACGCATTGGGCGCCGGCGGATCGCGAGCGGCTGACGGTGCTTGATATCGGCTGCGGCCTTGGCGTCACGGCGCGGCTGCTGGCGGCGGCCAATCCCGGCTGGGATGTCATCGGCATCGACCTCCAGCCCGCGCATATCGCCGAGGCGCGGGAGGCCGCGGCGGAAGCGGGGGTCGACAATGTCCGCTTCCTCGAAGTGGACCTGACCGAGCATGACGAGTCCGGCTTCGCGGGGCTGCTGCCCGAGGTGGACATCGTCATCTGCTGGGGCGTCTGGACCTGGGTGCCGGATGCGGCGCGGGAGGGTGTGGTCCGCCTGCTCAAGTCCCGCGTGAAGCCGGGCGGCGTGGTGCTGATGGCCTACAACGCGCTGCCGGGATACGCCGACACGCTGGTGATGCAGCGCCTGCTCGAGGAAGCCTGCCGCGACACTCCGGGCTCGCTGATCGATCGCGGGGCGGCCGCCTTCGCCGCGATCGAGATGCTGAAGGCCGCCGGCGCGCTGCATCTGCCCAGCCAGGAGATGCTGGCGCGCATGATCGATTCGGCGCGCCGTGCGCCGGGCTACATGGTGCATGAATGGCTGACCTCCTTCTGGCGGCCGGTCTATCACGCGGACCTGGCCCAGGCGCTGCAGGCGGCGCGGCTCGACTACGCGGGCAGCGCCAACCCCTCCCGCAGCCTCCCGACGCTGCAGCTCACCGGGGAGCAGCAGGCGGCGATCGAACGCTCCCCGCCCGGCATCCATCGGGAGACGCTGTTCGACCTCTTCCTTCAGCGTCGCTTCCGGACGGATCTCTATGTGCGCGGACGGCGCGGCGGCGGCGGCCGGGCACTGGCCGATATCGCGGTCGCCCTTGCGGTGGCGCCGGAACGGATGGACACCTCCGTCCCGACCGCGATGGGCGAGGCTGTGCTGAAGCCCGAGCATCAGGAGATCCTCGGCGCCGCCCTCGCCGACGGGCCGCGCACGCTCGGTGAGCTCGCGGCGCTGCCGGGCCTTGGCGAGCTGACGATGATGGAGATCGCGGTGATGCTGATCGAGAGCGGGTCGGCGCATCCGCTCTGGCGGCCGGTCGGCCGCGATCCGTCGGCGATCGCGCGTGCCCTGCGGTCGAATGTGCAGTTGCTGACCGGCGTCGCGCAGGAAGGCACGGCCGGTGGTTCGGTGCTCGGCGCGGTGGTGCCGGCGCTGGGCAGTGCGCTCGCCGCCTCGCCCTCGGACCTCGCCGTGATGGTCGAGTTGCAGAAGGGCGCCGCGCCCGACCCGGCCGGGATCGCGCGGCGCCTGGTGCCCGAGGACGCGCCGCCCGAGATGCTCGCCAATGCCATCGGCTCGATCGAGACGCTGCTGGCCATGCGCCTCGACGCCTGGCGTGGTCTCGGCGTGCTGTGAACCGCTTCGGATGCATGGACCTGCCGCCCATGCTACTCATGAGCGTATCGAAGGAGGGGCTTTCATGACCCGCTCGCTGCTGTTCGCCGGCGCTGCCGCGCTGGCCTTCGTCACCATGGCTCCCGCCGTGCAGGCGCAGTCCGATCCCGCGGCGCTGTCGCTGATCGAGCGGCTTCGCCCCCAGGGGGGCGGCCAGACCCGTGGCATCCGCGTGCCGGGGGCGGTGGAGAGCACGCCCGCGGCGCCGGCCACGGTCCAGCCGGCGCCGATCTATGGTCAGCAGCCGCAGCCGGCGAGCCCGCCCTCGAGCACCTCGGTCGCCGGTCCCGGCGCGCCGACGACCAATCCGGGCACCGCGACCTCCCGCCCGACGCCGGCCGCGGCCCGCGCCCCGGTGCGCGAGACGACCTCGGACGCGCCCTCGGCCTCCATCACCGTGACCTTCGCGAGTGGTTCATCGGCGCTGACGCCGGAGGCGGAGCGCGCGCTGGCGCCGCTCGGCCGCGCGCTCTCCTCGCAGGAACTGGCGGGTTATCGATTCCGCATCGAGGGGCATACCGACAATGTTGGCGATACCACCTCGAACCAGCTTCTGTCCGAGCGTCGCGCCGCGGCGGTGCGCGAGTTCCTCATCGTGAAGTTCGGCGTGTCGCCGGATCGCGTTGTCGCGGTCGGGCTGGGCGAATCGCAGCTCCTGGTACCGACGCCGCCGCAGACCTCCAACGCGCGGAACCGCCGCGTGCAGGTCGTCAACATCGGAAGCTGACGGGTCTGGCGTGAACGATCCGGACGCGACGGTCCGTCTCGAACGGCCAGGCACCGCCCTGCCGCCGCCCCGCCCGCCCGCCGCGCCCGCGGCCGGCGGGCGGCTTGCGCTTCTCGCCGGCGCCGTGGGCGGTGTGCTGCTCGCTGCCGCGGCGGGCGCCTGGTTCTGGCTGACCCGCGACACCACCCTGTCCGAGCCACCGCCGAAGCCAGACACGGTGGTCGAGGCGGCGCCGGGCCTGCCCCCGGCCGCGATCGCGCCGCCCGCCGTGCCGGCACCTCTTGCGCTGCCGCCGGCGCTGAGCATCCCGATCGCGTCCGAGGAGGCGATCCGCGCCCATCGTGCCGGCGAGCCGGCGATGTTCCGCCTGGCCGAAAACCCGCATGTCTTCGTCGCGGATTTCCCGACGCTGGACCTGCAGGGCTCGGCGCTGAACCGCGTTGCCGCGCTGGTCGAGAAGGCCGGGACGCCGCGCGACCGGGTGCTGGACGATGCGGCGCTTGCCGCCGCGATCGCGCGGTCGGGGGAGACGCCGGCGACCTACTACTACGGCCACAATTATCGCGGCCGCGACCTTGTGCGTTTCTTCGACCTCGCCGCGCGGGACGGCATTGTGCTGACGGCCGAGGAGACCTGGCTGCGGGACCAGCTTGCCCGCATCCGCGCGCTGCTGCCGCCCGGGACCGATGTCGCGGTGATCTCGGTGCCGGGCATCGATTCCCGAGTGGATGACACGATGCGCGCCGCGATCCTGCATCACGAGATCGGCCACGGCCATTTCTTCACCAACCCGGCCTTCGCCGCGCATGTCGAGCGCGTCTGGAACGAAGTCTTCACCGAGGCCGAGCGTACCCGCTTCCGTGCCTTCCTCCAGCGCGAGGGCTATGATCCCACCATCGAGGAAGTGATGCTGAACGAGGCCATGGCCTATCTCATCTTCACGCCCGATGCGCGCTTCTTCACGCCGGCCCATGCGGGGCTGGACGATGCGCGGGCGGAGGCGCTGCGTGCGGCGCTGCGGGCTGGCGCGCCGCGCTGAGCGGGGCGGCTCAGCGGCGCGCCACGGTCTCGACCACCACAGGCCGGATGACGACGCGGGTGCCATTGGCCCGCGCCGTGCGCAGCGCGGCGGCCAGCGCCGAGAGGTAGGCGGCCTGCGGTTCGACCACCGGGCGCGAGGTGCCGAAGAGAGGCCGATCCGAGGCGATGACCACCGCGAGGTCGGTGCCGTAGGGCTCGTCCACCACCCAGCCGGGGAAAGTGCCCTGCGGTTCCCCGAGCCGCACCTGCGCACCGGCCTGCTGCAGCGCCGAGGGGACGAGGTTCGCCACCTCCCCCGAATGCATGAAGTAGGCGACGTAGAGATGCGCGGGCCAGTCCGGCATCGTCACGTCGAGGCGCATCAGCTCCTCTTTCTGCAGCGGCAGCCGGCCGATCACGCTGACCGTGGGCGGCACGCCGGCCGGGGCCAGGACCGGGCGCAGCAGGTCGAGTGCCTCGCAGAAATCGCCGTCGAAGGGGGTGATGTCGAGCCGCGTCGCATCCTCCGGCACGCCGCGGCGGGTGAGCTCCTGGCGGATCGACGCCTCGTCGCTGCGCCGCACCACGCCCGAGAGGGTGAGTTGCCGGTCGGTGGCCGACCAGGCGATCAGCGAGCAGGGGGTGGACAGGGAGATCGCCTGCGCGGCCGCCCGCAGGTCGAGGCGCGCGGCCTGCTGACGCTGCGCCTGTTCCCGCGCGATGCGGTCGCGTTCGGCCTGATCGCGCGCGGCTTGGTCACGGGCCGCCTGCTCGCGGGCGGCCTGGTCGCGCGCCGCTTGGTCCCGGGCTGCCTGATCACGCGCTGCTTGGTCCCGGGCGGCCTGGTCGCGCGCCGCCTGTTCGCGGGCGGCCTGCTCACGCGCAGCCTGTTCGCGGGCAGCTTGCTCGCGCGCAGCTTGGTCACGCGCTGCCTGCTCGCGCGCAGCGGCCTCGCGTGCCGCCGCCTCCGCCGCGGCGCGATCACGCTGCGCCTGCTCGCGGCCCGCCTGGTCGCGCGCCGCCGCTTCCCGGGCAGCGGCCTCCCGTGCCGCGGCT
>JAYRJZ010000098.1:0-20007 GCA_041906015.1 Roseomonas sp.
GTGGGGGTGCGGGCCGGTGCCGGTCGTGGAAACGCGCCAGACGGCGCGTTTCCAAACAGACTCTGAGGCACCCCGAGGGCACCATGGCTTGACCGCGGCTTCGGCGGGAGGGGTAAGGTGCGTCCTCTCTGATCCCGATGCCGGCATGAAAATCGCGACCTTCAACGTCAATTCGATCCGGCAGCGGGCGGGCCATGTGGCCCGCTTCCTCGACCGCGTGAAGCCTGAGATCCTGTTCCTCCAGGAAACCCGCTGCACCGCCGAACAGGTGCCGACCGCGGAGTTCGAAGCGCTGGGCTACACCACCCATGCCGTGGGCCAGGCCGGCGGGCGCAACGGCGTCGCCGTCATCGCGCGCGTGCCCTTCACCGTGGTGGCGGACCACCTGCCCGGCGACGGCGAGGACACCCATGCCCGCTACATCGAGGTCGCGGCCGAGGGGCTGAACGCCGCCGGCATCTACCTGCCCAACGGCAATTCGGGCGGGGATGCGGGCTTCGCCTACAAGCTCGGCTGGATGCAGCGGCTGCGGAAGGTCGCCGCCGATCGGCTCGACAGCTTCACGCCCTTCGCGATCCTCGGCGACTACAATGTCTGCCCGACCGATGCGGACCTCGCGCCCGGCGCGCTGCCGCCGACCGATGCGCTGGTGCGCCCGGAAAGCCGCGCGCAGTTCCGCGCCCTGCTGCATCTCGGCCTGACCGACGCGCTGCGCGCGCTGCATCCGGCCGAGACGCTCTACACCTACTGGGACTACGGCGCGTCCTTCGAGACCAATCGCGGCCTGCGCATCGACCACGCGTTGCTCAGCCCCGAACTCGCCGAGCGGCTGGAGTCCTGCGAGGTGGACACCCTGCCGCGCAGCGAAGCGCAGCCTTCCGACCACACGCCGGTGATCGTCACGCTGCGCTGAAGACGCGCTCCGCAAGCCCGGCGCCAGCCGGCCGGCCAAGGATGGCCGGCCGATGGGAGCAGCCCGATGCCGGGCGCCCGGTCAGCGCCAATGCGCCGGGATCCAGACCCAACCGCCGCCCGGCCGCCAGGCCCAATGGCCTGGCACGAATTGCAGATGCGGCGCGGGGTGTTCGATCCAGCGGCCCGGCACCCAGACGTATTCGCGCCCTTCCCACTGCCAGTGGCCGGGCTGCCAGGTCAGGCGCTCGCCGGGCGGCGGGGGCACGGGTTCCGGCCGCGGCGGCGGGATCGGTGGCCAATAAGGCGGCGGCATGGGCTGCGCGCAGGCCGGCAGGGCCAGCATGAGCCCGGCCAGGCCCAGGATGAGACGACGACGCATCAGGCGATCTCCTGCACAGCCGCGCGGCCTCACCGCCGCGATTCGATGCCAAGGCTACCATCGCCGCCCGTAATAGGGACGTCCCCAATAGCCTGGTCCAGGCCCCCAATACCCCCTGCCCCATCCCCAGCCACCCCAACCGAACCCGATCCCGAGATTGACCGAGGGTGCGGGCGCCGGCGCCGACACGACATAGACCGGCACGCCGGGGCTTGGATCCACATAGGCGTAGGGCGGGCGATAGACGACCGGCGGCGGCGCCGGCGCGAGGTAGACGGGCGCGGGGGGCTGGGCCGGCGGCGGGCCCCAGGTACCATCCGGATACTGCACACAGCCGCCGAGGGCGGCGACGAGAAGCAAAGCGACGGGAAGCACGCGCATCCGGGTTGTCCTTCCAGGCCGGGCGGCGCGAGGCCGCCTCAGCGCCAACGCCAATAGCCGCCCCAGCACCGGCCATACACGTCGCAGCGCCGCGGCACCCAGACACGGCGGGGCGGTCGCGGCGGAGGCGCAGCATATACCGGCGGCGGTGCGACGACCGGCCCCGGCGCATAGACGACCGGCGGCGGACCGGGGGGTGGCGCCGGATAGGCGACACAGCCGGCGAGACCGAGGAGGCCGAGCAGAGGAACCAGACGGAGCAGCATCGAAGGGCTCTCCCGAAGCAGGGCGGCGATCGATACCGCCGCCCATCAACGCTTCAGGGATCAGGCGCGTTGCCCATGGCGCCTTCGTGGCGCCGGGATGGCTATTGGTCGGCGTAGCAATGCGTCTCGGCCGCCGCGCCGGGGTTGGTCACCGCGCCGAGATAGGCCGGCCCGACGAGCTGCGCGTATTTCCACAACGCGCCGGCATTGTAGTCGTGCCTGCGCGGCTTCCACGCGGCGCGGCGGGCGGCGATCTCCTCCTCCGGCACGATCATGTCGATGGTGCCGGCCTCGGCGTCGATGACGATCCGGTCGCCGGTCTTCAGCAGCGCGATGGGCCCGCCAACGGCCGCTTCCGGCCCGACATGGCCGATGCAGAAGCCGCGCGTCGCGCCGCTGAAACGCCCATCGGTGATCAGCGCGACCTTGTCGCCCATGCCCTGGCCGTAGATCGCGCTGGTGGTGGACAGCATCTCCCGCATCCCCGGCCCACCCCTGGGGCCTTCGTAGCGGACGATGATGACGTCGCCGGGCTTGTAGGCGCGGGCCTCGACCGCGGCGAAGGCATCCTCCTCGCAATCGAAGCACAGCGCGGTGCCTTCAAAGCGCAGCGTGTGCATGCCGGCGATCTTCACGATCGCGCCCTCGGGGGCGAGGTTGCCATGCAGCGCGACCACGCCGCCGATCGGGCTGATCGGGTTGGTGGTGGGATAGACCACGTCCTGGTCCTTCGGGACGATCACGTCGCGATGATTCTCGGCGAGCGTCTTGCCCGTGACCGTGATGCAGTCGCCCTTCAGATAGCCGCCATCGAGCAGCGCCTTGATGATCACCGGCACGCCGCCGATGCGATGCACATCCGCCGCGACGTATTTTCCGCCGGGCTTGAGGTCCGCGATATGCGGCGTGCGGCGCATGATCTCCGCGACATCCTGCAGCGTGAAGCGGATGCCGGCCTCATGCGCCATCGCCGGCAGATGCAGCGCGGCATTGGTCGATCCACCCGTCGCCCCCACGATCGCCGCGGCGTTGTGCAGGGCGTCGAGCGTGACGATGTCGCGCGGGCGGAGGTTGCGGCGGATCAGTTCCACCACCGCCTTGCCGGACGCCACGGCATAGTCGTCGCGTTCCTCGAAGGGCGCCGGCGCGCCGGCGGAAAACGGCAGGGCGAGGCCGATCACTTCCGACACGCAGGCCATGGTGTTGGCGGTGAACTGGCCGCCACAGGCCCCCGCGGTGGGGCAGGCATGCTGTTCGAGATCCTGCAGCTCCTCATCCGACATGTTGCCCGCGGCGTGCTGCCCCACGGCCTCGAAGACATCGAGGACCGTCACGTCGCGCCCGTGGAACTTCCCGGGCATGATCGACCCGCCATACATGAAGACCGACGGCACGTTCAGCCGCAGCATCGCCATCATCACGCCCGGCAACGACTTGTCGCAGCCCGCGATGCCGACCAGCGCGTCGTAGCAATGGCCGCGCATGGTCAGCTCGATGGAATCCGCGATCGCCTCGCGCGAGGCGAGCGAGGACTTCATCGACTGGTGCCCCATCGCGATGCCGTCGGTCACCGTGATGGTGGTGAATTCGCGCGGCGTCGCGCCGGCCGCCTTCACCCCCTTCTTCGCCGCCTGCGCCTGGCGGGACAGCGCGATGTTGCAGGGCGCCGCCTCGTTCCAGCAGGAGGCGACGCCGACCAGCGGCTGGGCGATCTCCTCCGCCGTCAGGCCCATGGCGTAGTAGTAGGAGCGATGCGGCGCGCGCTCCGGCCCCATGGTGGTGTGGCGGCTCGGCAGGCGGGACTTGTCCCAGGCGGGCATGGACGGGCTTCCTCACGCGACTTGCTTGATGCGCGTATCCGGCCGCCGATGCCCCGCCCGCGTCAAGCCTCCGCCATGGCCTGGGTTTCGGCGACCAGGGAGAAGGAGCGCAGCCGCGCCGCCGGGTCGTGGATCTGGGCGGTGACGATCAGCTCGTCGGCGCCGGTCGTCGCGGCGAGATCCGCGAGGCCCTGCCGCACCATCTCCGGCGTACCGACCACCGAGCAGGAGAGCGAATGCGCCAGGATGGCCCGCGCCTGCGGATCGAGCCGCGCCTCGTAGCCTTCGATCGGCGCGGGCAGCTTGCCGGGGCGTCCGCGGCGGAGGTTCACGAAGGCCTGCTGCAGGGAGGAGAAGAGGAAGCGCGCCTCTTCCTCGGTGGGCGCGGCGAAGACGTTCACGCCGATCATGGCGTGCGGCGCGGCGAGGCGATCCGACGGCCGGAATCCGTCGCGATAGACGCGCAGCGCATCCATCATCTGCTGCGGCGCGAAATGCGAGGCGAAGGCATAGGGCAGCCCGAGATAGGCGGCGAGTTGCGCACCGAAGGTGCTGGAACCGAGGATCCAGACCTCGACATCCTGCCCTTCCCCCGGCACGGCGCGCAGCGCCTGGCCCTCGGCGGCGGAGCGGAAATATTCCATCAGCTCCACGACATCGCGTGGAAACTCGTCGGAATTGCTCGCGAGGTTGCGCCGCATGGCGCGCGCGGCGACCTGGTCCGTGCCCGGCGCGCGACCGAGGCCGAGATCGACGCGGCCCGGATACAGCGCGGCGAGGGTGCCGAACTGTTCCGCGACCATGATCGGCGCGTGATTCGGCAGCATGATGCCGCCGGCGCCGATGCGGATTCGCCGCGTGCCGTCCGCGACATGCGCGAGCGCCACCGCCGTCGCGGCACTCGCGATGCCGGGCATGTTGTGGTGTTCCGCCATCCAGAAGCGCCGGTAGCCCAGGGCGTCCACATGGCGGGCAAGATCGCGGGAATTGCGCAAGGCCTGGCCGGCGTCGCTGCCTTCCGGGATCGGGGAAAGGTCGAGGACCGAGAGCGGGATCATGCCCCGCATATGGGTCGGTCCGCAGCCTTTACAGGCGGTCGATCAGTGCCATCGCCGCGGCGGGGTTGCGTTCCTTCTCCCCGCTGATGACGAAGAGGAAGACGTCGCGCGGGGTGGTTTCCGCCGCCGTCGCGACAGGGGCGCGCAGATCCTCCAGCCCCTGCCCCGCCGCCAAGGCCCTCGCCCGCTTCGCCCAGGCATCGAGCGCGGCGGGCGCATAGCCCGCGGCATGCTCCGCCGTGGTGCCCATGATGCGCAGATAGGCGAAGGGCGCGGTGAGATCGGTGAAGAGCGGGTAGTCGCTGTCCGCCGCGGTGACGATGGCGACGCCATGCGCCCGCGCGATGGCGACGAAGTCGGGGTGGCGGAAGCTTTCGTGCCGCGCCTCGATCGCGTGGCGCAACGGGAGACCGCCGAGCGTATTCGGCAGCAGCGACAGGAAGGCGTCGATGTCCTTCGCGTCGAACTGCTTCGTCGCCGCGAGCTGCCAGTTGATCGGGCCGAGCTTGTCCTTCAGCGCCGTGAGACCGCTCGCGAAGAACTTCTCCAACGATGGGCCCGCTTCCGCGAGCACGCGGCGGTTGGTAACGAAGCGCGACCCCTTCAGCGCGAAGATGAAGCCCTCGGGCACCTCGTCGTGCCATTTGGCGAAGCTTTCGGGCGATTGCAGGCGGTAGTAGGTGCCGTTGATCTCAAGCCCGGTCAGATGCCTGCCGGCATGGGCAAGCTCGTCCTTCTGCGGCAGGCCCTTGGGGTAGAACACGCCGCGCCAGGGCGGAAAGGTCCAGCCGCCAACGCCGATATGGATGCGGGGTTCGGCCATGGTCGGTGTGCTCCCTCGCGCGGTTCGGACCACGGATAGCGAAGCCCGGCGCCGTTGCAACGGGTATCGGCATCCGGATCGTGCGGCGGTGCCTCAACCCCGGAGGGCGGCGCGCCGCCCTACACGGCCACATCCCCCACGCCGCCGGGGCCATGGGGCTCGCAAGCGCATCAGCAGCGTATCGCCATATCGCCTTCTGGTTGATTTTCTGTCTATACCCTGACGCGATGATGTCTAGCCCTCAGCCTCCCATGCGGCGCCACGGTCCCAGCGAGGTCCGAGGTGGCGCGGTTGGCCCGGCCGGCTCGCGACCCCATGGCGGATGCCCGCCTTTGCCGTGGCAGCCGACTCAGGGGCGGCCCGCCCGGCCGGTGCCGTGACCCTCGCCCGCCTCCGCCTCGCCCGCACCGATGGCATCGGCCCCCTCACCTTCCGTCGCCTCCTGGCCCGGCATGGTTCGGCCGAGGCGGCGCTCGATGCCCTGCCCGGGCTGAACCCGCGCTGGCAACCGCCATCCGAGGCCGAGGCCCGCCGGGAGGAAACCGCGCTGTCGCGGCTGGGCGGCCGCTTCGTCTTCCTCGACGACCCCTTCTACCCGCCGCTGCTGGCGCTGCTGCCGGACGCCCCGTCGGCCCTGGCCGTGCTGGGCGATCCCGCCCTGCTCGCCGCCCCGGCGGTGGCGATCGTGGGGGCGCGCAATGCCTCCTCGGCGGGACGGCGGGTCGCGGAGGAGCTGGCCGAGTCGCTCGCCGGCAAGGGGCTGACGGTGGTCTCGGGCCTGGCCCGGGGTATCGACACGGCGGCGCATGAGGGCGCGTTGCGGTCGGGGCCGACCATCGCCGTGCTGCCGGGCGGCCTCGATGTGCCCTACCCGCCCGAGAATGCCGGGCTGGCCGCGCGCATCGCCGAGCGCGGCGCGGTGGTGAGCGAGGTCCCGCTCGGCACCGCCCCGCTGAACCGGCATTTTCCGAAGCGCAACCGGATCGTGGCCGGCCTGTCGCTCGGCGTGGTGGTGGTGGAGGCGGCGCATCGGTCGGGCACGCTGATCACCGCGCGGCTGGGGCTCGAACAGGGGCGGGAGGTCTTCGCCGTGCCGGGATCGCCGCTCGATCCGCGCTGCCGGGGGTCGAACGACCTGATCCGGCAGGGCGCGCATCTGGTCGAGACCGCCGATGACGTGCTGGACCATCTGCCCGAAACCCCCCGTGCCGGGCCGCTGTTTGACCCCGCGCGGATGGTCGCGGCGCCGGCGGAAGATGGGGAAAGCCCCGCGGATGGCCTTGGACCGCCTCCGGAAGGGCACGCACAAATACTTGAACTGATTGGATTGTCACCGGTATCGGTTGACGAGGTGCTCCGCCGCTGCCACCTGACCGCCCCGGAACTTCAGGCCGTGCTGACGGATCTGGAGCTCGAAGGCCGGGTGGAACTGCTGCCGGGCCGACGCATCATGCGTAGTGCAAGTGGGTGAATCCGACCGAATGTCCGATGTTGTCGTGGTGGAATCGCCGGCCAAGGCCAAGACGATCGAGAAGTATCTCGGCCGTGACTTCACGGTGCTGGCGTCCTTCGGTCATGTCCGCGACCTGGAGGAAAAGGACGGTGCCGTCCTGCCGGACCAGGATTTCGCGATGGTCTGGGGCAAGGACGGGCGCGGCGAGGCGCAGGTTGGCAAGATCGCCCAGGCGCTGAAGGGGGCGAAGCGCCTCTATCTCGCCACCGACCCGGATCGCGAGGGCGAGGCGATCTCCTGGCATGTGAAGGACATGCTGGGCAGCCGCGGCGCGCTGAAGGGCAAGGACGTCCAGCGCATCACCTTCAACGAGATCACCAAGCGCGCCGTACAGTACGCCGTCGCGCACCCGCGCGAGCTCGACGTTCCGCTGATCGATGCGTATCTGGCGCGGCGCGCGCTGGATTACCTGGTGGGCTACACCCTCTCGCCCCTGCTGTGGCGCAAGCTGCCGGGGTCGCGTTCGGCGGGGCGCGTGCAGTCGGTCGCGCTACGCCTCATTTGCGAGCGCGAGGCCGAGATCGAGGCCTTCAAGCCGCGCGAATACTGGACCATCGAGGGCAAGTTCCTGACCCCGGCGGGGGCGCCCTTCACGGCGCGGATGACGCATCTGGATGGCAGGAAGCTCGACCAGTTCGACCTGAATGAGGCGGGTTCGGCCAACCGCGCCAAGGCCGCCGCGGAGGCCGCGCGCTATGCCGTCGCCTCGGTCGAGAAGAAGCGGACGAAGCGCAACCCGCCGGCGCCCTTCATGACCTCGACGCTGCAGATGGAGGCCAGCCGCAAGCTGGGGATGGGCGCGCAGCAGGCGATGCGCACGGCCCAGCAGCTCTACGAGGCCGGGCACATCACCTATATGCGGACCGATGGCGTGACCATGGCGCGGGAGGCGGTCGCCGCCATCCGCGACCATGTGAAGGATGCCTTCGGGGCCGACTACCTGCCGGTCACCCCGCGCGAGTACCAGACCAAGGCGAAGAACGCCCAGGAAGCGCACGAGGCGATCCGCCCGACCGATGTGACCCGCACGCCGGAAGCGATGGCGCGCGAGTTGGATGGCGCGCAGCTACGGCTCTACGAGCTGATCTGGAAGCGTGCCGTGGCCTCGCAGATGGCGGCGGCGGAACTCGACCAGACGGCCGTCGATATTGCCTCTGCCGATAGCAAGATTCGTTTCCGGGCAACGGGTTCCGTCGTGGCTTTCGATGGCTTCCTGAAGCTGTATCGGGAGGATGAGGACGACCGCGCCGCCGATGCCCGTGCCGGCATCGCGACCGCCGGCGCGCCCGCCGAGGATGAGGACACCCGCATCCTGCCGCCCATGGCCGAGCGCGATCCGCTGAAGCTGAACGGAATCGCAGCCAATCAGCACTTTACGCAGCCGCCTCCACGTTATTCCGAAGCATCGCTGGTCAAGCGGCTGGAAGAACTCGGGATCGGGCGGCCGTCCACCTATGCCTCGATCCTGCAGCGGCTGCAGGACCTGAAATATGTGACGCTCGAGAAGCGGCGCTTCATCGCGCAGGATCTCGGGCGGATGGTGACCACCTTCCTGGTCCGCTTCTTCGAGAAGTACGTGGATACCGGCTTCACCTCCCAGATGGAGGAGAAGCTCGACGAGATCTCCGCCGGCCAGGTGGATTGGCGCGCGGTGATGCGCGCCTTCTGGTCCGAGTTCTCGGCCGCGGTCGAGGCGACGCGGGACCTCAAGATCCGCGACGTGATCGATGCGCTGGACGAGGATCTCGGCCCGCACATCTTCCCTGCCCGCGCCGACGGCTCGGACCCGCGCGTCTGCCCGACCTGCGGCACTGGCCGGCTGGGGCTGCGGCTGGGTCGCACGGGGGCCTTCATCGGCTGCTCCAACTACCCCGAATGCCGCTACACGCGCCCCTTCGGCGTGGATTCCGGCGAGGGCGAGAGCGCCGCGCCGGCGGAGCAGGAACTCGGCACCGACCCGGTGACAGGCGAGACCGTGTCGATGAAGCGCGGCCCCTATGGCTTCTACATCCAGCTCGGCGAGCCCGGGACGGATGCCAAGGGCAAGCCGACAAAACCAAAAAGAACCAGCCTTCCCAATGGTGTAGCGCCCGATACTGTCACGCTGAATCAGGCTCTGGGCTTGCTCTCCCTGCCGCGCGTGGTCGGCCACGATCCGGAGACGGGCGAGGAGATCACGGCGGGGCTCGGCCGCTTCGGGCCTTATGTCCGCTGCGGCTCGGTGTTCAAGTCTCTCGACAAGGACGATGACGTCCTGACCGTGGGCATGAACCGGGCCCTCGTCCTGCTGGCCGATGCGCGGTCGCGGGTGCGGGAACTCGGCGTGCATCCCAAGGACAAGGAGCCGGTGCTGGTCCGCAAGGGTCGCTTCGGGCCCTATGCCCAGCATGGCAAGACCGTCGCGAATCTGCCGCGCGATGTCGCCATGGAGGACATGACCCTCGAGGAGGCCATCACCCTGCTTGAGGAGAAGGGCAAGGAACTGAAGCCGCGCGGGGCGGCGGGGCGGAAGGGCTCGGCCAAGACGGCCGCGCCCAAGGCGGATGGCGCGACGGCGCGCAAGCCCGCCGCCAAGGCCCCGGCCCGCAAGGCGGCGGCCAAGGCCCCGGCCAAGCCCGGCACGGCGAAGAAGGCCCCCGCCAAGGCGAAGGCCGCGCCGCGCGCCGGCAAGTCCGCCCGCTGATGGTCCGGCGCGGGCCGCCGGCCAAGGGGCACAAGGCGCGCACCCGCGCGGGGAAGACGGTCGGCGGCGGCAAGGTGTCGCGCGGGGGGGGCACCGCGGAGGCCGCTCCGTGGCAGGACCCGCAGGCCGCCGGCGCCAAGCCCGCCCGCCCGGCCAGGCGAACCGCCGCGACGGATGGCACGGCGCCGGCGAAGAAGGGCTACCCCAAGGCCACACGCCCCACCAAGCCGGATGCCGCCCCGGCCCGGCACGATGAACGGCGGGCGGAAGGCGGCCCGGCCACGCCGCCATCCGCCGACACGGCCCCGCGCCATGGCGCCGGCCAGCCACGGCCCGAAGGCCGCCATCGCCCTGCGGAAAGCGACGACCGCGCGCGGCACCAGACTGACCGTCGCGCCCCCGCCGGCCCCCAGGCCAGCGCCAGGCGCCGCGCCGCCGCGCGCGCCGTCGAAGGCGCGCCCCTGCCCTCCAAGGCCGCGCTGAAGCAGTTCCTCGCCGAGGCCGGCGGCCGCGTCACCAAATCCACCATCGCCCGCGCCTTCGGCCTCACCGCCGACCAGCGCCAGGCGCTGCGGGTGCTGATGAAGGAGATCGCGGCCGAGGGCGGCTCCGCCCCCGCCGGCAAGCGCGGCATCATCCACCCGACCCGCCTGCCCGACATCGCGCCGGTCGAAGTCACCGGCACCGACCCGGATGGCGACCCCATCGCGCGGCCCCTGCAAGGGCAGGGCGAGGGCCGCCCGCCGGTCATCTACATGCGCCCCGAGCCGAAGGGGCAGCCGGCGCTGACCGCGGGCGAACGGGTCCTGGCGCGGCTGAAGGCGATCGGCCCGGGCAAGTATGAGGGCCGGACCTTCAAGCGCATCGGCGGCGCTGCCCCGGCGCGCATCCTCGGCGTCTATGAGGAAGGCCGGATCATCCCGACCGACCGGCGGCAGAAGGGCATCTGGCAGGTCGCGCCCGCCGATGCGAATGGCGCGAAGGCGGGCGAGATCGTGCTCGCGGAACCCCTGCCCTCGACCCGCCATTTCGGCCCCAAGCCGGCGCGGATCACCGAGATCCTCGGCGTGATGGGCGAACCGCGCTCGGTCTCCCTGGTCTGCATCCACGCCCATGGCATCCCGGACGTCTTCCCCGCCGAGGCCGTCCAGCAGGCGGAGAAGGCGCGCGGCGTCACCGTCCGCGGCCGCACCGACCTGCGGGACACCCCGCTGGTCACCATCGACGGCGTGGATGCGCGCGACTTCGACGACGCCGTCTTCGCCGAGCCGGACGGCAGCGGCTGGCGCGTGCTGGTCGCCATCGCCGATGTCGCGCATTACGTGACAACCGGCGACCACCTGGACCGCGAGGCCTGGGCGCGCGGCAATTCCGTCTATTTCCCCGACCGCGTCGTGCCCATGCTGCCCGAGGCGCTGTCGAATGGCTGGTGCAGCCTGCGACCGGAAGAAGACCGCGGCTGCCTCTTCGTCGAGATGCGCTTCGACGAGCAGGGCCGCAAGCACGCCCATGAATTCGGCCGCGGCATCATGCGCTCCGCCGCGCGGCTGACCTATGAGCAGGTCCAGGAACACCACGATTCCGGCACCGATCCGGCCGCACTGAATCCCGGCCATGTGGGCCGGCTCTATGGCGCCTTCCGCGCGCTGCTCGCGGCGCGGGAAAAGCGCGGGACGCTCGACCTCGACATGCCCGAGCGGCGCGTGATGCTGAACGACAAGGGCCAGGTGACGGCCATCGTTCCCCGCTCGCGCCTCGACGCCCACCGGCTGATCGAGGAATTCATGGTCGCCGCCAATGTCTGTGCGGCCGAGGAGCTGGAACGGCTCAACCAGCCCTGCATGTACCGCGTGCATGACCGGCCCTCGGACCAGAAGCTCGAAGGGCTGCGGCAGTTCCTCGCCACCTTCGACATCACGCTGCCCCAAGGCGATCGCCTCCATCCGCGCGACTTCGCCCATGTGCTGGAGAAGGTGAAGGACACCCCGCATAGCCGCCTAGTCAACGAGGCCGTGCTGCGCGGCCAGTCCCAGGCGGCCTATGCGCCCGACAATCTCGGCCATTTCGGCCTCGCGCTGACGCGCTACGCGCATTTCACCTCGCCCATCCGCCGCTATGCCGATCTGCTGGTCCATCGCGCGCTGATCCGCGGGCTGAAGCTCGGCAAGGACGGGCTGCACGAGGAGGAGGCCGCCCGCTTCCCCGACACCGCCGAGCACATCACCTCGACCGAACGGCGCGCCGCGGCGGCGGAACGGGACGCGGTCGATCGCTACCTCGCGGCTTTCATGGCACAGCGCGTGGGAGAGTCGTTCGACGCCCGCATTTCCGGGGTGACTCGCTTCGGCCTCTTCGTCACCCTTGAGGAGAATGGGGCGAGCGGAATCGTCCCGCTCGGGTCATTGCCGGACGACCGATGGGATTTGGACGAGGCCACGCAATCGCTGGCCGGTCGCAGGACGAGGCTGGTCTTCCGCCTGGGGGATGCCGTGGAGGCGCGCCTAGCCGAGGCGACGCCACGGACGGGCGGGATGGTCTTCCACCTCAATCAGGGCCTGCCCTCGCGCCGGCCCTCCCGCCCCGCCCCGAAAGGCAAGCAGCGCGGCCGCCGGCACTAGACCCTTCTCCGCCCGCGCCGGATCACCACCGGCCGGCGCCCCCGCCCGGCCCTCCAACGGCCCTGCCCCGGATGGGGCTGCTGACCGGCGCCGTCCGATCCAACGGCGTTCTCGTCCTTCTCCTTCTCTTCCTCCTGCCGGTCATGGCCCAGGCGCAGGAGGTCACGCGCACCGGCGCCTATCCGCGCGACGAGATGCGCCTCGTCCTCGGCGCCGGCTTCGCCGCCATCCTCGAACGCCATCTCGAAGCCGCGACGCCGGCCGATCTGCTGGTCTGGGGCCTCAACGGCATGACGCAGATCGACCAGGAGCTCAGCGTCCATCGCAGCCAACGGGAGGTCCGGCTCATGCAGGGCAGCCGGACGCTGCTGGCGCGCCCCCTGCCCGAACGCGCCGAGGATGAGAGCTTCGCCGCCGCCGGCGGTGCCGCCGCCGACCGGCTGACCCTGTTCCAGCAGGCCGGCTGGGGCGCCTCGCGCGCCATCCGCACGCGCGGCGCCCCGGGCCTGATCCGCGAGACCTTCGAGACGATCTTCGAGCATCTCGACCCCTTCAGCCGCTACATCACGCCGGAGGAAGCCCAGGCCGCGCGCGAACGCCGCACCGGGGAGGCCGGGCTGGGGCTGCGCCTCGCCCCCGGGCGCGGCCGGACGGGCGGCACGGTGATCGCCGCCATCTCCCATGACGGGCCGGCCGACCAGGCGGGGCTGCAGGTCGGGGACCGCGTCGTCGCGATCGACGGCACGCCGCTGCGCGCGCGCGATGCGACCGGTGCCGCCGGCCTGCTCGAAGGCCCCGCCGGCAGCGACGTCGTCCTGCTCATCGAACGCGGCCGCCGGCGCTGGGAGGTGGCGCTGCGGCGTGTCCTGCCGCCGGGCAACCCGGTCAGCTCGGACCTCATCGATGAGGTGCTGACCATCCGCATCCCCTCCTTCACCGCCCAGACCGAGCGCCAGGTCGCGGCCGCCCTGCTGCATGCGCTGTCGCAGGGCCCGCTCAAGGCGGTGATCCTCGACCTGCGGGGCAATCGTGGCGGGCTGCTCTCCCAGGCCGCGGCGGTGGCGGATATCTTCCTCGGCCGGGGGGAGGCCTTCCGCACCCTCGGCCGGCATCCGGATGCGAGCCGGGTCTACGTGACCGCCGGCCCGGACCTCGCCGAGGGCCGGCCGCTCGTCATCCTGGTCGATGGCCGCACCGCCTCCTCGGCCGAAATCGTCGCGGCGACCCTCGCCGACCGCGACCGCGCCGCCGTGGTCGGCACCACCACCACCGGCAAGGGGCTGGTGCAGCTCGTCATCCCCCTGCCCGATGGCGGCGAGCTGCTGATGAGCTGGTCGCGGCTGATCATGCCGGCGGGCTGGCCGCTGCAGGGCGTTGGTGTCCTGCCGGGCCTCTGCACCGCCGAGGGCGACGCCGGGACCGCGCGGGAACTGACGGCGCTGCGCGCCGGGGCGCGACCGATGGGCACCGCGCAGGCCCGCATCCGCTCCCTGCGCCATCCCGTCAGCACGGCGGAAGCCGATGCCCTGCGCGCGCTGTGCCCACCAGGCCCGGTGCCCGATACCGACCTGGCGGTGGCCCGGTCGCTGGCGCTCAATCCGATCGCGCTGGCCGCGGCGATGCCGCGCTGAGGGGGATGGGCGGCTGGTCCTCTACGCAATCACCTGATGGAAATCAGACAGTGTCGCGCCCGCCACCCGGACCGTCTCGACCGTGACGCCGTCCGCGAAGGAGAAGTAGCCGTCGCCGAGGTCGGAAACCGCGACCGGGCGCTCGGTCAGGATCAACAGCCGATCACCCTCCGAGGCACTGAAGTCGAGGATGGCATCCCCGTCCGTGGTGCCGAAGGCGAGGCGGAAGATATCGGCATCCTCGCCCCCGCGCATCACGTCCGCGCCGGCACCGCCGTCGATGATGTCGCGCCCGGCCCCGCCATGGATCGTGTCGTTACCGGCCCCACCGAAGATCCCGTCCGCCCCGAGGCCGCCCAGGATCTGGTCGTTGCCGTCCTGGCCCCATAGCCGGTCGTTGCCATCGCCACCGAACAGACTGTCCTCGCCCGCGCCACCGACGATCACGTCATTCCCGTCATTGCCCAGCAGCGAGTCGGCGCCGTCACCGCCGAGGAGGCGATCATCCCCCGCACCACCCCAGATGCTGTCATTGCCGGCGCCGCTGCCCACCAGATCACCCCCGTCACCGGCCACGACCCGGTCGTCTCCTGCGCCGGTCAGGACATGGTCGTCGCCGTCACCGGCCCAGACGCGGTCATCGCCAGCGCCGCCCAGGATCAGGTCGTCGCCCGCGCCGCCGAGCAGTGAGTCGGCGCCGAGCCCGCCCGACAGGCGGTCGTCGCCGTCATCGCCGCGAAGCCAGTCGTCGCCGCGGCCGCCATCCAGGATGTCGCCGCCGCCATTGCCGAGGATCCGGTCATTGCCGGCATTGCCGAACAGGAAGTCCCCACCGGACTGGCCGATCAGGACGTCGTCGCCACCGCCGCCCGACAGGCCGCCCCCGCCGGGGTCCGCGAGGCCTGTGCCCGAGACGCTGTCCGCGAAGAGCACCTGGTCGGCCAGGAGGAAGTCCTTGTAGTCCTTCAGCACGACGTTGATCGTCGCCGCGACCCCGCCCGGATTGCGGATGACAAGGCGGTCACCCAGAAGTTCGGTCTGCGCGCGCGTCGCCCCGATCAGCCGCAGGTCGATGAGGTCGTTATCCTCATCGGAGAAATCGGTGATCGTGTAGGTGACGGTCGCGGCCGACGGCACGACGGACACCAGTTGGAACAGGTCCGTGCCACCGCCCCCCGTGACGGTGAACTGGCCGGAGGAGAAGCCGCCCAGCGTATCGGCGTTGTCGGACCCGATGAGGGCGAGCGGATAGCCCCCAGCGTAGTCCAGCACGTCGCCCTGCGCGTCGCCGCCGCTCGTTTTCGCGCCGGTGGTGAAAAGCTGGACCGACACGCCTGCCGCCGAACTGGCATAGCTGAAGGTGACGCCGCCCGCGGTCGCGTCGATGTAGTCGGCGCCGGCGCCGGCTTCGACCACGCCGCCCGCCGTCATGCGGATCCAGTCGTTGAGCGTGCCGCCAAGGACGTTCTCGAAGCCCGTGAGGGTGTAGGTATCGTTGCTCGCCGGCGTGAAGGGCGGTGCGTTGCCGACCGGCGCCGTGGTCGTGCTGGGCGCGGCCCGCTCGCCGGCCTGGCCGGTGGTCAGGTCGACGAAGAGCTGCATCGCCGCCATGTACTGGCCGTAGAACACGCCAAACGTGTCGGTGCCGTCCCCGCCGGCGAAGGCGCCGAAGCTGCCGCCGCCATAGATCGTGTCGTCGCCCGCGCCGCCCGCGATATCCTCGCCGGTGCCGCCCGCCTTGAAGCTGTAGAGCAGGTCGTTGCCGTCGCCGCCACGCAGGACATCGGAATCGGTCGACCCGTAGATGATGTCGTCGCCGCCGAGGCCATGCACCTCGGACTGCACCCCGGCGAAAACGGTGTCGAGGTTCGTGAGCGTCTCCGGCGGCAGGATCACGGGGTTGATCGTCAGCACGTCGGCATAGCGTGTGCCGACGATGAAGGAGTTGTCGTACTCGTCCTGACTGCTGTGATAGATGAGCCCGCCGATCGCGCCGAACATCTCGACCGCCATGCCGGAGGGAAGTTCCGTACCGTGCGGCGGTGTGAAGCCGCCATCCACCAGATACTTGCTGAGGTCCGAGAGCGAGCTGAAATGACCGCTCCCGTTGATGCTCGTCGCGTTCGACAGGACGAAGTTCAGGATGAGCTGGACCTGCGCCTGATCATTCTGCGTGAGGCCCACCGATGCCAGGAAGTCGTCGCCAAGCGTGACTTCGGCGAAGACCTTGTCGGAGGTGCCGTCCTTGAACCGCAGCCCCCAGCCGGTGTCACCCGCCGCGTCGGGATTGTAGAAGAACAGGCCTTCGGCAAGGGTGATGTCCTTCGATATGGGGAGGACCAGCACGTCCTGGCTGGGATCGAAGTCGCGGACGACGAGGACATCTGCCTGCGGTGTCTCGCTCGGGCTCAGATTCTCGATCCAGCTCAGGAAGTTCGTGTCCAGGACTTCACCGATGGCGCCGAGGGCGGCCGAGGCGAAGCCGGTCAGCACCGACTGGACGCCCTCCTGGAAGAATTGCGTCAGCGCCGTCTTGATCGCGCCGCCGGTGATCGTCGAGAAATCCGCCTCGAAATACTTGCCCCAGAAGCTCGCGCCGGCATTCGCGGATTCGCTGTAGCTCAGCATGAAGACGTCGGCGCCGCCGCCGCCGCTCAGCACGTCGAGATAGCCGGTGCCGCGCGGGCCGCCATACAGAAAGTCCGACCCCGTGCCGCCGGTGATCGTGTCCGATCCGTCGCCGCCGAAGAACTGATTGCTCCCCGAGCTGGAGGAGATCAGGTCGTTGCCCTGCCCGCCCGAGAGGATGTCGTCCCCACCCCCGCCGATGATGGTGTCGTTGCCGACCAGCGCGGTGATCGTGTCGTTGCCGTCGCCCGATGAATCATAGGCGACCGGGATGAAGCCGGTGGTGGTCGGCCAGAAAGCGAAGAAATCGACCTGATCGCCATAGAGCAGGTCGTCCTGCCAGGTGCCGAGGATGGAATCGTCGCCCGATCCGCCATAGGCGTTGAGCGCATTGTCATCGAGGGTATCAGCCGAGGTGATGATGTCGTTGCCGGGACCGGCCAGGATGTAGGCGGATTGGAACTGGGTTTGCGAGGCCGGCGGGTAGACGTCGACAGTAATCGTGTCGTCGCCCTCCCCGGTCCCGAAGGTCCCGTAGATCTGGGTATAGAGCGTGTCCGCCTGGTCGATACCCGAAGGCGTCGACCAGACATACCAGTACTGGTAGAAGGTCTCGATCAGATCATTGCTGATGTTGATGTCATAGGCGTTGTCTGCGGCAACCCGGTAGACCGTGGTCAGGCCCTCGCCCGGGGACGCGTCATGGTTCTGCGTCCAGCCGCGCGCGGAAATCTTGACGACACCACCCGCCAAAGCTTCCACATTGCCCACCGCCATGAGGATCTTCCTGTTTTTGAGAAAACGCCGCCCATCAGCGCTTAACTTGTGATTAATCCAAGATCGAATTGTATGCAATCGCGTTGGCGCCGGGATGGATGGCCGGACCGCGCCGGGTTCGATGGACCGGATCGCGCGGTGATGATCGGGGCCTGATGGCCCCCGCGGGCGGCTCGATCACGCCGGCGCGTGCCGCCGAACGGCCGATGCCCGGCGCCACGGCGCGCCGCCGGCCTGGCGGGCCCGATCGGCACGCCAAGCATCGGCGCACCGATCCGCGGCACCGACATCCGGCAGTCCCCAAGCGGCATCAGCGCCGCCCCGCCATGACGACGGGGCAGCCGCCAGTCTCGGGTGTCCGTCGGTCAGGCCGGCGGCGCGCCCAGCGCCTCAAGCACCGCGGCGCGCTTTTCCATCCACCAGCCATGCTGCGGCGGCCAGCAGGCGAAGACATCCTCGGTGGTGCCGGGTTCCAGCACGCCACGCGCCATCAATGCCCAGTTCGGATTGTTCATCGCCTCGCGCCCGATGGCGATGAGGTCGGCCTCCCCAGCCTCCAGCACCGCCTCGGCCTGGTGCGGGCCGATGATCAGCCCGACCGCCATGGCGGCAAGGCCGGTGTCGCGCCGGATCTCGGCCGCATAGGGCACCTGGAAGCCGAAGCCGCGCGGGATACGCTTCGACCCCGTCGCGGAGCCGCCGATCCCGCCCGAGGAACAATCCACCACATCGACGCCGAGCGGCTTCATCGCGCGCGCGAAGGCGAGGCTGTCCGCCATCGTCCAGCCGCCATCGAGGCCATCCACCGCGGAGATGCGCACGAAGACCGGGCGGTCTTCCGGCCAGGCGGCGCGCACCGCCCCGATGACCTGGAGCGGGAAGCGCATGCGGCCGGCCAGGTCGCCCCCGAAGGCGTCGTTGCGCGTGTTCGACAGCGGCGAGAGGAACTGGTGCAGCAGGTAGCCATGGGCGCAATGCACCTCGACGGCCTCGAACCCCGCGGCGCGGGCGCGTTTCGCACCCGTCGCGAAGGCCTCCACGATCCGGGCCATGCCGGCGGCATCCAGCGCGGCGGGGGTCAGGAACCCCTCCCCGATCGGCTTGCCCACCGCCGAGACGATGTCCCAGGTGGTCTCGCCCCTGGCGAACTGCTCGGCGCCGAGCGGGCCATTGCCCTCCCAGGGGCGCTGCATCGACCCCTTGCGCCCGGCATGGCCGAGCTGAACGGCCGGCACCGCGCCCTGCGCCTTGATGAAATCCGTGATGCGCCTGAGCGGCGGGACATGGTCGTCGGACCAGAGACCGAGATCGCCATGGGTGATGCGCCCATCGCGCAGTACCGAGACGACCTCGGAGAAGACCAGCCCGAAGCCGCCCACCGCGAAGCGGCCGAGCTGGACCATGTGCCAGTCACTGGCCATGCCCTCGGTCGCCGAATACTGGCAGAGCGGCGGGATGACGGCGCGATTGGGGATGGTCAGGCCGCGCAGGGTCAGTGGGGAAAACAGCCTCGATCCCATGCGGGACGTCCTCCTGAAGCGATTTGTTGCGCCCAGGATGGAACGGCGCCGGCTATCCCGCCAGATGGCGCCGCCGCACCAGCCGCGGCAACAGCCCGTCCACCGGCCCCGCCAGCACCGACACGGCCCAGATCCCGCCTGCCACCAGCACGATCGCCGGCCCGGTCGGCACATCGGCATGGAAGGACAGCAGCAGCCCCACGACCGAGGCGGCCACCGCGATCCCGACCGCCGCATAGGCCATGCCGCCCACCTGCCGCGCCCAGTGCCGCGCGGCGATGGCCGGCAGCATCATCAGCCCCACCGCCATCAGCGTCCCCAGCGCCTGGAAGGCCGAGATCACGTTCAGCACCACCAGCGCCTGGAAGACCATGTGCCACAGCCCGCCATGCGCGCCGCTCGCCGCCGCGAAGGCCGGGTCGAAGCATTCCAGCACCAGCGGCCGCCAGGCGAAGGCGAGCACCGCCAGCGTCAGCGTCGCCACCCCCGCCATCAGCAGCAGTGCCGGATCATCCACGCCGAGCACCGAGCCGAACAGGATGTGGGTGATGTCCGCCCCGCCCCCGCCGCCCATGGAGATCAGTGCCACGCCAAGGCCGAGGGCGAGGAGGTAGAGCGCGGCCAGGGTCGCATCCTCCCGCCCACCTGTCGCGCGCGAGAGCGCCCCGGCGCCGACCGCGACGAGCAGCCCCGCGACCAAGCCGCCGGCCCAGAGCAGCGGCGCGGAGAAGCCCGCCAACAGGAAGGCCAGCGCCACGCCCGGCAACGCGCCATGCGCGAGGACATCCGCCGTCAGGCTCATCCGCCGCAGGACGAGGAAGACGCCGAGCACGGGAGCGGAGACCGACAGCGCCAGGCAGCCGACCAGCGCACGGCGGAGGAAGCCGAACTCGACGAAGGGCGCGATCAGAAGGTCGTGCATGGCGCGTCAGAGGGGGCTTTGCCCCCTCCGAACCTCCCCCACCAAATGACAGTGTCCTTTGGAAAGCCGTCTT
>JAYRJZ010000099.1:0-19998 GCA_041906015.1 Roseomonas sp.
CCCCCCCGGTTCGTGTCCCGCGGAACCATCAGGAACCCTTGGCGGGGAGGCGCAAAGCCCTTCCCCGGCCCACCGCCGCCATATCGTCGCGCGCGTGGGCCGGCGCCCATCGCCCTCGTTTCACATCGCCGGCAGTTCGACCGGGCTGACCTCCCACACCGCCCCGCTGGCCGGCGGAGTGCAGAGGATCGGCAGCGCGTTCGGCGTGCGCACATTCGGTTTGTGGCCCAGCGCCATCCGCAGCGCGCGGAACAGCGCGCCATGTGCCACCACGAGCACCGGCCCCGGAAGGGCCGTGGCGCGATTGATCGCCGCGACCGCGCGGTCGTGCAGACCCTGGAAGGTTTCCGCCCCGTCGGGCGTGAAGCTTCCGGCGATCCAGTCGTCGTACCAATCGCCCATCGGCTTGCCTTCCTCGGCGCCGAAGGCGACCTCCTGCAGGTCGAGATCGGTCGAGACCGCCAGTTGCAGCGCCTCGGCCACGATCTCCGCCGTGTGGAGGGCACGCGACAGCGGGGAAGCGACGATGGTGACAACGCCGCGATCGACCATCGCGGTCGCCGCCCGCCGGGCCTGTTGAAGCCCGACCGCGTTCAACGGGATGTCGGTGCGGCCCTGGCTGCGGCCCTCGGCGTTCCAGTCGGTTTCGCCGTGGCGCAGGAACCAGAAGGGGATGGGGTTCAGGGTCGGGGTCACGCGGGGTCTCCGGCCAGGGCGGTGCAGGCGAAGCCGACCTTCGCCTCGGTCGGCACGCCGAAGCGCGCGGTGTGACGCGCCGGCAGGCCGCCCGGGAAGTGCTTGACGTATTCGGCGTTGCACTCGTCGTAATCGGCGGGGTCGGTGATCAGCATCGTCACCTGCACCGCGCGGTCGAGGCTGCTGCCGGCCTCGCGCAGGATGGCATCCACCTTGGCGAGCGCGTTGCGCGTCTGCTCGGTGGCGGTCGCACCGCGATGGATGCCGTTCGCCGGATCGTGCGGGGCGGAATGCCCCGACACGAAGACCAGGCCGCCGGCGCGGGTGGCGCGGCTGAAGGGCCGCTTCTCCCCCGGGGCCGGCGGCTGGATGATGGTGAAAGGCGCGCTCACGCCAGGCCTTCGGCGGCGAGGACACGCTGCACGGCCGGGCGTGCCTTCATCCGCGCGAAATGGGCCGCGACGTTCGCGGGCAGTTCCTTGCCCATCCGGCCGTTCCACCAGAAGGAGACATAAAACAGCGCGCTGTCGGCGAAGGAATAGTCGCCGAGCAGGTAGTCCTTGCCCGCCAGCGCGGCGTCGAGCAGGCCGAGCCCCTTCGAGAAGATCTCCGCGCCGCGCGCCTTAACCGCCTCGGCATCCGCCTCGGAGGGCGCGAAGTTCGACGGGCGGAACATGCGGGAGAAACCCTGCATGTGCAGCGTGGCGACGCAGTAGTCGGTGAATTCCAGCGCCTTGGCCTGCGCGTCCATGCCCGAGGGCATCAGATGCGCGGTGGGGAAGCGCGAGGCGAGCCAGAAGGCGATGGCGGGGTATTCCGTCATGACGGACCCATCGTCGCGCTCGAGCGTCGGCACCTTCGACTTCGGGTTCAGGCCGGCGAATTCCGGCTTGAACTGCGCCCCTTCGCGCAGATTGACCAGCACCGCCTCATAGGGCGCGCCGATTTCCTCGAGCAGGACATGGATGCCGACCGAGCAGGCGCCGGGTGAGTAGTAAAGCTTCATGCTGACAGAGTCCTTCCATGCGGCCGCGCGGGGGCGGCGTGCGCAAAGGATCGGGCCGGTCGCGCGGCTTGGCAAGAAAGGGCCTAAGCCGCCTGCCGCGCCAGCCAGACCGTGCGCCCGCCGCAACGGGGATCCTCGACGACGTGATCCACCACGACGAAGCCTGCCGCGGCCAGGAGGCGACGGTACTCGGCCGGGTCGAGGCTCGCGTGGAACAGCGTCTCCCCGGCATAGGTGCCCAGTGCGACGCCATGCGACGGGCCCGAGGTGAAGAGCAGTGGCGCGCCCGGCGAGGCATGGGCCGCGAAGCGGGAAAACATCTCCCGCTGCGCCTCCTGCTCCAGATGGAAGAAGCTGTCCCAGGCGATCAGCCCATCGAAGCGGCGCCCGAGATCCATGCGCCGCATGTCGCCCTCCACCCAGTCGTTCTGCGGATGGCGTTCCCGGCACAGGGCGAGCAGCGGTGGCGAGGAATCGAGCCCGGTCAGGGCGAAGCCGGCGCGGATCAGCGTGCCCGCGATCGGCTCCCCGGCCCCGCAGCCGATGTCGAGGACCGAACCGCCCGGCGGCAGCAGTGCCGCGAAACGATCGATCCAGGGCCCTTCCCCCGGCCGTGTGCCGCGATCCGCCGCCCAGGCCAGTCCGTGGCGGGTGTAGAGCCCGATGACGGCGCCCGACGCGTCGGTCAATTGAACAGGGAGGAGACCGAGGATTCTTCGCTGATGCGCTTCATCGCCTCGGCAAGCAGCGGGGCGATGGTGAGCTGGCGGATGTTGCGGGAGACGCGCACCGCCTCGGTCGCCTGGATCGAATCGGTGACGGTCATCATCTCGATCGGCGCGGCGCCGATGCGCGCGACGGCGCCACCCGAGAAGACGCCATGCGTCACGTAGACGCCGGCCGACTTCGCGCCGTTCTTCAGCAGCGCCTCGGCGGCGTTGCACAGCGTGCCGCCGGAATCGACGATGTCGTCAACCAGCAGGCAGTGGCGGCCTTCCACCTCGCCGATCACGTTCATCACTTCCGACACGCCAGCGCGCGGGCGCCGCTTGTCGATGATGGCGAGATCGACACCGAGCCGTGCCGCGATCGCGCGGGCACGCACCACGCCGCCGACGTCGGGGGAGACGATCATCAGCTCCCGCCCGTCATAGCGTTCCTGGATGTCGCGGGCGAAGAGCGGCGCGGCAAACAGGTTGTCCAGCGGGATGTCGAAGAAGCCCTGGATCTGCGCGGCATGCAGATCCATCGTCAGCACGCGGTTGGCGCCGGCCGCCGTGATCAGGTTCGCCACCAGCTTGGCGCTGATCGGCGTGCGGCTGCCCGATTTCCGGTCCTGCCGCGCATAGCCGAAATAGGGGATCACCGCCGTGATGCGGCGCGCCGAGGCGCGCTTCAACGCATCGAGCGTGATCAGCAGCTCCATCAGGTTGTCGTTCGCCGGGTAGCTCGTGGACTGCACCACGAACACGTCTTCACCGCGGACATTCTCATGGATCTCGACGAAGACCTCGAGGTCGGCGAAGCGGCGGACCGAGGCATTGGTCAGCGGAAGTCCACAGGCTGCGGCCACCGCCTCGGCGAGCGGGCGGTTGGAGTTGCAGGCAACGATCTTCATGGCCGGGGGGCTCCGGGCGCCGCTGGGCGTCAATGGCGGGAGAAAGGCGGGCGGTAGGTAGCAACGTGACGCCGCCGTGTAAATCATGTGGCCGTCATTCTGCCACGGCGCCCGGCCAACATCCGGCGCCGAGGAGACCCGATGCCCCGAATCCGAGCATGCGTCGCGCTTTGCGCAACCATCGCCCTGCTGGCGCCGGGCCTGGCCAGCGCCCAGACCGGCCGCGAATATGATGCCTCGGGGCGCAGCGTCGGGCGGACGGAAGGCCAGGCGACGCAGCGCCGCTATGACGCGTCGGGCCGGCTCACCGGACGATCGGAGGCGCGCGGCGAGACCACGCGCCATTACGACGCCGCCGGCCGTTCATCCGGCCGCAGCGAGCAGCGCGGCGACACGGTCCGCCACTACGATTCGTCAGGCCGATCCGCTGGCCGAACGGAATGGTCGGGCGATCGGGCGCGACTCTATGACGCCTCTGGCCGCAGCATCGGACGCATCGAACGCGGCGGCGATGGCTGGCGGCGCTACGACACGCACGGCCGATTGCTCGGGCGTGGCACGGGGCCGGCCCCCGACCGGTGACGCGGGGCGCCACCGGCTCGGCCGCCAGGATCGGCCGATGTGCCAAACATCGGCCAGCGGGTGGTTTCAGCCCGCCTGCTTGCCGACCAGCGACTTCACCTCGTCCAGCGCCTCGGCGAAGCGCTTGTTCAGGACGGAAAGCGCCTCGCTGTTCGACTTCTGGATCAGGTCGGCGATCTCCTGCAGGTTCGACACCGCCTTCTCATAGGTCGCCTTGGCGAGTTCGGCCTGCTTGGCGGCCTTGTCCTGCGGGGCGTCGGCCGCGGCGAAGGATTTCATGGCCTCGGTCAGCTCGGCGGCCGAGGACTGCAGGATCTCCATATGGCGGCGTGCCACCGCCTGGGCGCCTTCCAGCGCGACGCGGTTGGCGGTGGACAGCGCCTCGATGTTCTTGCGCTGCGCGGCGGCAAGCGCCTCCATGTCCGGCATTGCCGGCATGCGGAACTCACCCAGCATCTTGAGGATATCGAAGTCCGGCTTGAATCCGAAACGGTCTGACATTGCCTGCTCCCGCATTGAAGACGCACCGTAACGCCTATTGCGTCGCGCTGCACCATGAAGAGCATGCGACGCGTCCCAGGCTCTGTGCCGAGAACTTCTTATTATAGCTCTTACCTCGAAAGCCGCGGGACTTCCGATGCGCGACGGCGAGAGTTGCCGGACCGGGCGGAGCGAAGCCTCCGTGGTGCCCTGCCTGTTGGGAAGGTTGGCCCGGACGGCGCTCAGGCGTCCTCGGGCGCCATCGGCGCCGCGGCCTCCGGCAGCAGGCGCAGCCCGCGCCCGATCTGCCCGGCCCGGTCGAGCAGCCGATCGAGCGCGGCCATGGTGTGGCCGAGATCCTCGCTCTCATCCTCGACCCAGGCGCGCACCGTGCCGATCCACACGCCCACCAGCCCGAGCGCCAGAAGGCGCTGCCGCCCGATATCGACCTCGATCTCCGCGGCATCCAGCATCCAGCGCATCGACAAGGCGAGATGCGGCATGAGCAGCCCGGCCAGTCCCGGATCGCGCCGCATTTCCTTCAGGAAGCGCAGGATGCCGGCGCGATGCGGCTGCATGGCATCGAGCCGGCGCATCAGCACGTCGAACAGACGGTCGCGCGGCGCTCCGCCCTGGCCCGGAATGGTGCCGGCGAGCACGGCATGATCCACCATCCGCCCGTGCAGCAGCAGCAGGTCGAGCCGCGTCGGAAACCTGTCCCGCAGCGTGGCGAGCGGCAGGCCCGCCTCGGCGGCCAGGCGCCCCATGGTCAGGCCGACCCAGCCATGATTGGCGACCACGCGCCACAGCGCGGCAATCAAAGCGTCGTCATCGGTCTCGCTCATGGCATCACCATAGGCGGCCGAGGGGTCAGCCCGCCAGTTCGCGCGCGCGGTCCGTCGCTGCCTGGATCGCCTTCGACATCAGCGCGGGCCAGGCCTCGGGTTCCATCAGCACGTTGAGCGCGCGTTCGGTGGTGCCCTTGGGGCTGGTCACCGCCTTGCGCAGATCCGCCGCGTCCTGGGTGCTGGCCGCGAGCAGTGCGCCGGAGCCCGCGACCGTCGCGCGCGCCATGCTGCGCGCCAGCGCCGGCGGCAGGCCCTGTTCAAGGGCCGCCTTCTCCAGCACTTCCGCGAGCAGGAAGACATAGGCCGGGCCGCCGCCGGACACGGCGGTGACGGGGTTGATCTGGTCCTCCTGCTCCACCCAGGCGACCTCGCCCACGGCCCGCAACAGCGTGTCGGCCAGATCCTTCTGCGCCGCCGTGACGCCCGGCGCGGCGAAGGCGGCGGTGAAACCCTGCCGGACGGCGGCCGGCGTGTTCGGCATGGCGCGCACCACCGCGGCCTGTTCCCCGAGCGCCGCGCGCATCGAGGCGACGGAACGGCCGGCCATGATGGAGACGAACAGCGTCTCTCCGGTCGCGAAGCGCGCGAAGGCGGGCAGCGTCGCCGGCGCCTCCTGCGGCTTGATGGCGAAGACCACGGCGCCGGGACGGAAATCGCCCGGGATCGCGGCGGCATCGGGCACGACCGTCGCGCGCCCGGCGAAGCCCGCCGCGGCCTGGGCGAAGGGCTCGACCACCACGGCGCGGGACAGGCCACGCTCGAGCCAGCCGGACAGCATCGCGCCGCCCATCTTGCCGCAGCCGATGAGGAGGAGGTCGGGAAGGGTCTCGGTCATGGGCGGAGCCTAGAGCAGATCCTGCCTGACCGGAATGCGGTGGGGTGTGCGGAGACGGGCGCAGGACTACCGCGCGCGGTTCGCCGGGCGGCCGCGGCCGCGCGATCGCTACACCCGCCGCAGCGGCACCCGCCAGGCGAAGAGCGCACCGCCCGCCATCAGCGCCGCGCCGCTGACGAAGAGCATGCGGAAGGCTTCGGCCAGTTCCGCCTTCAGCACGACGGCGGCCTCCGGGCCCATGGCGGCGACGAAGCCGGCCCCTTCGGCGACGAGGCGCTGGAAGGCCGGTGCGGTGGCCGGCCCGGTCAGCGTCAGCGCCGCGAAGACCGCCGCGGCGACCAGCGCCGTGCCCGTCGCGGCGCCGATGTTGCGGGAGAAGGCGATGCCGGCCGACGCCGCGCCCAGCCTTTCCCGTCCGGCTGCTGTCTGGGTCGCGACCTGCACCGGCGGAAAGGACGTCCCCGAGCAGAAGGCCGCCACCGCCAGCAGCGGGGGCAGGGCGAGCAACGGCAGCGTCGCCCCCATGACCGCGAGCACCATCCACACCAGGCTGCCGATCGGCAGGAAAATGCACGGCCACCGCATCACATGTCCGGTCCGGGCCGTCATGCGTCCGCTCAGCAATGCACCAAGCGGCCCACCCACCGCCATGGACAGCAGCAACAGCCCCGATGGTCCCGGCTCGAGCCCCCGCACGGTCTGCAACCAGGCCGGCAGGAAGGCCATCATGCCGACCTGCGCCCCCATCACACAGGCCGACAGGGCATAGCAGCGCCAGATGGAGGGTTCGACGAAGACCGCGAGCGGCAGGAGCGGATCGAGTGCCGCGCGCTCCACCCGGAGCAGCAGCGCCCCCGCGCCGACGGCGATCACCACCAGGCTGCCCGCCAGCGGCAGCAGCGCCGGATCGAGCCGTCGCGCACGATCCAGCCCGACCAGCGCCGCCGAGACCATGACGACGAACAGCGCCAGCCCCAGCCAGTCGAAGCGCAACCGTACGCCGAAGCGCGCCGGCGCGACGTAAGGCAGCCGCCGCGCCAACGCCGCGCAGGCCACGGCGACCGGCAGCAGCAGCAAGAAGATCGACCGCCAGCCGAAGGTCTGCGTCATGTAGCCACCCGCCACCGGCCCGAAGGCCGAGGCGAAGGCATAGGATCCCGCGATGCGCGCCTGATACTGGCCGCGATCGCGCGGCGGCACCGCCTCCCCGATCAGCGCCTGCGCCAGGGTCAGCAGGGCCCCGCCGCCGAAGCCCTGGACGATGCGCGCCGTGACCAGCGCGGGGAGCGTCGGTGCCAGCGCGCAGCTCACGCAGCCGGTCACGAAGACGGCGAGCGCGAAGAACAGCATCCGCCGCCGCCCAAAGGCGTCACCGAGCTGGCCGAAGACCGGCGCGGCGCAGGTCGCGGCGACGAGGTAGGCGATGATGATCCAGGAGGTGCGCTCGATGCCGCCCATTTCGGCGGCGATGGCGGGCAGGGCGGTGGCGACGATGGTCTGGTCGACGGCGGCAAGGAAGATGACGAGCGCCACGCCGGGGAAGGCGCGGAGAAAGGCGTCGCGGAGGGCGGTCTCGGGCGTCAAACGCGGAATCCGGAGGGGCCCCGCCCCTCCGGACCACCCCGCCAAAGGCCGAAAGGCCTTTGGAAACCGATACCTAGTGCCGGGCGCCGTGGTCGTTCGTTGATGCACGATGCGCGCTTGGTCGGGGCGCCGTGCGCGTCTGCGGGGCGGAATGGAGGTTTCCAAAGGCCTTTCGGCCTTTGGCGGGAGGAGGTGCGGAGGAGGGCGGAGCCCTCCTCTGCGGCCGCCGGAGCCACCCTCAGAGGCTCCCGCTGCGCCCCATTTCCAGGAACTTCTCGCGTCGCCGCGCCCGCAGCGTCGCGCCGTCCAGCTCGACCAGCGGCTCCAGCAGTTCCGCGATCTTGTCGCCCAGCGCGGCGATGGTCGCCTGCGCGTCGCGATGCGCGCCGCCCAGCGGTTCGGGCACCATCGCATCCACCAGGTTCAGCTTGCGCAGGTCATCCGCGGTCAGCTTCAGCGCCTCGGCCGCCGTCGGCGCCTGGGCAGCGTCGCGCCACAGGATGGAGGCGCATCCCTCCGGCGAGATCACCGAATAGATCGCGTGTTCCAGCATGATGATGCGGTCGGCGGCGGCCAGCGCGATGGCGCCACCCGACCCGCCCTCGCCGATAATGGTGGCGATGAAGGGCACCGGGGCGTCGAGCCCGGCCTCGATCGACCGCGCGATGGCCTCGGCCTGGCCGCGGGCCTCGGCCTCGATGCCCGGGAAGGCGCCGGCGGTGTCGACGAAGGACAGGATCGGCAGGCCGAAGCGGCCGGCGAGCTCCATCAGCCGGCGCGCCTTGCGGTAGCCCTCGGGCCGGGCCATGCCGAAATTGTGCTTCACGCGGCTTTCGGTGTCGTTGCCGCGCTCGGTGCCCAGCACCATCACGGCGCGGCCGCGGAAACGGCCCATGCCACCCATGATCGCGGCATCGTCGGCAAAGGCGCGGTCGCCGGCGAGCGGGGTGTAGTCCTCGATCAGCGCGGCGATGAAATCGCTGCAATGCGGGCGGTCGGGATGGCGGGCGACCTGCGCCTTCTGCCAGGGCGACAGCTTGGCATAGGTCGATTTCAGCAGGGCCTGCGCCTTGTCGCGCAGGCGGCCGACCTCCTCGGCGACATCGATGCCGCCGGCGTCGGTGGTCCGGCGCAGCTCCTCGATCTTGCCCTCGAGTTCGGCGATCGGCTTTTCGAAATCCAGGAAGTGGCGCATGGCCGCGGGGGGTTAGCCGATATCGGGGCCGGGCGCGACCCCCCTTCGGCGGGGGCGGCCGCCATGAGCGCCGGACGGGGACACCTGCCGGCGGCTGTGGCGCGGCGCCCGGGGCGTCCTTGTGCGGGCCAATTATGTTATATTATAACATTCCCAACTCACGGCCGGAGCCCGCCATGTCCTTCCTCTGCGAGGTCTTTGCCCCCGATGCCGGGCTGCGCAGCGATGCCCGCGATGCCTGCGCCGCCGTCAGCGCCGACGAAGCCGTGCTGCTCGAGATCCTTCGCCCCGAGGTCGCCCTCGCCCTTTGGCTGCGGCCCGCCCCCGCCGGCTGGGCCCGCGCGACCAATCCGCTGCTCGCCGCCGCCCCCTTCAGCGCCAGCGCCGAGGACATGCCCGAAGCGGCGGTCGATACCCTGCTGGCGGCGCTGGGGCAGCCCGTTCCGGCCGGGCTCGCCGCCGACATGACGCAGCTCGCGCTGGTCTTCGCCGCCGTCAGCGGCCGGCGCCGCATCCGCCTGCGGCTCGACGGCGTGACGGATGATTCCTGCCGGCGCTTCCACATGGATTCGGTTGGGCTGCGGCTGCTGTGCACCTATCGCGGCGCGGGCACCCAATGGACCCTGTGCGGGCCGGATTGCCGCGCGCCGCACCAGGCGCCCGCCTGCTCCGTCGCGCTGCTCAAGGGCAGCCGGCACGAACCGCCGCCGCCGCCCGGCTGCCTGCATCGCTCGCCGCCCGTCTCGCGCCTGCCGGAAGGCCAGCGCGCGCGGCTGCTGTTCTGCATCGACGAACCAGGGATCTTCGCATGACCGCCACCGATCCGCGCCTGCCCGTCACCGTGCTGTCGGGCTTCCTCGGCGCCGGCAAGACCACGCTGCTGAACCACGTCCTCGCCAATCGCGAGGGCCGGCGCGTCGCCGTCATCGTCAACGACATGAGCGAGGTGAACATCGACGCCGCGCTGGTCGGCAACGCCGGCACGCTGTCGCGCACCGAGGAACGCCTGGTCGAGATGTCCAACGGCTGCATCTGCTGCACGCTGCGCGACGACCTGATGCAGGAAGTGGCGACGCTGGCGCGCGAAGGCCGCTTCGATGCGCTGCTGATCGAAAGTACCGGCATCAGCGAACCGATGCCCGTCGCCGCCACCTTCGACTTCCGGACCGAGGAGGGCTTCTGCCTCGGCGATCTCGCACGGCTCGACACGATGGTGACGGTGGTCGACGCCAAGGCCTGGCTCGAGGACTACAGCTCGGCCGACACGCTCGAGAAGCGCGGCGAGACGACCGGCGAGGGCGATACCCGGCTGCTGGTGGACCTGCTGATCGAACAGGTCGAATTCGCCGACGTCATCCTGCTGAACAAGGCGGATCTGGTCTCACCCGAGGATCTGCGGCGGCTCGCCGGCATCATCGCCACCTTCAACCCGCGCGCCGAGATCATCGCCGGCGAACAGGGGCGCGTGCCCCTGTCGCATGTCCTCGGCACCGGCCGCTTCGATTTCGAGGCGGCGCGGCAGGCTGCCGGCTGGGTGCAGGCCCTGTCCGGCAACCACCTGCCGGAAAGCGAGGAATTCGGCATCGCCAACTTCGTCTGGCGCGCCCGCCGGCCGCTGCACCCCGCGCGGTTCAAGCGACTGATCGAAAGCGACCTGCCCGGCGTGATCCGCGCCAAGGGCTTCTTCTGGCTGGCGACGCGCCTGGCCTGGGCGGGGGAATGGCACTTGGCAGGACGCATCGGGCGTCATGAAGGCGCGGGCTTCTGGTGGGCCGCGCAACCGGAATCCCGCTGGCCCGACGACCCCGCCTGGCGCGCCGGCATCGCCCAGCACTGGGAAGAGCCCTGGGGCGACCGCCGGCAGGAGATCGTCTTCATCGGCGTCGGGATGGAGGAAGCGACGCTCCGCCGCGACCTCGACGCCTGCCTGCTGACCGATGCCGAGATGAAGGCCGGGCAGCGGAGCTGGGCACGGCTGCCGGACCCGTTCCCGGCATGGCAGGCGGCATAAAGCCGTTCCCGTTCGCGCTGGCGCACGGCAATGTCTCCAGCCCTTTGTTTTCGCGGGCATCTTCACCCAATCAGGTGATTCCACCTGATTGGGATCTGCCCTCGGAAAGGCCATGTGGAGCCCGGAGGGCGTCGTCCCTCACGCGCGGTTGGAGGGGGCGCCGCCCCTCTCCAAACCTCACCCCGCCAAGGGAACCTATTCACGTTGCGGGCAACGTGAATGGGGACCCATCGGCCAAAAGGGCCCTTGGAAACCTCCACTTAGGGCCGGGCACTACGGGAGAAATGTCGTCCGAAGCCCGCTCTTGCGCCCGATACGCGCTGCGAGGGTTCAGCATGGACGTCGCGCTTGGCGCCAAGTGCCGGCGGTCCAGGCCACACGGTGGCCTGGCGGGGTGGTTTGGAGGGGCGGCGCCCCTCCGGTTCCCTTCCCGCCTCCGCGCCCTTGCTGGAGTGGCGTCCGCGCCGTCAGCGCGCCAGCGGATGGTGCGTCTCCACCAGCGCCTTCAGCCGCCCTTCGAGCACCTTGGTGTAGATCTGCGTCGTCGCGATGTCGGCATGCCCCAGCAGGATCTGCAGGCTGCGCAGATCAGCGCCCCGGCCCAGCAGATGCGTCGCGAAGGAATGCCGCAGCACATGCGGGCTGACCCGCGTCGGGTCGATCCCCGCCGCCAGCGCGACATCCTTCAGCAGCAGGCCGAGGGATTGCCGCGTCAGATGCCCTGAGGCGGCGCGCGAGGGAAACAGCCAGCGCGCGCCCTGCGGCCCGGCGCGATCCGCAGCCTCGGCACGGGCGGCGAGGGCAAGGTCGCGGGCGCGGGCCGACACCGGCACCAGCCTTTCCTTTCCGCCCTTGCCACGCACCGCGACCAGGCCTTCCTCCGCGCGCAGCGCCCCGGCCGGCAGCGCGACGAGCTCGCTGGCCCGCAGCCCGGAACAGTAGAGCAGCTCGACCGCCGCCGCGGCCGCCGGGCCGCGCCGCCCGGGCAGGCCGGCGGCGGCATCGATCAGGGCTTCAACCTCAGCTTCGGAGAGGGCCTTTGGCAGGCTGGCGGGCAATCGGGGACTGTCGAGCAACTCGGTAGGGTCGTCGGTGCGTACCCCTTCCCGCGCCAGGAATCGGTGGAACTGGCGGATGGCGGAGATCCGCCGGGCCTGGGTGCGGGCGGCATAGCCGGCCTCGGCCAGTTGCCGGACCCAGCCGCGCAGCGCCTCGGCATCGGCGGCGTGGACGGTGAAGCCCTTGGCCGCCGCATAGCCCGCGAAATCGTCCAGATCGGCCTTGTAGGCCGCCAGCGTATTGCGTGCGGCACCCCGCTCGGCGGCCAGCATCTCCAGGAACGACTCGACATGGCGGCTGCCGGACATGCGGCAAACTGGCGAGAAACGGCGCTGCTCCGCAATGGCCGGCAGGGCCGTCGATCGGCGAATGGTTCTGCCGGATGGCACGAAGGTTGCCGGCCAGTCGAACTCGGGAAGGGCCGCGCCCTTCCCTGGCCCGCCCACCGGCTCAGGGCGTCAGCGCCACCTTCAGCACGCCATCCCGCTGGTGGCTGAACAGGTCGTAGGCTTCCTCGATCTGGTCGAGCTTGAAGCGATGCGTGACCATCGCCCGCAGATCGGCCCGCCCCGAGGAGATCACCTCCATCAGCCGCCGCATCCGTTCCTTGCCGCCCGGGCACAGCGTCGTGACGATCTTGTGGTCCCCCAATCCTGCCGCGAAGGCGTCGTAGGGGATCTTGAGGTCGGTCGAATACACGCCGAGGGAAGACAGCGTCCCACCCGGACGCAGCACGCGCAGCGCGGATTCGAAGGTGGTCTGCGTGCCGAGCGCCTCGACCGCCACGTCGCAGCCGCGGCCATCGGTGATGCGCATGATCTCCTCGACCGGGTTCACCTTCGAGAAGTCCACGACATGGGTGGCGCCGAGTTTCGTCGCGATGGCCAGCCGTTCGGGCACGCGGTCCACCGCGATCAGGGTCGTGGCCCCCATCAGCCGGGCGCCGGCCGTGACGCAAAGCCCGATCGGGCCCTGGGCGAAGACGGCGACGGTGTCGCCGATCCGGACCTCCCCGCTTTCCGCGCCCGAGAAGCCGGTGGACATGATGTCGGGGCACATCAGCACCTGCTCGTCGGTCAGGCCGTCCGGCACCGGGGCCAGGTTCGCCATCGCATCGGGCACCAGCACGTATTCCGCCTGGCAACCGTCGATGGTGTTGCCGAAGCGCCAGCCGCCCATCGGGCGCCAGCCATGCTTCGTGCCCGCCCCATCCTGGCTGCACTTGCCGCACAGGCAGGCATTGGACCAGCCGGAGGGGGTGATGGCCCCGGCGATCACCCGCTGGCCCTCGCGATAGGTCGTCACGCCGGAACCGAGCCGCTCGATCACGCCGACCGGCTCATGGCCGATGGTCAGGCCCTTCTCGACCGGATACTCGCCTTTGAGGATGTGGACGTCCGTGCCGCAGATGGTGGTGGTGGTCACCTTCAGCAGCGCATCGTTCGGCCCGATCTCGGGGATCCGTTTCTCCTGGATCTGGATCCTGCCGGGCCCGACGAAGACCGCCGCACGCATCGTTCCAGCCATGGCCGATTCCTCCGTTCTGTTGGGGGAAGGCTGGCACAGTGACCGGCGCCGCATGTTGCGCCGGATCAAGCAGGCGGGATGGCGGCTATCGCCCGGTCTGGAACCGTTCGTTGGGCAACGTCCGTTCCACGGGCTCGGGCGTTACGCCTGGTGGAAAGGCCCCCACGGCGAGCAACCCCACGACGATGGCGCCAAGGGCCAGCAGCAGGAGGACAACGAACGGGCTGCGGGACATCGGGCGCGGCGGCTCCCTCGGGAATGCGGGCTTGGCGGAACGGCAGCGGGGTAAGCTGCTCAAGAATCGACGTTTTCTGCGGCTGGAATATGGTCAGGACGATTTCATCGCGACCGATATTGCTCTAGCCTCCGGCCTTGTGTCGCGCAACTCCGCCCTCGATCTGTCTCCCGAGACCCCGCCCCTTGACCCGCCGGAGGCCGCCTCCATGCGGGCTTTGGTGCTGATCGGCATGCCCGGCGCGGGCAAGACGGCGATCGGCCGCCGCCTCGCCGCGCGGCTCGGCCTGCCCTTCCGCGACGCGGATGCCGAGATCGAATCGGCGGCCGGCATGCCCATCACCGAAATCTTCTCACGTTATGGCGAGCCACATTTCCGCGACGGGGAGCGCCGGGTCATCTCCCGCCTGCTCGCCGGGCCGCCGGTGGTGCTCGCGACCGGCGGCGGGGCTTTCGCGGATGCGGCGACGCGCGCCGCCATCAAGCAGTCCGGTGCCGTCACGATTTGGCTGAAATGCGAATTGCCCACCCTGCTGCGCCGCGTGGCGGGGCGTGAGCACCGGCCGATGTTTCTCAACGCCGACCCCGCCGAGGTGCTGCAGCGCCTGATGACGGCGCGCCACCCGCTCTATGCCGAGGCCGATGTGATCGTTGCCTGTACCGATGAAAGCCCCGAAGCCACCACCCGTCGGGTGCAGGACGCGGTGGACGCCGCCGTGCGGCCGCAGCGCCTGCCGGTGGGCCTCGGCGGCCGCTCCTATGAGGTGGTGATCGGCCCCGGCCTGCTGGCGCGCGCCGGCGGGCTGATCGCCCCGGTGCTGCCGGCCCGGCGCGTCGTCGTTGTCAGCGATGCGGCCGTCGCACCCCTCCACCTCCCGGCGCTGCGCGCGGGGCTGGAATCGGCGGACATCAAGGTCCTGGCCGAGATCGCCGTGCCGCCCGGCGAATCCTCCAAGGATTTCGGGCGCTTGCAGGAGGTGCTGGAAACCATGCTCGCCGCCGGGCTCGACCGCCGCACGGCGGTGGTGGCCCTGGGCGGCGGGGTGGTCGGCGACCTCGCCGGCTTCGCCGCGGCGGTTGCCATGCGCGGCGTGCCCTTCGTGCAGGTCCCGACCACGCTGCTCGCCCAGGTTGATTCCTCGGTGGGCGGCAAGACTGGAGTGAATCTGCGCGCGGGGAAGAACCTCGCCGGCGCCTTCCATCAGCCACGCATCGTGCTGGCGGATACCGACACGCTCGCCACCCTGCCGCCGCGCGAACTCCGCGCCGGTTACGCGGAGGTCGCCAAGCACGGGCTGCTGCAAGGCCCGCTGTGGGATTGGTGCGAGGCGCATGGTGCGGCCGCTGTCGCCGGCGACAGCGCCGCCCTGACCCATGCCGTGCTGGAATCCTGCCGCCTGAAGGCCGCGGTCGTCGCGGCGGATGAGCGCGAGGAGAGCCCCGAGGGCGGCCGCGCGCTGCTCAATCTCGGCCACACCTTCGGCCATGCGCTGGAGGCCGAAGCGCGCTTCGACGGGTCCCTGCTGCACGGGGAGGCCGTCGCGGTCGGGCTCGGCCTCGCCGCCTCGCTCTCCGCGCGGCTCGGGCATTGCAGCCAGGAATGGCCGTCCCGCGTCATCGCGCACCTGGCCTCGGTCGGGCTGCCGGCGCGCATCGCCGACCTGCCGCGGCGCTTCACCATCGATGCCCTGATGGGCCGCATGGCGAAGGACAAGAAGAACCGGGACGGGACGATGCGCTTCGTTCTGATGCGCGCGCCGGGCGACGTCTTCACCAGCAGCGATGTCCCCGCCGAGGCGGTCACGGCCCTGCTCCGCGACGAGGGTGCGCTGGGCTGACCCGCGCCCGGTGCGTTTGCGGCACCGGCGCGGCGATGCCTATGCTGCGCTGCCGCAGAAGCTTGCGCGCCATCAACGTCCCGGATCGCCCCATGCCGCTTTCCCCGCCCGCCGACCGTGAACCCCTGCATCGCCGCCAGATCGACATGCATGGCTATCGCCGCGCGGACGGGATGTTCGACATCGAGGGGCATCTGGTCGACACGAAGTTCTACGGCTTCGACAATGAGGAGAAGGGCTGGCTCGAGCCCGGCACGCCGCTGCACGGCATGTGGATCCGCCTGACGATCGATGAGGATCTGGTGATCCGCGCCTGCGAGGCCGCGTCGGACCACACGCCCTATGCCATTTGCCCACAGGCGGCACCGAACTTCGCGCGGCTGGCCGGGGTGAAGATCGGGCCGGGCTTCAACCGCGCGGTGAACGAGCGCGTCGGCGGCGTGGTCGGCTGCACCCATCTGCGGGAGATGCTGGCCCAGATGGCCACCGTCGCCTACCAGACGCTCTATCCGGTGCGGCGGGCCAAGGAACTGGCGCGCGAGGAAGCGACCGGCGTGCGGGAGAAGCCGCGCATCATCGGGACATGCCTTGCCTATGAGCCCGGCAGCCCCGTGGTGAAGATGCGCTGGCCCTGGCTGGCACAGGACGCCGCCGCGGAGTGACGCGGGCGGGCCCCAACGGTTCCATCGGGGCGGGGCTTTGCCCCTCCCCGAACCCCACCCCACCAAAGGCCGAAAGGCCTTTGGAAACCTCAACTTGGCGCCGGGCACCGCTGGCAGAATGGGGTCGGACCCCACTCTTGCGCCCGAAGCGTGCTGGCTCGGTGGCCGCACCAGTCGCGCACAAAACCAAGTGACGGTTTCCAAAGGCCCTGTGGCCTTTGGCGGGGGGGAGGTCCGGAGGGGGGCGGAGCCCCTCTCTGGCCCGTCTTCGGCCCGATCAACTCCCCAGCCCCTTCGGATCATGCACGGGCGTCACCAGCCCGAGCATCCGCGCCTGGATCTGCAGCGCGAGGATGCGCGAGTAGAACCGCACCTGCTGCAGGTTCCCGCCCTGCAACCAGAGCCCTTCCTGCCGCGTCGGCTTCCACATGTTGCGCAGTTCGCCCACCCAGGGGCCGGGATCGCGCCGCGTGTTCGACCCGAGCCCCCAGACATGGCCGACGCGCTCGGCGACCTCGGGCGAGATGAGCTGCGCGATCCAGCTCTCCATCGGGTCATAGCCGGTGGCATGGACGATCAGATCGGCCTCCAGCACGGACCCGTCCGACAGTTCCACACCCTCGGGCCGCAGCCTGGCGACCTGCACACGGCTGCGCAGCGCGACCTCGCCGGTCGCGACGAGTTCCGAGGCGCCGACATCGATGTAATAGCCCGAGGCGCGGCGCAGGTACTTCATCGACAGGCCCGTATTGTCCTCGCCGAAATCCAGCATGAAGCCGGCCTTCTCCAGCCTGTCGTAGAAGGCCGCGTCATGGGCCCGGATGTCGCGATAGAGGCCGCGATGCAGATCGGCGACCATCGCATAGGGGCGTGAGGCAGCCATGAAGTCCGCCTGTTCGGTGGTGATGCCCGCGGCGATCGCTTCCTCGGAGAAGAGCTTGCCGGTGATGAAGCGGAACAACGTGTCTGCGCGCGCGACCAGCGTCGAGGAACGCTGCACCATCGTCACCTGCGCGCCGTGCTCCCACAGGTCGGCGCAGATGTCGTGCGCGGAATTGTTCGACCCGATCACCACGGCGCGACGCCCGGCATAGGCCGCGCCGCTGTCGAAGGCGCTGGAATGGCATTGCGTGCCGCGGAAGGTCTCGCCCCCCGGAAACTGCGGAATGGCCGGCGCGCCCGACATGCCGGTGGCGAGGACAAGCTGTTTCGGATGCAGCGTGACGGGTCTGCCGTCGCGCTCGACCTCGACGCTCCAGGTGGCGGTCGCCTCGTCGTACTGCGCGTGGCGCGCGGTGGTGGAGCCCCAGAAGGTGATCTCCATCATCTCGGCATAGGCATCGAGCCAATCGCCCATGCGGTCCTTCGGGATGAAGACCGGCCAATGGTCGGGGAAGGGCATGTAGGGCAGGTGGCAGGCCCAGATCGCATCATGCAGATGCAGCGATCGATAGCGCCGCCGCCAGGCGTCGCCGGGGCGGGCCAAGCTGTCGATGACGAGAGTCGGCACGCCGAGCCGGTTCAGCCGCGCGGCGAGCGACATCCCGCCCTGGCTGCCGCCGATGATGAGGCAATAGGGCTGTTCGGTGGTGCCGAGCGCGGCGTCGTGCGCCGCACGGCGTTCCACCCAGGTCCGGCGGCCCCGCTGCGCGCCATGCTCGACGCCGCGTTCGCGCCGGCGTCCGGTGCTCTCCTCATGGCCCTTGATCTCGATGGCCGAGGTGAAGAGTGTGCGGCACCGGCCGTCGATCAGACGCACATGGCCGCGCCCGCGCAGAAGCCTGGTCTCGAACCGGAACCAGGCTTCGACGGTGCCGTCCTTCTCGGCACCACTGCCGGCCTCGATCGCGATGCCGGTCGGCACCGCAGCGGCGAGGCAGGACTCAAGCATCGCCGCGATCTCATCCGGGCCATCGAAGGTCGCGATGGACCAGGTGAGGCTCAGCAGGTCGCGCCACTGCGCATCCTCCCGCAGCAAGGCGACGATCTCGGGAATGGCCCGTCCCTCGATGGCGGCGGCGAAGCGCGCGAGCCAGGCCTTGGCCTGGTCCTCAGCGGTGAGTTGGAGCAACGGCCCGTTCCCTCGGTTGGTGGCGGCTTGGGGCGCCTCGGCGCCCGGCCAGCTTCGCAGAGAGCCTCATCGCCCCGCAACCCGTGGACCATGCGGCATCGCCGAGGGATGATGAGCCCATGCTGCCTACACCCGGAACCACCGCGATCTTCGGAACCCATGTCCTGACCGAACAGGACGGCGCGCAGGTCGTGCTGCGCGACCATTGGGTCCTGCTGGAAGGCCGGCGCATCGCCGCCGTCACGCCGGCGCGCCCGCGGGCCGACCTCGTGCTCGACAAGCCGGGGCGCTTCCTGCTGCCCGGCCTGATCAACCTGCACAACCACTGCTTCAGCGAGATGCTCGCCCGCAGCCACACCGAGGACGGCGCGGGGCGGAAGAACAACAAATCCATCGTCTACACCGTGCTGATGCCCCTCAGCCGGCGCGGACTGGAACTATACTCGCCGGAAGAACGCATGGCCGTCGCGCGGCTCGGCGTGCTGCAGCTTCTCAAGGGCGGCAACGCCACCGTGATGGAGCCCTTCCGCAACGGCCTGCCGGAGATGTTCGCCGCGGCGGAGGAGATGGGCCTGCGCTTCTATGGCGCGCCCTATGTCTTCTCCACCGCCGATGCGGTCGCCGACGCGGATGGCCAGGTGCGCTATGCGGGGGATGACGGCGCCGCCGACCTCGCCGCCTGGAACACGCTGTACGACAGCTGGGAAGGCCGTGACGACGGGCGCATCCGCCTCGCGATGAGCCCGCATGCGACGGATACGGTCGGACCCGACCTGTTCCGCGCAGTCACCGCCCGCGCGCGCGAACTCGGCGTCCCCAACACCACGCATCTCGCGCAGAGCCCCGGCGAGGTCGCGACAATCCGCGACCGGTATGGGCGAACGCCGGCGGAATACCTCGACTGGCTCGGCGTGCTGGGGCCGGATCTGCTGGCGGCGCATTGCGTGGACTGCACCGGCGACGACCTGCGGCTGATGGCCGCGCGCGGGACGACGGTGCTGAACTGCCCGCGCGTCTTCGCCCGTGCCGGGACGGTCGCGAGCTACGCCCATTTCCGCGCCCATGGGCTGCGCACGGTGATCGGGACGGATGGCTACAACCTCGACCTGCTCGGCGAGATGAATGCCGCGGCGATCATCTCCAAAACCACGGCGCATTCCGCGACGGTGGCGAGCGCACCGGAGCTGATCGACGCCGTGACACGCGATGCGGCGGCGGCGATCGGGCGCGAGGATCTGGGCGTGATCCGCCCGGGCGCACGCGCCGACATCACTGCCATCGACATGGGGCACCCGCATCTGCAGCCGCTCTACGAACCGCGCCGCGCGCTGGTGTGGCTGGCCAATCGCGCGAATGTGGACCTGGTGATGGTGGATGGGCGACTGCTGGTCGAAGGCGGGCAGTACGTGCTGGCCGACGAGGCGGCGATCACCCGGGCCGGCGTCGCGGCGATCGAGAAGATCTGGGCCTTGCCGGAAGCTCAGGCGGCCTTCGCGGGTTGAGGCGCACCGCCCCGCTCGGACTCTCTCCGCCAAACCTGATGACCTGGCGACTTGCGCCGTGGAATTGGAGGGGCTTTGCCCCTCCAAACCACCCCAGCAAAGGCCGAAAGGCCTTTGCAAACCTCAACTTGGCATTGTGCATCACAGGCAGAATGGTGCCGAGATCCGCTCTTGCGCACAAAGCGCGCTCGAAGATTCGGCTTCTACGCTGCGCCCGGCGCCAAGTGCTGGTGGTCCAGGCCACATGGTG
>JAYRJZ010000100.1:0-19907 GCA_041906015.1 Roseomonas sp.
GACCGCAAGATCGAGGGCGCCGATCCTGGCATCGCGCGCGCCACCGGCCAGATCACCGCGCGCTTTGCCGACACCACGCTGCTGACGCAGGCGCAGAACGGCACCGCGGCGGAGTTCGCCTTTGCCTTCACGATCGACGCGAACCGTAGCCTCACCTTCACGTTGCACGAAGTCTACCTGGCCCTCGCGAAGACGCCGATCGAAGGGCCGGCCGGCGTCGAGGCGAGCTTCGAGTTCCGCGCGGCGTTCAACGCGACGGCGACGCGCATGATGACCGCCGTACTGAAGAACCAGCAGGCGGGGACGGAGTATGCGTGATGAACGGCGGCCCCCAACATGTGAGAGGCTGGAATGTGCTCAACTGGCAGGGCGCCTTGCCAGAGCAAGGCCGATGCCCAGCGCGATCATCGCCGCGCCAGACGCTTCCCGCAGGCGGCGGACCAGGGTTGGGCGCGCTGCGGCACCGTCGCGGATACCGCTTGCCGCGAAGGCGACCACGATGTCGGCGAGGGTATTCAGCGTGACCGACACGAAGCCGAGCATGACGAACTGCAGGGCAATATGGCCGGCGGCGGGATCCAGGAACTGGGGAACAAAGGCAAGGAAGAAGGCGGCCGTCTTGGGGTTCAGGGCTTCCACGACCACGCCCTCGCGAAACGCCTTGCGAGCACCGACCGGGGGCACGGATGCGCCGCTCAGCGCCGTCTCCGCATCACGGCGCGCGGCATGGAGGGTGCGGAGGCCGAGCCAGACGAGATAGGCCGCCCCAATCAGCTTCAGGGCGGTGAAGAGTTCCGCGCTGGCGAGCACGATCGCAGAGACGCCCAGGCTTCCCGCAACGACATGCACCATGCCACCCAGCCCCGTCCCGAAGCTGGAAGCGATCCCTTCCTCGCGGCCGCCCACCAGAGTTCGCGCGGCGACGTAGAAGATCCCCGGCCCTGGCGTCATGGCAAGCAGGAGCGCTGCTGCGAAGAAGATGGCGAGTTGGGTCAAGTCAGGCATTAATGCGCTTCTCCACGCGAGTGCGACGTGATGGTCTTTCGGCGCCGCCGCAAGGATCACACTGGGATCAGATGCGATGCAGCGCGATCGGAGGGCCGCTCGCTCTCAGCCAGGCCAGCGGCGACGCCCCGCCGGTCGGCCTCGGAGCGATTCTGGCTCATCTTGCGCTTGCCGATGATGCGCGCGATCGGCAGGCGCAGGCCGACGATTCCCCGGAGCTGCGCTTGGATGAAGCCTGCCGGCGCGTCGGACACCGCCCAGGGTTCGGCACGGGGCCGCTCGTGCAGGTCGGTCAACCGCGTCACGACCTCAAGCAGCCGCTCGGCGTCGTCGAAGAATTCGGCCGCGCCGTAGGCGTGGATCGCGACGTAGTTCCAGGTCGGCACGACCTTCTGGTGCTCCTGCTTGGAGGCGTACCAGGCCGGGCTGACATAAGCGTCTGGCCCCATGAACAGTGCCATGGCGTCGCCGGTCGCCGGCAGCCTCCATTGTGGGTTGGCGCGGGCCAGATGGCCGTAGAGCGTGCCATAGGGGCCTTCCTCCGGTGCGAGGTAGAGCGGCAGCGGCGTTGCGAGCAGGCCCTCGGCCGTGGCGGTGACAAGGTTGGCGAGCCGCGCCTCCCGCATGGCTCCATGCTGGGCGGCGAGGTCATCCTCGCGGAAGGCGGGCGGGACATACATCGGAATGGCTCCTGGATTGGCCGCGATCTTGGGCTTGATCTGGCCCACACGGAACGTCCAGTTTTCTGCGAAATTACTGGACCAGTTTACCCGCCATGACAACGGATGCGCCTGCCTCCGCCCGGATCACCCAGAGGATCTGCGAAGCTATCAAGGGCCAGATCGCTTCCGGCGTGCTCGGGCCGGGTGCGCCGCTGCCTTCGACCCGGGCTCTGGCGGCGGAATGGGGCGTGTCGCGGACCACCGTGACGGCGGCGTACGACCAGTTGATCGCGGAGGGATATCTGGAAGCGCGGCAGGGCGCCCGGACGCGGGTGGCGCTGGGGCTTGGCCTTGGCCGTGAGCCCTCGGGGCCGGCCGACGCGCTCGGCATGCCCGACCGATTATCGGCCTTCGGCCGGCGGCTAGCAGGTTTCGCGCTGCAGTCCGTGCCCGGCGGAACGCGGATGGTCGTGGATTTCCGCTATGGCGACGTGGCTGCCGCCGACTTCCCGGTGCTCGCCTGGCGGAAGGCGATCGGGGCTGCTGTGCTCCGGCGGCATGGACGGCTTCGCTATGGTGATCCCCGCGGCTCTGCTGACCTTCGAGCTGCCTTGCAGGGTTATCTGTGGCGGGCCCGCGGGCTGCGCTGCGACCCGGACCGGATCATCGTGGTCAATGGTTCGCAGCAGGGGCTGGATCTTTGCGCACGCCTGCTGCTCGACCCCGGTGATCGGGTACTGATGGAGAACCCCGGCTACGCGCTGGCCCGGCAGGTCTTCCTGGCCGCCGGGGCGGAGGTGACGTCCGTGCCTGTGGATGATGAGGGATTGCAGATCGACGGTCTGCCCGCAGCGCGGCTGGCCTATGCCACCCCGTCCCATCAATTTCCGCTAGGCGGCGTCCTGTCAGCGGGCCGGCGCCGGGAATTGCTGGCCTGGGCGAGGCGCAATGGTGGGCACGTCATTGAGGACGACTATGACAGCGAGTACCGGTTCGACATCGCGCCGATCCCGCCTCTGCAGGCCATGGATGATGCCGGTCGGGTCATCTACCTCGGCACCGTCTCCAAGACCCTCTCACCCACGCTCCGTCTCGGCTATCTCGTTGTCCCGCCCGCGCTGTCCACCGCTTTCACGCAGGCGAAGCGGCTGGCGGACAGGCACGCGCCCGGCCTGGAGCAAGAGGCGCTCGCAGCCCTGATCGGCAGTGGTGTCTATGAGCGGCATGTTCGCCGTGTGCGCCGCCTGAATGCGGACCGGCGCGCGACGCTTCTGGGCGCATTGGCGGACAAGCTGGGAGACGCGGCGACAGTGGTCGGTGCCGATGCCGGATTGCACCTCGTCGTCTGGCTCAACGAGGTGCCGATGGCGCGGGAGGAGGATCTCGTCGCGCGCGCTCACGCGATGGGCCTTGGCGTGTATCCGGTGACTCCCCTCTACGCTCCGGGCGAAGCCGCCAGCAGGCGCGCCACCGCCGGGCTCGTGATGGGGTATGCCAGTCTTGATCATGCGGCCATTCGACAAGGCGTGCAGATGTTGGGCGAACTCCTCGTGACCTTTGCCGAGGAAGGCAGGCGTCCGCGGCGCCGGCAATAGCGACGCTTCGACCTAGCCCAGAGCCGTTCAAGATGCGGCTCGCCCCGCGGATCCCCGGGCGCCGACGGATCCCATGCACCACGCTGTGGGGGCCGGCCGGTGTTCTACGTGCTGCACGGATTCGCGCTGATTTCGTTCCGATGATTCGGATGGCCCGCCTCGTTGAATGGAGAACCTGGCATGCTCACCCTCGACCTCCCGGCCGAGCCGTACTGGCTCGACCTGCCGCGCGGCGTCCGCGTCGAAATCCGGCCGGTGACGACTGCGGTGATGGCGGCCGCGCAGGCCGCCGCTGCGCGCCGCCTCGCCGCGATCCGCATCGCCGACCCGGACCTCGATCCCGACATGTCGCGCGGCCTGTCCTTCGCGTTCCTGGTCAAGGCGCTGGCCCGCCACGCCGTGACGGCCTGGGACGGCATCGGCGACACCGCCGGCAAGGCGCTGCCGCTCTCGCCCGAGGCGGTCGAGCGCCTGATGGACCTGGATGACATCGCCGCCGCCTTCTGGGACCGCGCCACGGCGCCAGTCGCCGCGGTGGCCGCCGAGGGAAACGGCTGAGGGCTCGCGCCGCCTGGCACTTCGGTCGCGGGCCCGAATACTGCCGCGGCTGCGCGGGCCTGGGTCGCGATTGCGCCGACGCCTGCCCCTACACCGCCCACGCCCCCACCAGCATCGAAGGCTATGCCTGCTGGTCCGCCGGCACAGCCTGCGCCGAGGCGACGATGGCTGGCCTGACGCTCGACACCGCTGGCGCATTGGCCGCGTCACGCGAACTCGGCGCCACTGGCTGGGCCGCCGCCGAATTGCTGCTCGCCCTCCGCCTCGGCATGGCCGAGGGTGCAGCGCTGCGCGGCAAAGATGCCGTGCCTTCCGAGACCGAGGTCCCGATTACGCCGCGTGCTTCTTGAGCCAGTCGCGTACCGCCTCGTTCAAGCGGGTCTGCCAGCCAGGACCAGTTGCGCGAAGCCGGTCCAGCAATTCCGGCTCCAGCCGGATCGTCACCTGCCGCTTGGCGTCGGGCAGACGCGGTCGGCCCCGGCCACGACGAACCACGCGGTCGCCGTCGCGGATCTCCGCATGTGCGAAGAACTCGTCTGTCAGAGCCGGCGCGTCGTCCGGGTCAACCCAGGTGCTCGCGCCAGCGGGCTTCTTCGTCGGCATGGGCGTGCCTCATCGAAATGACCCGGCGGGCACTCCCGCGCGGTGTCCACACCAGGACCACCAGCCGGCCGTCCAGCATCCCGGCTGAGATATATCGCGGCTCGCCGTAGTCGCGTCGGGTGTCCTCCAGCGTGGCGTGCAGCCCTGCGAACACCTGCGCGGCATCGGCGAAGTCCAGCCCCCGCTCGGTCAGCGTCCTGGCGCGCTTGGCCGGGTCGAAGGTGATCCGCACTGAATTAATGTAGTGCCGAAAAATACCGGCAGCAATACCCGTAGCGACGAAAATTCTGGCGAGGGGGAAACGAGCTGACATGGCCGACGCCACCCGCCGCGTCTCGGTCCGCCTCTCGCTGGACGACGCGGCCCGGGTCAAGGCCGAGCTGCGCGAGGTCGGCGAGACCGGTCAGCGCTCCCTCGACCAGATCAAAGGTGGCGCCGAGCGTGCCTCCCGCTCCCTCGAGTTGCTCGACGTCGCCACGCGCGGCATCCAGCTGGCCGGCGTGGCGGTGGCTGCCCGTGCCCTGGTGCAGGCCGGCGATGCGCTGACGCAAAGCCTCTCCCGCCTGCAGAACGCCACCGGCTCGGTGGAGCGGGCGAGTTCGGTCTACGAGGCGCTGTACCGCAATGCGCTCTCCACCGGCGTCGCGGTCTCCGAGAGCGTCGACGCCTTCCAGCGCTTCTCGATCGCCGCCCGCGAGATCGGCGCCACCTCGGACCAGGTGGTCCGCCTCGTCACCGGCCTGCAGCGCGTCGCCATCGTCTCCGGCGCCTCCACCGGCGAGATTTCCTCGGCCACGCTGCAGCTCGCCCAGGCGCTGGCCTCCGGCGTGCTGCAAGGTGACGAACTCCGCTCCATCCTCGAGGCCATGCCGCTACTGGCCGAGGGCCTGGCGCGCGAGCTTGGCGTCTCCATCGGCGAGCTCCGAAAACTCGGCTCCGAGGGCAAGCTCACCGCCGAGCGGGTGTTTCCGGCGCTGCTGCGCGCGACCGAACGGCTCGGCGCCGAGCTCGACAAGGCGCCGCTCTCCCTCGGTCGCGCCTTTGGCCAGCTGACGGCGTCGACCGAAAACTTCCTCGGCCAGCTTGATCGTGCCATCGGCCTGTCCAACGCGCTGGCGCGCGCGCTATCGGCCGCCGCCCGCGCGGTGGATGGCGTGCGCCAGGGCGCCGGCCTGCTCAGCGAGGAGGAACGCGTCGCCGGCATGCGTCGCCAGGCTGAGGCGCTGGCCGCCCAGATCGCCCGGCTGGAAAGCGAGAATGATGGCCGGCCCAGCCTCACCGCCCCAACCCGCCGCGGCAGCATCCGCCCGGGCCTCGTCGGCGCCGCCGAGCAGCAGGCCGGGGTCGATCGCACTGCCCGGCTGGAGGAGCTGCGCCGGCAATACACGGAACTCCAGGCCGAGATCACCCGCGGCGAGCAGGCCGCCGGCGAGCGCCAGCGCAGCGAGCAGGAGAGCGCCGCTACTGCCGCGGCCGAGGCCCGCCGGCGCCGCGCGACCCAGGATGTCCAGGAGCTCACCCGCGATCTCGACGACCGCTTCCGGATCAACCGGGAATACGAGGAGCGGGTCCGCCGGCTGCGCGAGGCCGAGGCCGCCGGTGGCGTCACCGCGGCCGAGCGCACCCGCCTCGAGACGCTCGCGCTGCAGGAGCGCGACGAGGCGCTGCGCCGGCTGGAGCCGCGCGTCGCCGCGGTCCGTCGTGCCAGCACCGAGGGCGCGCGGGAGGCGCGCGAGGCCGAGCGGGAGCTCAACGAGCTGCTGCGCGAGCGCGAGCGGCTGATCCAGCAGAACGAGACAGCCTATGAGCGCTACCAGCGCCGCCTCGCCACCCTGTCCAGCCTGGTGGAGCGGGCGGAACGGGCTGGCCGGGCGGTGCCCGACGAGACCATCCAGCGCGAGGCGGTCGCCGCGATGGAGGAGCTGGAACGCGCCGAGCGCCGCGTCGAGGAGGGGGCCTCGCGCACCTCGGACGTCGTGCGGGAGCTGGGTCTGACCTTCTCCAGCGCCTTCGAGGACGCCATCGTCAAGGGCGAGAAGTTCTCGTCCGTGCTGCAAGGGCTGCTGCAGGACATCACGCGCATCCTCGCGCGCAAGGTCATCACGGAGCCGCTGGGCAATGCCGTCTCTACCGGGCTCAACAGCCTCGGCGCCAGCAGCTGGATGGATGGGATCGGCTCCTGGCTCGGCGGGCTCTTTCGGGCCGAGGGCGGCCCGGTCGCTGCCGGCCAGCCCTACATCGTCGGCGAGCGCGGCCCGGAGTGGTTCGTGCCGGACCGCGGTGGCACGGTGCTGCCGAACGGCTCCGCGCCGGCCGGCGCCGCGATCACCACCAACATCACCATCGATGCCCGCGGGGCCGATGCTGGCGTCGAGGTCCGGCTGCGGATGCTGTCGGGCCAGATCGCCCGGCAGGCGTCGAGCATGACGCTGGATGCCATCCGTCGCGGTGGCGCCGCCTACAAGACCGTCCGCGGCTAGGGGGCGCCATGACCGAATACGCCTGGCCCGCCTCGCTGCGGCCCTCGCGGCTGAGCTTTTATCTGCAGCACAACACGCTGCGCTTTGCCTCGCCGATCACCCGCGTCACGCAGGTCATGCGCCGCGAGGGGGCGCGCTGGATGGCCGAGGCGACGTTCGATCCGCTGGATCGTGTCCGCGCCGGCGTGCTGGAGGGGTTGCTGGCGGCGCTCGCCGGCTCCGCCAACACCGTGCGCATCTGGGATTGGCGCCGCGAATACCGCACCGGCGATCCACGCAGCCAGGGCGATGTGCCGACCGGGCCGTACTCCTTCTCGGACAGCACCATCTTCACGGACGGCACGGGGCTGGTGGTGGGCTCGGGCAATCCGGCGCTGGCAGCGGGCGCCACCCGTGGGGCGCTGAGCATCCAGACCCAGGGCTGGTGGCCGAACGCCGTCGCGGTCGGCGCCGGCGACCATATCGGCCTTGCCGGCCGGCTCTACATGGCGACCGAGACGATCACCGCCTCCGGCAGCGGCACCGCCACCATCCCGATCGGCCCACCGCTGCGGGCGCCGGCCGTCGTGTCCGAACCACTTGTGCTGACCCAGCCCACCGTCGCCATGCGGCTGGTCTCCGACGACGAGGGCATCAACCCCACCCGGCCGGGGCGCTTCACGGCGATCACCATCCGCCTGGAGGAGGTTCTGCCATGACGGACGGGATCACCGCGACGCGTCGGCTTTCGCTTCAGGCAGCGGCCGCCGCCACCGCACCGGTCGCCACGCCCATCATCCTGGTCGATCTCGACTTCGCCTCCGGCGCCTTTCGCGCCTGGACAGGGCTCGGGCAGCTGCGCTGGGCCGGGATGGTGTTCGAAGGGGTGGGCTCGCTCGGCGCCGTGGGCGAGATCGAGGAGACCACCGAGATCCGTGCCGTGCGGCTGACCCTGGCGCTGTCGCCGGTGCCGCAGGAGGTGGTGGACATCGCGCTCGCCGAACGGAGCTTTCGCCTGCGCACCGCCCGGCTGTGGGGCGGGCTGCTCGATGCGGAGGGCGCCTTTGTCGCCGATCCGTTTCCTCTGTGGGCGGGGCTGATGGACACGATGGAGGTGGTGGACGGCGCCGAGCCGCGCGTCTCGCTCACCTGCGAGAGCCGGCTTGTCGACCTCGAGCGCGCCGAGGTCCGCCGCTACACCGATGCAGACCAGCAGGCCGAATACCCGGGCGATCGCTTTTTCGAGTTCGTCCCGGCGCTGCAGGAGGCGCAGATCACCCTGCCGGCGTCGTGACCCGGCGCCCTGATTGGCCTGGCCGGCTGGCAGCCCTGCTGTCAGCGGCCGAGGCGCGCGCCTTCGATGCGCATCGCTGGAATTGCGGGCGGTTTGCCCTGGCCGCGGTCGAGGCGGTGACCGGCGACAGGCCACGGGTGTGCATCCTGCCGGACCTCGAGGCCACCGCCGACAGCGCGGGCTTTCCCCGCATCCCGCCGCCCTTTGCCCGCGCCGGTGACGTGGTGCTGGCGGGCGACCCGCCGCGGCTCGGCGTGGTCGTCGATGGCGGCCGTGCTGCCTTCGTCGGGCCGCGCGGGCTGGTGCGCCAGCCGCTCAATACCTGCACCGTCGGTTGGAGGATCGGCTGACATGCCCGCTGCCGTTCCCCTGATCGCCGTGGTCGCCGGCGGCATCGCCTCGGCCGCTGTGGGTGGCGGCATCATCGGCGCGGTGGTCGCCGCTGGCGCGGCCTTCGTCGTCTCATCCATCGGCCAGGCGATCTTCCCGACCAAGAAGGCCGCCTCCACCACCGCCGCGGCCATCGCCGCCGACACCCTCACCACCACCGCCACGACGCGCACCCAGTCCTTCCGCCAGGCGATCACCGAGCACCAGATCGTCCTCGGCCGGGTCAAGGTCGGCGGGCCCATCGTCTTTCTGCACTCGGCGACTGACGATGCCGGGCGGGAGGATGGCTATTTCTATTCCGTCGTCGTGGTGGCGGCCCATCGCGTGCGCGGCATCGGCGAGGTCTGGCTCGGCGACAAGGCGGAGACCGATGCCAGCTTCGCAGGCCTCGTCCGGGTCGATCGGCATCTGGGGGACCCTGACCAGGCAGCCGACGCCAACCTTGTCGCCGAGACCGACGGCAAATGGACCGCGGCGCATCGCGGCCAGGGCCGCGCCTATATCGCTGTCCGCCTCAAGATTACCGCCGAGGCTTTTCCCTCCGGCCCACCCAACATGGCAGCCATCGTCGAGGGCGCCGACACCATCCTCGATCCGCGCACCGGCGTGGTGGGCTGGTCCGACAATCCGGCGCTCTGCCTGGCCTGGTACATCACCGCCTCCTTCGGCTGGCGGGCCAGCTGGGACGATATCGACATTCCCTGCCTGATCGCCGCTGCCAATATCTGCGACGAGATCATGGGCACGGCCGCCGGCACCGCCGAGCGCCGCTACACCTGCAACGGCACGCTGTCCCTCGCTGAGGGCAAGATCGCCATCACCGAAAAACTGGTCGCGGCCATGGCCGGCGCGTTGGTGGTCTCGGGCGGGCGGTTCTTCATCCATGCGGGTGGGCCGGCGCTGCCGGTGGCCACGCTCACCTCGGACGACCTCCGCGGCGACGTCACCATCCAGGGCAGCCGCGCCCGGCGGGACCTCTTCAACGGGGTGCGCGCCGTCTATGTCGAGCCCTCCGCCAGCTGGCAGCCGACCGACGCGCCGCCGCTGCTCGCCAGCAATTACGTCGCCGAGGATGGTGGCGAGGCCATCTACACCGATCTCGAATTCCCGCTGACCACCTCCGTCTCCACGGTGCAGCGGCTGATGAAGGTCGCGCTGGAGCGCAACCGCCGGCAGCGTACGGTCGCCTTTCCCGCAAAACTCTCGGCGCTGCGGCTGCGGCCCTGGGAGGGGGCGACGGTGGCATTGGACCGGCTGGTGCCATTCCCCGCCCGGATCACCGGCTGGAGCCTGGCCCAGGATGGCGGGGTGGATCTGGTGCTGGCCGAGGAGGATGCCGCGGTCTGGGACTGGAACCCGGCGGTGGACGAGCGCGCCACCGGCGACAGCCCCTCCGTCGTGCTGCCGAACCCGGGGCGGATCGCCACGCCGGCCTCGATCGCCGTCGAGACGCCGCAGGGCAGCGCCTTCGCCGCACTCTCCATCGCCTGGGCGCCGGTCGCCAGCGCGCATCTCGCCGGCTACGAGGTCCAGTTCATGCCGGCCTCCGTCGCCACCTGGCAGGGCTACGGGGCGGGCCTCGGCGCCACCGCGGCAGGCATCCCGACGGCGGAGCCGACCGCCTTCCGGGCGCGCGCCGTGGCCCGCAATGGCGCCGTGTCGGCCTGGCGGGAGGCCCTGGTGCCGGCCGCTGTCTCGGCGCCCACAGCGACCGGCATTGCTGGCGGGGTGCGGCTGTCCGGCGGCTTCCCGGCCGATGCCGTCCGGCTACAGGTCTTTGAGGCCAGCAGCAACAGCTTGGCCGGCGCCGTGAAGCTTGCCACCGAGCCGACCAGCCTCTTCTGGGACCGCACCGGCCTCACCACCGGCCAGATCCGCTGGTACTGGCTCCGCAGCGTCTCGGCCGAGGGCAACGTTTCCGTCGTTGCCGGCCCGGTCTCCGCCACAGCTCTGTAGGAGGCGATATGGCCGCCCGCATCGATGACCTGATGGTCCTCGGCCAGAACATCTCCAAGACCGACCTGGCCAAGTACCTGCGTGACCGCGAGGTGGTGATGCCGCGCGACTTCGGCGGCCTCGGCGACGGCGCGGCCAACGACCGCGCCGCCATCCAGGCCTGCTTCGATCGGGCCGCCGCGGATGGCAAGCTTGCGGTGATCCCGACCGGCACCTGGAACGTCGATGCCGGCGTCACCCTCGGCGGCGGTGCCCGCGGGCTGATCATGCAGGGGGTGATCCAGTACACCGGCGCGGCGAACGCCCCGGCCACCGTCCTGACGCTCGGCGATGGTGGCACCACCCGCAATGGCGAGAAGCTCTACCTCAACCTCCAGGTCACGCGGCAGATCCAGTCCGACTGGGCCAGCGAGGCCGATATCGGCATCGTCGCGAGGAACCTGGACTCGTCGCTGCTCGACCTGCGGCTGGTCTCGGGCTTTTGCATCGGGCTGCGCACGCTCGGCGACGGGCGCGGCTTCGAGGACACCACGCTGATCCTCGGCCGGATCCTGAACAACCGCTATGGGCTCGACGTCCACTGCGCCACGGCAACGGCCTGGAACACCTCCATCCGCTACTATGGCGGGCACTTTGCCTGTGCGACCGGAATTAACGCGACCACCGACCGCTATGGGGTGCGCTTCTCGCGGCAGGCCGGCGCCTACAACAACCACAACCGGCACATCTTCGACGGACCGAATTTCGAGCTGCGGCAGCTCGATCCCAATGTCGCCATCCCCTTCGTCAACGAGACCAGCGGCACCGCCATCATCGCGCGCGGGATGCGCATGGAGGCCTGCTCGCCGATCGCCGCCCGGCACACCGCCGCGGCGACGGACTGCGAGTACGAGGTCGCCTGGTCCAACACCTACCAGGTCGGGATTGACTACACCGCGACCGCCAGCCGGGCCGGCAATGCCGTCTACAACCGCCACCGGGCGCCGGCGTCGCGTCTAACCCGGCTGCTGGCCAACATCCCGAACCTGCGCGCGGCGGCCTTCCGCTACAGCAACACCGAGATCGGGGTGGAGGGCGCCTGCGTCATCGCGACCTCGACAACCACCGAAACCACCATGGCGGGGCTGTCCTGGAGCGGGCTGGACGGCATCGCAGGCACCGGCCGGGGGTTGCTGCTGAACGCCAATCGTGGGGTGGCCTTCGTGGTGCAGACGACGCACGCGAAGGAATTCGCCCTGGCGCACTGGCTGGCGGATGGCGCTGATGGCGGGCGGCTCTGCGTCCGCTGCTTCGACGGCGCGGGGAACATCCGGGAGGACCAGGCGGAGGACGTGCTGGCCTCCGGCACCACCATGCAGTGGGTCGTCGCCTCCAAGAGCTGGCAGGCCGGCGCGGTGATGCAGGACAGCTCGCTGAACCGGCGGCAAACGATCCGGCTGGGGCCGAGCGTGGCCTTCGCGCAGATTGGGATCATCGGCTTTGACGGGCAGATCGATCTCGAGGCGCTGCGGCTTTACGGCCTGCCGGAGGATGCTCCGTCGATCCTCTATGGCTGCCCCTCGCTGCCAGTGGGCGCGCGGACGCTGGCGCTGGAGACCAGCTGGGATCTGCCGAGCCTGGCCGCGGGTGCGACGGCCAATGTCGACGTCACGGTGCCTGGGGCGCGACGCGGGGACTTCGCCGATGCGTCGCTCGACACCAGCAGCATTGCCTTTGTGCTGGACTGCCATGTCTGGTCGAACAACAGCGTGCGCGTGACGGCGCGCAACGTCAGCGCCTCGACGGTGGATCTCGCCGCGGCGCCGCTGGCGGTGCAGGTCACGAAGCGGCGCGTCGCCTGAAAGCTCCGTTCGCAGGGATGCAGGGGCCGATCAATTTGCCAGGAACTTCACCTGGGGTGTCGGATCTTCGCCCGCGGCGACGGCCGTTTGTGCTTCGATATCCACCCGCTGGCGCTCAGAGAGATAGAGAAGTACCTTCGCGCCAAACGCCCCCTCGCCGAATGCAATGAAGATCCGCAAGCGACGGAACGTTTCCGGAACGGCCTCGGATCGATGCGGTGCCTCCACCTCCTGCTGATCGGCATCGGCCATGAAGACGGCATTGATGCCGGAGACTTGTCCAAGCTGGCCCGCGAGCGCCTCCCCTACGCGGTCGCGCCATGCTCGCAGCCGACACAATCGCGAATGCAGAACGCCCCCCCGGGGCCGGCGCAAACTGGCCCGCATAGCCCGGACCGTGGCGGCGCTGCTGTGCGCTCCAGTCAGACTCATGAAGTTCCCGGCTCAGTCCGATCTAGTCCTTCGCCCCGTATCTGACGAGGAGACTCCCGGCCAGCATGCTGATGCCGATCGCGAGAAGGAGCGGGCCGGTGATTCCTTCGGGGATCAGACCCGACGCTGTGGACACTGAAATCAGCATCAGACTGAATTCGCCTCCGTGACCGAGAATGATGGCCGCCCTCCAGGCGGCCTGCCCTCGTTCGCCGGACCATGACGCCAGAAGCGCCACGACCACTGCCTTGCCCATGAAGAGAATGGCTAGCCAGACCAGCACGGTCGGCCAGGTCGATGAGAAGATGCCGAGCGGCATCTGCGTGCCGATGCCGATGAAGAAGATGCCCACGAACAGATCGCGGAAGGGACGGATTTCCTTCTCGACGACATGGCGCGCATCGCCTTCGCCGATGATCATTCCGGCGGCAAAGGCCGCGAGCGCCGGTGAGAGTCCGGCGGCTGTGGCCGCGATCGCCGACCCCAAGGCGATTGCCAGCGCGAGAAGCTGCGCCAGTTCGGGATCGCCTCGCGCGGCTGTCCATCCGGCGATTGTCTGAAGCGGGCCGCGTGCGACGAACAGGGCCGCCACAAGCGCCGCCGCGCCCCCGATCACGGTCGCCACGCCAAGTCCCTCGGCCGCGCCGGACGTCGCGTCGTGCAGCAGCAGAAGCGCAACCGCCGCCAGGTCCTGAAACAGCAGCACGGAAATCGCGAGGCGCCCCGGAGCGGTGTTGAGGGCGTTCACGGAAGCAAGCACCTTGAGACACATGGCCGTGGACGACATCGCGACCGCCCCGCCCATGAGGATCGCGGGCACAGGTGCCAGTCCGTACATCAACCCTGCCGGGATCGCGACGAGCAGGGTCGTGACCACAACCTGCGCCGCACCGATCCCGAACACGTGACGTCTTAGCGAGGCGAGCTTCTCGAAGGAGAATTCGAGCCCGAGCGCAAACAACAGAAAAACGACACCAAGCTCGCCGATGGAGGTGAGCGCTTCGCTCTGGGCCAGCACGCCGCTTCCGGCCGGCCCGATCAACACGCCTGTGCCGATGTATCCGACGATGCTCGGCACGCCCGCGCGGGCGCAGATCGTCACGAGGACGAATGCGGCGAAGACCAGCAATGCGGCGCTTTCAAGCAGCCCGGTCACGCCATGCATGCCGTTCCCCTGTGTCGCCTGGCTCAAGCAGGATGAGGAGCGGCCATCATCCTGCCCGAGAGCGCGCCCATTCCACGATCTGCGCAGCAGACATCGCGCCGCTGGTTCTGGCGATCTCCTCTCCGCCCCTGAACAGGCTCATGGTGGGTATGCCACGAATGCCGTAGCGGCCCGCGATCTGCTGTTCGGCCTCGGTGTCGAGCTTGCCGAGTCGCATCCGTGGCTCGAGGGCCTTCGCGGCAGCCTCGAACTGCGGCGCCATGACCTTGCAGGGGCCGCACCACGCCGCCCAGAAATCCACCAGAAGCGGTGTCTCGGCCGCCAGGTGGCGGTCGAAATTCGCCGCCGTCAGGGTCACGGGCTTGCCCTGGAAGAGAGGCGATCCGCAGCGTCCGCATCGGGGATTGTCCCCGAGCCGTTCTTGCGGGACGCGGTTCGTGGAGGCGCAATCGGGGCAGGCGACGGTCGGCATGTCGTTCTCCTCGCTGTCGAATGACAGGTGTTCGCGGCTGGCAACGGGGCGTGCCGCCTGCCGGCATCACCGCCCGCGGAGCTCCCTCTGGCGGGGCTGCGGGAGATACTCCACGCCCCCGCCCTGGCGCCGGACCGGCTGCGGATAGAGCGTCATGAGCTGCAGAATCTCGTCCGGCATGTCGAGGCTGACCGGCAGGCCCAGTCCGCGCGCCTCCTCGGCCGAGATCGGGTAGTCATGCGTCCAGGTTCCGGTGGCGAGCTTCGCGGCCAGGGCCCTTGCCGTCGCCTCCTCCATCTTCTCGGCCAGCAGCCTTGTGGCGGCCGCCTCGACCTGGGCGATCGCCTTGCGCCCGACATCGGCGAGCACCAGCGTCTGGTCCTCGACCTCGGCGATCGGCTTCTCCTCGGCCACCTTCACGATCGAGGCCGCCGGCATGCCGCCGAGCTGCGGATCGATCGGACCCAGCACGGAATGGCGGCACATCACGATCTCATCGGCCGCCAGCGCGATCAGCGTGCCGCCCGACATGGCGTAGTGCGGCACGAAGACCGTGACCTTGCCCCTATGCCCCTGGATCGCGCGCGCGATCTGCGTCGCCGCCAGCACCAGGCCACCCGGGGTATGCAGCACGATGTCGAGCGGTACCTCGTCGTCGGTGAGCTGGATGGCGCGCAGCACCTCCTCACTGTCGTTGACGTCGATGTAGCGCATCAGCGGAAAGCCGAGCAGGCTCATCGTCTCCTGCCGGTGCACCAGGAGGATGACGCGGCTGCCGCGCTGCTTCTCGATCTGCGCGATCTTGCGCACGCGCATCGCTTCCAGGTAGCGGCGCTGCAGCACGGGCTGCAGCGCCGAGAGCATGAAGAAGAGCCAGAGAAGATCCATCATCGCCACGGTCCTCGCCCTCCACTGCGCCGGCCATCCGGCATTAAGCCGTAGGGTCCCTCGTCGCGAAAGTAGGGACGATGGGCGATGCGCGCCCGCCGCGCCGCTGGCGCGAGCAGCCAGCCCGCGGCGAAACCGCCGATATGCGCCCACCAGGCGATACCGCCGCCGCCTACATCCTGGCCGAGCGTCAGAAGGCCGGGGATGATCTGCAGCAGCAACCAGATCGTCGCGAAGGCGAGCGCCCGGACCTCAAAGAAGAGCGGCAGGAACAGCACGGGGATCATCACGACGAGCCGCGCCGCGGGGAACAGCCGGGCGTAGCAGCCGATCACCCCCGCGATCGCCCCCGAGGCACCGAGCGCGGGCACGACGGACTCCGGGTTGGCCAGCCCATGGGCGATGCCGGCAGCGAGACCGCAGGCGATGTAGAAGAAGAGGAAGCGGCGCGCTCCCAGCCGATCCTCGACCGCGGGGCCGAAGATCCAGAGCGTCCACATGTTCACGATCAGGTGCAGCCAGCCGCCATGGAGGAACATGTTGGTCAGGAAGGCGAGCCAGTCGCCCGGGCGCGGCTGCGCCCATTGCGCGAAGAAGCGCGCGGGCACCAGCGCGTACTGACGCAGGAAGAGTTCCAGGACGGAAGGGGGCAGCGAGACCTGGTACAGGAACGCCCCGACGCAGGCGGCGACCAGCATCCAGACCACGAAGGGCGGGTAGCGCGTCGCGACCGTCTCGTACCAGGGAAGCATGTGGTCCTTCCGTGAATCCGAACCCGGCCCCGCCGCCGTCCCGCCACCCGCACGACGCGGCCGGCATCCCGGGCGGAGCATGACCGGAACCGGCCGCGCTGTCATGGCCTTCCGGATCGTCATGGGGCGGCACCCGCCGCCCGGTTCGCGCTGGCCCACGCCGGGGCGATGCGCTAGGATGGCCGTGAAACAGCCTGCGGCCAACTGTCCCCTCCATGCGCCTGATCCCGCTTCCCGCCTTCGGCCGCCGCCGCTTCGCGAGCCTCTCGGCGGAGGAGATCCTGGCGCTGGCCATCGCCTCGGAGGAGGAGGATGCGCGCATCTACCGGCTCTATGCGCGGTGCCTGCGCGAGACCTTTCCCGCCACCGCGCGCCTCTTCGAGGCCATGGCCGAGGAGGAGGACGAGCACCGCCGCTGGCTGATCGAGCTCTACCGTTCCCGCCACGGCGAGCTGATCCTGCCGATCCGGCGCGAGCATGTGGCGGATTTCTACGCCCGTCGCCCGGTCTGGCTGATCGAGAATCTCGGCCTCGATCGCATCCGCGCCGAGGCGCTGGCGATGGAGCGCGAGGCCGAGGCCTTCTACCGCGCCGCCGCCGAGCGCACGACGGACGCCGAGGCACGCAAGCTGCTCGGCGATCTCGCGGCGGCGGAGGCGCGGCACGAGAGCGATGTCGAGGCGATGGCCGCCGAACTCGCCCGCAGCGGCGCGGCGAGCGACGAGAGCCTGGCCGCGCGTCGGCAGTTCGTGCTGACCTGGGTGCAGCCGGGGCTGGCGGGGCTGATGGACGGCTCGGTCTCGACGCTCGCCCCCATCTTCGCCACCGCCTTCGCCACACAGAACCCCTGGACGACCTTCCTGGTCGGGCTTTCGGCGTCGGTCGGCGCGGGCATCTCCATGGGCTTCACCGAGGCCGTCCATGATGACGGGAAGCTCTCGGGCCGCGGCGCGCCCTGGAAGCGCGGGCTCGCCTCGGGGGTGATGACGACGCTGGGCGGCCTTGGCCATGCGCTGCCCTACCTGATCCCGCATTTCTGGACGGCGACAGCGATCGCGATCGCGATCGTCTTCGTCGAGCTCTGGGCCATCGCGTGGGTCCAGAACCGCTACATGGAGACGCCGATCGGCCGGGCGGTGTTCCAGGTGGTGCTGGGCGGCGGCCTCGTGCTCGCCGCAGGCATCCTGATCGGCAGCGGCTGAGTGGCGAGGATGCCGGCGACCGAGGAGATCTGCGTGCCTTGACCGAAGGGCGTTTCCTGTTTCGGACCCTGCTGCTGATGCTGGTCGGACTGGTCCTGATGACCGCCTGGCAGAGCATTCCGCTGATCCAGGCGGAGTTCCTGGCCAGCCGCGCGGAGCCGCGGGCGGTGACGCCGCGCGGGGATCTCGCCGCCGACGAGCAGGCGACCATCGCGCTGTTCGAGCAGGCGCGCGATTCCGTCGTCTTCATCGCCACCACCGAGCGTGTCGTGAACCCCTGGACCCGCAACGCGCTGCAGGTGCCCCGGGGGACGGGTTCGGGCTTCGTCTGGGACCGTCTCGGCCATGTGGTGACGAACGACCATGTGATCGCCGGCGCCTCGGCCGCCACGGTGCGGCTGGCCGATGGCCGCGCCTACAACGCCGTGCTGGTGGGCACGAGCCCGGCCCATGACCTCGCGGTGCTGCGCATCGGCGTCGGCACCGGGCGGCCCGAGCCGCTGCCGATCGGCACCAGCCACGACCTGCGCGTCGGCCAGAAGGTCTTCGCCATCGGCAATCCCTTCGGCCTGGACTGGACGCTGACCACCGGCATCATCTCGGCGCTGAACCGCGAACTGCCCAGCGAGACGGGGGCGGTGATCGAGCGGCTGATCCAGACCGACGCCGCGATCAATCCCGGCAATTCCGGCGGCCCGCTGCTCGATTCCGCCGGCCGGCTGATCGGCGTGAACACCGCGATCTACAGCCCCTCCGGCGCCTCGGCCGGCATCGGCTTCGCGGTGCCGGTGGATACCGTGAACCGCGTGGTGCCGCGGCTGATCGCCCAGGGGCGCTACATCCGCCCCTCGCTCGGCATCCGGGCCGAGGAGCAGCTCAACGCCGCGCTGTCGGCACGGCTCGGCATCGAGGGCGTCTTCGTGCTCGAGGTCGAGCCCGGCTCGGCCGCGGAGCGCGCCGGCATCCGCCCGGCCCGCCTTGGGCGCGATGCCGGCTTCCAGACCGGGGACGTGATCCTGGAAGTGGAGGGGCGGCCGCTGCGGCGCGTGGCGGAACTGCTCGCCGCGCTCGACCGGCACGCGCCGGGTGACACCCTCACGCTGACGATCCTGCGCGACGGCGCGCGCCTCGAGATCGCGGTCACCTTGGATGCGGGCCGATGACCGAACCGAAACCATCGCGCGGCAGCCTTGCGCTGTGGCGATCGCTGACCTTCTACGAGAAGTTCGAGCAATCCATCGTCTTCGTGCTGACGCTCCTGATCGCGCTGATCGTGCTGGCCGCGCTGTGGAACCTGCTCAAGCTGGTCGCCACCTCGCTGCTTCTGGTGGACATTTTCGACCCCACGGATCCGGTGGTGTTCCAGTCCGTGTTCGGCGCGATCTTCACGGTCGTCATCGCGCTGGAGTTCAAGCGGTCCCTGCTGGTCGTGGTGGAACGGCGATTCGGCATCGTCCAGGTGCGGGCGGTGGTGATGATCGCCATCCTCGCGGTGGTGCGGAAGTTCATCATCCTCGATCTCAGCCAGACCGAGGCGATGAAGCTGCTCGCGCTCGGCGCGGCGATACTGGCGCTCGGCATCGTCTATTGGCTGGTGCGCGACCAGGACCGGCGCGAGGCGGAGGCCGCGGCCCTCGAAAGCACCGAGACGAGGCCGCCCTGATCCGCCCGCTTCCTTCCCTTGCGGACGGAGGGCTGTTCGCGCTTTACTCCGCTCCGCGCCAGCGGCCGGGGCCGTAAGTGAACAAGCAGCAACAATTCAACATCTGGTACTGGATCGGTGCCTTCCTGTTGCTCCTGCTCTTCCAGGGCTGGTGGCAGGGCGCATCGGTCACCGAGCGCATCCCCTATTCGCGCTTCCTCGAACTGCTGCAGCAGGACCGCATCGCCGAGGTGCAGGTGCGCCCCGAGAGCATCGTCGGCCGCTACCGCGAGCCGATCGACGGGCGGACGCATTTCCTGACCACCATCGTGCCGGAGGACCTCACGCGCCGGCTCGAGCAGTCGAGCGCGCGCTACGACGGCACCATCACCAACACCTTCCTGACGAACCTGCTCTCCTGGGTGGTGCCGGCGGTCGTCTTCTTCGGGCTGTGGATGTTCGTCTTCCGCCGCGTGGCGGAAAAGCAGGGCTTCGGCGGGCTGATGTCGGTCGGCAAGTCGAAGGCCAAGGTCTATGTCGAGAAGGACACCGGCGTCACCTTCGACGACGTCGCCGGCGTGGACGAGGCCAAGGCCGAGCTGCGCGAGATCGTCGATTTCCTGAAGCAGCCCGAGAAATACGGCCGGCTCGGCGCGCGCATCCCGAAGGGCATCCTGCTGGTCGGCCCGCCGGGCACGGGCAAGACGCTGGTCGCGCGCGCGGTTGCCGGCGAGGCGGGGGTGCCCTTCTTCTCCATCTCCGGCTCCGAATTCGTCGAGATGTTCGTGGGCGTGGGCGCGGCGCGCGTGCGCGACCTCTTCGAGCAGGCGCGCAAGGCCGCGCCCTGCATCATCTTCATCGACGAACTGGATGCGCTCGGCCGCCGCCGCGGCGCCGGCGCCTTCGGCGGCGGCCATGACGAGAAGGAACAGACGCTCAACCAGCTGCTGACCGAACTCGACGGCTTCGACCCGCGCGAGGGGATCGTGCT
>JAYRJZ010000101.1:0-19622 GCA_041906015.1 Roseomonas sp.
CCCCCCCCCCCCCCCCCCCCCCCGCCCGTCACCAGTTCTTGACGCCGATGGAGCAAGGCCCCGCCGGCGCCTACCGCCCCACGAAATGCGGCACCCGCTTGGCGAGGAAGGCGTCCCGCCCCTCGCGGTGATCCTCCGTGTCGCGCAGCAGGGCCTGGGCATCGGCCTCGGCCTTCAGGAAGTCGGACAGGCTGCCCTGCGACCGCGCGATCAGCTGCTTCGCCATGCCGTTCGAGAGCGGCGCGGTGGCGGCGATGTCGCGGGCGATGGCGCGCGCTTCGTCCAGTGCCGCGCCGGGTTCGGCCAGGCGCTCGACCAGGCCGAGCGTCGCCGCCTCCGCCGCCGGCAGCGGCTTGCCGCGGAACATCAGCAGCTTCGCCTGGCCGGCGCCGATGCGTCGCGGCAGGGTCCAGGCCGCGCCGAGATCCGCCGCCAGCCCGATCCGGTTGAAGGAACAGGTGAAGGTCGCATTCCGCGCGGCGACGACGATGTCGCAGGCCGCCGCGATCGACAGGCCCGCGCCGGCGGCATGCCCTTCCACTGCGGCGATGACGGGCTTTTCGCCCTCGACCAGCAGGCGGACCAGGTGATGGCTCATGCGCATCATCCGCGCGCGGCTGTCGAGCGGCGTCTGCTGCCCCATCGCCGTGACATCCCCGCCGGCGCAGAAATGCGCGCCGGCGCCGGTGAGGATGATGGCGCGGCAGGCGGGGTCGGCCAGGCCATGTTCCAGATGGCGGATGAGCGCCTCCCGCAGCGGCGTGGCGAGCGCATTGCGTCGGCGCGGATGGCTGAGCGTCAGTTCCAGGATGCCGTCGGCGAAGGCGGCGAGGGTGGTCGGTTCCTCGCCGGGCGCGGCGTCGGTCATGGCGTTCGTCCCCCTTCCAAGGCGCCGGTCTGTGCCGGCAGGCGGACAAGTTAGGCGAGGGCGCGCGGCAGCGACAGGAGGCCCGGCCGGGAAAGACCGTCCGGGGGAGGACTCTGCCGCTCTCGGCCGCGCCGTCGCGCCGTGCCAATTCCCCTTGGTGATGGCCGCCATTGCGCATGGGGTTTGGAAGGCCACCCCCAGGCGGGCGCATACATCGCCCCACGCCGCGCCCCGGGCGCGGGATGGCATCAACCCGATCGAAGGGGGTTCTTCCGATGACGAAGGTTCTCGTCCTCTACTATTCCAGCTACGGCCATATCGAGCAGATGGCGACCGCCGTCGCCGAAGGCGTCCGCGAAGCCGGCGCCGAGGCCGTGATCAAGCGCGTGCCCGAACTGGTGCCGGAGGCGGTGGCCAAGGCCTCCCATTTCAAGCTCGACCAGGCGGCGCCGATCGCGACGGTGGACGAGCTGCCGGAATACGACGCGATCATCCTCGGCGTGCCGACCCGCTTCGGCAACATGCCCGCGCAGATGAAGAACTTCCTCGATCAGACCGGTGGGCTCTGGTTCAACGGCAAGCTGGTGGGGAAGGTGGGCAGCGTGTTCACCTCGACCGCGACGCAGCATGGCGGGCAGGAGAGCACGATCCTGTCGACGCATACCGTGCTGCTGCACCATGGGATGGTGATCGTGGGGCTGCCCTATGCCTTCCAGGGCCAGATGCGGAACGACGAGATCACCGGCGGCTCGCCCTATGGTGCCAGCACCATCGCCAATGGCGACGGGTCGCGGCAACCCTCGGAGAACGAGCTGGCCGGCGCCCGCTTCCAGGGCAAGCATGTGGCCTCCATCGCGGCGAAGCTGGCGGCCTGATCGTCCGGGCGGGCAGCCCGTCTGCCCGCCCGCTGACCGTTGCCGTCACGATGTCGCGCAGTGCGGCATTCGCGTTTGACGGCAGCGGCTGCGCTGGCCAATACTTAACTTCATGGTTCAGTATGCGCCGGCCATCCAACTCGACCGCGTCTTCGGCGCGCTGACGGACCCCACGCGGCGCGCCATGCTGGCGCAACTGGCCGAGCAGGGGACGCTTTCCGTCAGCGCGCTCGCCCGCCCGCTGCCGATGTCGCTGCCGGCGGTCATCAAGCATCTCGACGTGCTGGAAGGGGCGGGGCTGGTCGCGCGGCGCAAATCCGGGCGCACCGTCTCCTGCAGTCTGGTCGCCGCGCCGCTGGAGGACGCGATGACGTGGCTGCAGCGCTATGCCCGCTTCTGGGAAGAAAGCCTCGACCGCCTAGCCGCGGCGCTGGAGCGCGAGCCATGAGCGACGCGGCGACGAGCGTGACCCTGGTGCGGCGCCTGCGCGCCACCCCGCAGCGCGTCTTCGAGGCCTGGATCACCCCCGATGTGCTGGCGAGCTGGTTCGGCCCCCACCGCACGCGCGTGGAGGCGGCGGAACTCGATCCCCGACCCGGCGGCCGCTTCCGCATCGTACTGCGCGAGGACAATGGCGAGCGGCACGAGGTCGGCGGCTGCTATGAGGCGGTGATGCCGCATGAGCACCTCTGCTTCACCTGGGCCTGGCACAGCATGCCCGAGCGCGAATCCCGCGTGACCATCCGCCTGCGCGACATCGCGGACGGGACCGAGCTCACCCTGACCCATGACCGCTTCGCCGATACCGAGACCGCCGCGCGGCATCGTCACGGCTGGACGGAATCGCTTGAACGGCTGGAGGCGCTGCTCGGCACCTGATGCTTGAGGGAGGAAGCACCATGACAACAGGCTTGATGCTGCTGCTGGGCACGAAGAAGGGTGCCTTCATCCTCGAAGGCGATGGGGCGCGGCGCGACTGGTCGCTGCGCGGGCCGTTCTGCGAGACCTGGCCGATCAACCACGTCATCGCCGACCCCGCCACCGGCACGATCTGGGCCGCCGGCGGCAATGAATGGTTCGGGCCGGCGGTGTGGCGCTCGACCGATCTCGGCGAGAACTGGACCCATTCCAGCGAAGGCCTCGCCTATGCCGCCGGCGAGACGCCGATCAAGACGGCCTGGTCCCTGGCACTGGGACCCGACGGGACGCTCTGGTGCGGCGTGGAGCCGGCAGGGCTGTTCCGCAGCGACGATCGCGGCGACACCTGGACCCACGTCACCGGCCTGACGGAACATCCGAGCCGCCCCGACTGGCAGCCTGGCGGGGGTGGGATGATCCTGCACGGCATCCTGCCGCACCCGACCGATCCGGACCGGCTCTGGGTCGCGATCTCGGTCGCCGGCGTTTTCGCCACCGAGGATGGCGGCGCGAGCTGGACCCCGCGCAACCGAGGCACGCGCATGGATTATGGGCCGGACGACCACCGCTATCCGGAACATGGGCAATGCGTGCATGCGCTGGCCATGGCGGCGGGCATGCCGGACCGGCTCTACCAGCAGAACCATTGCGGCATGTACCGCAGCGACGATGGCGGCCGGCACTGGGTCAGCATCGAGGCGGGGCTGCCCTCCTCCTTCGGCTTTCCCGCGGCGGCGCATCCGCGCGACCCGGATACGCTCTTCCTGCTGCCGCTGAACGGCGATCAGGCCGGGCGCTTCATGCCCGACGCCGCCGCCGCGGTGTGGCGCACGCGCGATGCCGGATCGAACTGGCAGGCGCTGCGCGACGGGCTGCCGCAGACCAGCGCCTATTTCGGCGTGTTGCGGCGGGCGATGACCACGGATCGGCTCGACCCGGCGGGCGTGTATTTCGGCACCAGCGGCGGCGCGCTCTATGCCAGCGCGGATGAAGGCGAGGCCTGGTCGCGCATCGCCGAGAACCTGCCGACGATCCTCAGCGTCGAGACGCTGCAGCGCGATGGCTGAGACCGTCCTGGTCCTGCTGCCGGCCGCGCTGGTGCGGCTGTTTCCGGGCGCGCCGCGCCGGCTGGACGTCGCGGCCGGGTCCGTCGCTGAGGCGATCGCGGCGCTGAACCGCCGCTGGCCCGGCATGCAGGATCGCCTGGTCGATTCGACGCCGGCGATCCGGCGTCACCTCGCCATCTTCGTGGATGGGGAGAAGGCGCGGCTCGATACGCCGATCCGGCCGGGGGGCGAGATGCTGGTGATGACGGCGATGAGCGGGGGGTGACGCGGGCCGAGCCGCAGGAAGATCGAAGGAGGGCTCTGCCCTCCTCCGAGCCTCCTCCCGCCAGGATGCTGGGCATCCTGGACCGCAATCCTTTGGCGCCGGGCATCGCGGTTGCTCTGCACCCCCCGAACCCGCTTCGCGCGCCAAGGCGGGTCTCGGTGTCCGTCCTGCCCTGCGCGCAAAGCGCCAAGTGACGGTTTCCAAAGGCCCTGTGGCCTTTGGTGGGGAGGTGTCGGAGGGGCAAAGCCCCTCTGACATCCACGCAGCCAGTAGGACCTCTGGAAACCCTCGGCACAGCCTGACGTCAGGCGGAAACGAGGCTCTCCGCCAGGCTTTCGAACATCGGCAGCCCGTCCGTGCCGCCCATCAGCGGGTCCACCAGGTCTTCCGGATGCGGCATCAGCCCGCAGACGCGCAGGTTGGGCGAGAAGATGCCCGCGATGTTGCGCGCGCTGCCATTGCGGTTGGCGGCCTCGGTGACCTCGCCATTCTCGTTGGTGTAGCGGAAGGCGACGAGGCCTTCGCCCTCCAGACGGTCGAGCGTCGCGTCGTCGGCGAAGTAATTGCCGTCGCCATGGGCCAGCGGCGCGCGGAACACCGCGCCCTTCTGCCAGCGGGACGTATAGGCCGTGCCGGCGCGCTCGACGCGCATGTGGCAGTCCATCGACAGGAAGCGCAGCGAGGCGTTGCGCAGCAGGCCGCCCGGCAGCAGCCCCGCCTCGATCAGGATCTGGAAGCCGTTGCAGACGCCAAGGACGTGGCCGCCCTTCTCCGCGAATTCCTTCACCTCGCGCATGATGGGCGACTGCGCGGCCATCGCGCCGCAGCGCAGGTAGTCGCCATAGGAAAAGCCGCCCGGCAGCACGACGAGGTCGAGGCCTTTCGGCAGCTCGTCCCGGTGGAACAGCATCTGCGGATCGCTGCCGGTCGCGCGCTTCAGCGCGAGGCGCATGTCGCGTTCGCGGTTGGTGCCGGGGAAGGTGATGATGGCGGCCTTCATGGGATGCCTCGCCTCAGCCGATGGAAATGCGCAGCCAGTGCAGGCCGCCGAGCACGATCATGGTGGTGGCCGCCGCCAGCGCCGCGGCGGTGACCCAGCGGTTCACGGTGCGCTTGCCGCGGGCGACGATGTTCACCCGTGCGGCTTGGCGCTGCGCGGCGAAGCGCTCCTCCCGCCAGCGCAGCCCCATCGCGATGAGGATGGTCAGTGCCACCATCGCGAAGAGGCTGAGGCGGATCATGTCAGGCGATCTCGACGCGGAAGGATTCGATCACCGTGTTGGCGAGCAGCCGGCGGGCCATGTCCTCCGCCGCGGCCTTTGCGCGGGCCGGGTCGGTCTCGGCGAGGTCGAGTTCGATGACCTTGCCGGCGCGCACATCCTGCACGCCGGCGAAGCCGAGGCCTTCGAGCGCATGGCCGATCGCCTTGCCCTGCGGGTCGAGCACGCCGGCCTTCGGCATCACGTAGACGCGCGCCTTCATCGCTGGGACATCCGATTCACGTCTCCGCTGCTCGCTATCCCGGGTCGGGCGCGCGTTCCGCGCGACGCACTCCGACGACCGGATGTCACTGCATCACCTCCGGCCCGGTCATGTCGCGCGGCCCGGCCTCGGGCAGGATGCCGAGGCGGCGGGCGACTTCCTGGTAGCCTTCCTCGACCTTGCCGAGGTCGCGGCGGAAGCGGTCCTTGTCCATCTTCTCGCCGGTCTTGGAATCCCACAGGCGGCAATTGTCGGGCGAGATCTCGTCCGCAAGGACGATGCGCATCTCGTCATTCTCCCACAGCCGGCCGAATTCCAGCTTGAAGTCCACCAGGGTGATGCCGACGCCGAGCAGCAGGCCGGTGAGGAAGTCGTTCACCCGCAGCGTCAGCGCGACGATGTCGTCGAGGTCCTGCGTGGACGCCCAGCCGAAGCAGGTGATGTGCTCCTCGGCCACCATCGGATCGTTCAGCGCGTCGTTCTTGTAATAGTACTCGATGATCGAGCGGGGCAGGCGCTGGCCCTCGGTGATGCCGAGGCGCGTGGCGAGGGATCCGGCGGCGACGTTGCGGACCACGACCTCGAGCGGAATGATCTCCACCTCGCGGATCAGCTGCTCGCGCATGTTCAGCCGACGGATGAAGTGGGTGGGCACGCCGATCTCGGCGAGCCGCGTCATCAGGTATTCGCTGATGCGGTTGTTGAGCACGCCCTTGCCGGTGATCGTGCCCTTCTTCTTCGCGTTGAAGGCGGTGGCGTCGTCCTTGAAGTACTGGACCAGGGTGCCGGGCTCCGGCCCCTCGAACAGGATCTTGGCTTTGCCCTCGTAGAGTTGTCGGCGTCGCGCCATCGCGTGAGAATCCTTGCAGCCGCGCAGCCTGGGGGCGGCCGGCGGTCGAGGGCGGCGGTATAGCAAGCCCTTCCGCGAAGGGCCATTGCCCTCCGACGGGTTCTGATGCGCGTCAGGCGGGGATGACGGGCAGGACGAGCGGGGTGAAGGGCGCGGCACCCGGCGGCGCGGGACAGAAGCGCCATTGCCGCGCGCCATCGGCGCCGAGGGCGAGGAGGCTCGCGCAGACCGTGCCGAAGCCGTTGGTGGGCGGCACGTTCAGCGTCTCGGCCGGGCCGATCGCCGGATCGTAGGCGCTGTCCGCCAGCAGCGTTTCCCAGGCGGACCAGTCCGATGCCGCCGGATCAGGCGCCGGGCTGGCGCGGAAGCGCGGCAGGTGGCGACGGGTGCGGGGGCTCGCCGGGTCGTTGGGGTCGTGGGCGGTGACCATGCTCAGGCCCTCGGCCAGCGGGACGCGCTCCGGGTGGGACTCGCCCAGGCCGCGCAGGAAGACGGCGTGGCGCGAATCGGCGATCACCATGTTGCAGGGGCGCCATTCGGCGCCGGGCAGGGCGGCGATCCGCGCGGCGGCCGCCTCGGCCGAAGGCGCTGCGGCGGCCAGAATCGGCAACACGCCGCGGGAACGCTTGCCGGCCTCGGGCCCCAGGCTGCCGGGGCGGTTCAACACCGCGGCGACCACGCCATGGGGGCCCAGCGCCATCCAGCTCCCGCCGGCGCTGCGATCACGCCCGCCGACGACGCCAGGGTGGTCCGGCCACCAGCCGGCGGGCGGGTCCCAGGCACGGTCGAGCCGCTCGTCGCGATTGGCGGCGAGGATCAGGGGCCAGGCATGATCGGGACGATGCAGGATGACGACGGTACACACGCACCCATCCTGCCAGGGGCCGCCGTGGGGCGCACCCCGTCGCGGGACCAGCCGCCCGGGCCGGTCCCGCCAGGTAGGATCAGAAGCGGAAGTTCAGCGAAACACCGGGCGCCGCCGGCGCATAGTAGACGGGCGGCGGGGCGTAATAGACCGGCGGCGCGTAGTACACGCGCGGCGGTGGCGCATAGTACACGGGCGGCGGCGCGTAATAGGCGCGCGGGGCCACATAGACCGGCGGCGGCACATAGACCGGCCGGGGTGCGACATAGACCGGGCCCGGCGGCGGACCCCGCCAGCCACGGCCTGGGGGCGGACCCCAGCCGCGGCCCGGGTGTCCACGCCAGCCATCGCCGGCCTCGGCCTGGCCCGGCAGGGCGGCGAGGGCGGCACCGGCCACGGCAAGCACCGCGAGAAGCCTGGACAGACGCATTGTCTGGTCCCTCCTGTTCATGACGCTAGCATGAACGCCACTGAGGGCGGAACGACGGCGCGTTTGCCATGATTTTTCCGCAGGTCTCGCGCGGCCGTGATCGGCCCCGCTGCCTCGGAGGCTGTCTGGGAAGTCCGGCGCCGGCCCGACCTGAAGATGCGCCAGGTGGCGCATCTCCGGACGGGTCTCAGCCTTCCCCGAAGACCCGGCGGAACACCGTGTCGACATGGACGAAGTCGCGTTGCGGATCCATCGCCGCTTCCAGCGCGGCCGGGCTCATCAGCGCCGAGACCGCCGGATCGGCTTCTAGATTGGCGCGGAAGCTGCGGGCCTCGGCCGTGCCGAGCGCGGTCCAGGTCGCCATGGCCGCGCGCTGAACGGCGGCATAGGCGTCCTCGCGGCTCATCCCGGCCTGGGTCAGGGCCAGCAGCACCTTCTGGCTGTGCACCACGCCGCCCAGCGATTCGAGGTTCGCGGCCATGCGCTGCGGATAGACGGTGAGCTTCTCGATCATCCCGGTCAGCCGGCCGAGCGCGAAATCGAGCGCGATGGTCGCATCCGGGCCGATCACCCGCTCCACCGAGGAATGGCTGATGTCGCGCTCATGCCACAGCGCGACGTTCTCGAGCGCCGGCACGGCATAGCCGCGGATCAGCCGCGCCAGGCCGGTGATGTTCTCGCTCAGCACCGGGTTGCGCTTGTGGGGCATGGAGGAACTGCCCTTCTGCCCGGGGTGGAAATACTCCTCCGCCTCGCGCACTTCCGACCGCTGCAGGTGCCGCACCTCGGTCGCCAGGCGCTCGATGCCGGAGGCGACCACGGCCAGGGCGCAGAAGAAGGCGGCATGGCGGTCACGCGGGATGACCTGCGTGCTGACCGGTTCCACCGCGAGGCCGAGCTTTGCTGCGACGTATTCCTCCACGCGCGGATCGACCGAGGCGAAGGTCCCGACCGGGCCCGAGATGGCGCAGGTCGCGATCTCGCGCCGCGCTGCGATCAGCCTTTCGCGCCCACGGGCAAACTCGGCATAGTGTCCGGCGAGCTTCAACCCGAAGGTGGTCGGTTCGGCATGGATGCCGTGGCTGCGCCCGATGGTCGGTGTCATCTTGTATTCGACCGCGCGCGCCTTCAGCGCGGCGAGCAGCGCGTCCAGGTCCGCGATCAGCAGATCCGCCGCCCGCGTCATCTGCACCGCAAGGCAGGTGTCGAGCACGTCCGAGGAGGTCATGCCCTGGTGCATGAAGCGCGCCTCGGGGCCGATCCCCTCCGCCATGAAGGTGAGGAAGGCGATGACGTCGTGGCGGGTGACGCGCTCGATCTCGTCGATGCGGGCGACCTCGGCCTCACCGATCGCGGCGGCCCTGGGGGCGCCCTTGTCGCGGATGGCGCGGGCGGCCTCGGCCGGGATGGTTCCGAGCTGCGCCATGGCCTCGGCGGCCAGCGCCTCGATCTCGAACCAGATCCGGTAGCGTTCGGCGGGCGACCAGATGGCTTCCATCTGCGGGCGGGAATAGCGCGGGACCATGACGGGCGGCTCCGGATCAAGATGCGGGCGGGGTTTGGCCCGTGCGGCGCCGCAACGCAAGCCGGGCCGCGGCAAGCGGGCTTGCGGCGAGCCCGGCCCCCCGGTATTGCGCTTCGCATTAATTTCTTGCAACGCGCTCTGGGGCGACAGAAATGTTGGAAATGCTGCCCGAGTGGCTTCAGCCGCTCGCCATGGTGCTCTTCATCGACATCGTCCTTGCGGGCGACAATGCCATCGTCGTCGGCATGGCCGCGGCGGGCTTGCCGGCGGATCAGCGCAAGAAGGCGATCTTCTGGGGCATCATCGCAGCGACGGTGATGCGCATCGCCTTCGCCTCGATCACGGTGCAGCTCCTCAACATCGTCGGCATCGTGCTCGCGGGCGGCGTGCTGCTGCTCTGGGTCTGCTGGAAGATGTACCGGGAGCTGCGCGACGGCGGCGAACATGACCATCCGGACACGACGGAACAGCATGAAGGCGCCGCCGCGCTGGAAGGCGGTCCGACGCCCGGCGCGCCACGCAAGACGCTGCGCCAGGCCATCACGCAGATCCTGATCGCCGACATCTCGATGAGCCTCGACAACGTGCTGGCCGTGGCTGGCGCGTCGAAGGAACACCCCTGGGTGTTGGTCATCGGCCTCGCCTTCTCGGTCGTGCTGATGGGCGTGGCCGCGACGCTGATCGCGAACCTGCTGAACCGGCACCGCTGGATCGCCTGGGTCGGCCTGCTGGTCATCCTCTACGTCGCCGGCAACATGATCTACGAAGGCACGCACCAGGTCACCGAGGCGGTGCCGGAGGCCTATGCCTACCTGTTCCTGCCGCTCGGCTTCCTGGTCCCGGCCATTTCGGGGGTCTTCCCGGTCTGGCTGTGGGTGGGGGCGACGGTGATGCAGATGATCATCTATTCCTCGATCATCACCGTGGTGGCGGGCGTCGTGCGCGACGCGACACGCCGTCGCGCCATGGCCTGAGCGCGGCCAGGCGCGGCACCGTGCCGGCAATGCGGCCGGGGGTGACTTGCTTTGGCCGGAATTGCCTGCGTTTCTTCGTCCCGCCCGGCGCGCCGTTGCGCGCCGGAGGCTGGCGGGGACAGGCCATGATGAACGGGGCGGAGCCGGTGGTTCGGGGCGGTTGGCGGCGTGGCAGGCACTTCCTTGGCGCAGTCCTGGTAGCCGCCCTGGCGGGCTGCGCGGCGCTCGACATGGCTCGGGCGCCCAGTCTCGACACCGTCGCCGAGGCCATGCCGGCGCAACTGGCCGGCTTCGCCCTGGGCGAGACCGCGCGGCGGCCCGGGCCGTCCCTGGCCTTCGACTACGCGACGCCGAATCGCAGCGCCGTCGGCTCGGTGCTGGTCTTCGACGGCGCGGTGCGGGCGCCGGACGACCCGGCTGATCCGGCCATCGATCGCGAATTGACCAGCGCGGTGCTGGAACTGTCCGAGGCGCCGCAGGGGCGCACCGGCCGGCGGCTCGCCGAACGCGAGCGCGCGACCCTTCCCGAGCAAGGCCTGCGCTGCGCGGTGCTGACTGGCGCTTTCGGCCGCGCCGCGGTGATCCGCCACGTCTGCATCGGCGGCGCGGATGGGCGCTTCGTGAAGGTCCAGGTCACCATGGCGGATAGTCGCCCGCCTCCCGCGGATGCCAGGGCCTTCGCCGCGGCGGCGCTGCAGGCGGTGCGTGGGGCGGCGCGGCCCTAGCGTATCCCGACCGGGTGGAATCACCCGGCTGGCTGAGATGCCCGCCAAAGCAAGGGGATGGAGACGTTGTCGTGAGCCAGGGCGAACGAGCGCGGCTCCAGGTCCCTGCATGGGAAAGGGCCTTGCCTCTGTCCCGACCCCCAGGCTCGCCGGAAGTCAAAAGGCCGCCCTGGCCAGCCCTTGGTTCCGCTGCGGAACCGGGAGGGGCCTTGCTCCCCTCTCGGGCCCTCTCCACCGAAAGCCCATCGGTCTGAGGTTCGGAGAAGGGACGAATTCCTTCCCCGGTCCCAGCCGCAGATCGACCGTCAGCGCAGGCAGCGCAGGAATACCGTCGAGGCGTGCGCCAGTTCCCCGATCTCCGCCGCCGTGCGCAGCGGCCCGGTCGGGTCTTCGAGCTGCGGCTGCACGCCGTGTTCGCGCATGAAGTCCACGGCCTCGGTGTGCTTCACCGCGAAGTTGACATTCTGCGGGATGTCACCGGTCGCCTGGGCGATGCGTTGCGCGTTCAGCTTGGACACGATGACGCCGACCACCTGGCCGCGCAGGTCAAGCAGCGGCCCGCCCGAATTGCCCTGCTGCACCGGCGCGCTGATCTGGATCTGGCGCGGATTGTCCCCCAGCCCCGCCAGCGCCGAGACGTCGCCGGTCGTCAGCGTCGGCCCCGAGGACAGCAGCCCGGCCAGCGGGAAGCCATAGGTGACGACGTTCTCCCCGCGTCGCACCGCCGCGGTGCGGCGGAAGGGCAGGACCGGTCCGGCGTCTGCGTCGGTGCGCAGCAGGGCGAGGTCACGTTCCTCATCCACCGCGATCACGGTCGCCGACACCTCCTGCCCGGTGCCGGTGCGTGCGATCATGGCGGTGCAGCCATTGGCGACGTGGTGGTTGGTCATCACCTGGCGTGGGGCAACGACGAAGCCGGTGCCGGAGGAGACGTCGCGCGGCGGCTGGCGGCGGTTGGCCTGGGGGCCCGGCGTGGCACCGGGGCCGGGCGGCCGCGGCACCGCCGCGACGGAGGCGCCGAGCGGCGGCGGCTTGTCGGTCGGCAGGGAGGCCATCGGCCCGGGCGGCCGGGCGCCGGGTTGCTGCGGTCGCGCCTGCTGGAAGCCGGGCTGTGCGCCGAGCGGCGGCGGCTTGTCGCGCGGCAGGGCCATCTGCGGCCGCGCCTGCGGGCGCTGCGGCTGGGGATTGAACTGCGGTGCCTGCGGGTTGGATGGCGGCAGGTTGCCGAGCGACCCGCCCCCACCCCCGCCCCAGCCGGGCCCCGGCTTCTGGGCAAGGGCCGGAAGCGTGGCGCAGGCGGCGGCGAACGCGACGAGCGGCAGGATGGGGCGCATGCGCAGAACGTGCCGGGTCGCACCCGGTCCGGTCAACGGCTCCCGCGTGACGCGACGCACGCCGCGCGAAACGCTTCAGAGAAGGCCCTCGCGCCGGAAGGAGAGGTGCCGGCCATTGCCCACGATGAGGTGGTCGTGCAGCACGATGCCGAGGCTATCGGCCGCGGCCTTCACCTCCCGCGTCATCTCGATGTCGGCGCGGGAGGGCGATGGATCGCCCGAAGGATGATTATGGACCAGGATCAGCGCCGTCGCCTGGAGTTCGAGGGCGCGGCGGACGACCTCGCGCGGATAAACGGGGGTGTGGTTGACCGTGCCGCGCGCCTGCGCCTCGTCCGCCATCAGCCGGTTGCGGGTATCGAGGAAGAGGACGCGGAACTGCTCCACCCTTTCGCGCGACAGCGCGGCGGTGAGGTAGGCGAGCAGCCGGTCCCAGTTGTTCAGCACCGGGCGATCGATGACCTCCGCGCGGGCCAGGCGCAGGGCGGCGGCCTGCACGGTGCGCAGCGCGGCCGCGCCGGCCTCGCCGAGGCCTTCGATCCCGCGCAGGTCGGACAGCGGGGCGGTCAGCGCATTGGCGAAGGAGCCGAAGCGGGTGAGCAGCGCGCGCGCGATCGGCTTGGTGTCCCGCCGCGGCAGGGCGAGGAACAGCACCATCTCCAGCAATTCATGGTCGAGCAGTGCGTCCGGCCCGGCGGTCAGCAGCTTGCCGCGCATGCGGGCGCGGTGCCCGGCATGGCCAGGGGGCTCGGCCTCGCTGGCCGTGGCCGGGGAAAGGCCCGCGAGAAGGCCGGGACTGGCCTCGGCGAGTTGCTTGGGTCGCGCCATGCCGGCTCCGCGAGCCCCGCCGGACCACCCGGCGGAAACCCAACCCAAGGTAGATGATCGTCCCCGAAAATCAAACCTTCGGGGCGATCAGCCCGGCAGATGCGGCTTGTGCAGGCCGGCGGGCGAGAGGGTGAAGATCTCCACCCCGGTCTCGGTCACGCCGACCATGTGCTCGTACTGGGCGGAGAGCGAGCGGTCGCGCGTCACGGCGGTCCAGCCGTCGTCGAGGATCTTCACCTCGGGCCGGCCGGCATTCACCATGGGTTCGATGGTGAAGAACATGCCCGGCCGCAGCTTGGGGCCTTCGCCGGGACGGCCGAAATGCAGCACGTTGGGCGGCGCATGGAAGTGGCGCCCGATGCCATGGCCGCAGAAGTCGCGCACCACGGAGAAGCGCTGCTTCTCGACATAGGTCTGGATGGCATGGCCGACATCGCCCAGCGTCGCACCCGGCTTCACCGCCGCGATGCCGCGCATCATCGATTCATAGGTCACATCCATCAGCAGCCGCGCCTTGGTCGAGGGCGTGCCCGCGACGTACATGCGGCTGCTGTCGCCATACCAGCCATCGAGGATGACGGTGACGTCGATGTTGACGATGTCCCCATCGGCCAGCACGCGCTCGCCCGGGATCCCGTGGCAGACGACATGGTTGACCGAGGTGCAGGTCGACTTGGTGTAGCCGCGATAGCCCAGCGTCGCCGGGATGGCGCCGTGTGCGACCATGAAGTCATGGCACAGCGTATCGATCTCGCCCGTGGTGATCCCCGGGCGGATATGGGCCGCGATCATGTCGAGCGTTTCGGCAGCGAGGCGGCCGGCTTTGCGCATCCCCTCGAAATCCTCGGGGCGATGGATGATGATGCGACGTGGCTCGCCGCCGTGCTGCTCCATAGAAAGCGTCCGAAAACCTTGCCTGTGTTCGCCCGGAAGATGCGCCCGCGCACCCCCGGTTGCAAGGCGCCCGTCAGTGGCGGGTCTTTTCTCCTGTGCCATGTTCGACCGTGCCGAGCGCCTCCGCGAGCCGGGTCGAGGCACTGCCCGGCCTCGCCGGCTGGGGCTGCCCCGCCCCCGGAGACCAGCCCGTCAGCGTGATCAGCCGCAGCGTGGCCGGGATGCCCTCGGCGTCGGAGGGCATCCGCGCGCCGGTCAGCGGGAAGAGGGCGCGGGGCGGTATGCGCCCGTCGCGGGCCAGGACCGCGTTGGTCTCCCCGGCCGCGCGGAGATCGGCGAAGAGCGCGAAGGGGTCCCGGTAGAGCAGGGGCAGGTCCTCGGCATCCGCCACCGGCATGGTGAAGCCGGCGCGCTGCAGCAGGCCGGCGCCGTCCCGCAATTCGGGGAAGGGCGAGACCCGGGGGGCGAGGCCGCCACGCAGTTCCGTCTCGGCCGACATCACCGCCGCACGGAGTTCCTGCAGGGTCGGCAGGCCGGGCAGCAGGGCGATGAACAGCCCATCCGGCGCCATGGCCCGGCGGATCTGCACCAGCGCGCCGGGCAGGTCGTTCACCCAATGCAGGCAGAGGAAGGCGACCACCAGGTCGAAGCTGCCCGGGGCGAAGGGCAGCCATTCCTCATCCATCGCGACCGCCGCCCCGCCCGCGCGCGCGGCGAGCGCCGGGGCCAGGTCGGCCGAAACCACATGTTCCACGCCGCGCGCCCTGAGCCGCGGCGCGATCAGCCCCCGCCCGCCGATCTCGAGCGCGCGGGCGAAGCGGTGCGTCGTATCGTCCAGCCGGTCCAGCAGCCGCTCGGCCGCTTCCTCGAGGATTGGCGCGACGCGGTCCTGGGTGGCGGCGGAGCGCTCGCGGCGGAGCCGCACCAGGCGGCGGTCGAAGACGGCGGTGGGGTCGGACATGGCTGGACAGATGCCCCCGGCGCGCCATGGCGGCAAGCCGGATGGTTCCCGCCCGACCCGTTCCGCCGTAGCGTCGCCGGCAACCAAGGGAGTGGACAACGCATGCCGAAGCCGATCGACCCCGCCACGCTGAAGGGCTGGATCCGCGATGGGGGGGAACTCGCCATCCTGGATGCGCGGGAGGACGGCGAGTTCGGCCGATCCCACCTGTTCTGGGCCGTGCCCTGCGGGCTGTCGAAGATGGAGGCCCGTGCCCGCGTGCTGCTGCCCCGGCGCGCGGTGCGCGTGGTCTGCACCGATGGCGGCGAGGGGTATGCGGAACGCCTCGCCGCCTATCTGGAGGGCCTCGGCTGCACGGATGTCTCGGTGCTGGCGGGCGGCGTGCCAGGCTGGATCGCGGCGGGGTTCACCGCCTTCTCGGGGGTCAACGTGCCCTCAAAGGCCTTCGGGGAATGGGTCGAGCACCATTACGAGACGCCCTCCGTCGATCCGGCCGAGTTGCAGGCGATGATGGCGGCCGGCACCGACATGGTGGTGCTGGACAGCCGCCCGATCGACGAGTTCCGCCGCATGACGATCCCGACCGCGGTGAATGTCCCGGGCGGGGAGCTGGTCTATCGCATCGGGGAATTCGTCACCCGGCCGGAGACCACCATCGTCGTGAATTGTGCCGGGCGGACGCGGTCGATCCTGGGCGCCGAATCGCTGCGCAGCGCCGGGGTGCCAAACAAGGTGGTGGCGCTGCGCAACGGGACCATGGGCTGGGAGTTGGCGGGCTTCACCTGCGACCGCGGTCGCTCGGACCGCTATCCTGACCGCCTGCCGCCGGGGTCGGAGCAGGCCTTCGCCCGTGCCGACCGCTTCGCCCGGCGGCATGGCGTGCGCTTCACCACCCGCGCGGAACTCGACGGGCTGGATGCGGATCGCACGACCTATCTGCTCGATGTCCGGGACCCGGCGGAATTCGCGGCCGGGCATCTGCTCGGCAGCCGCTCGGCGCCGGGCGGGCAATTGGTGCAGGCGACGGATCAATGGGTCGCGGTGCGCGGGGCGCGCATCGTGCTGGTGGACGATACCGGCGTGCGGGCGCGCATGACCGGGGGATGGCTGCGCCAGCTTGGCGGATGGGAGGTGCATGTCCTGACCGACGGCCTCGACGGCCGGCTGGAACAGGGTTCCGCCGCGCCGGAGGTTCCCGAGGCGGCCGGCATCCGCGTGCCGCACCTGTCCCCGGCCGAACTCGCCGTGCTGCTGGCGGAAGGCGGGGCGCAGGTGGTGGACCTCGCGCGGTCCATCGACTTCCGGGAGCGCCACGTCCCGGGCGCGCTCTGGGGCATCCGAACACGGCTCGCGCGCCTCGCGGACCGGCTGCCCGACGACCGGCAGATCGTCGTCGCGGCGCCGGAGGAGGCACAGGCGCGCCTCGCCGCCGAGGAGTTGCGCGGCTTCGCCAAGGCGCCGGTGAAGATCCTGGTCGGCGGCACCAAGGCCTGGGCGGCGGCGGGCTTCACGCTGGCCGCCAACCGCCGCGATCCGGCGGACGAGGATTGCGCGGATTTCTACCTACGCCCCTACGACCGCAATTCGGGGGTGGAGGAGGCCATGCGCGAATACCTCTCCTGGGAGATCGACCTGGTGCATGAGGTAGCGAAGGACGGCGACGCCCCCTTCGGCGCCTGGGGCTGAGCGTGGCGCTGCAGCGCCTGGCCCAGGGCGCGCGGCGGGCCTCTGTTGCCTTGCTGGACGCGCTGCTGCCGCCGCGCTGCCTCGCCTGCGAGGCGGAGGTGGCGGTGCATGGCATGCTCTGCGCCGCCTGCTTCACGGCGCTGGCGCCGGTCACCGCGCCCTTCTGCGCCCGCTGCGGCGTGCCCTTCACCCACGAGGGCGAGGGCGAGCCGGGGGAGGGCGGGTTGTTGTGCGGTCGCTGTCGGAACCGCGCCCCCGCCTATCGGGCCGCGCGCGCCGCCTTCCGCTACGGGGAGGGGGCGAAGCGCCTGATCCTGCCCTTCAAGCATGGCGACCGGACGGACCTTGCCCAGCCGCTGGCGCGGCAGATGGCCCGCGCCGGGGCACCGCTGCTGGCCCGCACGGAACTCATCATCCCCGTTCCGGTCCATTGGCGGCGGCTGGTGGCGCGGCGCTATGACCAGGCGGCGCTGCTGGCGCGCGCGCTCGGCCGGATCGCCGGCATCCCGGTCGTGCCCGACATGCTGCGCCGCGTGCGCGCGACCGAGGCCCTGGGCGGCAAGGGCGCGGCCGAGCGCGCCGCGACCGTCGAAGGCGCCTTCGCCGTATCCCGCGCGAGGGCGCAGCGGCTTGTGGGCCGCCAGGTGCTGCTGGTGGACGATGTCATGACCTCCGGCGCCACGGCCGAGGCCTGTGCCGTCGCGCTCCTCGCCGGCGGGGCGGCGGCGGTCGATGTGCTCGCCGCGGCGCGCGTGCCTGACCCGCGCCTCGGGACGGCTTGATCTCCTGCCGCGCTGCGCCAATTCTGCGCGTTATGGCAAAGATCGAAATCTACGTTCAGGATTTCTGCGGCTACTGCGCACGCGCCAAGGCGCTGCTGGACCGCAAGGGTGTGGCTTACGAGGAGATCTACGCCCCGAACGGCTCCGCCACGCGGGCCGATGCGGTGAAGCGCTCGGGCGGGCGCACCACCGTGCCGCAGATCTTCATCGACGGGCAGCCGATCGGCGGGTCGGACGACCTCGCCGCGCTCGACCGGGCGGGCAAGCTCGATCCGCTGCTGGCGGCCTGAGGCGGCCTCTGGCACTCTCGTCACCGGAGTGCCACATGAATGACCGGGCACCGTTGCGATGGCCCGGGGATGAGGAGCGATGATCCACTACCAGTTGCGTTGCACCAGCACGGCCGAGGAGCATCCGTTCGACGGCTGGTACAAGGACAGCACCGCCTTCGAGGCGTTGCAGAAGGCTGGCTTGGTGGAATGCCCGGTATGCGGCGGCACCAAGGTGGAACGCGCGCTCATGGCCCCGGCCATTCCGAAGAAGGGCCGCCCGGCGCGCAACGCCGTGGTGCCGGCCCCCGCGCCCGAGACGCCCGCCGCGCCGCCCGCCGAGGCCAGCCAGGCGGCTGCCGGCCCGATGCCGGCGCAGCTTCGCGCCATGCTCCAGAAGCTGCGCGCCGAGGTCGAGAAGAACTGCGACTATGTCGGCAAGGACTTCGCCGAGGAGGCGCGCCGGATTCATCGCGGCGAGGCCGATGCCCGCGGCATCTTCGGCGAGGCGACCGATTCCGAGGCTGAGGCGCTGAAGGACGAGGGCATCGAGGTCGGCCGCATTCCCTGGGTCCCGCGCGCCGACGGCTGATCCCGGGCGATGCTGGTCTTCAGCTACGGCATCCCGAAATCCGGCAGCACGCTTGCCTTCCAGATCGCGCGCGCGGCGGCGCGCTTCGCGGGGCATTCGCAGCGCCTGCTGGCGCCGCCCTTCTCCTCGCCGGGCCACAAGGTGAACTTCCACCAGGTGCTGGACCCGGCGCTGCTGGCGCCGCTCGCGGCGCGTGTCGGTGACCGGGTCCTGGTGATCAAGACGCATGACCGCCCGGGGCCGGACTGGATCGCGGCCTATCGCGCGCTGGCCGTGCGCGGCGCGGCGAAGGCGATCGTGAACCACCGCGATCCGCGCGACATCTGCCTGTCCCTTTGCGATGCCGGCCGTGCGGCGAGGGCGCAGGGCGAGGCGGCCTTCGCCGAATTCGTCACGCTGGAGGACGCCGCGCTGCGGGTCCGCGACTACCTCGGCGAGCTGGAGGCCTGGTTGGCGCTGCCCGGGTTGCTCGAACTCCGCTACGAAAGCTGCGCCTTCCGGATGGACGAGGCGATCGACGCCATCAAGGCGCATCTCGGATTGCGCACGCCGAACTGGGTGGTGCGGCTCTATGCCCGCCACATCGCCTTCACCCACCGCAACAAGGCTGTGCCGGAGCGGCATGCGCGGGAGCTGGACGCGGCGGATCGCGCCACGCTCGATGCAGCCTTCGCGCCCTATCTCGACCGCATGGGCTATCGGTCGGCGTACCCCTGAAGACGCAGAAGGCCCCGGAGGTTGCCCTCCGGAGCCTTCCCATCGCGCGGCCGGTAGTCGGCCCGCGAAACCCTGGTGACCCGCGGGTATGGTCCGCGCCACCCGATCGGCGGTCAGCCTATCGGATGGTCAGACGCCCGCGGTGATCCGGGCCACGGGCGCGACAGCCCGATTGATGCGATGAGACACCGGATCACCTCCTTTCGGTTGTTGACGACTGGGCCGATGCTGCCCCCGCGGCCGGCGCGGATGCAAGCATTTCGACCCGAGTCGCAAGCGCGTTACGACATCTCCGCATAGGCGCCGTTGCGCCAGATGTAGAAGACGTAGTCCGGCACCGTGACGTCGCCCTTCTGGTCGAAGGAGATCGGCCCGAGCACCGTCTGCCACGGCCCCTGCGCCTTGAGCGCGGTGGCGAGGCGCCGCGCGTCGATGGTGTTCGCCTTCTTCGCCGCCTCGGCGAAGATCTGGATCGCCGCATAGGTGTAGAGGACGTAGCCCTCCGGATCGACGTTGCGCGCGCGGAAGCGCTGCACGACCTCGGCCGCGGTCGGGCGGCGGCGAGGATCGGAGGAGAAGGTCATCAGCGTGCCTTCGCCCGCGGCACCCGAGATCTGCCAGAACTCGTTCGTCACGAGTGCGTCGCCGCCGATCAGGGTGACGTTCATCCCCTGCTCCTTGGCCTGGCGGATGATCAGCCCGCCTTCCGTGTGGT
>JAYRJZ010000102.1:0-19557 GCA_041906015.1 Roseomonas sp.
GCCGCGGCGAGGCGCTGGGGCAGCCGCTGCGGCGGCAGGGGCGCGCGGGCCACGGGCGGTGGCGGCGCGGCCACCGGGATCGGCGCCACGGGCTTCGCGACCGCGGCTGGCGCGGGCGCAGCGGGCTTGGGCGCCGGCGCGGGCGGCTTCGCGGCGACCACGGGCTTGGCGGGCGCGGCTGGCTTGGCGGCAGCCTTCGTCTCCGCCTGTGCCTTGGGGGCGGTCTTGGACTGCACCTTCACCGCCTTGGCGGCGGCCTTGGGCTTCGCCTGCGTTTCTGGCTTGGCGGCGGGCTTCGCCTTGGCAGTGGTGCTGGATTTGGTCGGCGCCTTGGGGCGGGCCGTTGCCTTCATCGCGGAGTCGCTCCTGCTCCCACGGCGCAGGGGCGCCGCGGCGGGACCCGGCCGGAACGGGCGGGGCCTCAAATGCCATGTCCGTGCCGCGCAATCCGCGCATCACGGCCATCCATTTGAAACCATAGCAGAAAAAAGCCACCCCGTCACCCCACGGGCCGGGGCGGCTGTCAACCCCGTCGCTGAGCCGGACGGATCAGCCCGGGTTGGGGCTGAGGAGATCCTTCTTGCCCGGCTTGCCCTTCCACTCCTCGGCATCGGCCGGGGGTTCGCCCTTGCGGGTGATGTTGGGCCACTGGCCGGCGTAGGTCCGGTTGATCTCGAGCCACTCCGTCGCCTTGTCGTCGCTGTCCGGATAGATGGCTTCGGCCGGGCATTCGGGTTCGCAGACGCCGCAGTCGATGCATTCATCGGGATGGATGACGAGGAAGTTCTCACCCACGTAGAAGCAGTCCACGGGACAGACCTCCACGCAGTCCATGAATTTGCACTTAATGCAGTTCTCGGTGACGACGTAGGTCACGGGCGAAGAGCCCCCGGTGCTCGTGGTTGCGGCGCCTCCAAAATGGCGGGGGAGGGGCCTGGCCGCAAGTCGTCGGGCGCACATGTCCGGGCTGCGGCGCGCAGGACCGATGCGGGCAGGCGAGCCCCGCGAGCGAATCGCGCGCCTGTCCCGCCCCGCGCAACGTGTCCGCGGCCCAGGGGCGCATCGGCCCCCGGGCGGCATCATCGGCAAGGCATGCGGCGCATTGCCGCTCAGTCGATGTTCAGGTTCAGCCGCCTGACCATCCGTTCCTCGTAGACGGCACGCTCGCGGGCGAAGGCGGTGTAGTCGGCCGGCCCCAGATATTCGTCCGGCATGTCGTTGCGGCGCATATAGGCCTGGATCTGATCGCTGAACTGCATGCGCTTGAAGGCCTGATGCAGGAATTCGGTGATCTCGGGGTCCATCCCCTTCGGCCCGGCGATGCCATAGGGGGACGTGACGACCATGTTGTAGCCGAGGTCGTTCAGCGTCGGCACATCCGGGAAGGCGCTGAGCCGCTGCCGGGTCCAGACGGCGAGCAGCTTCAACTGCCCGGATTCCACATTGGGCTGCCAGGCGTTCGAATTGGCGATCACATCCACGCTTTTCGCCATCAGGGCGGTGATGTTCTCGCTCGTGCCGCGGAAGGGGACGTGGATCATCGTCACGCCCTCCTTTTCGCAGAGTTCCTCCTGCGCCAGGTGGTTCGAGGTGGCGATGCCCGAGGTGGCGTAGGAGAGCTGCCCCGGCCGGGCACGCGCGGCCGCCCACATCTCGGCCAGGGTGTTCCAGCCGGAATCGGGCCGCACCACATGGCCGAAGACGAAGCCGGACTGCTGCATGATGTAGGTGAAGTCGTTCACCGGATCCCAGGTCGGCCGGCGCGTCAGGAAGGGATGGCGGATCACCGAGAGATGGTGATGCGCGATGGTGTACCCGTCCGGCCGCGTCTGCGTGACGAGCTGGATGGCCGCGAGCGTGCCGCGCGCGCCGGGCCGGTTCTCGATGATCAGCGGCTGGCCGAATTCCTGCTGGAAGATCTCGGCCTGCAGCCGCATGAAGCCGTCGAGGGTGCCGCCGGGCGCCCAGGGGATCATGAACTTCACCGGCCGGTTCGGGTAACGCCCCTGCCCCAGCGAGGGGCGGGCGAGCAGCGGCAGCGCGGCCGCCGCGATCAGGCTGCGACGCAGCATCTTCGTGCGCTCCTTCAGCCGTCCAGGGTCAGGCCGAGGCGGCGGACCATCGCCTTCTCATACTCCACGCGCTCGACGATGAAGGCGCGGTAGGTCTGCGTGTCCTGGTAGACCAGCGGCATGTCGAAGCGGCTGCGGATCTCGGCGTTGTCGGGGCTCATCAGCGCCTCCTTCATCACGTCGTGCAGCACCCGCACCACGCCTTCATCCATGCCCTTCGGCCCGGACACGCCATAGGGCGAGGTGACGACCATGTCGTATCCGAGTTCCTTGAGCGTCGGCACATTGGCGAAGCGCTGCACACGGTCCGCGGTCCAGACCGACAGGGCGCGCATCTGGTTGTTCTCGACGAAGGGTGCCCAGGTGGAGCTGTCGCAGACCATGTCCACCTGGCCGCCCAGCACGGCCGTCACCGCCTCGTTCGACCCGCGGAAGGGGACGTGCGTGAGCTGCACGCCTTCCTTCTCCTGGATCGTCTCCATCGCCAGGTGGTTCGTCGTGCCGATGCCCGAGGTGGTGTAGTTCAGCTTGCCCGGATTGGCGCGTGCGTAGGCGATCATCTCCTGCCAGGTCTGGAAGGGGCTGTTGGCCTTGACGGCGCAGCCGAACAGCCAGCCGGTCATGCCGATGATGTGGGTGAAGTCGGCCACCGGGTCCCATTGCGGGGTGCGCATCATCCAGGGACGGCGCAGCACCGACAGGTGCATCTGCGTCAGCGTGTAGCCGTCCGGCCGCGATTGCTGCGCGACCGTCATGGGCCCCAGCGTCCCGCCCGCGCCCGGGCGGTTCTGGATCACGACGGGCTGTCCCAGGGTGCGGGTCGCGATATCGCCGATGGAACGAAGCTGGGCATCGGCCGATCCGCCGGCCGGCCACGGCACCACGAGCTGAATGGGGCGGTCGGGATACCGGCTCTGCGCACGGGCCAGGCCAGGTGCGGCAAGCCCGGCCACGCCGGCGGCCAGGATGAAGCGACGCGTGGGCGGAATTCGGGTGTCATCCCGGACGGGCATGTGGACGTTCCTTTTCCTCACGGCGGCGCATCTGTGGCGCCTGCCTACGCCGCGCAGGATAGGGGCAAGCCGCACGCCAGCCCAAGCGCTCTGTCGGTCGTGCCGAAAAGCGGCGCAGAGCGCCTGTCGCCTATGCAGCGATGGCTGGTTGTTGGCGCTCTTGGCCGCCATTACGTCTTGATCCACAGCGGCAGGCGGCGCAGTTTCCGCGCGCCTCCGACCACAGCAGGAATTGTGTCATATGGCTGAATCCTTCGACGTCATCGTGATCGGCGCCGGCCCCGGCGGCTATGTCTGCGCGATCCGCGCGGCACAGCTCGGCCTGAAGGTCGCCTGCGTCGAGAAGCGCGAGACGCTGGGCGGCACCTGCCTCAACATCGGATGCATCCCGTCCAAGGCGCTGCTGCATTCCTCCGAGGCCTTCGAGGAAGCCGGCCACCACTTCGCGGAACAGGGCATCCTGGTCGACAAGATCGGCCTCGACCTCGCGAAGATGCAGGCGCGCAAGGCCGATGTGGTGAAGGCCAACGTCGCCGGCGTCGAGTTCCTGTTCAAGAAGAACAAGGTCACCTGGCTGAAGGGCGCGGGGAAGATCACCGCCCCCGGCAAGGTCGAGGTCGCCGGCACGACCTACGAAGCGAAGAACATCGTCATCGCGACCGGTTCCGAATCCACCCCGCTCAAGGGCGTCGAGGTGGATGAGAAGCGCATCGTTACCTCCACCGGCGGCCTGGAACTGGCCGAGGTGCCGAAGTCCCTGGTCGTCATCGGTGCGGGCGTCATCGGGCTCGAGCTCGGCTCGGTGTGGCGCCGGCTCGGCGCCGAGGTGACGGTGATCGAGTTCCTCGACGGCATCCTGCCCGGCATGGATGGCGAGGTGCGCAAGCAGTTCGAGCGCATCCTGACCAAGCAGGGCATGAAGTTCCGCCTGAAGTCGAAGGTCACCAGCGCCGTCGCCGACGCCAAGGGCGTGACGCTGAAGGTCGAACCCGCCGCCGGCGGCGACGCCGAGGAGATCAAGGCCGACATCGTGCTGCTCGCGATCGGCCGCCGGCCCTATGTCGAGGGCCTCGGCCTCGATGCGGTGGGCGTGGCGCTCGATGAGCGCGGCCGCGTGAAGACCGACGCGCATTTCGCGACGAACGTCCCGGGCATCTACGCGATCGGCGACGCGATTGCCGGCCCGATGCTGGCCCACAAGGCCGAGGACGAAGGCTACGCGCTCGCCGAGATGCTGGTCGGGCAGAAGCCGCACATCAACTACGATGCCATTCCGGGCGTCGTGTACACATGGCCGGAAGTCGCCTCGGTCGGCGCGACGGAAGAAGCGCTGAAGGCCGCCGGCGTCGAGTACAAGGTCGGCAAGTTCCCCTTCACCGCCAATGGCCGTGCCCGCGCGATGGGTGCGACGGACGGCTTCGTGAAGGTCCTGGCCGACAAGAAGACCGACAAGGTGCTCGGCGCGCATATCATCGGGCCGGATGGCGGCACGCTCATCGCGGAACTGGTGACGGCGATCGAGTTCGGGGCCTCTGCCGAGGACGTGGCGCGCGTCTGCCATGCGCACCCCTCGCTGAACGAGGCGGTGAAGGAAGCGGCCATGGCCGCCTGGTCGAAGCCGCTGCATCTCTGAAAGGCGCGGCTGGAGGGGGGTTTTGCCGCTCTCCTGGCCTGCATTGTCGCCGTTGGAGGGGCACCGCCCCTCCAAACCACCCCGCCAGGGGCTTGGAGCCCCTGGACCGCAATCTTCTGGTGCCGGGCAGAACGACCGCGGAGCACGCCTTCAGCGCGCATCGTGCGCAAGAGCGGGTTTCGGCACTGTTCTGACCCGGGGTGCCGGACACCAGGTATCGGTTTCCAAAGGCCTTGCGGCCTTTGGCGGGGAGAGCCCGAGAGGGGCAGAGCCCCTCTCGGTTCCACCGGGCCGGCATCAGGACCGTCAGGGGGCTGCTCTCGCCACATTGCAGGCTGTCCGGGCGCCCCCCATAGTCGGCCCATGACCCGCATCGGACAGGCCTCGACGCCGGCGCAGATCGCGAAGGTCGCGACGCTGTTCCAGGACTACGCCGCGTCGCTGCCGGTCGATCTCGGCTACCAGGATTTCGCGGCGGAACTCGCGGGCCTGCCGGGCAAGTATGTATCGCCCGGCGGTGCGCTGCTCATCGCCGAGGACGGCATGGGCGAAGCCCTGGCCTGTGTCGCGTTGCGGCCCATGGCCGAGGCCGGGCGCTGCGAGATGAAGCGCCTCTACGTCGCGCCCGCGGGTCGCGGGCTTGGCCTGGGCCGTGCGATGGCCGAGGCTGTCTGCGCCGAGGCGGCGCGCCTCGGCTATCGCGAGATCTGCCTCGACACCTTGCCCAGCATGGCCGCGGCGCAATCCCTCTATGCCCGGCTGGGCTTCGTGGAGATCGCCCCCTACTACGACACCCCGGTCGCCGGCACCCGCTTCCTGGCGCGCCGGCTGGCCTGATCCCAGAGTCCGCGCGCGCCGGTCGATCTTCTACTCGGACAGGCTCTCCGGCCCTTCCCGCAGCAGCCGCGCGAGAATCCCAACCCCCTCCCGCAACGAGGCTCCCGAAGGCGAGGAGAAGGCGATCCGTACCCCGTTCGGCGCGTGCCCCGGCTGGGTCGCGAAAGCGTCCGAGGGTGTCACCGCCACGCCGCGCCGTGCCGCAGCGGTGGTGAGGGCGTCCGACCGCCAGGGCTCGGGCAGGTCGAGCCACAGGTGATAGGCGCGCGGATCGCCATGCAGCGCATGCCCGGCGAGTCCCTCCCGCACCGCCGCTTGGCGCTGCCGGGCATCGGCGCGTTTGCGGGCTTCGAGCGAGGCCAGCAGGCCGGACTCCATCCAGGCCGTCGCCGCGGCGAGGCCGATCGGTGCCGCATGCCAGGCGCCCGCGCGGATGGCGGCGGCCCGGCGCCGGCGCAGCGCCGGGTCGGGCGCCGCGATCATGCCGCTGCTCAGCCCCGGCGAGGCGCGCTTCGACAGCCCGTCCACCCGCAGCACGCGCCCGGGGGCGAGGGCGATGAGCGGCGGCGTGTCCGTCTCGTCGAGGAAGCCGAAGACAGCATCCTCGATGAGGACCACCTCCTCCCGCAGGGCGAGGGCGGCGAGGGCGCGGCGCCGGGCCTCGCCCATCGTCGCGCCGGTCGGATTGTGCAGCGCGGGCTGCAAATAGACCGCCCGGAGCGGGCCGCTGCGGGTCGCGGCCTCAAGCGCCTCCGGCGTCACGCCCTCGGCGTCCATGGCGAGGGGCACGGGCACCAGGCCGAGCCGCGTCGCGGCCGCCTTCACGGCCGGGTAGGTCAGGGCCTCGACCCCGATGCGCTCCCCGGCCTGGGCGCAGGCGGCGAGCGCCGCGGCGATGGCCTGCCGGCCGCCGCCGGTGAAGAGGAACTCCTCGGGTACCGGGGTCCAGCCGGGGCGGGCGAGGTGACGCGCCGTGGCGGCGCGCGCGGCGGCATGGCCCTGGGCGCCGACGGGGCGCATGGCCTCGGCGGCGTGGTCGGGGGAAAGTGCCTCGCGCAGCGCTGCGGCGAGTTCCTCTGCCTGGCCGGGGATGGTGGGGAAGTTGAACTCGAAGTCGATGACGCCGGAGCGGCCGGGTTCGGCGAGCGGCGGCGGGGCGAGGGAAGCGCGGACATAGGTGCCGCGCCCGACCTCCCCCGTGACCAGGCCGCGCCGGGCGAGCTCGGCATAGACGCGGTTGGCGGTGGAGACGGCGATGCCGCGCCCATAGGCGTAGCGCCGCACGGGGTCGAGCCGCATGCCCGGACGCAGGCGGCCGGTCGTGATGTCGGCGGCGAGCGAGTCGGCCAGCCGGCGGTAGTCGGTGTCGGGCATATTGATCCGAGGACAATATCGCGATTGATCCGAGGCATTGTCTCGCACACCTTGCGCCCCGCTGTCGCCTGTCCTGATGCGGAGACCTGCCTGTGACCGTCCTTTCGCCCGAAGCCCTCGCCGCCCAGGGCGCGGAAGCCCGCGCCGTCTATGCCCGCCTCGCCGGCCAGGGGCTGAAGCTCGACATGACGCGGGGCAAGCCGGCGCCGGAGCAGCTCGACCTGGCGGAGGGCATGCTGGCCCTGCCGGGCAACCGCGATCACCTGACGGAGAGCGGCGAGGACGCCCGCAACTATGGCGGCCTGCAGGGGCTGGTCGAGGCGCGGCGGCTGTTCGGCGCCATGCTCGGCGTGCCGCCCGAGGCGGTGGTGGTGAACGAGAATTCCTCGCTGGCCGTGATGCATGACTGCATCGTCTGGGCGCTGCTGAAGGGCGTGCCGGGCGGGGCGAAGCCCTGGGTGGGGCAGGATGTCGCCTTCCTCTGCCCGGTGCCCGGCTACGACCGGCATTTCGGTCTGTGCGAGGGCTTTGGCATCCGCCTGATCCCGGTGCCGATGAATGAGGAAGGCCCGGTGATGGATGAGGTCGAGCGCTTGGTCGCCGACCCCGCCGTGAAGGGCATGTGGTGCGTGCCGACCTATTCCAACCCGACCGGTGTCACCTATTCGGACGCGACGGTGCGGCGCCTCGCCGCGATGACGACGGCGGCGCCGGATTTCCGGCTGTTCTGGGACAATGCCTATGGCGTGCACCACCTGACGGAGAACCGCCCGGCGCCGCACGATATCCTCGGCCTGACCGCGGCGGCAGGGCATCCGGACCGCGCCTTCATCTTCGCCTCGACGTCGAAGATCACGCTCGCCGGGGCGGGGCTCGCCTTCTTCGCCGGATCGGCGGCGAATGTCGCCTGGTACCTGGAACAGGCGGGGCGGCGGACGATCGGGCCGGACAAGCTGAACCAGCTCCGCCACACGCGCTTCCTGCGCGACCTGCCGGGGATCCACCGCCACATGGCCGCCCATCGCCGCCTGATCGCCCCGAAATTCGAGGCGGTGCTGGAGGCGCTGGATACGCGGCTCGGCGGGCTCGGTTTCGCGCGCTGGACGCGGCCCGAGGGCGGCTACTTCATCACCGTCGAGATGGTGCAGGGCTCGGCCCGACGGGTCGTGGAACTGGCGAAGGGACTCGGCATCGCGCTGACGCCGGCCGGCGCCACCTCACCCCATGGCAAGGACCCGACGGACAGCGTGCTGCGCCTCGCGCCCACCTATCCTTCGGTCGAGGACGTGCGCGCGGCGGCCGAGGGCATCGCGCTGTGCATCCATCTCGCCGCGCTGGAAGCGGCAGGGTTCGAGAGGGCCGCCTGATGCCGGTGCTCGCTTTCCAGCAGGTCGATGTCTTCGGATCGGCGCCGTTCAAGGGCAATCCGCTGGCGGTGGTGCTCGGCGCCGATGGGCTGACCGATGCGCAGATGGCCGCCTTCGCCAATTGGACGAACCTCAGCGAGACCACTTTCCTGCTCAAGCCGACCGACGCGGCCGCCGACTATCGCGTGCGCATCTTCACCCCGGCACGGGAGCTGCCCTTCGCGGGACATCCGACGCTGGGGTCTTGTCATGCGTGGCTGCAGGCGGGCGGCGTGCCGAAGGGTGCGGCGGTGGTGCAGCAATGCGGCGTGGGGCTGGTGACGATCCGGCGAGGGGCGGACGGGCTCGCCTTCGCCGCACCGCCGCTGGTCCGCTCCGGCCCGGTCGAGGCCCCGCTGGTGACGCGTATCCGCGAGGGTCTCGGCCTGCCCGAGGCCGCGGTGACCGGCGCGCAATGGGTGGATAATGGTCCGGGCTGGGTGGCGCTGAAGCTGCGATCCCGCGCGGATGTGCTGGCGGCGCAGCCGGACTACGCGGCGCTGGGTCCGCTGAAGCTCGGCCTGGTCGGACCGTGGGACCCGGCAGTGGACGGCACCGAGGCACAATTCGAGATTCGCGGCTTCGTCTGCCCCGAAGGCTATGAGGACCCGGTGACGGGCAGCCTGAACGCCTCCGTGGCGCAGTGGCTGATCGGGACGGGCCAGGCGCCGGAGCATTACGTCGCCGCCCAGGGCAGCGTGCTCGGCCGGGCGGGGCGCGTGTCGCTGCGGCGCGCGGATGGCGAGGTCTGGGTCGGCGGCAGGACAGCGACGGGCGTGGAGGGTGGCGTCACCTTCTGAGAGCGGATCCCAATCAGGTGGCATCACCTGATCGGGCGAAGATGCCCGCGAAAACGAGGCGCTGGAGACGTCGCCGCGCGCGACGGCGAAGGCGAACGGCTCCAGGAGCGCGGCCCATCCGGTGCAATGTCGAGGCCGCTGCCGGCCTTCCCGGATGGTTCCGGGATCGGCAACGAAAAGGGGCGGCTCCCTGCGGAACCGCCCCTTTGCCGAGGTCGCCGCGGCTTACTGCTGCGGCAGCGGCAGGACGACGTTGGTGATCTCGCAGAGATTCACCCCGCGGCGTTCCTGCGCCTGGCCGTTCTGGTAGACCACGCGCACATCGTACATGCAGTCGCCCTCCGGCAGGCGGACCGGATAGACAGCGCCCGGCGCGACCATGTCGTTGCCCAGCCGGTCGGGGCCCCAGTTCTGGTCGGTGGTCAGCGACGCGTAGACTTCCCGCACCGGCTGCTGGCCCTGGTTCACCAGGTTGAAGGAAGGGTTGCCGCGCGCCCCCTGCGTCGGGGCCTGGCCCTGCGGCGGCTGCTGCGGCTGCTGCGGCGGCTGGGCGCCCTGCTGCTGCTGCTGGCCGCGTCCGTCGAAGGCCAGCTCGGTCATGTTGCACAGGTTGATGTTGCGACGTTCTTCGGCCGGGCCGCCCTGCCGGTCGTAGACGACGCGCACGTCATAGATGCATTCGCCCTGCGGCAGGCGGATGACGAAGCTGCGTCCGGCGGGGATCACGTTCTGGCCCAGCCGGTCCGGTCCCCAGTTGCTGTCCGAGGAAGGTGAGGCATAGGCCTCGTAGATCACCCGGCTGCCGCGGTTCACCAGGTTGAAGGACGGATCGCCGGTCTGGGCCATGGCGGCAGGGGCGAGGCCGGTGGCGGCGGCAAGGGCCACCGCGGCGATGGCCAGGCGTCGGAACAGCATGCGGGCTCTCCTTCCCAAGGGGCGTGCGTAGCGCCCGTTCATTCCGTGCCGGAGGCTAGCCGAGCCCAGGGGCAGCGCCAACCGCGCTGGATCACAGGCTGCGAAGCGGTTCAGGCGTAGCGCTGCAGGGCCCGTTCCAGCGAGGCGAAGGCATTGCCAAGCGCCGCCACCATCGCTGTTGCCGCCTGCTCGGCGGTTGGCGGCGCGGTGCCACCGGGCAGGGGCGCGGTGCCCTCGCTGACGAGCTGCCCGACCAGCCGGCTGCCGTTGCGTTCGTCGATCAGCAGCAGCGTCAGTTCCGCCCGCGCGATTCCCTGCGCCTGGATCGCGATCAGCGTGCTCAACTCGCCTTCCAGGATGAAGTCGGGCGTGAGCCGGCTGCCGGGCGCGAGGACGGCCGAGAAGAGCCGCGACTCGATCAGCCAGCGGCGCAGCGCCTGTTCCGCGCCTTCGGCTGGCAGGGCGGCCCATTCGGCATAGAAGTCGACCTGCACCGTCCCATCCGGGCGCAGTACGCGCAGGTTCCGCGTGTCGAGCCCCGCCCCGGCGGAGAGCGTGCGCAGCAGCAGCGTCCGCCGCCCGCGCCCCGTGACCGGCGCGCCGGTGCGGCGCGGCTCCAGGGGGAAGCGCTGCGTCTCGACATAGGGCCGGTCCGGCAGCACCGAACACGCGGCGAGCGCGGCGGGGGCGAGTAGCATCAGGCGGCGAGCGGTCATTCAGCGGCGGTCCCTTGGCGGTGGCGGCGGCTGGCCGAACAGCGATTGCGACGGGCTGCGGCGGAGCTGCTCGGCCGTGTCGCGCAGGGAGGAGACGGTGGCGCGCAGGTCGCGCAACAGCGGGCCGAGATCGGCCTGTGCGTCGCCGGTGGTGCCGCGGATGGTGCGCAGCGTGGCCTCGAGCGTCTGGAGCACCGCCGGCAGACGGGCGAGGGCGACGCGCAGATCGTTCGCCGCCTGCCCGATATTGCGTGCCGTCTCGGCGACCTCGGGGCCCTGCAGCAGGGTCTGCGCCGCCTCGCCGGCACCGCCGACGCGGGCCGCGGCTTCCCGGATCTGGCGCACGGTCTCCGCAAGTTCGGCGCCCTGGATCGTCTCGCGCAGCGTGGTCATCGTCGCCGCCGCCTCACGCAACGTGATGCCGAGGTCGCCCTGGCTGCCGACCTGGTCGCGCAACCCTTGGAAGAGCTCGGTGGCGGCGGTGAACAGCGCGTCGATGTCCACATTCGACAGCCGTGTCATCAGCCGTTCGGCCGCCGTCGTCACCTGGGTGATGGTCGACGGGATCGACGGGACATAGGGGAAGGCCGGTCGCCAGGGCACGCGGGTCGGCGGGAAGCGCTGGGGATCGACGAAATCGGCTTCGAGGTAGGAGACGCCGGTCACGCCCGTGCTCGCGATGCGCACGCGCAGCCCTGCCTCCACCGCCTGTTCGACCGGCGTGTCGCCATAGCGCGCGGGGTCGAGCGCGAAGCGGACCACCACCAGCCGGCCGGCGCTGCCTTCCGCCCCCGTGTCGGAATCGCCATAGATGACGGAGGCGAGGCCGAGTTCGGTCACCCGCCCGACCTGCACGCCGCGGAAACGCACCGATGCGCCGACATCGAGGCCGGCGACGGATTCGCGGACATAGGTCTCATAGATCACCTGTCGCCGGCCGAAGCTGCCGGAGGTGAGGAACAGGATGAAACCGATGGCGAGCGCGATGCCCGCCACGACGAGGATGCCCACGCGCAGGTAGAGGCTGCGTCCCGAGTTCGCCATGGTCAGGCCGCCTCCCGCCGGAAGAATGCGCGCACCGTGGGATGCGTGCTTTCCGCCTTCAGCTTTCGCGGGTCGCCCTCGGCAATCATGCCCTGGGCGTCCTTGTCCAGCATGATGCAGCGGTCGCCGATGGCGAGGATGGACTGCAGTTCATGCGTTACCACCACGAAGGTCGTGCCGGTGTCGCGCGCGATATCCTTGATCAGCTTGTCGAGCCCCGCCGAGGTGATGGGATCGAGCCCCGCCGAGGGCTCGTCGAGAAACAGCAGCGGCGGGTCGAGCGCCATGGCGCGTGCGATGCCCGCGCGCTTGGCCATGCCGCCCGAGATCTCCGCCGGCAGGCGCTGCGCCGCGTCGGCGAGACCGACCAGGCCGAGCTTCGCCCGCGCAACGGCCTCGCGCGCGGTGCGCGGCAGGTCGGTATGCTCCTCGAGCGGCAGTTCGACATTCTCCGCCAGGGTCATGCTCCCGAACAGCGCGCCGGACTGCCACATCACGCCGATGCGGCGCAACAGGGCCCGGCGGGTGGTGTCGTCCTCCGTGGCGATCTCCTCGCCCAGCAGCCAGGCATGGCCGGCCGCGAGCGGAACGAGGCCGATCAGGGCCTTGAGCAGCGTGGACTTGCCGCAGCCCGACCCGCCGAGGATCACGAAGATCTCGCCGCGCCGGACCTCGAAGGAAACGTCCTTGAAGATGGTCCGGTTGCCGAAGCGCACGGCGAGGTTCTCAGCCTTGATGACAGGTTCCTTGGCCAAGATCAGATGCCCATTCGGAAGAACAGCACGGCGAAGACGCCATCCATCGCGACGATGGCGACGATGCCGCCCACCACCGCCGCGGTCGCTGCATCGCCCACCGCGCGCGGCCCGCGCCCGGCCGAAAGCCCTGCGCGGCAGCCGATGCCCGCGATGACCAGGCCGAAGCAGGCCGCCTTGAACAGCCCGCCGAAGAGATCCTGCAGCGACAGCCATTGCTGGAGCTGGTTCTGCACCGAGGCCCAGGGATAGCCGAGCGTGCCCATGATCAGCGTCATGCCCGCAAGCCCTGCGACATTCATCAGCAGCGCGAGCACGGGCATGGCGAGCGTCGCGGCCACGAGCCGCGGCAGGACCAGCATGGCGGTCGCGTCGACGCCCATGATCTTCAGCGCGTCCACTTCCTCATTCACCGTCATGGTGCCGAGCTCGGCGGCGAAGGCGGATCCGGTACGTCCCGCCAGCACCACGCCCGCCAGCAGCGGGCCGAGTTCGCGCAGCAGGGAAATGCCGACCAGGTTGGGCACGAAGACCTCGGCGCCGAAACGCCGCAGCGGGATGGAGGACTGGTAGGCGAGGATCACGCCGATCAGGAAGCCCAGCAGCAGGGTCAGCGGAAAGGCGCGCGTGCCCACCTCGTCGAGGTGGCGCAGCACATCCGACACGCGCAGCAGTCGCGGCTTCGTGAGTACACGCAGGGTCGTGACCACCGCCTCGCCCATGAAGGCGATGCCGGCCAGGGCATCGCGCGCCGCGCCCACGGTGCGGCGGCCGATGGCCGTGATGGGGCGCCAGGGCTGGGGCGGGGTCGCGGCCGGGGCGGTGCCGAGCGCCCGGCGCGTGCGTTCCAGCACGGCCGCGGCCTGTTCCGGTGCGCCGCGGAGTTCGGCCTGGGGGGCAGCGGTGAGCAGCAGCACCGCGCCGGCTGAATCGATCGCCGTCACGCCGCTCAGGTCGAAGGCGGCGACGGGCTCGCCGGCGGCGAGCTTCGTCGCTTCGGGCCAGAGGCGCCCTGCCGTTTCGATGTCGATGCGGCCGGAGGCGCGCAGCACGCGGCGCCCGCCTTCATCCTGCGCTTCGATCCGCGCGGTCGCGTCGTCCGGGCTTCGGTCCATCATGTCGATTGGACCGATAGCATGACGCACCGCAAGAGCCTCCTACGCTTTGTCACATGAATGACGCGCGGAACCGAATGCTCGGACGGGCGGTGGGCCGTCCGTCGCGGCCGTGTCAGCCGATGCGGAGGAGGTGGATCAGCACCGCGGCTGCGACCGAGACATTGAGGCTCTCGACCGGCCCGCCGGGCGGCAACGTCACCCGGGCGGCGCAGGCGGCGAGGCTGGGCTGGGCGAGGCCGGCTTCCTCATTGCCCAGCACCAGGGCGATGGGGGCGTTGCGCGGGATCGCCTCGGGCGGGAGGCCGCCGCGCGGCACCGCCGCCACGGTCAGCACGCGCGGCGCCAGGGCACGCAACACCGCCGGCAGGGGTTCGGCGCGATAAACCTCAAGCGCTTCGAGCCCGCCTTCCGAGGTGCGGAAGGCCGCATCCGACAGGCCCGCCTGGCGCGGGTCGCCGGAGAGCACCATGGCACGGCAGCCGAAGAACGCGGCGGAGCGCGCGATGGCGCCGAGATTGTGCGGATTGCCGATGCCGTCCAGCACCGGGGTCACGCGGCTGCCCAGGATCGCCTCGGGCAGGTGCTGGGCATCGAGGGCCGGCAACGGGCGTGGCAGGGCCAGCGCGACCAGGCCGTGGTGGTGCTGCGTGCCGGCGATGCGGGCGAGTTCCGCCGCCGGGACCTCCCGATAGGGCCGGCGCAGGCGGGCGAGCACGGCACAGTGCGGGCCGGCCTCCCGCCGGCGCTCGGCGCTGTGGAACAGGCGCATCACATCCTGCGGACGGCGCGCGAAGAGCGCCGCCACGGCGGCGGTCCCGCAATGCCTGTCGAGTTCGGGGCGTGTCGTCACGCGAGGGCGAGGGCCTGGAGGCGCTGGTGGAGGGCCTCGGGGATGTCGATGCCCTCGGTGGCGGCGCGGGCGGCGCGGGCATCGCGGCGGCTGCCGGGCAGCCGCACGCCGTCCTCGGCCTGCATCGCGGCGATGAAGGCCTCGATGCGCGATGCGAAGGCATCGGCGCCCGCCAGCGCGCCGGGATCGACCGCGAGCAGCGCGTGCCCCAGCCGGGGACGGTTGCCTTCGTCAACGAAGAAGGAATCCGCCTCGAAGCCGAAGGCCGCGCCGGTGAGGGCGACGCAGAGCAGCTCGACCACCATCGCCAGCAGCGCGCCCTTGGTGCCGCCCATCGCGAGCATGGCGCCCGACAGCGCGGCGTTAGGGTCGGTGGTCGGGCGACCTTCGGCATCGAGCGCCCAGCCTTCGGGAATGCTGCGGCCTTCCTTCGCCGCGACCATGATCTTGCCGCGCGCGACCTCGGACAGGGCGAGGTCGATGACGAGCGGCGGCGCATCGCGGCGCGGGAAGGCGGCGGCGATGGGGTTGGTGCCCATCAGCGGCTGACGGCCGCCCGGCACCGGCATCGCCGCCGGTGAATTGGTGAAGGCGAGCGCGACCAGCCCCTGCGCGGCGAGCCGCGCCACCGGCAGTCCCATCGCGCCCGAATGATGGGAATTGGTGATGCCGGCGATGGCGACACCATGGGCGCGGGCACGCCAGGCGGCTTCGGACTCGGCGCGCGCGAGGGCCGGATAGGCGAGGCCGTGCCGTGCATCGATCAGCACCGCGCCGCCACGTTCGTTGACGATGCGCGGCGTCGCCGTGCCATCGGCGCGCCCGTTGCGCAGGAAGGTGGCGTATTGCGGCACGCGAGACAGGCCATGCCCGGCCTGGCCGGCGGCCTCGGCAGCAAGCAGCGCCCGCGCGGTGGCCTCGGCCATCGCATCGTCCGCGCCCGCACGGCGCAGCGCCGTACGGGCGAGTTCGCCCGCTTGCTCCAACGACAGATGAGTCACGCGTTGCGCCGCCCTGTATCGATCTTCGGCGTCTGCGGATGCCGCGCCTAGCTTGCGATGGCAAGAGGGCGCGGCGATCGACCCGCACAAAGCATGAAAACGACAAGGATCGCGCGGCTCAGGCGCTTTCGTAGAGTCGCGTCAGGCTGAACTCGCGATGGCCGAGGATCTCTGCCGCGGTGTGCTGGCCATCCGCCGTGCGGATGATGCAGTCGAGCAGCGCCTCGCCTGCTTCATCCATCGTCATGCGACGTTGCAGCAGGCCCGTCACGTCCACGTCGATGTGCTCCGACATGGTGCGTTGCGTGCGCGGGTTCGCGGTCAGCTTGATGACCGGCAGGATCGGGTTGCCGACGACATTGCCCTGCCCAGTGGGGAAGGTGTGCACCGTGAAGCCCGAGGCCGCGCAGAGCGTGACCATCTCTGCCGCGGCGGAGGACGAGTCCATGAACCACAGGCCCGGATGCGTCGGCTCCTCGGCCTTGTCGAGCACGCCGTCCACCGTGCACTTCTTGCCGATCTTCGTGATGTTGCCGAGCGCCTTCTCCTCGATCGTCGTCAGCCCGCCTTCGATATTGCCCTTGGTCGGTTGGGATTCCGACAGGTCGTTCGTCTTGTTGGCATCGACCACGCGCTGGTAGCGGTCGAACATCGCCTGGAACTGCGCGGCGATCTCGGGCGTGCGGCAGCGCGCCTTCACCAGATGCTCGCCGCCGGTCAGCTCCGTCGTCTCGCCGAAGACCAGCGTGTTGCCGTTCTCCCACAGCTTGTCGAAGGAATCGCCGACGGTGGGGCAGGAGCCGAGGCCGGAGGTGGTGTCGCTCTCGCCGCATTTGGTCGAGACCCAGAGATCGACCAGCGGCGCCCTGGTCTTCTTCAGCGATGTCGCGTGCTTGACCATGCGATAGGCGGCGCGCGAGGCATTCGCGATGGTCTGGATGTCGCCATTCTGCTCGATGGCGAAGAATTCGACCGGCTTGCCGGTCTTCGCGATGCCTTCCGCGACCTTGCCGGCCCAACCGAGCTCGATGCCGATGACGACCACCGCCGCCACGTTCGGATTGCAGCCGGTGCCGATGATGGTGCGGAAATGCAGGTCGAGATCCGCGCCGAATTGCAGCCGCCCATAGGCGTGCGGGATGGCGATGCAGCCCTGGATGTTGCGTGCGACGCCCTCGGCCGCAGCGTTGGAGATGTCGTCCACCGGCAGGATCAGGACGTGGTTGCGCACGCCCATCCGGCCATTCTCGCGGCGCCAGCCGTCGAAGGTGGCGGTCTTGAGGTTCATGCCCATGGGATCACCACCGCTTCGTCTTGACGTTGTGGACGTGCAGGTGCTCGCCCGCGCCGATCGCGGCGACGGCGCGGCCGATATCGACGCCGTATTTGATGATAGTGTCGCCTGTCGCGATGTCGCGGATCGCGACCTTGTGGCCGATGGGGATGTCGGACCGGGCCGGGAATTCGATCATCCGGTCCTGGTCCATGATCCAGCCATTCAGCGTCTGGCCGGCCTTGATCCCCTCGACGACCACGACGCCGACGGAATCGCCTTCGTCATGGACGCAGAAATGCACGGTCATCGTGCTTCCTCCCGCTTGTCGTTGCAGGGACGCTAGGGCGTGCGGGGCGCGACGGTCAACGCGGGAGGGGATCAGCCGATCGGACGTTCATCGGCGATGACTTTTCCGTCATTCGGCAGGCTGCCGCGCGGGACGATCTCCACCGCGCCGCGTAGTCGCGTCACCGCCTGCAGCGAGGCCGCGAGTGCATCCGCGAGACCGTCCTCCGTGGCCTCCGCGCGCAGCATCATCGCGTCCTGCTCACCGATGCGCGTGACGACGAGGCGCAGGCGGCCGACCTCCGGATGGCGGCGCGCGATCTCCGCCACCTGTTCGGGGCGGACGAACATGCCCTTCACCTTCGCGGTCTGGTCCGCCCGGCCGCGCCAGCCGACGATGCGCGTATTGGTCCGCCCGCAGGGCGACACGCCCGGCAGCACCGCCGAGAGATCCCCCAGCGCCAGGCGCAGCAGCGGGTGTTCCTCATCGAGCACGGTCACGACGACCTCGCCGATCTCGCCATCGGGCACCGGGTCGCCGGTGCCGGGGCGGACGATCTCGACGATCACCTCCTCGGCCACGACCAGGCCCTCGCGCGCCGGCGTTTCATAGGCGACGCAGCCGAGATCGGCGGTGCCGTACATCTGGAACGCCGCGATGCCGCGCGCGGCGAATTCCGCCTGAAGCGACGGGGGAAAGGCCGCGCCTGAGACCAGCGCCCGGCGGATCGACGCGGCATCGCGCCCCTGCGCCGCCGCGGTGTCGAGCAGGATCTTCAGGAAGTCCGGCGTGCCGACATAGCCGACCGGGCGGAAGGCGCCGATCAGCTCGATCTGCGTCTCGGTATTGCCCGGCCCCGCCGGGATCACGGCGCAACCCAGGGCCTGCAGCCCATGATCCATCATCCAGCCGCCCGGGGTGAGGTGGTAGGAGAAGGTGTTGAGCGCGACATCCCCTGCCCGGAAGCCGGCGGCGAAGAAGGCGCGCGCCATGTGCCAGGGGTCGGGCCGGCGGGCCTCGCCCTCGAAGATCGGTCCCGGCGAGGTGAAGAGCCGCGCAAAGGACCCCGGCGGCGGCGCGACATGCCCCCCGAACGGCGGATCGGCCTTCTGCGCCGCGGGCAGGTCGGCTTTGCGCAGCACGGGAATGCGCGCCAGCGCCGCCCGGTCCGTGACCAACGCCGGGTCGATGCCCGCCAGCCGTGCCGCCCCGGCCGGCGCGCGTGATGCGGCGGCCACCACCGCCGGCAGCCGCGCGGCCAGTTCCGCAGTTCGCGCATCGGCGCTGCGCGTCTCGCGCGGGTCAAGATGTGCTCCGGGCATGTTTCCTCCTGGCAGGCCCTTCTCCGGGTGCCTGTTTTCGTGGCACATCCTCTTCCCTTGTCTGGGCTGGAGGAAGAGATGGCCGGCGTCTTCTGGTATGATGGCACATGGATGACCGAGGAACCGAAGATCCTCGGCCCGATGGATCACGCCTTCTGGTTGGGTTCGGTCATCTTCGACGGGGCGCGCGCCATCAAGGGTTGGGCGCCTGATCTCGACCGCCACTGCGCGCGGGCCATCGCCTCGGCCCGTGCGATGCTGATGAAGCCGACCAAGACGGCCGCCGAGATCGAGGCGCTGTGCCGCGAGGGCATCCGCCGCATGGGTCCCGATGCGGAGCTCTACGTCCGGCCGATGTTCTTCATCCGCAAGGGCCTCGGCGCGGCGCGGCCCGATCCGGACAGCACGGACTTCATCCTGTCGATCTACGACAGCCCGCTGCCGAAGTGGGGCGGCTTTTCGGCGGTGATGGCACCCTTCCGCCGCCCGACGCCCGAAATGGCGCCGACCGACGCCAAGGCCGCCTGCCTTTATCCGAACGGCGCGCGCGCCTCGGCCTTCGCGGCGACGCAGGGGGCGGACAATGCCGTGATGTGCGACGCGATGGGGCACATCGCGGAATTCGCCTCCGCCAACATCTGGTTCGCCAAGGACGGCAAGGTCATTACGCCGGCGGTGAACCATACCTTCCTCAACGGCATCACGCGGCAGCGCGTCATCGGGCTGTTCAAGGACGCGGGCGTGACCGTCGAGGAGCGCACGGTGAAGGCGCCGGAACTCGACGCGGCGGATGAGATCTTCTCGACCGGCAACTACGCGAAGGTGCAGCCTTGCACGCGCTACAATGGGCGCGACATGCAGATCGGTCGCTTCGCGACGCAGGCGCGGGAGATGTACTGGCGCTGGATGGAAGGGCAGACGAAGGTCGCCTGAGCCGAGGAAGTTGGAGGGGCGTTGCCCCTCCAAACCACCCCACCAAAGGCCGAAAGGCCTTTGGAAACCTCGATCTGGTGCTGCGCGGCGCAGGCAGAATGACGCCGAAGTTCGCTCTTGCGCACGATGCGCGCTCGGCGGGGATCTTCCGGTCGTTGCGCCCAGTACCAACAGATTGCGGTCCAGGTGGCCCAGCCACCTGGCGG